>NZ_NFIC01000001.1:572500-919987 GCF_002161565.1 Bacteroides sp. An51A
AGACGGCGGTCAGGATTCTTCTCCTCTCGGGCGCGGACCTTAGCACCCGCGCCCTCACTCCCGCCTAATTCCGGCAAGCATTCGGAGTTTGTCAGGACTTGACAGGCGGTGAAGCCCTCGCATCCTATCAGTCGCTCTACCTCATGCCGGATCATACGACGAGGCTGCACCTAAATGCATTTCGGGGAGTACGAGCTATCTCCGAGTTTGATTGGCCTTTCACTCCTACCCTCACCTCATCCAGAAGCTTTTCAACGCTTATTGGTGCGGACCTCCATCCGGTGTTACCCGGACTTCATCCTGGACAAGGGTAGATCACTCGGTTTCGCGTCTGCCGCATCCGACTGCGCGCCCTCTTCAGACTCGCTTTCGCTCCGGCTGCGCGGATCATGCCGCTTAACCTCGCCGGACACGGCAACTCGTAGGTTCATTATGCAAAAGGCACGCCGTCACACTTGCGTGCTCCGACCGCTTGTAGGCGCATGGTTTCAGGGGCTCTTTCACTCTCCTGTCCGGAGTTCTTTTCACCTTTCCCTCACGGTACTGGTACACTATCGGTCTCCCGGGAGTATTTAGCCTTGCCGGATGGTCCCGGCTGATTCACGCTGGATTCCTCGTGTCCCGCGCTACTCAGGATACCGCTATGGCCCATACCCGCTGCGTGTACGCAGCTGTCATGCCCTACGGCCCCACTTTCCAGAGGGTTCCACTCGCGGGCATGGGCCAACGGCGCGGTCCTACAACCCCGCCCGTGCCGTAACACGGACGGTTTGGGCTCTTCCCCGGTCGCTCGCCACTACTGGGGGAATCATTGTTATTTTCTTTTCCTGCGGGTACTAAGATGTTTCAGTTCCCCGCGTTGGCCTCCGCCACCGGCGGATGTCACCCCTTCAAGGTGACGGGTTGTCCCATTCGGACACCCGCGGATCAAAGGCCACTTGCGCCTCCCCGCGGATTTTCGCAGCTTGTCACGTCCTTCATCGCCTCCGGGAGCCTAGGCATCCACCATGCGCCCTTCTCTACTTTCGCGCACTCCCGCGGCAACACGCCGCGGGAGGCTTATGCTTTGTTTCATTGGTTGCTTGTCACATCATGTCACAGATCTCCTTCGTGTGGAGAATAACGGATTCGAACCGTTGACCCCCTGCTTGCAAAGCAGGTGCTCTAGCCAGCTGAGCTAATCCCCCAAGACCGTAGTCCCAGGCAGAGTTGAACTGCCGACCTCCACATTATCAGTGTGGCGCTCTGACCAACTGAGCTATAGGACTGGCATCTTCAAGCCCTGTGCGATTCAACGCCCATAGAGTCGGATATGTCAGGTACAGGAAACGGAAACGAAAGGAACCACGCAAGAAACATGAGACCGGACGCTCCAGAAAGGAGGTGTTCCAGCCGCACCTTCCGGTACGGCTACCTTGTTACGACTTAGCCCCAATCACCGGTTTTACCCTAGGGCGCCCCTTGCGGTTACGCACTTCAGGTACCCCCGGCTTTCATGGCTTGACGGGCGGTGTGTACAAGGCCCGGGAACGTATTCACCGCGCCATGGCTGATGCGCGATTACTAGCGAATCCAGCTTCGTGGAGCCGGGTTGCAGGCTCCAGTCCGAACTGGGAGGGGATTTCGGGATTCGCGCGCCGTCGCCGGCTGGCAGCCCTCTGTACCCCCCATTGTAACACGTGTGTAGCCCCGGACGTAAGGGCCGTGCTGATTTGACGTCATCCCCACCTTCCTCGCATCTTACGATGGCAGTACCGGCAGAGTACCCAGCATCACCTGATGGCAACTGCCGGAAGGGGTTGCGCTCGTTATGGCACTTAAGCCGACACCTCACGGCACGAGCTGACGACAACCATGCAGCACCTCCGCGCCTGCCTTGCGGCTGCACCGTTTCCGGCACATTCAGGCGCAGTTCAAGCCCGGGTAAGGTTCCTCGCGTATCATCGAATTAAACCACATGTTCCTCCGCTTGTGCGGGCCCCCGTCAATTCCTTTGAGTTTCACCGTTGCCGGCGTACTCCCCAGGTGGGACACTTAACGCTTTCGCTTGGCCGCCGACTGTATATCGCCGACAGCGGGTGTCCATCGTTTACCGTGCGGACTACCAGGGTATCTAATCCTGTTTGATACCCGCACCTTCGAGCCTCAACGTCAGTGGCGGGCTGGCATGCTGCCTTCGCAATCGGGGTTCTTCGTGATATCTATGCATTTCACCGCTACACCACGAATTCCGCATGCCGCGACCGTACTCAAGCCCCACAGTTTCAACTGCAATTTTACGGTTGAGCCGCAAACTTTCACAGCTGACTTAAGGGGCCGTCTGCGCTCCCTTTAAACCCAATAAATCCGGATAACGCTCGCATCCTCCGTATTACCGCGGCTGCTGGCACGGAGTTAGCCGATGCTTATTCGCAGGGTACCTGCAATATGCCACACGTGGCACACTTTATCCCCCTGCAAAAGGAGTTTACAACCCGTAGGGCAGTCATCCTCCACGCTACTTGGCTGGTTCAGGCTCGCGCCCATTGACCAATATTCCTCACTGCTGCCTCCCGTAGGAGTTTGGGCCGTGTCTCAGTCCCAATGTGGGGGGCCTTCCTCTCAGAACCCCTATCCATCGTCGCCTTGGTGGGCCGTTACCCCGCCAACAAGCTAATGGAACGCATCCCCATCGGCGGCCGATAACTCTTTAGTCAGGCTGTCATGGAACTGCCTGACACCATCGGGGATTAATCTTTCTTTCGAAAGGCTGGACCCGGGCCGCCGGAAGGTCGGATACGCGTTACTCACCCGTGCGCCGGTCGCCATCAGGCTTAGCAAGCTAAGCCCATGCTGCCCCTCGACTTGCATGTGTTAGGCCTGTAGCTAGCGTTCATCCTGAGCCAGGATCAAACTCTTCATTGTAAAATATCTTTTCATCGCCTGCCTCCCCAAAAAAAGAAAGGCAAGGCGGATTTTTTCCTGTCCAGGTCCGGTTACATCTCTCTAACCTTCACGTCATTCACTTTTCGTACTGCGTTTCCTGTATCCAAATCATATCAAAGATCTTGCTCACCAGGGACTTACACAACCTTTTCAGGTGGCGTCCCTTTCGGAAAGCGAGTGCAAAGGTACGCCTTTTTACCGAAACTGCAAGAAACTGGAGAACTTTTTTTGAAACTTTTTTCATGTGAAATATGCAAAATGCTGATATTCACAGATATACAGGAAAATATTTACACCTAAAAAGAACTTCGTAAGAATAACAATACTCCTTATTATATATAACAACAGAAAACCGAAGGCAAGGATACAAAAAAGCACCTATATGAACGGGGGCATGGAAGATATATCCGTTGACCCGTACATATAAGTGCGTATAAAAAGAGAACGATACTTCTCGCAGTATTTATTTGCACATTTCGCATATGTCACCGTATATAAAGACAATGTGCACATCATCTTTTTTACGAAAATGACGCATAAATTCCAGAAACAAAAAACAAGAGCTATGTCTGTCTATGCCTATCTATGCCCCATAAAGATGCACAAATCCATACCGTGCCTGGTATAAAATCCTTTACTTTATCGACAAAAGAAAGATATGAGTAAAGGAACACTCATTTCCAGAATTATTCCATGCAAAATAGCTAATGGCACTAAATTTTTCCCCGAGTACCGATACACCAACGGCAACATTACATCCATTGAATTGATGCCTGCAGCCGAAATAGGTGCCAACCTACCAAAAACCCGTGTAAAGAAGGGGGCTCCCAACAACGAAATCATTTCCCGAATGATATTTGCCAATAAAGCCAATGTACCTAATTCCGCTGCAACCTGCACTCCCACCGATGCACTCTTAATTTCGGTTATCAGTACCGATGAGAGAGAATAATAGGCAAAGCCGCTTCCCACCGCCATGCAATCGGCAGTACCCCAATGCGTCAGAAAAAAACTGGCAAAAAAAGAAAAAAGCAAAGTCCCTGCAATAGTAGACAAAGGGACAAGCAACATCTTGAAATTCAATGCATGAAGCATCTCTTTCAAATTCTTATTAGAACCAATACCAATGCCAACTTGAAGAATCAGGGCATAAAGAATCAACATCGTGGTATTCCCTTTCACCCATTCTGAAGGAACCCAATGATGAGCCCCTAACATACCACCCAGCGTAAAGACACAAATAATAAGCAAACTATTCTTCATCGTTCCTCCTTTCTTTCTTAAATAGAAAACGGTATGCGAAATACCCTCCTACCAGACTACCCATCGTTCCCAATACAGCGAGAAAAGCCGCCTGATAACCAAACTTATCCAAATTTGAAACCAACTCATCGTTCGACCCGATGGAGATGCCGAATACAAATAACATCAATAACACGGTATAGGAAACGGTCTTCTCTACTTGATGCAAAAAAGTCACCCGACGAAACACATAACCGATTCCTATCCCTATAAACAACAGGAACAAAACCGTAAACATAACTAACACATTAAGCTTTAGAAATAAAACAGAGCAATACATTCCCTTATATCACCCCAAGAGCCTGTTTAGAAACGTTTTTGAATCTCTACAAAAAGTATTCTTGACTTGATGTATGAAGGATGTATTGGCTGAAAAAAGGATATTCATTGTTATAAAAACAACCGGAATGGAAAGTACAGAACGTACCTTCCCTACTTGTCGACCATTTAGATAAAGCCCGTAAACCAATGCACAACAAACCTCCTGTGCGTCTTCTCTTGCAGACACGCACACATACATGGAGTAATATGTTGTAATAAAACCTTCATAGCCTTTCTATCATTTAACGGGCTGCAAAGATAAGCATTTTTACCGAAATGCAGAATATATATACAGGAAATATTCCGATACTATTTTAAATCTCTACCGAATGCCCTGTATTTCAATGGTGTAATCCCTGCATGTTTCTTAAACAAATTCGAAAAATGCTCGGTAGATGTATATCCCAACATAAAGCAGATTTCCTTCACCGAATGCGTACTTCCGACCAACAATTGCTTGGCTTTCCGCATTTTCAGTTCCTGAAAATATTTTGCCGGAGCATATCCCGTATAATCTTTAAACGCCTTGCGAAACCACGAATAGCTGAGATTCAACCGTGCCGCCAACTGTTCCGGATCTATCTCCCGACAAAGATTTTCGTTCATGATAATTTTGGCCTGTTCCATCTTCTCGGACACATTATCTTTTTCAAACACATTATTCCGGGATACGGAAAGCACCAACCCAATCATATGCAATACAATCCCTGCCAAATATTGTTGTGACGCCGTCTTATCCTCCTCAGCTACCTCCAATGCACGCGAAAACAACATGGCCAGCTCCTCATTCAGTCCGATGTCGAGCACCTGGTTATCTTTTGTCAAAAAAGAATTCCTGACAAGCTGGTCGGCCATTGTCCCTTCAAATCCAATGTAATATTCATTCCATCCCGTTGCCGTATCCGGCTTGTATGTATGCCATTGTCCGGGAAAAAGAACAATCAGATGCCCTTTTCCCACCTGCCGGTCAGGAGTATCATCGGATGCAAAAGAACCTTGCCCTTTCGTAATGTAAAGCAACTGATATTCACGCAGGACACGTCCTTTTTGCGCATTAAAGAAATAGCCGGAAGGATGATTCCGCACCGGATAAGGAGAATTAGGACGAATCGATTGATAACCTACCGTATTGATTGAAAGCCCGAAGCTCCGGTCTTTATCATTTACGATAAGATATTTCAGTTCCATGCCTGTATCATTGTATAATTTTGCCATACGTGTGGATTTTACGGATTATGGCAAATATACAAATTAAAAAGGAGACCACAACGGGCCTCCTCCATTTTATACAAATTATACAAAAAAGACATCAATATGCCTTGCGATACAGGGCTTCGATGTCTTCTATCGAAGTGGGACGCGGATTGCCTCCGGTGCAGACATCGTTGAAGGCATCGATTGCCAACTGGTGCAGGTCTTCCTCGCGCACACCGATTTCGTGCAGCTTCTGCGGGATGTTGATGCTGAGCGAGAGGGCACGCACCGCCTCGATGGCTGCTTTCACCCCTTCTGCCTCGGTCATGCCTTCCGTATCCACTCCCATTGCCTTGGCGATATGGATATACTTGGGAGCCGCCGGCGATTCGGCATTATACTCCATCACATAAGGCAAGAGCAATGCGTTTGCCACGCCGTGAGGTGTGTCATAATGCGCACCCAGCGGATGAGCCATCGAGTGTACGATGCCCAGCCCTACGTTGCTGAACCCCATACCGGCGATATATTGTGCCTGCGACATTGCTTCACGCGCCACCGGGTCGTTGCCATTATCTACCGCAGCCTTCAGGTTCCCGGCAATCATTTCGATAGCCTTCAGTTCGAACATATCCGACATCAGCCACGCACCCGGCGTAATGTAGCTTTCGATGGCGTGGGTCAGGGCATCCATACCCGTAGCGGCGGTCAAGCCTTTGGGCATGGAATACATCAATTCGGGGTCGACAATCGCTACACACGGGATGTCATTCGGGTCGACACATACCATTTTCTTTTGAGCCTGCTCGTCGATGATGACATAGTTGATGGTCACTTCGGCTCCCGTACCTGCCGTAGTAGGCAATGCAAAAGTCGGAACCGCTTTATGGCGGGTATCGGCAACCCCTTCCAACGAACGCACATCGGCAAATTCGGGATTATTCACCACGATACCGATGCCTTTGGCGGTATCAATCGCCGAGCCTCCGCCCAATGCTACGATGAAATCGGCTCCCGAAGCTTTATAAGCCTCCACGCCGTGCTGCACGTTGGCGATGGTGGGATTTGCCTTCACGTCGCTATACACTTCGTAAGGGATGTTGTTCTTGTCGAACACTTCAATCACTTTATCTGCTACGTGAAAACGAATCAAATCGTTGTCGGTCACGAAAAACGCTTTCTTGAAACCTCTGCGCTGCGCTTCCGTGCCAATGCTTTCGCGGCATCCCGCACCGAAATACGAGGTTTCGTTCAAAATCATTCTGTACATAGTTCTGTTTTGTTTAAAGGTTATTTTTATCTCACCACAGATTACACAGATTAGAAAATTAATTATTTAATCTGCGTAATCTGTGGTGAAAAACTCATCATTTCGGCAAATTGAAAGCCACTGACATTTCCTTCATCTGCTCCTGGCTCATGCCTTCGGGTTCGAAGCCCATGTTCTTCGCCGCGATGTAAATCAATGCCGATTTGTTGAGCACATCCACCTGGTCGAATGCCGCCATGATGTCGGTATCTACGGCAAACACGCCGTGCTTTTCCCACATCACCACATCGTAGTCATCCAGTTCCTTGATGGTCGCCTCAGCCAGTTCTACCGAGCTGGGCAATTTGTAGGGAACCATTCCCAAGCCGCGCGGACAAAATGCCTTCGTCTCCGGGATCATGCTCCACAAGAGGTTGGAAGCGACATCCTTCTGCATAAACTTCTGGTTATGGGTCAACGCCACCAGTTCGATGGGGTGAGTGTGGAGCGATGCCTTGTAGTTCATACCCTTCGAAAGCAGGTAGTTGTGCACACTCAGGTGCGAAGGCAACTCAGAAGTAGGCATCACCGGCTGGTCGGCGATGATGACATAGCTGGCACAATCGTCCAGAATGCGGATAACCGAGCCGTTTGCCATCGGGTCGCGTGCCAGGTCGCGCATCCGTTTCTGCGTGCCTTTGCAATAGAAATAACATCCCTTCAATTGGGGAAGTACCGCACCGATTTGTTTCACTTCGCTGATAGCGGGCATCGTGCGGATGGCATCGTCCACGTATTCGGTGATGTTGATGGTGATGTTTCCGCCGTTGCGTTCAGCCCAGCCTTTCTGCCACAGATAGCCTGCGACTTCTGCTACTTTACCAATCTCGGCAGCCAGTGCCGGACGGTTGTTCAATATTGATTCCATATCGTTTTAAGTTTATAAGTTCTTTCGTTTTTAAGTTTATGAGTTCTTCACCACAGATTACACAGATTAAATAATTAATTTTCTAATCCGTGTAATCTGTGGTGAAAAAAGAAGCTTACCCCAGCAACTGAGGCAGGAACGATGACACGATGAGCACCGCCAGACCGATGACCAATACCGTAATGGTTTTCGGCGAGCAGCCTTTCCATTCCTTCAGGATGATGCCCCACACGTTCGAGAACACCACGTTGAGCGCCATCAGGATGCAGAAGGCGAAAGTCATCAGCACGGGCGACGAAGTGAGGAAGCCCTTGCCGAGTGCCAGCCCGAAGAACTGGCTATACCACAACACGCCAGCCAGGGCACAGAAGACGAGGTTATTCGTCCATACATTGCCTTTACGATAGTCTCCCCACGTGCGGTTCTTCCCGTTCTGGAAGAAACAATACACGGCATTCGTCACAAAACCGCCCAGCGTGACGAGGAACGTTGCCGGAAGCGTCTTGAACATATCCGCCGACTCCTCGAAGTGGATAGACGAGCCGAACTCCAGCCCCACATTGAAGCAACCGCTCATAAACCCTGCCAGCAGGGCGATGGCGATGCCTTTCGGGAAATTGAAGTCCTTCACCGCCGCCTTTTTCTCCTCTTCGCTCAGGCTCTGCGACTTCATGTTGCCCGCCACGCCGATGATGGCAATGCCCACAAGCGTCACCACTACACCGATAATGACCGAAGCCGTCAGCTTCTCCAGATGATGCGCCTCGGGATAGAAAACGTTCAGTATCACCGGAGCCAGAATGGTGCCCAGACCGGCGCACGTGCCCAGCGAGATGCTTTGTCCCAGCGCCACGCCAAGGTAGCGCATCGAAAGCCCGAAAGTCAGTCCGCCCACGCCCCACAGCACACCGAAAAGGATGGTCATTGCCACATCCAGCCCGCTTGCACCGGCAAACAACTCAAAAAGGCTGTGTCCCGCAGGAACAGCCAGCAACGCACCCAGCAGCGGGAAAACCAGCCAGGCAAACACGCCCTGAACCAGCCAGTACGACTCCCAGCTCCAGTCTTTTATCCGATTAATCGGCACGTAACAGCTCGACTGGCAGAACGCGCCGATAGCAATAATCAATAGTCCGATTACTATATCCATTATCTGAATCGTTTTTTAGAATTATCCGCATTTTCCCCAAACCGGCGGATATTCATAAATAATATCAATCAGGAGTTAAAAGGAAGTTATCGCTTCGCTCAGGGAGTTAGAAGCCAATACCTTTGTATCGCTTTCATCCACAAAGCTATTGGCATTTAACTCCAGCGAAGCTTAACTCCTTTTTACCTTCTTCTAACTTCTCCCGGGCAAGGATTAACCGCGTTTCGATGTCACGTCTGCCTCGTATTTTTCTACCTCGGCAATGAATTCTTCGCCTACCGGCACGTTGTTCTTCAGGCAGAACATGTCCCATACGGCGTTCCAAGGCAACGCTTTGGCTTCTTCCAGCAGGGCGAGGCGTTCGAACAGCTGGCCGTTTGCTTCGTACTGGCGGAGCTGCGCAAGCGGTTCGAGAAGCGCGCGGAGCATGCATTTCTGTGCCGCACGGCTACCCACAACGTACGCGCCGATGCGGTTGATGCTGGCATCGAAGTAATCGAGGCCGTAGTGCACGCGGTCGAGCGCGCCGCAACGCACGATTTCCTGGAAGAGTTCCAGTGTCGGGTCGTCCATAATGGTCACGTGGTCCGAGTCCCAACGGATAGGACGGCTCACGTGCAACATCAGTTCGGGCACGTAGAGCAGGAGCGACGAAACCTTGTCGGCAACGCTCTCGGTCGGGTGGAAGTGACCGGTATCCAACGTAATCATCTTGTTGTGCGATACGCCATAGCCGATGTAGAAGTCGTTCGAGCCTACGGTATAGCTTTCCAGTCCGATACCGAACACTTTCGATTCGATGCAGTCTTTCATGTTCTTGTATTCGGTAGCGAAAATCTGGTCGAGCGAATCCTTCAGCAGTTCGCGGTATTTCATGCGGTTCACGGTGATGTCCTTGCTTCCGTCGTGCACCCATACGTTCATGATACAGGGGTCGCCCTGTGCCTCGCCCATGGCTTCCGCCACGGCACGGCAACGCTTGGTGTGCTCAATCCAGAACCGGCGGATGCTTTCGTCGGGATTAGCCAATGTCAGGCTTCCGCTTTTCGGGTGCGAGAAAGAAGTAGAGTTGAAGTCGAGCTTCATGTTGTGTTCTTTTCCCCAGTCCATCCAGCTTTGGAAATGACGTGGCTCTACCTGGTCGCGGTCTACGGGTTCACCCTGGAAGTCACCGTAGATTTCGTGCAGGTTCAAGCGGTGAGTACCGGGAATGTACGAAGCGGCTTTCAGGATATCCTGGCGCAGCTCATCGATGTTGCGTGCACGTCCGGGATAATTTCCGGTGGTCTGGATACCTCCGGTCAGCGAGCCTGCTCCGGTTTCGAATCCGATGACATCGTCTGCCTGCCAGCAGTGCAGCGACAGGTGGAAGTCCTGCATGGTTTCCATTACTTTTTCCACGTCTACGCCTACAGCCGCATAGCGTTCTTTCGCGATTTCATACGCTTTGTTTACGAGTTCTTCTTTCATAATAGTATTGTTTTTTATGTTAATGAATAAGTTGATTCAAAGGAGTTAAGGAGTTATGAAGTTAAGGAGTTAAGGAGTTAAGGAGTTAAGCCAATACCTTCACTAATGCTTTCACCAACAAAACTATTGGCTTAACTTCTAACGGAGCGAAGCGGAGTGATAACTCCTTAACTTCTTAACTCCTAATATCATTGTGTCACCGTCTTAAACTGCAAATAAGCGGCGTCCCATACCTCTTTGTTCTGGGGCTGGAAGGTCTTGAGCGGAATCGCCTGGCTCACGAAGCGGCGCATCAGCTGGATGTCGGTAGCTTTTCCGGCAGCCAGCGCCTGAATCATGATATTGCCCACGGCAGTAGCTTCCGACGGGCCCGCAACCACGGGGATGCCGATGGCATTTGCCGTCCACTGGTTGAGCAGCTCGTTGCGGCTTCCTCCGCCTATGACGTGCAACACTTCTATCGGATTGGGCGAAAGCGTCTGAAGGTTTTCCAGCACCTGGCGGTAGCGCAGGGCAAGGCTCTCGAAGATGCAGCGCACGATTTGCCCGCGCGTCTCGATGGCAGGCTGCTTGTGTGCCGTGCAATACGCCTTGATGGCTTCTTCCATATCCGCAGGGTTGGCGAAGACAGGGTCATCGGGCGCAATCAGGTTGCGGAACGGTTCGCTGGCATTCGCCTCGGCTATCAGTTCGGGATACGAAGTCTCGCCCCATCCGGCACGGCAACGCTCCAAGAGCCACATGCCGCAGATATTCTTCAGCAGACGGATGGTACCGTTCACTCCGCCTTCGTTCGTAAAGTTCAAAGCTTCGGTATCGGCGTTGATGACCGGCGCATCGGTCTCCACCCCCATCAGCGACCACGTGCCGCTGCTCAGGTAAGCGAAGTTCTTGTTTTGCGCAGGAACCGCAGCCACCGCCGATGCCGTATCGTGTCCGGCTACGGCTATCACGGGCACGGCTCCCAGCCCGGTGATGCGCTGCACCTCTTCGGTAAGCGTGCCCACGGTCTCGCCCGGATAGACAAAGCGGCCGAAGTTGTCTTCGTCCAGCATCAGGCTTTTCAGCAGCTCGGGCTCCAGGCGGCGCGTCTTCGCGTTCACCAGCTGGGCGGTAGAGGCAATGGTATATTCGCACACCATCTCGCCCGTAAGCATATAGCTCAGCGCGTCGGGGATAAAGAGCAGCTTATCAGCCGCTTCCAGCGCACTGTCCTTGTGGCGGAGCATCGTGTCGAGCTGGAATATGGAATTGAAGTTCATCACCTGAATGCCGGTCAACTCATACACCCGGCTGCGCGGCACCCGTTCGAAATACTTCCCGGGAGCGCCCTCGGTATGCGGATCGCGGTACGAATAAGGCTGGCGCAGCAGGCTTCCGTCCTTGCCCACGCACACGAAATCCACGCCCCACGTATCGATGCCGATCGAAGTGATTTCGATGTCCTCACGCGCCGCAGCCCGTTTCAGCCCCTCCAGAATGTTCCGGTAAAGTTCGTAGATATCCCAGTAGAAGTGTCCTCCTGTCTCGATGATATGATTGGGGAAACGGTTCATTTCTTCTGTTACCAGTCCTTCCTGAGTGAAAGAGCCTATTATCGTACGCCCGCTGGTAGCCCCGAGGTCGACGGCGAAAAAGCATTTTGTCATAGCCTGTTCCGAGTTTAATGTTACCAAATTTTCTTTTGCTGCAAAGATAAGCGAATCAATCATACGCTATCATGCGCATTTTGACCGAAAATATAAATGATTTGACATGCTTTTCAGCATGAAAACCAAGATGAAGGGAAGAGTTTTCTCCACATCCTACACACAAAATCCGGCAGGTTTTGGACAAGACGCCAATATTACCTATCTTTACTGCCACATTTATTTATTATCCTCTGATATGGAAAACGAACTGCAGAAAAAGACTTATGAACGGATAACGGGCGAACTATCCCGTTTCCTGCCACTGGGCTATCTTGCCATGGTCATCATCGGCATGATTTTCAACTATTTCAGATATGAAGCTTTCGGGCTGAACATCTTCCAATATGCTTCGGTCTTCGACTTCCTGATTTCTCCATTCGAAGACATGCACATCCTGCTTTTCATCTTCGGCTCAATGCTGCTGGTTCTCTTTACCATGAAAATGGACAAGCTTTGGAAAAAACATTTTCCAAAGTCCTATAAGAAATGGAGTTTTAAATGGACCGAAAGAAGCTGGTATAAGCCCGCCAGCTATATCTTTGTCATTACCGCCTATATATTTTATGGAGCCTATTTTTATGGCGTATACACTTACAATGCCGTACCCCAGAAAAAAGACATTACCGTCCGGTATCAAAATAACGAGACATTAACCGGCAAACAAATAGGAAAAGTTGGCAACGCCCTGTTCCTTTTATGCGGAGAAAAAGTGAAAATCATCCCCGCCACCGCTTATAAAGAATTGAGCTACCCTTTGGAAAAGTAAAACGAACCAGTCAAAAAATCCAATAAAAAACAACTCCTTCATTTACTACATATAACTGCGTTCCGTGTACGATTACTAATCGTCACGCCGCACGATTAGTAATTGTATTGCTGTACGATTAGTAATCGTACACAAAACGCAATTATACTTCTTTCCATTCATGAATAAGTCATGTGGATTACACAGCCTATTGCAACCAAATTTACAGGCTGCTTCGGGAACAGGAATAAACATTCAGAGTTTGCTCATAAACCGTTCACGGTCTACGATGTAGCGGATGTGGGTGGCTTCGCCTACCACGCCTTTCGTATCGGAAGCCGTCACCTTGAAAGCCAGTTTCCGTCCTTCCACATTCTCCAGTACCGCCGTGGCGGACACTTCCTCGCCCAGCGCCGAAGGTTTCACATGGGTGGTTTCGATAAAAGCGCCCACCGTAGTGCTGCCTTCGGGAAGCTCGGGCTGTACAGCCTTCATCGCCGCATTTTCCATCAATGCTACCAAGGCGGGCGTAGCAAACACTTCCATATCGCCCGAACCTAACGCCAGGGCGGTATTCGCCTGCGTCACTTTTACTTTACTTGTATAAACCAATCCTTTTTCCATAATTGTTGTTTTTTATTTTTTAGGAGTTAAGGAGTTAAAAGGAGTTATCACTCCGCTTCGCTCCGTTAGGAGTTAAAGCCAATAGTTTTGTTGGTGAAAGCATTAATGAAAGTATTGGCTTGACTCCTTAACTTCTTAACTTCTTAACTCCTTAACTTCTTAACTCCTTAACTCCTTGGCTTCTAACTCCCTTTAACTCCCTATAACTCCCTTTAACTCCCTATAACTCCCTATAACTCCCTATAACTCCTTAACTCCTTATAACCTCCATGAATCCCGCCAAATCGTTTCCCGACGGATGCTGGTACACACGTAAGCCAAACCGGGGCAGCACGGCAATGAAATGGTTGAAGACCTCGTTCTGAATGCCTTCATAGGCAAGCCACTCCGTTGTCTGCGTGAAACAATAGAACTCCAGCGGAAGCCCCTCGGGAGTGGGCTGCATCTGGCGCACCATAATCATCATATCCTGATGAATACGGGGATGCGCATGGAGGTATTCCAGCGCATATCTCCGGAACACTTCCAGGTTCACCACCGGTTCTGCCCCTTCTTCGGGCATGCCGATCCACCCTTTTTCTGCAAAAGCCTCCATTTCATCACCGGTGCAGAAGCGGATGGTGGTCATATCGATATTGAGCGAACGCTTGATGCGCCTTCCTCCCGTCTCCCACATCCCGCGCCAGTTCTGGAACGAATCGCTCACCAAGGCATACGGGGGAATGGTGGTGATGGTCTTGTCGAAGTTCTGCACCTTCACCGTGGTGAGCGACACTTCTTTCACAAACCCGTCGGCACCGTATTTCGCCATCGTGACCCAGTCGCCCGGACGCAGCATGTCGTTCGCCGAGAGCTGTACGCCAGCCACCAGCCCGAGGATGCTGTCTTTGAATATCAGCATCAGCACTGCCGCCGAAGCACCCAGTCCGGCAAGAATCGTAGCGGCATTCTGGTCGATGAGGATGCTGATTATCAGAATCAGGCCTACACAAAAAGCAAGAATGCTCACCATCTGGTAAATTCCTTTCAGCGGGCGGTAGCGCAAGGTCTCGTGCTCGTTCGAAATTTCATAAAGCGACTTCAAGAATGCGTTGACCAGCATCAGCGTTGTGACCACCAGGTAAATAAGGCATGCTTTCAGCAGGATGGTAAGCACGTAGGGATAGCCATCGAAAGCGAAAGGCAGCAGCAGGTAAAAGATGATAGGCGGAATCATCCGGGAGAAACTGTGCAGCATGTCATCGTTGAACAGGTAATCGTCCCATTTCGCCTTCGTCTTTGCCGTCAGCTTGCGCACCGCCGGAATCAGCGCATGACGGAATAACTTCGTCACGATGTACGAAACCAGCAATATAGCCAATATCAATATCACACGTGTCGTCCAGTCCAGATTCGACTTGTCGATGCCCATTTCCATCAAGACACGGGCGATTTCTTCATCTATATGTTCCATATAAGTTTTTGAGTTTTTGAGTTTTTAAGTTTTTGAGTTTTTAAGTTTCTTCTTGTCACGCCGGATTACAAATCCAGCGTAACAAGCAAGAAGCTGGCGTATTCGGGCGTATGCGATACGCCCCTACATGGGCTTCTGTAAGTTTTTGCTTTTAACGAGGCAAATATACGAAGCTTTTTTCATATATTTATCCACGAAAAGACGTATAACCTGTTAAGATTCGCTTATGACACACATTTATTACTGCATTTTATGGGGAATCTGCCTCATCCTGGCCGGCTGTATCCGCGATGATGCGGCATACGGCGAGGCGGGCATTGTGGCGGGCGACACGCTGCCTGAATTTCAGGTAGAATTGGACAACGGCTCCATGCTTGCCACTTCCGACCTTCAAGGCAAGGTGTCGGTACTGGTATTCTTCCATACCGGATGCCCTGATTGCCAACAGGAGCTTCCGGTCATCCAGCAACTGTACGACTTGTACCGGGCCAACGATTCAGTCGCCATTTATTGCATCAGCCGTGAAGAGGCGGCGGAGGAAATCGAAGCTTATTGGCAAGCCCATGGCCTGACCCTCCCCTATTCGGCACAAGAAAGCCGGAGCGTGTACAACCTGTTTTCGGGGCAAGGCATCCCGCGGGTGTACGTATCCGACAAGAGCCTGCAAGTCTACAGCACGTATTCGGACGACCCGATAGCCAGACTGGATGAGCTTACGGAAGACGTGGAGGCATTAAGGATGAAAAACAAAGAATGAACATCCGCATTTTCCCCAAACCGGTAGGGGATAATTGGAATATTCTATTAAATTAATCGTTAATAGTGAACAGTTCATGGTGAAAAAACGAATGGTTTCATTAACTTTGCCGGCAACTAATTAAATTACTAATACCAAAATAAATAATCAAAATGAGTTTGAAAATTGTAGTTTTGGCAAAACAAGTACCCGACACGCGTTGCGTAGGGAAAGATGCCATGAATGCCGACGGCACCATCAACCGTGCGGCGCTTCCGGCGATATTCAACCCGGAAGACCTGAATGCCCTTGAACAGGCACTCCGACTGAAAGACACGCATCCCGGTTCTACCGTCACCATCCTGACCATGGGCCCCGGACGTGCAGCCGAAATCATCCGCGAAGGCTTATACAGAGGAGCCGATAACGGATACTTATTGACCGACCGTGCTTTTGCCGGTGCCGACACGCTTGCCACTTCGTATGCCCTTGCCACTGCTATCCGCAAGATTGGCGAGTATGACCTTATCATCGGCGGACGGCAGGCCATCGACGGCGATACGGCACAGGTAGGTCCGCAAGTGGCAGAGAAGTTAGGATTGCCGCAAGTCACTTACGTAGAAGAAATCGAAGAAGTGACCGACAAGGCTATCCGCGTGAAACGCCACATCGACGGAGGCGTGGAAACCGTGGAAGCCCCGCTCCCCATCGTATTGACCGTAAACGGAAGCGCGGCACCCTGCCGCCCGCGTAACGCCAAACTGGTGATGAAATACAAACGTGCCTTAGGCGGACAGGAGAAAGCAGCCCTGACCAAAGATGGAGCTTCCCTGCCCTATGCAGACCAATACGAGAAACATCCTTACCTGAACATCACCGAATGGAGCGTAGCCGACGTGAACGGCGACACGAAACAATGCGGCCTGTCGGGCTCACCCACGAAGGTGAAGAAAATTGAGAACATCATCTTCCAGGCAAAGGAAAGCAAGACCCTGACGGGAAGCGACGCGGATGTAGAAAACCTGATTGTTGAACTGTTGGCTAACCATACTATCGGATAAGACTATGAATAATGTATTTGTATATTGTGAGATGGACGGCACGCATGTTGCCGACGTCAGCCTCGAACTGTTAACGAAAGGCCGTAAACTGGCGAACGAATTAGGATGCCAAGTGGAAGCCATCTGTGCGGGAAGCGGACTTGACGATGTAGAAAAACAAGTGCTCCCCTACGGCGCAGACCGTGTGCACGTATTCGACGCTCCGGGATTGTACCCTTACACTTCCCTGCCCCATACCTCTATCTTGGTGAACCTTTTCAAAGAAGAAAAGCCTCAAATCTGCCTGATGGGCGCTACGGTCATCGGACGCGACTTGGGCCCGCGCGTATCTTCTGCCCTGACCAGCGGACTGACCGCCGACTGTACCCAGCTGGAGATAGGCGACCACGAAGACAAGAAGAATGGTGTCACCTATAAGAACCTGTTGTACCAAATCCGTCCGGCATTCGGAGGAAACATCGTTGCCACCATCGTCAACCCCGAACACCGTCCGCAGATGGCTACGGTGCGTGAAGGTGTGATGAAGAAAGAAATCCTCGACGAGAACTATCAAGGTGAAGTCATCCGACACGATGTTGCAAAATATGTTCCCGAAACCGACTATGTGGTAAAGGTCATCGACCGCCACGTGGAAAAGGCGAAACACAACCTGAAAGGCTCACCTATCGTAGTAGCCGGAGGTTACGGTATGGGAAGCAAGGAAGGCTTCGACATGCTCTTCGAACTGGCTAAAGAGCTTCACGCCGAAGTGGGCGCCAGCCGTGCAGCCGTAGACGCAGGCTTCTGCGACCACGACCGCCAAATCGGTCAGACCGGTGTAACGGTTCACCCGAAACTCTACATCGCTTGCGGAATCTCGGGGCAAATCCAGCACATCGCCGGCATGCAGGACGCAGGCATCATCATCTCGGTAAACAGCGACCCGAACGCGCCGATCAACACAATTGCTGATTATGTGATTAACGGGACGGTGGAAGAGGTCATTCCGAAGATGATTAAGTATTATAAGAAGAACAGTAAATGATTTTCAGGAGTTAAGGAGTAAAGAAGTTAAGGAGTTAAGCCAATACTTTCAATTATGCCTATGACACAAAGCTTTAAAGATATTATTGCTTGGCAGAAAGCTCATCAATTTGTTCTTTCTGTTTATAGAATGACCAATAAGTTTCCTGCACACGAACGATTTGGATTGTGTTCACAATTCCGACGGGCGGCGGTCTCCATTTCTGCCAATATTGTTGAAGGGTATAAAAAAATAGGAAAGGCCGACAAGCTTCGCTTAATGAATATCGCACAAGGCAGTTTGGAAGAGTGCCGATACTATATTCTACTCTCTAAAGACCTGAATTATATTACAGAAAACGATTATAACCAATTAACTTGGAGCATTGAGGAGGCAAGCAAAACACTGAACGCTTATTGCAAAAGCATTGCGACACGTAAATTTGAAGATTAAGGCAAGCCAAAGTATTGGCTTAACTCCTTAACTTCTTAACTCCTTAACTCCTAAAACTATAAAAACTATGCCAAACTATTATACCGAACATCCGGAACTCAAATTTCATTTGAACAACCCGATGATGGAGCGTATCTGTCAGTTGAAAGAACGCGATTATAGAGACAAAGACCAGTATGACTATGCGCCGCAAGACTATGCCGACGCGATGGACTCATACGACAAAGTGTTGGAAATCACCGGAGAAATCACCGGAGAAGTGATTGCAGCCAATGCCGAAGGCGTAGACCTGGAAGGTCCGCACCATGCCAACGGACGTGTGGAATATGCTTCAGGAACGAAACAGAACCTTGACGCCATGGTGAAAGCCGGGCTGAACGGAATGACCATGCCGCGCCGTTTCGGAGGACTGAATTTCCCGATTACTCCGTACACCATGTGTGCTGAAATCGTAGCTCAGGCTGATGCGGGTTTTGGAAACATCTGGTCATTGCAAGACTGTATCGAAACCCTCTACGAATTCGGAAACGAAGACCAGCACAGCCGTTTCATCCCACACATCTGTGCCGGAGAAACCATGTCAATGGACCTGACCGAACCCGATGCCGGTAGTGACCTGCAAAGCGTCATGCTGAAAGCTACTTACGATGAAGCCAACCAATGCTGGCGCCTGAACGGCGTGAAGCGTTTCATCACCAACGGAGACGCCAACCTGCACTTGGTATTGGCACGCTCGGAAGAAGGCACGCACGACGGACGCGGCCTCTCGATGTTCATCTACGACAAGAACGACGGAGGCGTAGACGTTCGCCGCATCGAAAACAAATTGGGTATCCACGGCTCGCCCACTTGCGAACTGGTGTACAAGAACGCGAAAGCCGAACTTTGCGGCGACCGCAAACTGGGACTTATCAAATACGTGATGGCACTGATGAACGGTGCCCGCCTGGGTATCGCCGCCCAATCGGTAGGATTGAGCCAAGCTGCATACAACGAAGGGCTTGCCTACGCCAAAGACCGCAAACAGTTCGGCAAGGCTATCATCGAATTCCCTGCCGTATACGATATGCTTGCCACGATGAAGGCGAAACTCGACGCAGGACGTGCCTTGCTTTACCAGACTTCGCGCTATGTAGACATCTACAAAGCATTGGACGACATCGCCCGCGAGCGTAAGTTGACTCCCGAAGAACGCCAGGAGCAAAAACGTTACGCCAAACTGGCAGATAGCTTCACCCCGCTGGCAAAGGGTATGAACTCGGAATACGCCAACCAAAACGCTTACGACTGTATCCAGATACACGGAGGTTCGGGCTTTATGATGGAATATGCCTGCCAGCGCATCTACCGCGACGCACGTATCACCAGCATCTACGAAGGAACAACCCAGCTTCAGACCGTAGCCGCTATCCGTTACGTGACCAACGGTTCGTATGCCGCTACCTTGCACGAGTACGAAGCCATCCCTTGCGCACCCGAATACCAAGGCTATATGGACCGTCTGAAAGCCATGACCGAAAAGCTGGAAGCCTGCACCGCCAAGGTGAAAGAAGCGCAAAACCAAGAGCTGCTCGACTTCACCTCACGCCGCCTGTATGAAATGGCAGCCCTCTGCGTGATGAGCCACCTGCTCTTGCAAGACGCGAACAAGGCTCCCGAACTTTTCGCCAAATCACTCGACGTATATGTAAATTATGCCGAAGCCGAAGTGGAAAAGCACTATAGCTTTATCCAGAACTTCCAGGCAGAAGAATTGGAAAACTACCGGAAAGCTTAAAAGCAGATGCATAAAACCAAGAAACACAGATTTTCGCGGATGAACGCAGATTAAACAGATAAATTACTGATAATCTGCGGAAATCCGCGGAAATCTGTGTTTTCTTAAACCGGCAGACGCAAAAGCCTGCCGCTATCTATTACTTACGCCGGCAAGGCGATTCGTTACCGAAAAGATATGCGGGTTGATAACCTCCGTAATCTACTACGATTTTTTCAAGCACAATACCCGGGTCCAACGGACGGAAGTTCAGCGTATAAGTCCCGTCTGCCGATACAGGGAGTTTCAAGCGAACCTGTTTTTCTACTACACGGCGTGCAATGGTAGGATAGTATACCGTATAAATATTTTCAGGATCTTCATTCAGGTCACGGTTGAAATTGACGGTTTCCTCTTGCCCGCCTTCAAAACCAATGCTATACTTATGTCCTTCCGGAGTATGGAAAGCCAGGGTAGACTTCACAATGACATGTACTGTAACCGAATCTGCTTTTTCAGGCATATTCAGTTTGTAAGACAATGACGCGCCACTTACCGGAACTGTGTAAGGCATCAGCGACATGCCACTCAGTGTGCGTCCCATATAAGGGATTACGGTCCATTTAGCCTCACCGGCATCCGTACAGGCAAAATAATGTTCGGCTTCCATTGCCACATACCCGTCTTTTCCTGTAAACAGATAACCTCCTGTAGCAGCTTCCGGATTTCCGATTCGGTGGATTTCAGGCAATTTGTCTGCCGGGAAGTTATCACTCCAGTTAGTATATCCAATGTGTTTCTGAATCATCATGCCGTTCCACTTTCCTCCAGACATAGCATGGTTATAGTCATCACACAACTGCTTATCGCGTGCAAAAGCCTTTTCCACTTTATCCGCCCATGCGTTGGCTTCAGGATTTCCTTCGGCATACAGTTTCAGGTTCATAGCCTGAGCATAATACATCTCGTGCAGGTTTGCCATTGCCTGTACCGGGAACAGAATGAGTTGTTTGTAAGCATCACGGTATTCAGGCTTCAGGCTTATGTATTGACGAAGGGCTTCAGCTTCCAATTGTGCATAGTCGCCTACCACCTGACGCCATTCACCAGTTTCCAGGTTGTATACCGTATGATCCAGCATTTCGGCTGTGCTCCGTCCGTTGTATTTACAGCAGAGGTTGAGGATACGTGCCGCCTCTTCTGCCTGCGTGTCCCCGAATGCCTGCCTGCAAAAGTCATAAGTATGTTGCAGCAAAGTCCCGGCATTGTATGCCTGTGGATTCCATGCCATGTCCAGGAAAAGCGTAATGGGATACTCCATCGGTTTGAGGTCGCCCACGTTAAGCACCCAAAGCTTGTCGACACCATATTCATAAGTCAGTTGCAACTGTTCCCACATATTCTGTATGGGGGTAGCATTTATCCATTTCGAATTACGTGGCGCACCTACATAGTCTACGTGATAATACATGCCCCAGCCACCGGGATGCTTACGTTCTTCAGCATTCGGCAAGCGACGCACATTGCCCCAGTTATCGTCACACAGCAACATGATGACATCTTCGGGGACACGCAATCCGCGGTCGTAATACTCCAACACCTCTTTATAGAGCGCCCATACCTGTGGCGTTTCCTTGGCTGGCCGTCCGGTGACATCTTTGATTATCCGGCGTTGGTTCTTGAAAATCGTTTCCATCAATCGCTTGTTGCGTTCAAACTGCGGCACATATTCATGGTCTTTTCCTTCTTCACCTCCCATGGCTGTATCACCGTCACCCCGCATACCGATGGTTACCACATCTTCAGTATCTTTCATGCGCTCGATGCCTTCGCGGAAGAAACGGTTCAATCCCTCGGGATTGGTTTCATAATTCCAAGCTCCATATTTTTCCCGGTTACGGGCATACTCCTGATGGTTACGTGCCATCGGTTCGTGGTGCGAAGTGCCCATGATGATTCCCATCTCATCAGCCGTCTTGCTGTTTTCCGGATCATCGGCATAGAAAGCCCATCCCCACATGGCAGGCCACATAAAGTTCCCTTTCAGTCGCAGAATCAATTCGAATACGCGGGCATAGAAACGATGGTCGCCATAATTGGTACCATACGTATTTTTCACCCAGGTGGTAAGACAGGGAGCCTCATCGTTCAGGAAGATACCACGGTAAGTCACGGCAGGTTCACCATCGGTATACACACCGGCTTGGGCATAGACTTCTGTCTGACGAGTAACAGGCACATCCATCCACCAGTACCAAGGCGATACACCCATCTGTCTGGAAAGTTCGTAGATGCCGTAAACGGTTCCGCGCCGGTCACTTCCGGCAATGACCAATGCCTGTTCTACCCCTTCCAGCGGCTGGTCTACAGTCTGAATGATATATTTTTCGTTTTTCCCTTCCAGGTCTTTCCTGTTCAGCTTGCCTGCTTTAAACAGTTGTTTGATAAAAGGCGATTCGATGCTTCCCACCAGGATGTACCTCCCGTCCGAAGGCGTGTTTACGGTTTCGGCTTTCTTGCCAGTCACACGCAAGAAGTCTTCCTGCAAATTTTTAACAGCAATCAGAATGGCACTGTTCTCGTTCTTGTCGACCAGTATGGTACAAGGCTGTCCATTGCCGACAACAGGAAAAGCACCTTCTGTTTTCTTGAAAGTAATAAACGGTTCCGCCGCATAAGCGTAAAGAACGCCAAGCAAAAGCCCCAAAAGGGCACTTAGTTTTTTCATAAGGATTCAAGTTTTATGTTTTCAATTTTAAGTAACCAAGTAAGTGTGCAAAATGGAATGATATTATCAGAAACACAGTTTCTGAGCTGACACATTACATAAACTAATTCTCAACATCTACTTATTTGCAAAGATAGCACAAACGGAGGGTTTCTCCATTAACAAACGTATCAGATTCATTTCTCCACGTACCAGCACATTCACCCAGGTGCCAAAATCGTTTACAAAAGTAACACAAACCCTCCCGGCTGCCTTTGGCTTCTTATACACTATTCAGCCAATAGCCGATTAATGCTACCCACTAAGTAAAAAGGTAAGTTTATCAGCCTGAAGTTTTTACCTCCTACAGTCTTCACCTCGTCTATCGAATAAGGTTGCGACCATACACGCACTGCCACCGTCTGTGAAGACCGTTCCATAAACGAATGCAAAGAACGCAGATGTGCATTGTGCCCTGTTTTCACTTCTATAGGATATAGCCGCGACTGCTGTACCCACACAAAATCCACTTCTGCCGACGAATCGTTTCCTCGCATCCAGAAATTTCGCTTTTGGCTCACTTTATCAGTCAGCGTAAGCAGTTCTTGCGCCACAACATGTTCGGCAATCCTTCCCCGCCACGCATCCTGCAGGTCTTTAGCATCTAAGACTTCTTTCTGCACTTGTGCCGCATAATTCACTAAACCGGTATCCAGCCATATCAACTTAGGTGTCCGCTTGGTTTCCGACAAAGCCGGCACCTCTGTCGATGTGGTAGGATAAACCAATTCCAGCAACATGGCTTTTTCCAGCAGCCGGAAAGCTTCACCCACTTCACGTGCCTGGTAAGAAGACGAGGCAAATCCTCCCAATGTAATGGGCTGTGCAGCTTTTCCCCATCCCTCTTCCAAGATAAACCGCACCACCTCTTTCAGCAACTTACCTTTGGTATATTTCTCCACATCATCGCGGTAGCCTTGCAACAATGTTTCATATACGTCACTCAGCGCCAGCAAGTCCCTCCGCTCCGCATAAAGCTGGACAGCTTCAGGCATACCACCAATCAGTGTATAGCGGTTAAACAATTGCATCAGCCTGCCGTGAAAAGGCACCGTAGCTTGCGGATGCTCCAACACCGGTAGCAAAGCCTCTTCACCTATAGCACCCAGGAACTCTCGAAACGAACAAGGACGTAAAGCCATGTATTGCACCCTGCCTACCGGAAACGAAACGTTGACCTCTACCAGATTCTCTAGCAAAGAACCTGCCGCCACTACATGCAGTTCTGGCAACTCTTCATAAAAATAACGCAGCAAGCCTATAGCTTTAGGAGAATTCTGAATCTCATCGATAAACAACAGCGTACTGCCCGGCTTACGAGATAAACCGCAATGTGCAAACAGCAACGGCATCAAATCCTTCAGCGGCATTTCCATCTCAAACAAAGCAGCAGCTTCCCGTTTCTCCAGATTAAGCGACAAATAATTATCAAAAGTTTTGCCAAACTCATTTATTACGGTCGTTTTCCCTACTTGACGTGCCCCTCTCAATACAAGCGGTTTGCGATGCGTATCGGTTTTCCACTGTTCCAAATGTTGTAATATCGTCCGTTTAAACATAACTATACTAAACAATTAATCCTAATCAGTTTATATAATCTGCCTGTTCAGAAACTGTGTTTCTAAATCTCATTCCATTTTGTATATTTACTCAAACAAATTGGTTTACAGCTACAAAGATAAAGAAATGTCGCAAAACGGAGGCAAAACTTATATGTTTTTGTTGTAAAACGGAGGCAAAATCCTCTTGTTTTTGTCGCAAAACGGAGGCAAAACAAGAAAATGAAGAATGCAAAATGATTATCCTATATCCGAAAGAGGATTATCTTATATTGAAAAAATAAATTGAATTCCGCAAACATCCCATGTAGGGGCGTATCGCATACGCCCGAATGCGTCCACTTATCCATGTGAATATCTTCTGAGGCTGTCTCAAAATAAAAAACGACAATTAAAAAGTAATGTCATTCTGAGTACTCATTTCCTGCGGAAGCCCATTCGATTATAACGGGAATTGTTATCTTGGACATTTTTATAAACCAATATTGTTCTACTATAAAAAGCAGCGGAATTATCCTTTAACAGGTAATTCCGCTGCCGAGAGAACCGAATCAATTAAATTATACTATCACGGCTATGAAAAAAGACGCACACATCTACTTTTTCCGTTCCATGCAAAGTATCATTCATTGCTTACAGAAGCAGAAGGTTCAGCAATTACTTCGCCAGCCAAACCATTAGCGAAACCGCCATAAGCAGGTTTGCGGCTATAGTTCAAGTCCCAAAGTCCTACAGGTTCACCACCTCTCCAGCCAGATTCAGCCGGGCTGTCCGTTATGCACCATTGCGTAATGCCATACCGTTGCGCTGCCGGAATAATCTCGAAATATTTTTCGATGATGAACTGGTAGAACTCTGCCATCTTCAGTTGTTGGTCGAAGGTTACATTTTCGGTCTTGATGCCTTCGCCGAAGGCTTTTTCTACAATGCCCATATCCAATTCTGAAATCTTGATGAGCTTGCCCGTGGCAGCCATCAGTTGGAACATATTTACAATGGCATCTTCCTGGGCTTTCTGGTCTGCCTCGTTCAGGATGTAGCTGACGTGCATCTGCGTACCGATACCATCAATCTTGGCACCGTTGGCTTCCCATACTTCTATCCAGTGGATAAGGCTCTTCAGTTTCTGGTTGCCGTCCCACCACGATTCCAGGTTGTAGTCGTTGATGAAGAGTTTCAGGTCTGCCGGGTTACCTCCATATTCGGCAAAATATTTTTCGGCCGCCTTGGTCACGATAGGCACATAGTCTTCGTTGCCCAGGTAGTCTTGCCAGTAGAAGTTGGTTTCCGGGTCACCGTTGGTTGCCGACTGCAGGTCGTACCAGCCGTCACCGTCTGCGTCTGCTCCCGATACGGTTTCGTTTGCGGCTTCCCAAGTGGTGACATAGCCGCCGCAAGCTTCCATCATGCCTTTAATCCAGTTATCCATGGCCCAAGTCAGGGTGTCTTTCTTTTCTTCGGGGGTCATTTCGATGGTTTGTCCACCGCCACCGCCTTCAGGATTCAGGTAACATAACGTGATGTTATCAATATTAATAGTTCCCGCGTAATTACCGATACTGAATAAGAACCGGTCTGCACAGTCTGCACCTCCTCCGTTTACAGTGATTTCGGCATTATATTCTGTCCATTCCGTAGAGATAGGAATAGCGGGGAAGTCACCTGCACCTGCGTAATCAGATTTGCGTTGCAAGCCTGCGGTAATGCTGCCTTCTACCGAACCTTTAATCATCATGTTCAGCCGGTAAGTACCGCCCTGTACCAATGGAGCTGCGAAGTCCCATGCCACTTGGACATCCCAGGCATTAGCGGAAGCTGTCGGGTTAACGATTTCGAATGAGTAGTCACTTTCATAACCACCTCCTTGTGCCGACTGTCCACGGGTAGCCGAGCCTCCCCAGCCTCCCCAACTTCCGATACCGTTCTCAAAATCAGAAGAGGTAATGACACTTTCATCGTAAGCAGGCTCGCTTCCACCTTCGCTATATCCTTCTCCGTCTTCCGAAATAGTTTCAAAGTTACCAGGCGTCCATCCTGTCCATCCTGTAATGGTCCCGTCTTCGAAATCGCCGTTCGGAATCAAGCTTTCGGTAGCACTTCCTCCTGTCAGTGATACATTGTCGATATAAATATTGATGGCTGCCGTACCGAAGTTGAAAGCAATCTTGTCCACCGTTGCGCCGGTAGGCGTAAAGGTGAAGTCAACTTGTTGCCATTCGGTGCCGACATTGAATCCACCGGGATATTCCTGGTTGCCTCCGTCCGAACATTGCAGGTAGATTTGTGTGTCGTTGTAAGCTGCCGATGCCCGTGCCATAAAGCTAAGCGTGTAGGTAGTGCCGCTTTGCAAGGGGGTAGGGAGCTGGTACCAGGTTTGCGCATCCCAAATATTGGCCGATGCTGTGGCGTTCTTCAGTATCATGCAGTAGCCTCCGTTTCCAGCTTCGCCTGGAATGACAATCGGGGCAATCAAACTGTTTAAGTACGTGTTGTTCTGTTGTGAATGCCACGCAAGGGTATGTCCGTAAATGGTCATGCCTGCTTGGCGGGCGGCATCTACAAAGCTGGTTACGGTAGAGAAGTTCATTGTCCCATCATTGCTGACGATAGAGGCGTATTTCATTTCATTTCCTGCCGTCATTTCGTCGAAGTTGGAACAAGCCATGCTGTATACTAAGTCTCCTTGGGTATACTCGCCTGCGGCTAATGCAATACCCAACTTGAAGTTCGGGTTTTCGGTGCGGTTTACATAGTTTTTCAGCACGTCATATTGTTTCAAGTATTCATACTGGACGAGGCTTTCCGGCATCGAACCTGCGTCATACGGCAGCATGCTGTCGTCCGTACAAGCGGACAATGCGCCTATGGCAAGTGCTCCCAGCAATAATTTATTGATATAATGTTTTTTCATAAGTTTTCTTTTTTATTATTCAGGAACAAAAAAACTGAATGTTCTTACATTTATAATTCCTTGATTACTAGAATTTTTTCTTCGAGTTACTTCTATTCTTATGGATCTTGATGTTAAATCCAAATTGAAATAGCATTTATATCCATCAGGTTCTACAAGCCAATTTATGTCTTTTTCATCACTTACATACCGCAAATAGATTTCATAATATTCACCGTCAGGTAATCTATCTAATTCAATAACGACAGCCGCCATGACATTCGGAAGAGTTTGATAATGGCTTAATCGATGTGTCTCTCCTGTAGCAGTTACGGTATATTTCCCTTCAATTTCTGTTCCTGTTGGAAGGTAATCATTTGTTGCATAAATAAAGCTTGGTATGCACAAAAGTAATATTAAAGCGAGCTTTTTCATAAACATATATTTTTATTATTCTTTATATACAGTACTAAACTCTTCGTAAGCCACGCCACGGGTTTGAACGACCAATGTATCTTTCGTGTTGTATTGCTTGGCTCCGAAGTCAATGTTATAATCCAGGTAGAGTGCATTGCGGTCTTTGTTACCCCAACTTTGTTTTTCTCCGTCTACTACAAATTTACCCGTTCCGCTTGCCGTGAATCCTTCCGTTCCTGAAGTAATGGTACATTCGTCGTTGTCGTTGAAGGTTAACAACAGGTCACAAGTCACGGTTTCGTCTCCTATGGTTGTTGATACAGGGAAAACAGCCGTATGCAGGTTACGGGTCGTTACATTGCATTCTTCGTCATCTTCCACATAATACTCATGGCGCACATTGGTCGTAGTGTTGCCACCTTCCGTTATCTGGTCAATACCTCTACGCAAGTAAGTAGCATGATACTTATTGATGTATTTCACGCAATACAATACATAGTTTTTCGGAGCCGTGTCCCACATATCCGCATTGGTCCATGCTGCATTGGGGGTGTTAGGTACTCCCAATAAGATAGAGTCTGCATTTACCACGTGGGTCATGCGCAGCGGAATGACATAAGTGTTTTCTGTAGAGGCAGGGTCTTCGAAGAACTCATTGTTGAAGGTTACCTCTACGGCCCCCATCAGGTTTTCAAACTCGTTCAGCGTAATCTGTTCCGACGACAACGTATAATAGTTTGCAGGCATCGGACGTACGGGAGTCACGCCATCGGCAAAGTACAGGTTGTCGCATAGCTCATTGTCTACCATGATATCAATGACAGTCGACCCGCTTCCGGCGTATGCCCCGCCCATGGTCGCATAAATCTTGCATTTGTGGGCGTTGTCGAGCGAGGTGTCATACGTATCTTCTCCCATTACCAAGGTGCGTACCGGAGTCTGGTGCGCAAAGTAAACGGCAGAGTTATCATAGTTCGGGAATTCCGCATCGCCGTTTTCACACGAAGTGATACCCATTGCGGTGATTCCTGCCAACAGTATAGAATATAAATTTGCTTTTCTCATATTGATTCTGTTTTTATCTTTAATAGTTGGTTGTAAGCAAAAAGAAATAAAGAAGCTTCACCCGGTTCACCCGGCTTAACAGGCAAAGTCTGTGAAGAGACTTTACCTGCTGAGGCTTGTTTTTCAACAAACCGAAATCTTCTTTACGGTCTTATTACGTTCGTTATTATTGCCATCCTTGATTCTGTACAAAGCCGAAGTTCAATACATCGTTGTATGGAATCGGGCCGTAAACCATGTACGACTGGTAGCTTCTTTCTTCCACCTGGATCGGTGTATAAGTCAGCGTACCATTGGCAGCCCGGGTGATGTTTACTCCTTGAGCTGCTTCTGTCAGGTTGGCATTCCAACGGCGCAAATCGTAGAAGCGGATGTTTTCAAAGCAAAGTTCCAAACGGCGCTCGTTACGGATCAGTTCACGCATCCGGTCTTGGCTGTTTGCACATTCTTCCAGATAGGGGTCACCGTTGTCTGTACCTACACCGGCACGGCTGCGGAGAGCTTTAATTACATCGTAAGCACTAAATCCAAATGAGCCTTGTCCTTTCGGTCCCCAAGCTTCGTTGGCAGCCTCCGCATAATCCAAGAAGATTTCCGTATAGCGGATACGGGCTGTATAATGACGCTGTAGGGTGTTGTAGTTCGGATCCAGGTTACAATCGAAGCGTAAATGTTTGCGCAGGTAGTAACCGGTACGAGTAGAGTGTCCCGATTCCCGGTTGATTGCATCGTTGTTTGTTCCATACGACCCGGTAGTGATGGTTGCGCTTCCCGCTGTACTTCCATTGGTGATGATGTAAGTTGCCAAACGTGGATCTCTGTTCTCATACGGATTGTTTGCATCGTATCCCGAGTTACTGTTATCAATGGGATAGCCGTTTGCCATTGGGAAAGCGTCTACCAGGTTTTGCGTAGGATTGACACGTCCATTACCATACAAGCTCGGCGGAAAATTATCTCCTTCCAGCGTATTACTATCACTGTAACTGGTTCTCCAAAGTATTTCAGGCGGAACTTCTCCACTACCTAAGCCTGCAATTTCAGATGTATTGGTATACCAAGTAAATCCATCCGCATCTAAACCAGCAGGTCCATCAATACGACTTAATAATTTACCTGCACTATTGGCTGCTTCTTCCCATGTAATACCCGAACCATCACTGAAAGCCGGACTAGCCGCCATAAGAGTTGCTTGCGCACGAACAGCTTCCATGATACGTCCACTCAAACGACCAGCCATAAACACACCGTTTACACGATCATAATGAGACACTGTGACCCCCATGCTAGCATATTTAGACGGTATTTCATCTGCACTGTGTACTTTATAGTCTAAAGCAAGCAATTCAATAGCATCATCACAATCTTGTAACAATTGTTCCATACATTCAGCATAGGTGTTACGAGGTTGGCTAAAATCGGATCCGATGCCTTCCGAAGCTAATTTGATTGGCACACCTAATAATACTCCGTCAGGACTTATTCCACCATGAGCACGCAATAAGTAATACATAAAGATTGCCCGTAAGCCTAAAGCCTCACCTCGATAATGATCAATAAACATAGTTTGGATATTTTCATCAAGAGCAAAGGTGACATTATCTAAATGTTCTAAAAACAGATTAATGTATTGAATGGCATTAAAACAGCTTTTCCATTGCGAGGTCGGGTCATTTTGCGAAGTCCAAGCCCCAGTAGCCATGGCACGCCAAGTATTACTGTTATCATTCGATACAGCATCGTCTGTTGCCACATCACTGGTTGGCGAAGTATTATATGGTAATAAAATATATGCATTACCTAATACGCCAAGAGCATAGCTTGGATCATTTTCCATAGCATCGATATCCCGGTTGTTCTCGATGGCAGGTTCGAGCAAGTCATCGCAAGCTACGGCGGCGAACAACGGGAGCAGGACTAAAAGTTTAAATATATGTTTCATACTTCTTGTTTCGTTTATGGATTAGAAAGTAACCTTAACACCTAAATTGTAGAAACGGGTCTGTGGGGCAGAGCCGATATTTCTTTCCAGTAGTTCACGTTCGGGAGCAATGGTCAGCAGGTTCGAACCGCTTACGTAGATTGACGCTTCTTTCAAAAAGGTCTTTTGCAGCAGGCGTTTCGGGAAATCGTAGGTCAACTGTAATTTAGCCAAATCAAAGCGGTTGGTCTTGTAGAGCCAGAACGTAGAGTTGCGGAAGTTGTTGTTTCCGTCTAAGGTAGTCAGACGCGGATAGGTAGCCGTTGCGGCTGTTTCCGGTGTCCAGCGTCCGCGGACTACTTCCGAATACTTGCCTTCGCCATATACCCAATAATAGGAATCGCTCTTAAAGGCATGACCGCCGAAACCGCCTGTACCCAAAGCAAAGAGGGTAAAGTTTTTCCATTTGGCAGTGAAGTTAATGCCCAAAGTAAACGGAGAGCCATACCAGCCGCCACGTCCTAAGTAAATTTCATCATTGGTATCAATTACACCGTCACCGTTCTGGTCTTTGTACTTCAAGTCACCCGGACGTACTGTTCCACCAAAATTCTGAGTCGGCGAATTAGCTATATCCTCTTCATTCTGGAAAAAACCTTCGCATTCCAGTCCCCATACACCATCAACAGCTTTACCGGTACGGTTCTGGTATGCATAAGCGTAATTTTCGTCCCGTTGGGTAGCTTCTGTCTTGTAATAAGTTCCGGTTACGCCTAACGAGAGGTCAGCTTCGCCTACTTTCTTATTGAAATTTACTGCAAAGTCGAATCCTACACGCTTGTTGTTATTGAAGTTTACATACGGAATAAACGAAGCTTCAGGATAATAAGTCGAGAAATAGCTTGGGAAAATGGTACTCGGTTGAACAGGCAGACCTTCTGTCGAATTAACAAAGAAGTTGGCATCTGCCGTTATTAACCGATTCCATAATGAAGTACGGAGACTGACTGTCAACTCTTTTCGTTTGATAAAGCTTAATTCATCGTTTGATCCACGTAATGAATTTGTTGAATGCAAATTAGTCGTTTCTTGCCATCCCCACCAAGCACCATTGGATTGGTTGTAGTTACCTACATACATATAATAGTTAGCCAAGTCTATGTCTTGGTGCAAAATACTTCCCGATACGCCTAACATCAATTCATCTACTACCGAAGAGTTTTTCAAGAAATCTTCCTGATGCAGTTTCCAGGCAAGGGTCAGTGCCGGCGAGAAAGCATTGCGGTGTCCTTCTGCCAGTTTGGCTGAATGTACAGCAGCTCCGCTAAACTCGGCATAATACTTACCCATATAGTTGTAGCCTACCTGAATGCCTAAGTTGGCATTGCTGGTACGGTGGTAAACCGTCGAATTGGTCTGTTGATAGCCGTTCACCAGCAGCATGGCAGACAGGTTGTGCGCCTTGTTGATGGTGGTGTGGTAGTCAAAGTGAGCAGACATAGAGATAGTCTGGTTGTCTGTACTGCCACTGATGGTTTGCACACCGGTCTTTTCATCCGTTCCTTCATAACCTAAACTGGTAATGACTCCTGTGCCGTTATAGTCCGACCACGTCGGGGTATAGATGCGGTAGGTATTATTGAACGAGGTGTTGTAGCTGGTGGCATAGTCTACCGCAAACTGGAAGTGGAACGAAAGTCCTTTCAACAGTCTATGCAGGTCGAAGTCAATACCCGTGTCGAACTGGAACTGGCGGCTGGTGTATTTGTTGTAACCGGCAGCATAGTAGTCGGCAAAGATATTGCGTTGGTCAATCTGGCTTCCAGCAAGGAACATCCCGTCGAAGATGTTGCTGTTTACACCCATCAGTTCCAATGCGGAGAGGGCATTGGGGTCAATGTAACTCAGCGGAACCAGCGGTGCGAAACGGTTGGGACGCATGCTGGCTGCTTCCGTCCAGTAGTCGTAGGTTTCTCCTTCTTCTGTCTCGTAAGTGGTACGCCCCGAACGTATGTCGTAGAACGTAGCATTGGCATTGGCATACGCCTTGATGTCATCGTTGATGGTGACGTCTACGTTACCGCGGATATTCAATCGGCTGGTGTAATTCTTGGCGGCTTCACCGAAGTTGAAAATGTCATTCTGCCGGTAATAGCCTACGTTGGAGTAGAAACGCGCCCGTTTGTTACCGCCCGAAAATTCAGCGGTCACATCGCTGCGGTTGTACGTCTTCTTCAGGTAATCCGACGAATAATAGTCCAAACTCGGATAACGGTACGGATTGGTACCCGACCCGTAGTTGTAGATATCCTCGGCACTGTATAGCGGATCCAGTCCGTCGTTGGCACGCGCCTCGTTATACAAGGTCATGTATTCTGCCGAACCCAAATACTTGGGATATCCTTTCGGTACATAAAATCCCGTATTGGCACGTACATCAATTTGCAGTTTCTCTTGGTATTTGCCACGTTTGGTGGTGATGTAAATCACGCCTTTCGCTGCCCGGCTTCCGTAGAGCACTACAGCCGATGCGCTTTTCAGGAAGGTTATCTGTTCGATTTCGGTCGGCAATACGTTATTGGCATCGCGAGGTACTCCGTCTACCAATACCAAGTAACCGGCATTGTCGCCGTCCATGCCCCATAATGAGTTGCCGTTCCAACCGCCGACATAGCCTTGCAGGTTATCCAGACTATACGTGGCATAGTTCTTTTCGTTCACTTGCTCCATGTTGATTACTGAAACGCCTCCCAACAAATCGTCCTGTGCCACCTTGCGGAACGCTACTTGTACAGACGGGTCTGTGGTCTGAAGCGAGTCAGTCTCATTTGCTTCTGCTGTCTGTGCTCCAATACTTTGGTAAGCAGGAAGCAACCCTAAGGCAGCTGCAAATAAAATGAATCGTGTATCTTTTACTTTCATTTGTTTCTTCTTTTAATGTTCTACATTTTTCTGCTGTTACAATTACCAACCCGGATTCTGGTTAAGTCCTTCATACAGGTAAGTATCATCGTTTTTCAGCGGGAACCAATAATGCTTCGATGTGAAGTTGCGGGTCAAGATTACTTCTTCACGCCAGTTACGCACTTCGGCATCTCTCGGGTCGTTTTCGGTGTACCATTCATCGCTTTCCACCCGGTCGAACTCTTGTGAAGTCTTGACGTTGTACGGATATTCGGTCAGCAGCAGCCACCGTTGGAGGTCGCAGAAGCGGAAACCTTCGAAAGACAATTCTACGGCACGTTCACGACGTACTTCATCCATAAAAGTTTCTTTGTTGCTCGTCAAGTCTGCCGGTACATGATCCATGTGGACGCGGTCGCGCAACCGGTTGATAGCGTCTTCGGCTGTCAGGGAACAATTGCCTGCCTTCCCGGTGGCACCGTTGATGGCGGCACAAGCTTCGGCATACATCAGGTAAATGTCTCCTAAGCGCATATAAGGAACATACATTTGTAAACTGTGGTTGTAGTCCATCATCTTGTCATAGGTGTTGACTGTATGAGGCGACAGTTTTTGAATGAAATAACCCGTACGGCTTCCTGTATTATCGTTTCGTACGTTTCCACCTGTATATAGTTGGCTGTATTTGTACTGTGCCATATCGGCACCAACTGAAGCGTTGATATATTCAAAACCATCAAATACAATGTCATGATAGAAACGCGGATCACGGTCACGGAACGGATGGGTCGGGTCGAAACCGCTGCGCGGGTCATCCAACGGATATCCGTTTGCCATGCCATACAGGTTCACGTAATTGGCGGTAGGCATATGGATGATGTTGTCATCAGGAACGATTCCTCCTTTCGGTCCGTAAGTCTTGGCAGCCTGATACGGAGAAATGTTGATGCCAAATGCCGGACCACGGAAGATGGCTTCTACCGACCCAGGAAGTTCCCAGTTTTGTCCGGTTGTATAGAAAATGTCGCTAAAGCAACTGGTAGCGGTAGCAGAACGTTCATGATTGTAGATGTCATCGTATTCAAATTGTGCCAGCGCATATTGAGTCTGACCGCTTTCTACCAAATTCAGCAGTTCACCGAAGGCTTCGGCTGCTTTCTGGCAATAGTCGGTGTTATAGCTGTAGGTCATGGCACCTCCCGTTTGCGCACCATGTTCCATCAGCGGACTGCCTGCCCATAAATAGGTCTTGCCCAAATAGCCCAATGCCATGATTTTGTTGATACGCAAGTCGTTTTGTCCGGCTGTGTGTGAACCGGCTGTGGTGCTTTCCCAGTCAATCGGGAGCAAGTTTGCTGCCTGGCGGAAGTCTGCTGCCGCTTTGTCTGCCGCTTCTTGGAAACTTAAACGAGGCAGGGTTAGGCCTTCCGATTCCAGAACCTGGTCGATGTAGGGAAGTCCTCCCAAATACTCCATTAATTCGAAGTGCCACCAAGCACGGAAAAAATACAACTGTCCGGCTATCAGGTCGCGTTCTTCTTGAGTGGCACCTACCATTTGGTCTAAGTTTGCCAGACCCAGGTTGCACTTACGGATGCAATACCAAGCGTGCGGCCATAAGCGATGGTTCATACGGTCGTTTGAGGTAGGGTCGCAATCACGGTTGGCATCCAGCCAGCAGCCATCTTCTCCCATACCCCCGGCTTGCCATGCCCAAAAGTTACCCAAATCCACTTGATGAGTCATGTGCCAGTCTGCATTGGTGTTCATGATTTCATCGTCTCCCCAGTTGAAAGAAGTTGTCCAATAGCAGTTGGTTTTATCAGGGATGCAGTTGTAAATTTCTTCCACAAAACCTTGAAAATTATTGAAGTTTTGAAAAGCCGCAGTCGCATCAACAGTGGTGTCCGGGTCTTTGTCCAAATAATCCTCGCAAGAAGTGACGCCCAACGCCAAGGTGAACAGGCTGCTATAGAATAAGGTTTTATATCGTTGTTTCATACGTCTCTGTTTTTATAATGTGAACTTGATACCTAAATTGAAACGTTTCATGGTGGGATAAGCACCTTGGTTGCTGGCTCCCGAGAAGTTCGATTCACGGTCGTCCGGCATACGGGTCCATACCCACAGGTTGTTGCCATTGAGGAATACCTTCAGGTTGCGGATGCCTAACTTTTGTACCCAGCCTCCATCGAATGTATAGGCGATTTCTGCATTCTTCAAGCGGATAAACGAACCGTCATACAGGTTTTGCGTACCGGTATTGTAACTCGGCGTGGTTACGAAACGAGGGACGGTTACTTCCGGGTTACTTTCGTCTTTCGACCACCATGTACCGGTATCGTATACGGTGTTTAACTGACCACTGAAACTAGTCAAGGTTACATCACGGGTTACGTTAGTCGCTCCATAGAACTGTACGAAAGCACTGAATCCCTTCCATTCGAAACCGACTGTTGCACTGTAGGTGTTCTGCGGAGTGCTGGAATAGCCATAAGGTGCACTGTCTTGTGCGTCAACCACACCGTCGGCATTGAAGTCAACAATGTAATAGTCGCCCGGCAATTTCTGGTTTTCGTTGGTATCATGCTGGGGGCTACCGTAAATCTGGTCGTAGTTTTGCATAAAGCCGGCATCGATGTGTGCATGCGATTGACCAATGCTGTAACCGGCTTGTTTTTGGTAAGCGGGTTTCAACAACGGATCGTCGCGCCGGATGATTTCATTTTCGGCATGAGTCATATTGAAGTTACCCCACAGGCGCATCTGGTTTTCGAAAACCTTGTTGACACGCAGTTCCAATTCATAACCACGGGTTTTTACTTCACCCAGGTTGGCTGCCGGAGCGTCCATACCGAAATAGAAGGGGACAGCTCGGTCGCCCGAGGTAACGATGATATCGGTACGCTTGTCGCGGAAAACTTCCACCGTACCGGCAAATAGGCCGTTCAAGAATGAATAGTCGATACCGAGATTGAATTTCTTCACCGTTTCCCAGTGGATATCCGGATTACCTACGGTTGCTTCCCGATACCAAGTATAGGGGCTGATGGCTTGGTTCAGTGCCATCGGAGTAGCACCATTTGTTCCTCCACCCATTGCCCATGTACTTAAATACAGCCAACGGTCGGTTACGTTATCGTCACCGATTTCACCATACGAGGCACGGATTTTCAGCATATCCAGCCATTTCTTCGAGAAGTTCATAAATTTCTCTTCCGATATCATCCAGCCAATAGCGCCCGAATTGAAAAAGGCAAAACGGTATTCGGGAGAGAATTTCTCCGAACCGTTATAAGCACCGTTGTATTCAAAGAAATACTTGTTGGCGTAATTATAGGTGCCGCGGAACGCCCAGTCTTCACGACGATTCGGGATGATGCTACCGGTAGCGGTTTCCTGACGGCTGAACAATCCCATGGCAGTTACATTGTGGTCGCCAAATTCGCGTGCCCAGTCCAACTGCACTTGGTAATTCATGTTACGTTGGGTAGCATTGTTGTCTACTTCACCGCCACTGTTCGTCCACATAATCGGATCTTGTGGGTCAAAACCGTTTCCATCGTATTCTGCTGTCCGATAAGAAACAGCACCTGTAGCCGGATCAATCCATTTTTGAATAGGATCATTATATAAGTCGTTTACACCCCGATTGATTTCCACAAACACATTGTCCCACGACACCATGGCACGGGCACGCAGACCTTTGGTAATAAAACTCAAGTCTTGTTCCAACGTAAAGTCGGTATTGATGCGGGTGGTAGTGGTATTCATTGTACCAGCCGTAGCCAAGTTGCGGGCTGAGTTTGAAATGTTCGTATTATCGGGATAGTATCCCCATGTACCATCCGAATATTGCGGCATGAACACATCGGGCGGAGTATTGTAGGCACCTGCCCAGTATTGTGCCACACCCCAGTCGGACGAATTGGTATAACCCCATGGAGTTTTCTTCGCCCCATTTGAACCGGCGATGTTTACTTTCAAAGTGGTGGTTTTTGTCAATGAAAAGTCCAGGTTGCTACGTACGTTGATACGGTTGTAACCGAATCCCGAACTATACCCGCGTCCGTTGTCCTTTACGTCGAACAGGTCACCTTCGTGTAGGAAGTCCGCTCCCACATAGTATCTTACAAATTTGGTACCGCCGCTTACGCTTAGGCTGGCATTGTAAGACATCGTGTAATCTTTAAACAATTCGTCTTGCCAGTCGATGTTGGGGTAACGTTCGATATCAGCAATGCTGGTGCGGTAGCGGTATTTGTTGATTTCCGCTTGCGGCGTAATGAACTCCCAAGAAGCAGGACTGACAGCCAATTCATGCTCTACGGCGATGTTGCGCATCATCAGAGCGTCATACGAATCGAGCTTGTTCGGCAATTTCGAGGGTACTTTCATGGTAGCTTGTGCCGACACGTCGATTTGTGCCTTGCCTTCCTGTCCGCGTTTGGTCGTAATCAAGATAACACCGTTCGCACCTTTCACACCGTAAACGGCGGTAGCCGATGCGTCCTTTAATACGGAGATAGACTCTACGGAGTTGATGTCGACCGAACTCATCGGACGTTCGATACCGTCTACCAATACCAGCGGCGAACTGTTGTTCCACGAACTGGAGCCACGGATGACAATCTGCGGCTCTTCTTCACCCGGCAGACCCGAGCTGGCTGTGGTAATCACACCCGGCAGGTTACCGGTCAAGGCTGCACCGATATCAGACACACCACCGGCACGTTGCAGCACTTCGCCTTTGGTCTGGGTGATGGCACCCACTACGGATTCCTTTTTCTGCTGGCCGTAACCTACGACTACGACTTCATCCAGCATTTCGGAGTCCTCACGCATCCGGATGACAATCATGTTGCGGCCTTTCACTTCCACGTCTTGTGACAGGAAGCCTATGTAAGAAACGGTCAGCGTGGCGTTCTTTTCAGGTAGCTCTAAGGTGAAATTACCGTCAAAGTCGGCTACCGTACCTACGCTGGTGTTTCCTTTCAGTGCGATTGTCGCTCCGATTAACGGCTCATCGTTGTTGTCGAGCACCTTTCCCGAAACGACAAACTTTCCCTGTGCAGTCGCTGTCAGACTGCAGCATAACAATAAGAAGAACAAGATTCCTCTTACCTGCAAAACTTTCCTCCATTCTGGGGAATGTTTCATCAAGAACTGTTGTCTTATGTTTTTCATCACGTTAGTAAATTAAAATGTTTTTCAAATGTTTCTCTCTGCTTACACCTCTCTTACCTTAATATATAAGAAGAAAGATGGAAGATTAAACGGTAACAATTACCGTATCAGCATCAAAATAATCCATGGTAAAACAACAGCCTTGAAAGCTTTAAATGAATTGTGCTTTTCATAAACTTGATAATGTTTAGTTAATAATAATTATATATTCTCACAATTGCAAATGTAGAAAATCTGTCTGAAAATGATTATTCTCTATGTTACATATATTATCACGCATGTTACATCGACTAACCCGAACGTTACATTTTTTATCAGAAACCGTACATTTATGTTGTAAAGCATGTATCAGAGTCCATTAAAAGAGAAGAAAATGGAAAAATTTAAGGAGGTTAAAGGAGTTAGAGGAGTTAGAGGAGTTAAAGGAGTTAGAGGAGTTAAAGGAGTTAAAGAAGTTAAAGGAGTTAAAGGAGTTAGAGGAGTTAGAGGAGTTAGAGGAGTTAAAGGAGTTAAAGGAGTTAAAGGAGTTAGAGGAGTTAGAGGAGTTAAAGGAGTTAAAGGAGTTAAAGGAGTTAAAGGAGTTAGAGGAGTTAAAGGAGTTAGAGGAGTTAAAGGAGTTAGAGGAGTTAAAGAAGTTAGAGGAGTTAAAGAAGTTAGAGGAGTTAAAGAAGTTAAAGGAGTTAAAGAAGTTAAAGGAGTTAAAGGAGAACAAAATTGGTTTGCGAAAAATTCTTGATGTATTGTCATCTAAGGGAACGAACGTGAAGGATCTCGTAGACATCCACGTGGGCGCATCCGAGATGCTTCACTTCATTCAGCATGACAAATGTTTTTTCGCATTTTATTTCTGATTGAGAAGCTGTTTTGAATTTATCGTGCGATGATTTGGGATGAGTTTTTGAGGCATTTCCGCTTCTGTGATGAGGAAGATAGCGGGCTATCTGACGAAGAACAGGAGCGGAAAGGACCAAAAAATCGCCCAAAGCACACACGAAAACGGATACATCAAGCCAAGAAAAACTTTTTGGAGAAATTCAGAAGCTGTTTTGAATTTATCGTGCGATGATTTGGGATGAGTTTTTGAGGCATTTTCGCTTCTGTGATGAGGAAGATAGCGGGCTATCTGACGAAGAACAGGAGCGGAAAGGACCAAAAAATCGCCCAAAGCACACACGAAAACGGATACATCAAGCCAAGAAAAACTTTTTGGAGAAATTCAAAACAGCTTCTCAAAACAGCTTCTGACTATAAAGAAGTTGAAAGTGAATGTCCGCAAACAGGCAATTTGGCAAAATGAGAACATTCATAAAGTTGAAAACGCAGTAGTACTGCATTCGCGGATGAAGTATATATTCAAACGCAGATGAAGTATATATTCAAACGCAGATGAAGTATATATTCAACTGCGGATGAAGATATATTCAAACGCGGATGAAGTATATATTCATTTTTCAGGGGTATATACCGGCTGCTGGCAGGCATGCACAAACACACAAAGCCTGTCATTCAAAACAGCCAATATGAATGTCCGCATTTTGCCTAATGCGGACATTCATTAAACTTTTGTGGAATTTCAAAACAGGCTCTTAGAAGCTGTTTTGAATTTATCGTGCAAAAAATCGCCCAAAGCACACACGAAAACAGATACATCAAGCCAAGAAAAACTTTTTGGAGAAATTCAAAACAGCTTCTTAGTATCACTTAAACAACAATGGTGCAAAGCGATAAAGACTTTCACGCCAAACCGGCCATGTATGCCCACCCGGCGTTTCGAAATATGTATACCGAATGCCTATCTCATCGAAACGCTTCAACATTGCCTGACAATTCTGATAAGCAATGTCTTCTTTTCCGCCCATCGAAAACCAGAACTGCTTAAAGCCCTTGTTAAACTCATCCTTATGTGCTTTCAATTTCTCATAATATTTTTCGGTTTCATGTGCCGGCATACCGTGGCGCGACTGTACCCACCAGCCAGAACTGAATACGCCTATATAAGAAAAACACTCAGGATGGGTAATGCATGCATTCAAAGTCTGGATACCTCCCATTGACAAACCTGCCAACGCCCGGCTATCTTTGTCAGCCTTTACCCGGTACGTTTTTTCCACAAACGGAATGCAGTCGTTGAACAGTTCCGAATTAAAATCTTTGGTATTACCGTCCAGCATAACGATAATCATCGGAACAGCCTCGCCCCTAGCTATCAGATTATCCAGAATAATATCCGTCAATCCCTGTTGCGACCAGCCACGTTCATCCTCTCCTCCGCCATGTTGCAAATAAAGCACCGGATAGGATACAGAAGACTTTTCATAGCAAGGAGGTGTATAAACAAACATCCTTCGCCATGCATTTGCCGTTTTCGAGAAATACCGCTTCATCCGAATCTCGCCATGAGGTACATCTGCTAAAGAAAAACGAGTGTCACCTTCAGGATAAGGAATCTCTATACCGCTGGTCATCATACTACATCCATAGAAAGACTCGCTTGCAGGGTCTGCCACCGGCACTCCATCAATTACCAGAAAATAATAATGGAAACCCGGACCTAAAGGTTCTGTTGTACAGGTCCACTCCCCGTTTTCGTCCCGCACCATATCATATTTCTTTCCTAAATCTATCTGCACACTCTTTGCATGCGGTGCCTTGACTTTAAAAGAAGCACGATGGTCGGCTGAGATACGAGGATACTGAGAGGCACGTACACTCAACACTGAACGTTCGCCCCCTGAGACGCTCCTGTCTTGGGCAGATAAGGTCATTGCAACTGCCAGCAACAAAGATACAAGTAAAGTTTTCATCATTTGTCAGACTTAAAGATTAAAGGCAAAAATTCATTCAGGCATCTGCGCCATGTCAACCATTCGTGATGCGTTCCGGGAGATTCATAATACGTATTTTTAATACCTATGGCACTCAGTTTCTCACTCAGCTCCCTGCTGCCCATATTTTCTTCCGAACCCATCCCGATGAACAATGTATGTACCTTGCGGTTGAAAGCATCGGCATCGGCAAACACTCCATTATATACCTTACGCATATCTGCTTCCGGAGGCAAAAAAATGGCACCGCTGAAAGCCCCGATATAAGCAAACTTGTCCAAATGTGCCAAAGTGGTCTGGAAAGTCTGGTGTCCTCCCCACGACAAGCCCGCCATGGCACGGTTATCACGGTCGGTCAATGTACGGAAAGTCTTGTCGATGTAAGGAATAATATCTTCCAGCAAAATCGGAGTGAATGATGCCCCGAATTCTTCACGCGACTCTCCTGGTCTGGCTCCATGTATATAGCCACAATTTCCATAATCCATTACCACTATCATCGGCACACATTTTCCAGCAGCTATCTGATTATCGAGGATATCAGCCATTTTCCCCTGCTGGCTCCAGCCACGTTCGTCCTCGCCCATTCCATGCTGCAGGTACAATACCGGATAACGGCGGGAAGCATCTGTTTCATAATTTGCCGGAGTATAGACAAAGCATCTGCGCTCTTTCTGTTCGACGGAAGAATAATAATGGCATTCGCGTACCTGCCCATGAGGGACAGACTGGTCATACGTATAATAAGCAGCTGCCTCGGGCGATTCGGGGATTTCGATGCCGCTTGCCATCTTGCCACACCCGAAAAAAGTCTCACTTGCCGGGTCATTGACGGCTACTCCGTCTACCAACAAGAAATAATAGTGGAAACCTACTACCAGCGGGTCTGTAGTCACACTCCACACTCCATCCGAATTTTTCGTCATCGGCCATTTTTTCCCACAGATATCCACCTGGACATTTCGGGCTTCAGGAGCATCCAGACGGAAAGTAGCCCTTGATGAGGCATCTACACACGGATAGTCCGCTTCAGGGATATTCGTTTGTGCCGGTGTACCTTCCGGCAAAGTTTGAGCTGTTACTGCCGACCATGCCCCAATGCATGCCAGCATAATCGATAATTTCTTCATATTCATATCTTCCAATCATTTAGAAAGGTTGCTTACTCCTTTTTTAGTCTGTTCCACCACTCTTATGGTGCCGTCCGAATTGTAGAACAACTCTTCTACACACACACTTCTACGCCCTATGGCACCCTCATGTCCTCCCAGCGTAAGCGTGGCATTGTGATAGAACAGATACCATTTCCCTTTAAACTCAACGATTCCCGGATGAATGGTAAAACTGTTTTCCGCCATTCCGGTCACTTCCCCCTGATAAGTCCACGGACCGGCAACCGAAGGTGCAGTAGCATACGAAACGACTTCCCTGTCAACCCCCATCGAAGCATAAGTAAGATAATAGAGGTCTCCATGCTTATGCAACCACGGTCCTTCCACATATTTCGGCAAATCTACCACTTGAATCTCGCCGTCAAGCTCTGTCATATTCGGTTTCAGCCTGGCAAGGAAACATGTGCCGTTTCCCCAGCACATCCATGCCTGCCCCTCTCCGTCAATCAAAACAGTAGGGTCGATATCATTCCACCAGCCGCGTGCCCCATTGGAAGTCATGGTATCACATACCAGAGGTTTGCCGATAGCATCTTTGAAAGGACCGGTAGGCGAATCACCTACGGCTACCCCTATTGCCTTTCCTACATAAGGCTCTCCTCCCTGCACGGTGGTATAATAATAGAATTTACCATTTTTTTCTATCACCTGAGAAGCCCATGCCTCACCTACCGCCCAACTGAAATCGGTAGGTTTCAATACCGAACCATAATCGGTCCATGTCTGCATATCCGTCGTAGAATAGCACAGCCACTCTGTGATGTTAAATTCCTTTCCACCCGAAGCGGTATCCTGCCCTTCATAATACTCATCATGCCCTACATACAGGAAAAGAGTATCGTTATACACCATCGGAGCAGGGTCTGCCGTAAACTTATCCGTTATCAACGGATTACCCATGTTCTGAAAAACAGGAAATCCTTCCTGGGTCTTTTGCTGCGCACAACCGGCAAGCAACAAAATTCCTACTGCTACCAATAATTTTCTCATAAGCATCTCTATTTTTTAATTGAATATCCACAAACATCCCATGCAGGGGCGTACCGCATATGCCCGGATGCGTCCACTTATCCACGCGGCTGCCTTCGGACTGCAACGTCCTGCAACACTTTTTTCGTGAAACAAACATACAAAAAAACCGAACAGATACGGTATTTTCCGGACGTGGATTTTTATCATTTTTAAAATAATCCTCCCAAAAAGAAGATTTCTCCTCCTTTGCGCCCCGATGCAGAAGCAAATATACCACCTTCCGTGCGCAGATATATCCAGCCGCCGGCAAGAATACTTGCGTATGCAGATGAGAATAATTACCTTTGCACACAATTTCCAATTACAAAGATATAACATAATAATGGAAGATACCAAACACATCCACATCAGCGACTACAACTATCCACTCCCCGAAGAACGCATCGCTAAGTTTCCGCTTCCGGTGCGCGACCAATCGAAACTGCTGGTGTACCGCAACGGGAATATCAATGAAACCCGATTCACCTCCTTACCCGACTACATCGAATCGGGCATGCTGATGGTATTCAACAATACCAAAGTCATTCAGGCACGGCTGCACTTCCGGAAAGAGACCGGTGCCTTGATAGAAATATTTTGCCTGGAACCCATCCAGCCTAACGATTATGCACTGAACTTCCAGCAAACCGGACATGTAGCATGGCTTTGCATGATAGGCAATCTGAAAAAATGGAAAGAAGGTGTCTTGTCGCGGCAGATGACGGTAAAAGGACAAACCGTCATCCTGACTGCTTCACGCGGCGAAGCACGGGGCACCAGCCATTGGATAGACTTTAAGTGGAATAATCCAAACGTGACATTTGCCGACATTCTGGAAGTATTCGGCGAACTGCCCATTCCTCCTTATTTAAATAGGGAAACCCAGGAAAGCGACAAAGTGACCTATCAGACGGTATATTCAAAGGTAAAAGGTTCGGTAGCTGCACCTACGGCAGGACTACATTTCACCCAACGGGTACTGGATGCCCTGAAAGCCAAAGGAGTCGACCTCGAAGAAGTGACGCTTCATGTGGGAGCCGGTACCTTCAAGCCTGTAAAAAGCGAAGAAATATCGGGACACGAAATGCATACCGAATATATTTCGGTATCAAGGCACACCATCGGACAGCTCATTGCACACCAAGGGAAAGCCATAGCCGTAGGTACCACATCGGTACGTACACTGGAGAGTCTATATTATATAGGTGTAACCCTCCACCAGCATCCGGACGCAAATGATGCCGACTTGCATGTAAAACAATGGCAACCTTACGAAACGCATCCTACCCTTACTCCGGTAGAAGCATTGCAATGCATCCTCGACTATATGGACCGGCACGGACTGGAGGCACTTCACACCAGCACCCAGATTATCATCGCTCCGGGCTACGAATATAAAATAGTGAAACGTATGGTAACCAACTTTCACCAGCCCCAAAGCACATTGCTGCTCTTGGTCTCGGCATTCGTGAAAGGCGATTGGCACCGCATTTATGATTATGCCCTGTCACACGATTTCCGATTTCTAAGTTATGGCGATTCGTCTTTGCTTATAAACGAATAACAGGCATGCCAGTTATTCCGGCATTACCTGCCAAGTTGACAGTTTGTTTCAATCCGGCAACAAAAGGCACATTTATTTTTTGACGCAAGTCAAGAAATAGACATTTTACCCTATTTTCATCCCACTATCCGCGCTTCTTTTGAACAGAAGGCATTACATTTGTGTTGTAAAACATAGATCACAACATAAAACAGATTAACTAAACAGAAAGGATAACATTATGAAAAGGGTAAAAAGTTTGTTGAAAGAAATCAAGAAGAATCTGGAATGGAGTGCAAATGCCATCTATGGACAAAGCGACCGTTTCCGGTTCTGATGAAAAATGAATTGAAAGTAAAAGTGCTTATAAAAACGGGTAACCATTCAATGGGTTTACCCGTTTTTTTTGTACGATAACAACATATCCCCGATTGTCTTCTTCCCGATATCCGTACTGCCATTATCGGAAGACACATGTATTTCACGGTTAAACTAAGCCCAAAAAGACAAACACGAAAAATATTTTTACTGGCTGCTTGGACAAAAGCGTTAATTGTGTATCTTTGTTTCGTGAACTAATCGCAAAACAATGAAAAGAAGATACACCTCTCTCTGTCAATTCATTTTCTTTGTGCTTTTGCAGGAAGGCAAAAGTAATCTTCCTTATCGTCTTTATTTGTTGGTTTGCGGAGAACAGTTTACCACGTTGCACTATTTCAAAAAGCTATTTGCCGGATGCGATACAAACACGTATCAGCATTATTGCTCGATGTATGAAAAAAGCAATCATGTGCCGTTGCAGTTGCCTAAAGGATATTGTGTGAAACTGACAGACGATAAGAACAGGTTAACAGGAGAGTTGGTTAAGAAGCTGTTTTGAATTTATCGTGCGATGATTTGGGATGAGTTTTTGAGGCATTTCCGCTTCTGTGATGAGGAAGATAGCGGGCTATCTGACGAAGAACAGGAGCGAAAAGGACCAAAAAATCGCCCAAAGCACACACGAAAACGGATACATCAAGCCAAGAAAAACTTTTTGGAGAAATTCAAAACAGCTTCTAAGTATGCGAAATATTAAACATTTTAATATATGCTGATTTATGAAAGGAATTGTTCTAGCCGGCGGTAGCGGTACACGGTTGTACCCTATCACCAAGGGAGTGAGCAAGCAGTTGCTCCCCATCTTTGACAAGCCGATGATCTATTACCCGGTATCAACACTGATGCTGGCGGGTATTAGAGAGATTCTGATTATCTCGACACCGTATGACCTGCCTTCGTTCAAACGTCTGCTGGGTGACGGCAGCAATTTCGGAGTACGCTTTGAATATGCCGAACAGCCTTCACCCGACGGACTGGCGCAGGCGTTCATTATTGGTGAACAGTTTATCGGCAATGACTGTGCCTGCCTGGTACTGGGAGACAACATTTTCCATGGCAACGGATTCAGTGCCTTGCTGAAAGAGGCGGTGCGCACGGCGGAAGAAGAAAAGAAAGCTACGGTATTCGGTTACTGGGTGAACGACCCGGAACGTTACGGAGTAGCGGAGTTCGACAGGAACGGGAACTGCCTGAGCATTGAAGAGAAACCGGAACATCCGAAATCGAATTATGCAGTGACTGGACTGTATTTCTACCCGAACAAGGTGGTGGAGATAGCCAAGAACATCAAGCCTTCGGCACGCGGCGAACTGGAAATCACTTCGGTAAACCAGCGTTTCCTGTCGGACGGAGAACTGAAGGTACAGACGTTGGGACGTGGTTTTGCCTGGCTGGATACGGGTACACACGACTCTCTGGCTGAAGCTTCTACATACATTGAAGTGATAGAAAAACGCCAAGGATTAAAGGTAGCCTGCCTGGAAGGCATCGCTTACCGCAAAGGATGGATTACGGCAGACAAACTGCGGGAAGAAGCACAGCCGATGCTGAAGAACCCTTACGGACAGTACCTGCTGAAAGTAATTGAAGAGGTAGCAAGAACCGGAAGGGAGAACCTGGAATAGCTGTAAATCAAAAAACTGATTGGCCAGGTTTTAGACAGTAAAGCATTTGAAACCTTATTCCTGATATCTGGCATCTGAAAATCAGTCAACCGACAATATATAAAATCATGGAAGTTATAAAGACAGATATAGAAGGCGTAGTAATCATAGAGCCGCGCATCTTCAAAGACGCACGGGGATATTTCTTCGAGAGCTTTTCGAAAAGGGAGTTTGAAGAAAAAGTCGGACACGTGGAATTTGTACAGGACAACGAAAGCATGTCTTCGTATGGCGTAATGAGGGGGCTGCACTTTCAGCGTCCGCCATATACGCAGGCAAAATTAGTGAGATGTGTGAAAGGAAAAGTACTGGACGTTGCCGTAGATATACGCAAAGGCTCGCCCACGTACGGGAAGCACGTTGCCGTTGAACTGACCGAGGACAACCACAGGCAGTTCTTCATCCCGAAAGGGTTTGCACATGGTTTTGCGGTATTGAGCGAAACTGCAATATTTCAGTATAAATGCGATGAGTTCTACCATCCCGAAGCGGATGGTGGCATAAGTATTCTTGACGGAAGCCTTGGAATAGACTGGCGCATCCCGACCGCACAAGCCATACTCAGCGAGAAGGATACGAAACATCCGTTATTGAAAGACTTTGATTCACCATTTAACTTTTAGATAACCAGTTGACCAGTTGACAAAGTGTTTGGATATACGTTATTAGAAACTGCTTCGAATTTATCGTGTGCCGATTTGAGATGTTTTACAGCAGGCTACCTGACGAAAAACAGAAGTAAACTTTGCCAACCGGTCAGCTGATACCTTGTCTATTAACAAAAGAAACAATGAATATACTTGTAACCGGCGCAAACGGCCAGCTTGGCAACGAGATGCGCATAATAAGCAAAGATACAGACGACTGCTACACGTTTACCGACGTTGTAGAAGTTGAAGATGTGGAAACAACAATACTTGACATAACCGATACAGATGCCGTAAAACGTATGGTAAAGGAAAAAAACATACAGTGCATCGTTAATTGTGCCGCTTATACTAACGTTGACAAAGCGGAGAGTGACGAAACTCTTTGCAGGAAACTGAATGCCGAAGCTCCGAGAATCCTAGCCGAAGCAATGAAGGAAGCGGGAGGAATGCTCGTGCAAATTTCAACAGATTATGTTTTCGGCGGAGACCCTTACAACACACCATGCAGAGAAGAGCAAAAAGGAACACCTACAGGTGTTTACGGCAAAACAAAACTTGAAGGCGAGAAGAATATCGAAGCCATGGGCTGCGATTACGTCATCATCCGGACAGCCTGGCTTTATTCGGAATTCGGCCGCAATTTTGTCAAGACAATGCTCAACCTTACAGCTACCAAGCCGAAACTGAACGTGGTATTCGACCAGGCTGGAACACCTACCTACGCATACGACCTTGCCGTAGCAATCAAAGCTGTGCTTGCCGACTATGAAAAGGAAAATCCGAAGGAAGGTTATTCCAAATGTGGCATATACCATTTCAGCAACGAGGGAGTATGCTCATGGTTCGACTTCACAAAACAAATTGCCGAACTGGCAGGAAACACTGCCTGCGACATTGAGCCTTGCCATAGCGATGAATTCCCCAGCCCCGTGAAGCGTCCCGCTTACTCGGTACTTGACAAGACAAAAATAAAAGAAACTTTCGGACTGAAGATACCTTACTGGACAGACTCCCTGAAAATATGCATGAAGAACATGGGAGCAATACAACAGTAATAACCAAACAAACATAAAGATATGGAATTCAAGAGAAATATCATCATAACAGGTGGTGCAGGCTTTATCGGAAGCCATGTGGTACGCCTGTTCGTTAACAAATACCCTGAATACCGCATCATCAACCTCGACAAGCTGACGTATGCCGGCAATCTTGCCAACCTGAAGGATGTGGAGGACAAGGAAAACTATGTATTCGTAAAGGCGGACATCTGCGATTATGAAACAGTGAAGGAGTTGATGGAGAAGTACAACATTGATGGAATCATACATCTTGCGGCAGAAAGCCACGTTGACCGGAGCATTAAAGACCCGTTCACCTTCGCCCGTACAAACGTTATAGGCACATTGACATTGCTTCAAGCCGCCAAAGAATACTGGGAAAGCCTGCCCGAAGGATATGAAGGCAAACGTTTCTACCACATCTCTACAGACGAAGTTTACGGCGCACTGGAGCTGACCAATCCAGAAGGCATTGAATCTCCGTTCACGACGAAGGCAAGTTCGGAGCACCACCACGCCTACGGAACAGAGTTCTTCACCGAAGAGACCAAGTATAACCCGCACTCTCCTTACTCGGCATCGAAGGCAAGTTCAGACCATTTTGTCCGTGCTTTCCACGACACTTACGGAATGCCGACCATCGTGACCAATTGTTCGAACAATTACGGTCCGTACCAGTTCCCTGAAAAACTCATACCTTTATTTATCAATAACATCCGCCACCGCAAACCGTTACCCGTATATGGCAAGGGTGAGAACGTGCGCGACTGGCTGTATGTAGAGGACCACGCAAGAGCCATCGACCTGATTTTCCATAAAGGCAAAATAGCCGATACATACAACATCGGCGGCTTCAACGAATGGAAGAACATTGATATCATTAAGGTGGTGATAAAAACCGTAGACCGGCTGTTGGGACGTAAGGAAGGTGAAGACATGGACCTCATCACCTACGTGACCGACCGCAAGGGTCATGACATGCGCTACGCCATTGATTCAAGAAAACTCCAACGTGAACTGGGCTGGGAACCGAGCCTGCAGTTTGAGGAAGGCATCGAAAAGACCGTCCGCTGGTATCTGGATAATCAGGCGTGGATGGACAACGTAACAAGCGGGGATTATCAGATGTATTATGATGAAATGTATAAAAACCGTTAACAAGCAACAACGGATTTTTCACCATACTACAAAAACAGTTTCTTAAAAAAAAGGATTACCGCTCACGCGGTAATCCTTTCCGTTATTGAGTTAGTAATTTAATTTGAGAGAATTGAAACTTCACAGCCTCATCAATGATTTTTCTAATAAGCACTAACTAATATATATTTAAAAGCAAATGAAAATGTCATACCTCATTGTTTGTTCACATTCTTTTGGGGAGTGTCCTTGACTGATGCATTCACCGAGTCGGGCTTATACGCCACCTGAGGGTCTTGCCGCTCCCGTTCAAACTGGTCGTAAACATAAACCACTTCCGATTTTCCGGTATTCATAGAATGTTTTACCACCCCTCCTATCGTGAAAAGGAAACCCATGATGACCGCAGCCTTGAATAAGGGCATCAGCCTCATCTGCAACGTGAGCCGCTTTGCTTTCACTACCGGACGTTCGATTTCCGCCAACAGGCGTTCATCAAAATCGTCACTCAGCTTAAGCATCTTCCCGGCATCCTGATAAGCGAACAAGGACCGGTAGCGCGACAAGTGTGCCGGCACTTCTTCTTGACGGAAGAAGCAACGCAGGATTTGTTCCTCTTCGAGCGAAGCCTCACAATTCCAATATTTCTCCAATAACTGTTCGATGTACTTATAGTCCATAGTCGTTTATCTCGTTATACTTTAATCTTATCCGTTGCCTTGCCCTAAACAGATTGACCTTCACCTGTTCTTCCGTCAGTCCCAATATAACCGCTATCTCCTTATAGTTTTTGCCTTCTATATCGCGGAGCTGAAGGATAGAACGCTGTTTTTCTGGTAATTCGTTTATCAGCCGATGTATAATGGACAACTGTTCATTTTGTTCCATCAACTGGTCGGGCATCTTTGCATCGGGCATTTCCTGCGTTTCCGGAGTCAATTCCAGATTTTGCGATTCCATTTTCTGGCTTCGGTCAATGGCAAGATTACGGGCTATAGTAAGGCAATACGCCTCTATCGAGGCCATCTGCTGCCATTCGTCACGCTTGTTCCATACCCTAATCAGTGTATCCTGAACAATATCTTCCGCCTCCGCGCGATCGAAAGTGATGCGCAGTGCCAATCTGAAAAGCTTGTCTTTCAGCGGCAGGATATCTTCTCGAAAACTGATTGTATGCATTGCTTTCTATAATAATGACGGGTGAGTGACTGAAAAGTTACACTCACCCGCCGTTTTTTTGAAATTATTTTTTTATCACTGTACCGATATCCTTTCCGATGGCTGATGCCGAGGTAATTATCACTTGTCCTACACCAGCTTCAAGGGCAGAAAATGCATTTTCCAACTTAGGAATCATTCCTTCCTTGATAATGCCTTTACCCACATATTCCCGGAATAAATTAGGGGTAAGCACAGGTATGACACTATCATCATCATTCTCATCACTCAGCACACCTTTTTTCTCAAAACAGTAGACCAACGTCACATCAAATATCTGAGCCAAGGCTTTTGCCGTCTCACCGGCTATCGTATCAGCATTTGTGTTGAGGATATGCCCTTTCCCGTCGTGAGTAAGTGGAGCCATCACCGGTATCACTCCCCGGCGGATGAGTGTTGCCAATGCTTCGGCATCCACCCGTTCAACATCACCTACAAACCCGTAGTCGATGTCCTTTACCGGACGCTTCACCGAACGGATGACATCCATATCAGCACCGGTCAAACCAATAGCATTAACACCTTTTGCCTGAAGACCTGCCACTATGTTCTTATTGACCAGACCTCCATAAACCATTGTGACTACCTTGAGAGTTTCGGCATCCGTTACGCGACGCCCGTTTACCATAGTGCTTTCAATGCCCAACCGGGAAGCCATATGCGTAGCAGAACGTCCGCCTCCATGCACCAGCAGCTTATAACCGGTCAGTACGGAAAAATCGTCTAACAGCTGATTGAGTGTATCGGCTTCCTCCACGATTTTCCCACCTACCTTTATAATTGTCAGTTTTTCTTGCATATATTTTCTATTTGACGAAGTATCAGTTGAGACGACAAGGATTTCCCGAAAACAACCAGGACCTTGTCAATCTGCCGTCTTGTTATCTATTTTATTCCAAATATGTATAGCCATACAGTCCCGAACGGTAATTTGCCAGAAATTCTTTGCCTTCTTCCAGCGAAATCTTTCCTTCTTTTACCGATTTCGTAACCCATGTTTCAAGGGTACGCACCAGCTTCTTCGGATTGTATTGCACATAGTCGAGCACTTCCGCCACGGTCTCGCCATCAATGACCTGATCAATGGTATAGCCTTTTTCGCTCACACTGACATGAACGGCGTTCGTATCGCCGAAGAGGTTATGCATATCTCCTAAAATTTCCTGATAAGCCCCCACCAGGAACACACCGATATAATATGACTCTTTAGCCTTGATGGTATGCACCGGCAAGTCATGAGACACATTACGTGATGTTACGAAATTAGCAATCTTCCCATCGGAATCGCATGTAATATCCTGCAAGGTTGCCGTACGATCGGGACGTTCGTCAAGGCGCTGAATCGGCATAATGGGAAATATCTGATCGATAGCCCATGAATCAGGAAGTGACTGAAACAATGAGAAGTTACAGAAATACTTGTCGGCAAGTAACTTATCGAGGTTACGAAACTCATCGGGTGCATGCTTCAGCCCCGAAGCAATCTGATTGATTTCACGGGTCACCGACCAATACATCCGCTCAATCTGAGCACGTGTCTTCAAATCTACAATACCATGGCTGAACAAGTCGAGGCTCTCTTCACGGATTTGTTGTGCATCATGCCACGCTTCCAACATCCGGCTTTGGTTCAGGTTATCCCAAATATCATACAGTTCGTGCACCAGTTCGTGATCGTCTGGGCTTACCTCAAATTCTTCGTCCATCGAAGGAAGCGAAGCCGTTTCAAGCACCTCGAATATCAACACCGAATGATGTGCCGTGAGCGAGCGTCCGCTTTCAGTAATGATGTTAGGATGCGGAATACCATTCTTGTTACTCGCATCCACCATAATAGATATGGAATCATTCACATACTCCTGAATGGAATAATTCACGCTGCTTTCACTATTCGACGAGCGTGTACCATCGTAGTCCACACCCAAACCGCCTCCAATGTCGACAAACTCTACGGGGAATCCCATCCGGTAGAGCTGTACATAAAACTGCGAAGCCTCACGCAATGCAGTCTTGATACGACGTATCTTAGTCACTTGACTTCCGATATGGAAATGAATCAGCTTCAGGCAATCTTGCATTTTCTTTTCTTCGATAAAATCGAGTGCCTCAAGCAGTTCACTGGAAGTCAGCCCGAACTTGCTGGCATCTCCCCCACTTTCTTCCCATTTTCCACTTCCAGAAGAAGCCAGCTTGATACGTATACCGATATTGGGACGTACATTGAGTTGCTTTGCCATTTTGGCTATGAGGCGAAGCTCGTTCAGCTTCTCCACTACCAGGAAAATGCGCTTTCCCATTTTCTGTGCCAGCAAAGCCAGTTCGATGTAACTCTCGTCTTTGTATCCGTTACAAATAATCAGCGAATCGGAGTCAGTATTGATGGCTATCACGGCATGCAGTTCGGGTTTCGAACCTGCTTCCAGTCCCAAATTGAACTTCTTGCCGTGGCTGATGATTTCTTCTACCACGGGACGCATCTGGTTCACCTTAATGGGATAAATGATGAAGTTCTGTGCATTGTAGCCATATTCCTCCGCTGCCTGTCGGAAACAATTCGAAATTTTTTCGATACGGTTATCCAAAATATCAGGGAAACGCACCAGCATCGGTGCTGTGACGTCCCGGAGCTGCAATTCATCCACCAATTCTTTCAAGTCGACTGCAACACCGTCTTTTCTGGGAGTCACTTCTACGTGACCTTTGTCATTAATCCTAAAATAGGAAACACCCCACCCCGTAATGTTGTAGAGTTCTTCTGAATCTTCAATACGCCATTTTCTCATTTCACAACATAAAAATCTTCGTTTATAATTATTTTGCAGTTGACCTGGGACTAAGTACCAGAACCAATAGCAGAACTATTAAAAAACCTGGTCAACTCTTTTCTTCCAACATTGTCCTCAACCGCTCTACGGATTCGCCTATCTGCCTCCGGTCTTCCAGCAGGCTAGAATCGAAATGATATTTTGCCTGACTGTAAAACGCCATACGCCCTGCCAGTCCGTCTTTGATGAAGCCCATCAGTTCCTCGTCGGTCTTATCCGCCAATAAGGGACGTTTGGCTTTTGCTACTTTCAGCCGACGAAACAAAGCTTCGGGTGAAGCATTCAGAAACACAGTATCGCCCGTGCGATTCATGTACGCAATATTATCGAAAAAACACGGAGTTCCTCCTCCGGCAGCTATCACCACATTCTCAAATTCACCTACCTCGTATAGCATATTGCGCTCCACTTCGCGAAAACCACTTTCTCCCCGCTCGGCAAACAGTTCGCGTATCGTACGGTGCATCCGCTCTTCGATGTACCAGTCAAGATCAATAAACTGCATACCGGCAGCACAGGCAAAGGCTTTTCCCAATGTTGTTTTGCCTGAGCCCATATAACCTATCAGATAAATCCGTTTCATTCCTTCCGTCTAGAGGTACTACGAATTTTACGGGTTTCGGCCTTCTCCTTCTGCAGTTCTATTACCTTGAAACAAGCATTAAGCGTCAGGTCTGCCGCCTCAATATTCTCGGGAATCTTGTAGTTTTTCTTCTCATAAGAAATGTAAGGACCGTATTTCCCGTTCATAATCTGCAAATCTGGATTCTCCTCGAACGTCTTGATAACACGCTTGGCGGCAGCATTCTGTTTTTCGTGTATCAGCTCTTCGGCTTCTGCAAGCGTAATAGTAAGCGGATCCATAGTTTTCGGAATGGATACGAACAATTTGTCGTAACGTACATAAGGTCCGAAACGTCCTACACCGACCGAGACTTCCTTACCATCCGATTCACCCAGCACACGCGGAAGGCGGAACAAGCCAAGCGCTTCCTCCAACGTGATAGTCTCCAGCGAATATTCTTTCTGCAACTGAGCAAAACGCGGCTTTTCTGTATCATCGGCAGAACCTATCTGCACCACAGGACCGTAACGTCCGATTTTTACCGAAACCTGTTTGCCACTTGTGGGATCAGTTCCCAAGATGCGTTCGCCTACCTTGTGTTCTGACTTGCTCGACATTGTCTTCTCTACCAGCGGATGGAAATCTTCGTAAAAAAGTTCCATCACATCTGTCCATTTTTTTTCTCCCTCGGCTATCTCATCGAACTGTTTTTCGACATTTGCCGTGAAATTGTAGTCCATGATCTGAGGAAAGTATTCTTTCAAGAAATCATTCACTACGATGCCGACATCCGTAGGCAAAAGTTTCGCCTTCTCGCTTCCGGTCAATTCCACCTTAGTGCTTTCTGACATTTTTCCACCTTGCAACGAAAGAATCTTATACTGACGCTCTGTACCCTCACGATTGCCTTTCTCTACATACCCACGCTGCTGAATGGTGGATATGGTAGGTGCATATGTGGAAGGACGGCCAATGCCCAGTTCTTCAAGTTTACGCACCAAACTAGCCTCAGTGTAACGGAAAGGAGCCTGCGTGAAACGTTCGGTAGCGGTAATTTCCTTGTATTCAAGCGACTGCCCCACTTCAAGAGTAGAAGGCAGACGCATCTCACCTTCCGGCTCCACCTCATCATCGTACGACTCTTTATATACCCGTAAGAATCCGTCGAATGTCAACACTTCACCCACTGCTATGAATTTATCTTCGTGCCCGCTGATAGAGATAGTGGCAGTAGTTTTTTCCAACTCGGCATCCGCCATCTGCGAAGCTAACGTACGTTTCCATATCAATTCATACAAGCGGCGTTCCTGAGCCGTACCTTCTATAGTCTCATTCGACATATAGGTGGGGCGGATGGCTTCATGTGCTTCTTGTGCACCTTTAGTCTTAGTCGTAAAATGGCGGATATGCACGTACTTCTCACCCATCCGGGATACGATGGCTTCTTGACTGGTGCTCAACGCCAGGTCCGACAGGTTGACCGAGTCGGTACGCATATAGGTTATCAACCCGTTTTCGTACAACCGCTGGGCAAGCATCATCGTCTGTGCTACCGTATACCCCAGCTTACGTGCCGCTTCCTGCTGGAGAGTAGAAGTGGTAAACGGAGGTGCCGGCGATTTCTTCATCGGACGGGTGGTAATGTCTTCGATAGCAAACACAGCCTGCCCACACGACTGGAGAAAAACCTGTGCTTCGGCTTCGGTCTTAAACCGCCGCCCCAGTTCTGCACGGATTTCTGCCCCTCCGGCATTGGTAAAAATTGCCGTAACCTTATAGGACGCCTCACTCACAAAGGCCTGCACTTCACGTTCGCGCTCCACGATGAGACGAACAGCCACCGACTGCACACGACCTGCAGAAAGCGATGGCTTAATTTTCTTCCATAAAATGGGCGACAACTCGAACCCCACAATACGATCGAGCACCCGGCGTGCCTGCTGGGCATTTACCAGATTGATATCGATGTGGCGTGGATGTTCGATAGCCTTCAATATGGCAGTTTTAGTAATTTCATGGAATACAATCCGTTTCGTGTGCTCCGGCTGCAATTGCAGCACTTCATACAGATGCCACGATATGGCTTCTCCTTCGCGGTCTTCATCGGAAGCCAGCCACACCATGTCCGCCTTTTTAGCTTCTTTCTTCAGGTCATTGACCAGTTTCACCTTGTCTGCCGGCACCTCGTATATCGGGGCGAAATGATTTTTCACATCAACGCTGAACGACTTTTCCTTCAAGTCACGGATATGGCCGTAACTGGAAAGCACTTTATAGCCGTTTCCCAGGAATTTCTCAATCGTCTTAGCTTTTGCCGGAGACTCCACTATAACCAGATTATTTTGCATCATTCCGTATTCCTATTAAAGTTTTCGGGACAAATGTATGAAAAAACCTGAAGTAAAACGATATAATAAGGTGGGTTTCTTGAAAAAATTCTTCATTTTTAGTGTTCAGCAAGCAGAAACATGTATCTGAAACCTCACAAAGACCGATGCAAACCTGTAACGGAACATAGAAGAAACTGTTTTGAATTTCTCAAAAAAGTTTTTCTCGTCTTGATGTATTCGTTTGCGTGTGTGCTTTGAGCGATTTTTGGACCCTTTCCGCTTCTCTTCTTCGTCAGATAGCCCGGCTATCTTCCTCATAGTAAAGACGCAAGATTTTGCGTCTTTACTCATTCCAAATCATCGCACGATAATTCAAAACAGTGTCTTAATTTCTCCGATAATTTTGTTTGGCAGAAACGAATCAATGTATGATTGAAAGGTTCAGTTTCTGTTTCAAGCTGTCTTCCTTTTACGTTCTCCATATGGAAACCGTACGGTTTCCATATCGAAAACATACGGTTTCCATATCAAGAACGTACGGTTTTGAGATGGAAACCATAAAAGGAAGCTGTCTGGATTGATAACGCAACCCTATCAGAAGCGCACGCTCAATCCTGCTGTGGCATAAAAGCCCTGTACGGGATAACCCGTTTCAGCAAGATAAGTACGGTTCAACAGATTATTGAGAGAAACGAACACATTCAGCCTGCCGAAGAATGCATAACCTGCCCCCAATGACAAACTGTTCACATCATCGGCTGTTTCCATCTCCTTCATGTCGGCACGTTGCTCGAAACGGTAATGTGCCTTGATCCACAAGTCTTTGTACAATTTTGCACGTACAGAAGCATCAAAGGCAAATTTCGGCTTGAGATAAAGCAATACCTCTCTGTCTTCCTTCACGTCCCATCCATAATACGTGCCCTGTGCCGAAATGTCCAGCCAATCCTTATACTGGTACGCCAGCCATGCACCACCATAGCCTACCTTCGCCTTATCTTGTGCCAAAAACGTATAGACATAGGGATAAGGTTCCTCCAACATACCCGGCAACCTGAATATCTCGTCCTTCACCACACGATAACCTCCGAAGAGGCGGAATCCCAACCCCGGCATGGGTGCTCCTTGCACACCTGCCTGCACATCAACTGGCGTGTAAGAAGTCTGCATCTGCTCAGCCTGTATCCAGTAGGGTGACTGTTCGTTCAAGCTGCGGAAATCATTCAGACGTGTACCCCCTGTGGCTTGCAGGTAGAAGCGATAAGAACGGGCGAAGAGAAAGTCGAATTTCACATCGGGCGATAGCATCAGCCGACCGTCATGACCGAACTGCATATCTACATGCATCCCTGCACGAAGCTGTATGTGTTTGCTCCCGAACGTATAATGCGGATTGATGCAAAGCAAGGTATAATCGGTCTGGTCCACATCGTGAATCAGGTTATCCATTGCAAAACCGATGCCGACACGCTGCCTTTCATCGATATTGCCCGACACGAGACCTTCGGTATGGAAAATGTTTTCCGAGCCGCTTCCCATCCATGGCGAGTCGTACGCCCGACTAAAACTGCGTAGTCCTGTCTGAAACGAAAATTCCACTGGAAGTTTTCCTTCAACTGATGCCACACGCAGATACCCTTCACCCAACGTATAGCGTTGATGAGAGGAAAGCGAATAATCAACATCCTCTATTCCCCAAACAGGCATATAGTTGAACACTTGCGAAGCAAAAGAACCGCCCAATGCCAAAGAAACCTTACGGAAATCGTGACGGTACCCCAACGAAGCATCCGTGCGATAGAAACGTGATTTCCAGTCGTCTGCTTCGGTTATAACAGAAGGCACATCACCGTTCATTCCATAAAGCGATGCATCCACATGCAGGAAATCACGGCGGGAAATATCCCACAAATACGAAAAACGTGCATCAACATTATTGCGTGAGCCATAGCTTGCACGCAAGTATCCGCGTGGTACTTCACGCTGCTTCTCTTCACTGGTCATCGCCTGCAAAGGGGTAAAATTCCAGTTGGAGAAAGGATGGAGCGCAGTGGCATAATCGATATGCTGTTTGGGAAGAGCCGGCTCTTCCACTTTGGGCAAGACATTAACCTTAAATGCATCCATCACTTCGGGATTGTATTGGTTTTCCACCACTACCGTGCGATTCAGTGCCGAATCAGCAGCGTGTTGTTGGGCATTGGCCGCCATACACAGACAGCTCAGCCCGATTGTTGCTATCATTGATTTCATCACCTTAACTTCTCATTTTTTATTCAGTTGTGCCAAACGGGTTTCTATCATCTCCTGGATATCATCTTGCTCCTGATAGTTCTGTTTCAAAGATAAAAGATACTGCTTTGCATCCAGATTACGCCCCATCTTCACATAAATGTCTGATAAGAGCACAAAGCTTCGGGCCAGCCAATACGTATGAGGCGTACTCACCTCTATATATCCGAGCACTTCTTTTTCTGCCTTTTCGGTTTCACCGGCATCAAAATACAACTGCGCAAGCAGATACTTGGCTTCGGCTCCATAAACGTTACGCGTATCTTTAGCCAGTTCTGCAAGGTCATCCACAGCCTCACGGGATTCGCCTTTACCCAACCGTGCCTTTGCACGCGCATAGCGAGCTTCGTTAGTCAATTCGGGAGTCAGCTTGCTCTGTGCAAGCAACACCGATGCCATCCCGATAGTCTCCTCTGCGTCTCCACTCAAACGGGCACATTCCAACGCGTGTTGCAAAGCTTCCATCCGTTCTTCTTGCGAAACGACACGGTCTGCCATCCGCTTGTACAAGCCAAGCGCCTTTCCGTAATCCTTGTTTTGGAAAGCAATGCCGGCAGAAAGTTTCATAGCCTCACCCGAGAATGGATTATCGGGGTAATCAAGTACCTTATCCAAATACGTGGACGCTTCGGCATAATTCTTCTCGCCATAAGCTATCACGCCCAGATAATACACTGCATTGACACTGAATGCTCCTTGTGGAAACGACTGGAGATAGCGGGTGAAACTGACTTTCGCCTCAGCCGTCTCGCCACGCATATAGACTCGTTCGGCAGCAGTGTAGGTGAGCGAATCACGCTCGTTCACATCGAAGTCCCCCCCTCCCGGAAGGGTAGCCACAAAGTTCAAGTAATCGTCCACCTTATTCAGATCAATATAAATCGATTTCAAGTCACGTTGCGCCAAACGTGCCTCCTCGCTTCCCGGATAGTCAGCTATCACTTTCTTGTAGGCGGCGATGGCTTCGGGATACTTGTCTTCCTGATAATAGAGCAATCCGATTTCGTTGGCAGCTTTGCGCGAAAGAGGACTGTCGGGAAAACGTTGAAGCAACACCTGATAACGTTCGATGGCGGCAGCGTTACTCTCTTGCTGCACGAAAGCCCGTCCCTGCTCGTACAAGGCATCATCGATGTACGTCGAAGCCGGATAGTCGGTCAGCAAGCGGTTCAGGGTTTGTACTTTCCCACTATAGTCCCGTTGCAGACCTTTTACGAAAGCCTCCTGGAAAAGCGAATAATCACCCAGGCCGGGGTCAGTCGCCAAGGCTTGCGCATAAAGAGCTTCCGCCTCTTCGAAACGCCGGGAATGGAAATTACAATCTCCCATCCGGTTATACACGTCAGCCGCTACCTTGCGGTCCTTTGCCTGCACTTGCGAGCAGCGGGTAAACCATCCGAGTGCCTGCTCGTATTGTTTCTGTTTGAAAGCGACATAGCCCAGATTGTATAAAGCAAGCGCGTACTCATCACCCGTACGGTCAGGAGTGTATTCCAGATAAAGCCGGTAATCGGCAGCAGCCTGCCCGTAATTCTCCATCCGGTATTTCGATTCGCCCCGCCAATAATAGGCATCTGCCAGCGTCTGCTGGTTATAACGTCCCAACTCAATGGAACGGCTAAAATATTCGATGGCATTTTCGAAAGCAGCCTGGGCAAACGCCTGTGTCCCGACACGGAACAGCAGTTTCTGCTTGGCTTCGAGAATGCGGGCACCCGGATGACTGATTTTGGCAATGGATTGCAAAGCTGCCTGATAGCTGCGAGTGTTCATATACACTTCTATCAGATAATCGTTCACCTTGTCCGTATAAACAGAATTGGGAAACTCGTTCAAGAACCGCTCGAACACCGTCACCGACTCGGCAAAAGGCGAATAAGAAGTCTCGTGGATGCAAAGCGCGTAATTATACAAAGCCTGTTCCTGCACATTACGATTGAACGTCATTGCCGAAGCTTGTTCGAAAGCCATACGGGCACGCGTCCGGTCTTTCAATTGAAGAAACGATAGCCCACTGTGTAAATAGGCGTTTTGTGCCAGTGCATCTGCAGTGCCGACTGTTTTCCCAAGGGCTTCTACCGCTTTCGAATACACCCCCGTCTGGTAATAACTCATACCCAGTTCATACCAGGCTTTCCTGTCGTACTCCCCTTCCTGGCTCTGACTATATATTTCCAAAGGCTTTACAGCCTCGGCATAACGTTCCATCCCATAACAAGCCTCCCCTTTGACACGTTGCATCAACCGGGCATATTCGTGACGGGGATAAGCCTCCAGGTACATATCTGCCATTTTCCCAGCCCTTCCATAATCATTCCGTTGCAAATAAATGTCGGCTATATAATAAGGAGTATAAGGAGCATATTTCTCACTGGTTCCGGCAATACGAAAGCCCTCCAGTGCCGTATCGTATTGCCCCCGTGCATAGTCGATATAAGCAAGCTGGTAAACCGCATCCGTGCGATACTCGCTGCTCACGTCTTTCAATACGGCAAACCAGAGTGCCGCTTCTTTCAAGTCCCCCTCTTTCAGGCAAGCCGTTCCCAAACGCATCAAAGATTCATCACGTTCGGAATCGGCAAGCAAATGGATATCGCATTTCTTGAAACAAGCAATGGCTTTCCGGTAATTCCCGTCGAAGAAACAGGCAGAGCCTAATAAAGCATACACACGATTCAAATAGCGTGAATCCGGATAACGGGCAATGTATGTCTCCAACTGACTGATACGGTCGGGTTTGCCAAGTTCATACGAAGTACAAGCCAGCATATAAGCCACCTCTTCGTCAAAAGTTGTCTGAGGCTCTTGCCGCAAATAATGTGTCAGTGCCTGCCGCGCGGCGGCATAATCGTGCCGAAGGAACAACTCCTTCGCTTCGTCGTACAAGCGTGACGGCCCGGTGAGCGGTTCGGTCTGCTGGGCAAATGCCATCCACGGCAACACACACAAGGCTCCTGCCATCCACACCTTCTTTTTCCTATTCTTCATATCCTTCCGATTTATGTGAGGCTAAAAAACGAGCTACTCCCTCCCGTACCGAGTCGAGTCCGAAATCGCCCGGGTTGACTTTCTCAAGAGGCATCCAAAACGAATCCGCCACATCGTCCTTTGCTTCCAGACGGCTATCGTCTTCTACCCGACACAAGAAAAACTGGTCGAGTGTATGTACCAAGAAACCCGAATACAGATACGTGTTGGGCAACGAGAACTGATAAATCGCTTCAGTCACTTTCAAACCGGTTTCTTCGAGCACTTCGCGTGCCACTCCCTCCTCACCGGTTTCGTACATGTCAAGGAAACCGCCCGAAAGGTCCAATGTCCCTTTGGCAGGCTCCTTCCCACGCCGGCACACCAACAATTCATTCCGACGGTTCAAGATAAAGGCAACCGTCGCCGCACTGGGATTAAAATAATACACAAAGCCGCAATCGGCACACTTCTTTGCCTTTGCATTGCGAATCTCGAAACGAGGCGACCCGCATTTCGGACAATATTTGAATAACTCTAATGGATGCATAACCATAATTCTTTTTGATAATAAGGGCAAAGATAAAAGAAAAAGCTGTATATCTCCCGTCATTTCCCGAACATTTGCCACATTTCTTCATTTTTTTAGAAACTATTTTGAATTTACGTGCGATGATTGGGAATGAGCTTTTGAGGCATTTCCAGCCCTAAGAGAGAATTCCCAAGTTTGCAAGACACAATCAACCCAACCGGAAAAACGAAGATATATTCATAAGCCAATCCAACTAACTGCTATAGGCCACGAAGCTAACTGAAACAGGCTTTAAATATATCTTCATTTCGCATATCATTTATTTTAGCTAAAAGAACATCCATAATTGCCACTCCCCTGACACAAACTCAAAAACTTACAAACTCAAAAACTTACAAACTCAAAAAATAATTGTATATTTGCACACTCGTACTTAATAATAGATTTATGTCGTGCATTTTACATATTGAGACCTCTACAGAGGTCTGTTCGGTTGCCGTCAGCCAGGACGGAGCATGTATTTATTCGGAAGAAGACTTCAACGGGCCTTCACATGCCGTGACTTTGGGCGTATATGTAGACCGGGCGTTATCATTTGTTGAAAGCCATGCCATACCGTTAGATGCGGTAGCAGTAAGCTGCGGGCCAGGTTCGTACACAGGTCTCCGTATAGGTGTGTCGATGGCCAAAGGAGTGTGTTACGGACGTGGAGTACCTCTTATCGGACTTCCTACACTGGAAGTGATGTGTGTACCGGTATTACTTCGCCACGAATTGCCAGACGATGCATTGCTTTGCCCGATGATTGATGCGCGTCGTATGGAGGTATATGCTACTATTTATGACCGTGCGTTGCGAGTCGTACGTCCTACAGAAGCAGATGTGATTGACGAGCATTCATATGCAGAATTGCTTGCCGATCATCCCGTATATTTCTTTGGAAACGGTGCGGAAAAGTGCCGGACAAAGCTAACACACCCCAATGCACATTTCATCGAAAAGATCTATCCGTTAGCCAAATGGATGTTCCCTTTGGCTGAAAAGGCAATGGCTATCGAAGATTTTAAGGATGTAGCCTATTTTGAACCTTTTTACCTGAAGGAATTTGTGGCTTCAAAGCCCAAAAAATTATTATAAATGAGTCGGTCCGATGCTTATAAGTATATTAAGAGTCGAGCCAACTAGAACATGAACCCTAGTCCCTAACTTAAAAAATATGGAATATAATACCCAACAACGAAGATTGCCGCTACCGGAATATGGCCGGAGCGTACAAAACATGGTAGACTATGCTTTGACGATAGAAGACCGCAAAGAGCGGCAACGCTGTGCCAATACGATTATAAACATCATGGGAGGCATGTTTCCTTACTTGCGTGATGCAAATGACAACAATCATAAATTGTGGGACCACCTTGCCATTATGTCCGATTTCAAGCTAGATATCGATTATCCGGTGGAGGTAGTAAAAAAGGAAAGCCTGGAAATCAAACCCGACCGCATTCCTTACCCACAACATCGTATCCGTTACCGGCACTATGGCAGCTATATACAGAACCTGATTCGCATAGCTGTCGATTATCCGGAAGGGGAAGAGCGTAAGCGTCTTTTGCAAATGATTGCCAATCACATGAAAAAAGATTACCAGAACTGGAACAACAAGGATGGTATGGAAAACCAGAAAATACTGGATGATTTGTATGAACTTTCAGGAGAAAAAATCAAATTGACCATTGATGATGTGCAATTGGTAGAACAACGCACGATGCCCCGCAGACGCCAAATGAACAATAACAACCAACAGAGAAACAATAACCAGCAAAAAAGGAAGTATTGAAAACCAGAAGACTATATGGCATCATTTGTAATTGAAGGAGGACATAAACTGCACGGCGAAATTATCCCGCAAGGAGCGAAAAACGAAGTGCTGGAGGTTATTTGTGCCACATTGCTGACCGATGAAGAAGTGATTATCAGCAACATTCCGAATATATTGGACGTAAACAACCTTATCCAGCTGCTTCGAGATATGGGGGTAAAGGTAAAAAAGCAGAATGCGGATACATATGCGTTCCGTGCCGATGCTGTCAACTTCGATTATCTGGAAAGCGACGATTTCCTGGCGCGGTGTTCGCGCTTGCGTGGCTCGGTGATGCTGGTAGGACCGCTTGTAGCACGTTTCGGACGTGCGGTCATTTCCAAGCCGGGAGGAGATAAAATCGGACGACGCAGGCTGGATACACACTTCTTGGGAATCCAGAAACTGGGAGCTGATTTTCAATATGATAATCAAAGGGGTACGTTCCGCATTCTGGCAAAGCGATTGAAAGGCACCTATATGTTGCTTGACGAAGCATCGGTAACAGGTACCGCCAACATCGTAATGGCAGCAGTGCTTGCCGAAGGGAAGACCACCATCTACAATGCTGCCTGCGAGCCATACATTCAGCAGCTTTGCCGGATGCTGAACCGCATGGGAGCACATATCGAAGGCATAGCTTCGAACTTGTTGACTATCGAAGGGGTAAAGACATTGAAAGGATGTACACACCGTGTCTTGCCAGACATGATTGAAGTAGGCAGTTTTATCGGTATGGCAGCAATGACAGGAAGTGAAATTACCATTAAAAACGTATCGTACGAGAATCTGGGAATCATCCCAGACAGTTTCCGCCGGTTGGGCATCCGCCTGCAACAACATGGCGATGACATTTTCGTACCTTGCCAAGAACACTACGAAATCGAATCGTTCATCGACGGGTCGATTATGACCATAGCCGATGCGCCTTGGCCCGGACTGACCCCCGACCTGCTAAGCGTCATGCTGGTAGTTGCCACCCAAGCCAAAGGGAGTGTCCTGATTCATCAGAAGATGTTCGAGAGCCGCCTGTTCTTCGTGGACAAGCTTATCGACATGGGTGCCCAGATTATCCTTTGCGACCCGCACCGCGCGGTAGTTATCGGACATGACCGTACGTTCCGGCTTCGCGGAGGCAACATGACATCGCCCGATATACGCGCAGGCATCGCCCTGTTGATAGCCGCACTCGATGCGGAAGGCATCAGCCGTATCCATAACATCGAACAGATAGACCGCGGATACCAATATATCGAACAACGCCTGTCGGCTTTGGGCGCACGTATCACCCGTATTGAATAAAGCGTATGATAAGAAAGGAAGAAGTTTTTAAAATCGGTGTCATCAACAAGCCGCACGGCATAAAAGGAGAAGTGTCTTTCACCTTTACCGATGATATATTCGACCGTGTGGATTGCGATTACCTTATCTTGCTCATGGACGGCATCCTGGTTCCGTTCTTCATGGAGGAATACCGTTTCCGTTCCGATACGGTGGCACTGGTGAAATTCGAAGGCATTGATACCGCCGAGCAGGCACGCAGGTTCACCAACGTAGAAGTGTATTTCCCCAAGAAATTCATGGACGAGCAAGAGGACGTGACTTCCTGGAACTTCTTTATCGGTTTCCGGGTAGAAGATGTGCATCACGGCTATCTGGGAGAGATAACGAATGTAGACGATACTACCCTCAATGTCTTGTTCGCCATCGAGAAAGACGGAGAAGAACTTTTATTGCCTGCCCACGAAGAGTTTATCATCGGTTTAGACCGGGAGAAGAAGGTAATGAAAGTAAACGTGCCCGACGGATTAATCGAACCTTAATATATATAAGGTATAAAATAAATAAGGAGTAAGGTATGAAAAAAACGCGCAAGGCATTTTGGCATAACATCCGGTTCAAGTACAAGCTGAGTATCGTCAACGAGAACACGTTGGAGGAGATCGTGGGGATTCACGTCTCGAAATTGAACGGATTGTCGGTATTGCTGGTGTCGTGTGCGGTGATATTCTGCATAGCTGCAGCCATAATCGTCTTTACGCCTTTACGCAACTATCTGCCCGGCTACATGAACAGTGAAGTGCGTGCACAGGTAGTGGCAAATGCCCTGCGTGCCGATTCGCTACAGGCTGCGCTCGAACGTCAAAACCGCTATGTGATGAATATCCGCGACATTTTAAGCGGACAGGTAAAGGCAGATACGGTGCAGTCTATCGATTCGCTGACCGACTTGCGCGAGGAAGAACTGATAGCACGCTCGAAGGAAGAAGAAGAGTTTGTAAAACAATACGAAGAAAAAGAACGTTATAATCTGACGGCAATTACTGAAGAGGGAGCTGCCGGACTGATTTTCTACCGTCCGGTGCGGGGCGTGATGTCTACGAACTTCAATCCGGACAGCCGCCATTATGGAGTTGATTTGACCGCAAGCCCGAATGAAACGATACTGTCCGTACTGGAAGGCACAATCATCTTCGCCGGTTATACACCCACGTGGGGATACGTCATCCAGATACAGCATCCGCAGAACTTCATCTCGGTGTACAAACACTGCAATTCGTTGATGAAACGCGAAGGCGACAAGGTAAAAGGAGGAGAAGGCATCGCCTTGGTAGGTGATGCCATAGACAAGGACGACAAGCCCCACTTGCACTTCGAGTTATGGCATAAAGGGAATCCGGTCAATCCCGAACAATACGTTGTGTTTTAAATGAAGAATTAAGAATGAAGAATTAAGAATAGGCTCATGAAAAGACAAATAGCGATATTAGGTTCTACAGGTTCTATCGGGACACAAGCCTTGCAAGTCATCAAGGAGCATCCCGACCTGTACGAAGTGTATGCTCTTACGGCAAACAATCAGGTGGATTTGCTTGCCCGACAGGCACGCGAATTCCAGCCCGAAGCCGTTGTGATAGCCAATGAAGACAAATATCCGGCACTGAAAGAAGCACTCTCCGACTTGCCCGTAAAAGTGTATGCCGGAAAAGACGCACTGGCTCAGATTGTAGAATCCCAACCGATTGACATCGTTTTAACCGCTATGGTGGGCTATGCCGGTCTGCTGCCTACAATGAATGCCATCCGTGCGGGAAAGACCATCGCCCTTGCCAATAAGGAAACCATGGTCGTAGCGGGTGAGATTATCAATGCTCTGGCACAAGAATATCATACCCCTATTCTTCCGGTAGACTCGGAACACTCGGCAATTTTCCAATGCCTGGAGGTGAACAATCCTGTATCGAAGGTGATTCTTACCGCGTCGGGTGGCCCGTTCCGCACGTACACCATCGACCAGCTCCGCACGGTCACCAAGGCGCAGGCTTTGCATCATCCCAACTGGCACATGGGAGCCAAAATAACCATCGACTCGGCTTCGATGATGAACAAGGGCTTCGAAGTAATCGAAGCCAAATGGCTCTTCGGCGTGCGCCCCGAACAGATTGAGGTAGTAGTACATCCCCAGTCGGTCATCCACTCGATGGTGGAGTTCGAGGACGGAGCGGTAAAAGCCCAGTTAGGCGTGCCCGATATGCGTCTGCCCATCCAATACGCTTTCTCCTACCCCAAGCGGGTTTCCCTTTCGGGAGAGCGGCTGGACTTTGCCAAATACAATACGCTGACTTTCGAGAAGCCCGACACGGAACGTTTCCGCAACTTGGCTTTGGCATACGAGGCACTGCATCAGGGAGGCAACATGCCCTGCATCGTAAATGCCGCCAATGAAGTGGTGGTTGCGGCATTCCTGGAAGACAAGATTTCGTTCCTCGGCATGAGTGAGGTCATCGAGAAAACCATGACACGCGTGCCGTTTATCCAGCGCCCGAGGTATGAAGACTATGTGGCTACCGATGCCGAAACACGGCGCATTGCCGCAGAATTAGTGATAAACAAGATGACAAGGTGACAAGACAACAAGGTGACAAGGCTTAAAATACCTTGGGAGAACATTCCAAAACCTTGTCAACTCGTCCTTTTCACCTTGCCAACTAAAAAATTAAAAACAAGAAAACGATATGGAAACATTTTTGATTCGTGCTCTCCAACTCATTCTCAGCCTTTCGCTGCTGGTAATTGTGCACGAAGGAGGACACTTTTTCTTTGCCCGCCTCTTTAAGATACGGGTAGAGAAGTTTTATATTTTCTTCGACCCGTGGTTTGCCTTGTTCAAATACAAGCCCAAACATAGCGATACGGAGTATGGTATAGGCTGGCTACCCTTGGGAGGGTATTGCAAAATTTCCGGTATGATTGACGAATCAATGGATACCGAACAGATGAAAAAGCCGCCTCAGCCATGGGAATTCCGCTCGAAGCCTGCAGGCCAACGGCTTCTGGTAATGGTGGGCGGAGTGCTGATGAACTTCATCCTTGCCTTGTTTATTTATTCCATGATTCTTTTTACATGGGGCGATTCGTACATTGCCCTGAAGGACATGACGTATGGAATGAAATTTAATGAACAGGCAAAAGAGATAGGTTTTCGTGACGGGGATATTCTCCTAAGTGCCGACGGTGAGGAATTAACCCGCTTCAACGGAGACATGATTCGGAGCATCGTCGAAGCGCGCGAAGTGACCGTGCTTCGCGATGGAGAAGAGAAACAAATCCTGATGCCCGAACTGAGCCTGCTCGATGTAGCCCAACAGAGTCCGATGTTCGTATCCGTATTCCAGCCGAATGTAGTGGATTCGGTCATAGCCGGAGGAGGATTTGCACAGGCAGGCATCCAAAAGGGAGACTCACTTGTAGCATTCAACGGTACGGAAATCAATTCTTGGAACGAGTTCTTAGACCAGATGAACCGCCTTCAACTGAACGCCGAATTGCAGGAAAAGACTTCGGGCGAGTTCACATTGGTTTATTCACGTGCCGGAATACGGGATACAGTCAATGTACAGACGGATGCCAGCTTCAAGGTAAACGCCTACGGAGGCTTGATCGATTATAAAGTGACCGATGTGTCGTATGGCTTTTTCCAGTCTTTCCCAGCAGGTGTTATGTTAGGAATCAATACATTGAAAGGATATGCCAACGACATGAAGTATGTCTTTACCGCCGAAGGAGCCAAGAGTCTGGGAGGTTTCGGTACCATCGGAAGCATCTTCCCAAAGGTATGGGACTGGCAACGTTTTTGGGAAATGACCGCGTTCCTCTCCATCATCCTCGCCTTTATGAACATCTTGCCTATTCCGGCGCTCGATGGCGGACACGTATTGTTCCTGCTCTACGAAATCATCGCCCGCCGCAAGCCGAGCGACAAGTTTATGGAATATGCGCAGATGGTAGGCATGTTCCTGCTCCTTGCCCTCCTCATTTGGGCGAACTTCAACGATGTGATGCGGTTTATTTTCTAATATAAATATAAAGGAAAATAGATGAACCTGCTTTACATTCATTGGAATCCCGACCCCGTACTGTTCCACATCGGAAATTTCGGACTTCGGTGGTATAGCATCTTCTGGATGATTGCCATTCTGGCAGCTTGCCAAGTAGTGTACAAGCTCTATCAAGTGAGGAAATTTCCGATAGATACTTACCAGTCGCTGTTCGTATATTGCATGGTAGGTACATTTGTGGGTGCCAGGTTGGGTCATTGCCTATTCTATGACCCTTCCTACTTCCTGGCACATCCCTTGGAAATCGTACTTCCAGTCCGCTTTCTTCCCAACGGAGACTGGATATTTACGGGTTATGCCGGACTTGCCAGCCACGGAGGGACGTTGGGCTTGATTATCGCCCTGTATTTCTTTTGCCGGAAAACCAAGATGCACTACTTGGACATACTCGATATGTTGGGCATCGCCGCACCGGTAGCTTCAGGCTTCATCCGCCTTGCCAACCTGATGAATTCCGAAATCATCGGCATGCCGGCCAATCTTCCTTGGGCGTTTGTCTTCGAGCAGGTCGACCTCCAGCCCTGCCATCCTGCCCAGCTATACGAAGCCCTTGCCTATTTCGTGTTCTTCGGCATCATGGTCTGGATATTCCGGAAGCGAAAAGACAACGTACGCAAAGGGTTCTACTTCGGGCTCTGCATCACCCTGATATTTACGTTCCGCTTTTTCATCGAGTTCCTCAAAGAACGTCAGATGGATTTCGAGAATGCCATGCCCATCGACATGGGGCAGGTATTGAGCATTCCCTTCATCGCACTGGGGCTTTATTTCGTGTTGCGCCGGAAAACGGTCAAAGCATGAGCAAATGTAAGAAACTGTTTTGAATTTCTCCAAAAAGTTTTTCTCGTCTTGATGTATTCGTTTTCGTGTGTGCTTTGGGCGATTTTTTGGTTCTTTCCGCTTCTGTTCTTTGTCAGATAGCCCGCTATCTTCCTCATCACAGAAGCGGAAATGCCTCAAAAACTCATCCCAAATCATTACACGATAAATTCAAAATAGTTTCTAAATCAAATACGGAAGCAACGGTTTCGGGGGAGAAATAAAAAAAACGGATGAGAAAGGTTGATAATATTCTTTTCTTTGTTACGCCGGAACACAAATCCGGTGTAACAAAGAATACACAAATCATCGACAGGTATTACCGGACTTCAAACCTTATACTTACATCTCCACCTCCCAAGGCTGCGGCAAGCCCCTCGGGATTGTCTATCTGCCCCAAGCGTGTGTAACTATAGCCGGACGAAAAAGTTTCGTAAAACAAGACGACGCAAGACGAGCCGTAAAGCATCAGGTCGCCTGTCTGGATTGTCCCCGGACGATAGCTGTCCGTAGGCAGATTTTCCGATAAGTAATGGTATTTCTCGTTGCCGTTCATCTCGCTCATATCCAGCCTAAGGGGGAGCATGGCTGCAAAAACCCGTGCAGCCTCATTGTCTGCCAGCGTAGCGGCAAACGATGTTCCGTTTACTGAAATTGTAATATTTCTTTCCATGGATGCATTGTCATCACCGTTATTGTTATCGTTGTTTCCTTCATAATCGCCCTCATTTTCATCAGATGGCGGAGCGGGAACTTCCGTCCTTTCCTCCATCGGGTCATCGTCCGAGCAGGCAATAAGGGCATTTGCCGTAAAAAGGAGGAAAATAGCCACTCCACAGCAGTAAATCAACCGTTTCATATCACTTCAGGTATTGGTTGTAAAACTCGACTATCTTGCCGAACGGTATCTTTTCCAGGTTGTCGTACAGGTCGGTGTGGCTGGCTCCCAGCACGATATACAATTCCTTGTTGTCACCTTTCAGTTTCTTGAAGGCATCCTCACCGAAATAGCGCGAATGTGCCTTTTCGCCATGCACCACCAATACGGCACTGCGGATTTCATCGCTGTAAGCCAAAATGGGCATATTGAGAAGTGAAAGCGAGGAAGTGACGTTCCACCCCAGACCTGAATTGATGGAACGGGAGTGATAGCCACGCTTCGTTTTATAATAGTCATAATAATCCTTCATAAATTGTGGCGCGTCATCGGCAGGCTGGGGATTCATCACCGTGCGCTTGTACGTGCCGTTGCGATAGTCTTCCGTCCGTTGGGCATTCAGTTGCTTGCGCATTTCATAGCGGGCGCCCGCATTGTCATTGGCATCGAAGTAGCCGTTTGCCGTCCCCCGACAGATGTCATACATCGTGGAAGCCACCGTCGCTTTGATGCGCGTATCCATAGCCGCCGCGTTGATGGCAAAACCTCCAAAGCCACAGATGCCGAGTATGCCGATGCGCTCCGGGTCTACATCGTCACGGGTGGACAGATAGTCCACCGCCGCACTGAAGTCTTCCGTGTTGATGTCCGGCGATGCCACACTACGGGGTTGCCCGCCGCTTTCTCCAGTAAAAGAGGGGTCGAAAGCAATGGTCAGGAAACCGTGCTCTGCCAATGTCTGCGCATACAGTCCCGATGCCTGCTCTTTCACTGCCCCGAACGGTCCACTGACCGCGATGGCTGGGAGCTTGCCTGCCGCGTTCTTGGGTTTATACAAGTCGGCAGCATCCACCGTATCGAAGAGGGACCTGTGCCTGAAGCCGATGCACTGTTGTTTCATCCCGATTTTCTGTTCCGTACCCCATTGGCACAGAAAATGAAGCAATATAGTTTCTTTTCGTATGCTTCCAATGAGGCGTTGCACTTGTCTGCGGACGAACGTGTCATCGTGCAGGACTATATGAACAAGATAGCCCATGAACTGGAGCACCCCATCGACAGGTTTTCCAAACCGCTGATAATCTCCAACATTGAAGTGCTGCTCAATTATTGCATGCGCTTTTATGAACGTCAGTTCGTCACGCGCGAAGTGCTGAACAACGATGTCCTTATCCGTTTCGAGCAATTGCTGGACGAGTATTGGGATTCCGGCACGGCACACCTGCAAGGGCTTCCCACCGTGAAATATTTTGCTGAAAAAGTTTGCCTTTCTCCCAACTATTTTGGCGATTTGGTAAAATCAGAAACAGGCAAGAGCCCGCATGAACTTATCCAATCCAAAATAACGGAAATCGCAAAGAGTGCTCTTCTTGACCCCAAGATGAACACGAAACAGGTAGCGGACATGTTGGGATTCCAATATCCGCAACACTTCCTGCGCTTCTTCAAGAAAAAAGTAGGATGTACCCCAAAGGAATATCGTACTCAAAACAACTTGGCTGTATGTAGTTAATCAGAAATGGATTGCGAAAAATCAGTGTGATTCTTTATTTGAATATCCGCAAAACCGATACACTTACTTGCATTTTTCGTATCTTTGGGGCTTGAAATAAATTTTAATACAAGCAGAGTTTATGAAAATACGCATTTTATCCCTTATGCTCTTGGGACTTGCCCTTCAGGCAATGCCTTCCGTTGCCCAAGAGCGTCTGCCCGAATACCTTCAGGCAGAGAAATTCACACGAGAAAAACTGAACACGATGCTGTTCTCTACCAAAGTCGACCCGCATTGGTTCCCGACCGGAAACGATTTTTGGTTCGAATACAAAACCAGCGAAGGCACATCGTGGTATGTAGTCGACCCCGACGCACGCCGGAAGACTCCGCTATTCGACCGCGATGAATTGGCATCCCAACTTACCGAAATCGTTCACGACCCGTTCGAGGCACGCCATTTGCCCATCCAAAACCTGAAAGTGAAAGAAGACGGACGTACCTTTACCTTCGAAGTAACCTCTTCGCAAGACAAGAAGCCGAAGAAGGATGACAAGAAAAAGGCAGACACCCCCGAAAAGGAAGTATTTTATTTCTCCTACGATTATCCGACACGCAAGTTGACCCTGCTGACCGAAGAAGCCAAGGAACCGAAACGGCTGGACTGGGCATCGGTCTCTCCCGACGGACAAACGGTGGTATATGCCAAGGACTGCAACCTCTACCGCATGAGCATCGCCGATTACCGCAAGGCGCAAAAGGACGAAAAGGACAGTACGATTGTAGAAATCCAGTTGACGAAAGACGGAAGCGAGCACTTCGGCTATGGCATTCCTTACAGCATATTGAATACCGATACCCTGTGCAACGGCAAACGCCGGGGCGTATGGGGATACTGGTCGCCCGACTCGAAACATTTCGTGACCGTAGTGACCGACGAGCGCAAGGTGAAAGACCTGTGGGTCATCAACTCCACGGCTTCTCCCCGTCCCACACTGGAGACTTACCGCTACCAGATGCCGGGCGAGATGGATGCTCCCGAAGACCACCTGTACATCTTCGACATGACCACGAACACCCGGAAAGAAATCCGTACGGCAGCATGGAAGAACCAGACTTTGGCAATTGAAAACCGCCCGCTCCAGATGAAAGAACGTGACGCGGAGCTGATCCCCGTTGTATGGCAGGGTGACAACAACCGCTTCTTCCTGACCCGCAGCAGCCGCGACCTGCACCGCATCGATGTATGTACGTACACCATCGGACAAGACTCCATCGTCCCCATCGTAAAAGAACGGATGAACACCTATCAGGAAACACGCCCCATTCAGGTATTCAACGGTGGGAAAGAGTTTATCCAATGGAGCGAGCGAGACGGCTGGGCACACCTTTATTTATATGATGACCAAGGAAACCTGAAAAACCGCATCACCAAAGGACCGTGGCACGTAGAGCGTGTCGTGAAGGTAGACCCTGCCACCCGCACCATCTACTTCACTGCCAACGGACGCGAAGCGAACGAGAATCCTTATTACGAACACTTGTATAAAGTGAATGCCGACGGAAGCGGCTTGAAACGGCTGACCGAAGGCGAATACTTCCACGAGACAGACATGGATGACGATGCGCGTTTCATCGTAGACAATTATTCGCGGGTAAATACCGTTCCGAATGCTGTCCTGATAGACCGCAACGGAAATAAGGTGATGGATTTGCAGGAAAGCGATTTCTCCCAGCTTTTTGCCGCAGGCTACCAGTTCCCCGAACTCTTTACGGTAAAAGCTGCCGATGGTGTGACCGACCTCTATGGCGTGATGTACAAGCCCTATAATTTCGATTCGACCAAAGTCTATCCGATAGTCGACTACGTATATCCCGGTCCGCAGGTAGAAGCGGTCTATTATCCGTTTACCCGCATGAGCGTACGCACCGACCGCCTGGCGCAGGCCGGCTTTATCGTGATTTCGGTAGGGCAGCGCGGAGGACACCCCAGCCGCTCGAAATGGTATCACAACTACGGATACGGAAACATGCGCGACTATCCCCTTGCCGACCATAAAGCAGCGGTAGAGCAACTGGCGGCACGCTACAAATACATCGACATCGACCGCGTAGGCATTCACGGGCACTCGGGAGGCGGATTCATGTCTACCGCCGCTATCCTTCAGTATCCTGATTTCTACAAAGCCGCCGTGTCGTGTGCCGGGAATCATGATAACCGCATCTACAACCGCTGGTGGAGCGAGACCCATCACGGCGTAAAAGAAGAGATTACCGAAAAGGGAGACACAACCTTTGTGTACAAGATAGCGACAAATCCCGAAATAGCCAAACAGCTGAAAGGACACCTGATGCTGGTACACGGCGACATCGACAACAACGTACATCCGGCAAACACCATCCGCGTAGTAGACGCGTTGATTCGTGCCAACAAACGCTTTGAGATGCTTATCCTCCCCGGCCAGCGTCACGGCTTCGGCGATATGGACGAGTATTTCTACTGGCGCATGGTAGACTTCTTCTCGCGCTGGCTGAACGGAAAAGCCGAAGATTCGGTAGATATTCCCCGAAGGTGAATTTAGAAGCTGTTTTGAATTTCTCCAAAAAGTTTTTCTTGGCTTGATGTATCCGTTTTCGTGTGTGCTTTGGGCGATTTTTGGGTCCTTTCCGCTCCTGTTCTTCGTCAGATAGCCCGCTATCTTCCTCATCACAGAAGCAAAAATGCCTCAAAAACTCATCCCAAATCATCGCACGATAAATTCAAAACAGCTTCTTACTGTTTTTTGGAGAGGTGTCAAACTGGCACTCCTCCAAAATTAACCAGTAATCAGAATATCGAAGGCTTGGTTCGAAGGATTTCCATTATATTGACAGGAGGACGTTGTGCTGTCAATTCACGTGCCATAAAGTCCATATAAGGTGCCACGTGGGCAAAATATTTGTAAAATCCGGGACAAAGATAATTCAATCCATATTCTCCGTCCGAAGTCAAGCAAAAACGGTTTTTGGGACATTCTCCGTTACAGGCGAAAAGATAAGGACATTCCTTGCATTGATGTGGCAGTCTTGAACGTTTAGCCAAGCCAAATTGCCGTTGTTGTTCTCCATACATCATTTCTACAAGCGTCTTTTCACGAATGTTTCCCAATTTGTATTGTGGGAAAACAAAATGGTCGCACGAATAGACATCACCGTTAAATTCCATTACTCCCGCATGTCCACATATCGGAGCCAGTGTGCATATTCCCGGACTGGTTCCCACCCAATTAGCAAGGGTCGCATCAAATAACTGAATGAAGTACTTTCCTACATCATTTTGCACCCATTCATCGAAAATGGCACAAAGAAAGTTTCCCCATTGCAGAGGCGATACGGAAAAAGCTGCCAAATTTTCTTTGCCAGTCTTATCCACAGAAGCCAAATAACGTCCGTCACTATGATGTGTGATACGTTCTACAACAGGAGCAAATTGAATATAATGGCATCCTATCTGCTTGAAGAAATGATAAAATTCCAATGGATAATCTCCATTGAGGTTGTTTACGACAGCCATAGCATTCCATTCTACACCCCGTTTATTCAGTAAATGAATGCCGTTCATTACTTTGGAAAAAGAAGGATTTCCCCCTCGTGTTTTCCGATAAGCATCGTGAAATTTTTGAGGACCGTCAATCGAAACGCCTACCAGCCAGCCGTTCTCGTGAAAAAAACGACACCATTCTTCATTTAATAACGTGCCATTGGTTTGAATACAATTGTCTATTATGCGACCCTGTGCATATTTACGTTGCAACTCCAAAGCTTTCCGATAAAAACTCAATGGACGCATCAAAGGTTCTCCACCATGCCAAGTAAATAGTATCTGAGACGTGGTTTGCGACTGGATATATTCTTTAATGAATTTTTCCAGCAATTCATCGCTCATAATAGAAACATTTTTTTGAGGATATAAGTTTTGCTTTTCCAAATAGTAGCAATAATCGCATCTCAGATTACATAAAGCACCTCCAGCTTTTAACATAATGTAAAGCGGACGTGCAAAAGGGGCTAATGTATTACTCATGTTATGGTATATAAAATTAAGTAGATGTTGAAAATCAGTTTGTATAAAATCTGCGTTTCTGATAAATATCATTAAGAGCCTGTTTAAATTTTGCTCAGGTTAATTTTGCGAATTGTTTTCGAGGATGTTTTTCTGATTTTATGAGGAGGATAGCGGGCTATCTGACGAATAAAATCGGGAAAACAGACCGGAAACAAACGAAAAAGAACCTGATAGAATATTACTTTATTGGAAAATTTAAACGACAGGCTCTTAATTTTGCATACACATTAAATGTCCGCAATTTGCCAATCTGACCGTATAAAAATGCAGTAGTACTGCATTTTCCGATAAAGTCTCTATTCATTTTTAGGGAGATGTATTGACTGTTTGCAGTATTCATTTGTAAAAATTAGAGTTTCTTAGAAACGGTTTCGTTTTTTGACTCATGACGGATTTTTGCAACTCTCCATTAAAAAACAGCCTTTCCCCTATTTTTAAAAATGAATACCGTATGTATGTTTCAACTCATCCATCACAAAGACACTTTCCAGCGAACTTAGATGTTCAATAGTACCTAAGACATTGAGTATGAATGCTTGATAATGTTTCATATCCTTGGCATGGATTTTTAGCAAATAATCATAGCTTCCAGAAATGTTGTAACATTCGGTCACTTCTGGAATCCCTTGCACAATGCGACTGAAATCTTGGGCAATGTCACGGTTAAGACGAGTCATCTTCACTTTACAAAAAACAATAAACCCCTGGTGAAGTTTTTCAGCATCTACTATCGCCATATATTTCTTAATGTATCCATTTGCTTCCAGCCGCTTCAGACGTTCGAACACTGGAGTAGATGACAGGCTGACCCGTGCGGCAAGTTCTTTAGTCGTAAGCCGGGCATTTTCTTGCAAAACACGAAGAATCTGCAAATCTATTTTATCTAATGTTTCCATAAAAGAATTCTATTCTGTTTTATATCCCTTTTGGAATATTACATTGTGCAGTTATTCTATTTTAGGATACAAATATAGATAGATTTTCCAAATAAAGAACAAACATTGATTGTTATTTCCAGAATTACTTATTTTGCAGAAAAATATTTAGAAGAAATTCAAAACAGTTTCTCAATAATCTTTATAAAAAAACAATGGACAAGACTAAACTTCATTTCGAAACGTTGCAATTGCATGCCGGACAAGAATTGCCCGATCCCACAACTGGTGCACGTGCCGTTCCTATTTACCAGACCGCTTCGTATGTGTTCCACGATTGCCGACATGCTGCAGACCGCTTCGCTTTGCGCGATGCCGGAAATATCTACGGACGTCTCACCAACGACACCCAGCGAGTATTGGAAGAACGCATGGCTACCCTTGAAGAAGGAGTGGCAGCTTTGGCTGTAGCCTCTGGAGCTGCAGCAGTAACTTACGCCTTGCAGAACATTTTACATGCAGGCGACCATTTGGTAGCAGCCGATAACCTCTATGGAGGCTCGTACAACCTGATTACACACACGCTTGCTGAACAGGGAATTACACATACCATTGTCCGCATCAACGACCTGCATGCGCTGGAAGCTGCCATTCGTCCCGAAACAAAAGCGGTGTATGCAGAAACATTCGGCAATCCTCATTCGGATATTACCCACATAGAAGCTGTGGCAGAAGTAGCACACCGTCACGGAATACCTTTGATTGTAGATAATACCTTTGGTACTCCTTTTCTTATCCGTCCCATCGAGCATGGAGCAGACATAGTGGTTCACTCCGCTACCAAGTTTATCGGTGGCCATGGTACTTCGCTGGGCGGAATCATTGTAGACAGCGGACGTTTCGACTGGAAAGCCTATCCGAACCGCTTTCCTACAATGACTCTTCCCGACCCGAACTATCACGGAAACATTTTTACCGATGTGGCAAAAGAAGCAGCATTTGTCACCCGCATTCGGGCTGTCCTGCTCCGAGATACGGGAGCAACCATCTCACCTTTCAATGCTTTCCTGCTGTTGCAGGGACTTGAAACCTTGTCACTGCGCGTAGAGCGTCATGTGACCAATGCCCTAAAAGTAGTAAAATACCTTGCAACACACCCCATGGTGGCAAAAGTCAATCACCCTTCCCTACCTTCACATCCCAACCATGCACTGTATCTTCGCTATTTTCCACAAGGTGGTGGAAGTATCTTTACTTTCGAGATAAAAGGCGGACAAAATGAAGCATGGCGTTTCATCGATTCACTGAAAATCTTTTCACTTTTGGCAAATGTAGCGGATGTGAAAAGCCTGGTGATTCATCCTGCCACTACCACCCATTCGCAGCTTTCGCCTGAAGAGCTGAAAACGCAACACATCACGCCAGCTACCATCCGGCTTTCCATCGGTACTGAGCATATTGATGACCTGTTGGAAGATCTGGCACAAGCATTTGAAGCTTGCAATATACCCGATTAATAGAAAACATTACATGATAGAATAGCTTTTATACTTCTCGCAGCTATATAGCATTGGCTTTTATACTTTAAAGACAGCACTCAAGCATGCTTTTTGATGAACATAAGTGAATTGGCAGTCTCACATAAGTAACTCAGTCATCCCACATAAGTAAGTCGGTCTTATCACTTATGTTCGTTTGAGAGTGTCTTTTGGCAAATTTCTTTTCGTACCATGTAATATCCACGTAACACAAATCACACGGTTTCTTTACACATCGGTCATGGAGATGTAATACGCCTGCTTTACTTTTGTTGCATCAATTTAACAAACACTTAACTAAAGATTATGACAACAAAAATCAAGCAAGCGTTATTGCTTCTCTGTATCCTGTTCATCCTGCCGGGATACTTGTTTGCCCAAGATGACCGTGCCGTTATTACGGGTATTGTGACCGACGAAACCAATCTGGGAGTCATCGGTGCCACTGTGCAAGTAAGAAACGAGTCAACGGGCTTCAGCACAGGCTCTATCACGAACGAGAATGGTGAATATACCATCAAACAGCTTCCGTTGGGAGGTCCGTACACAATTAAGGTGTCCTACATCGGATATGGTGACCAGACGAAAAGCGGATATACGCTGAACCAAGGCGACCAGGTGCGTATCGATTTCCAGATGAAAGAAGAATCCATTACCATGGAAGCCGTGGAAGTGGTTGCCAACTCATTGAAAAATACCATTGCCACTACCGGTTCGGCAACTTCAGTCACCGAACAAGACCTGGAAAAACTTCCGGTAAACGGACGTAACTTTACTTCGCTGGTCGACCTATCCCCGCTCAGCACCGGCTCCAGCCTTTCGGGCCAGTTGGCTTCTTCTACCAACTATACCATCGATGGTATGACGGCAAAGAATCCGACTTCGGGAGGTAGTACAACGAGCCGTAACGGAGTGCCTTACGCCATCTCCATGGAGGCTATCCGTGAGTTTAAGGTAGTGACCAACCAATACGATGTGACTAACGGACGTGCCGGAGGAGGTACGGTAAGCACTGTAACCAAGTCGGGTACGAATACCTTGACCGGTAGTGCGTTCGTATACGGACGTGCCAACTGGCTCTCCAGCCCGTATGACATCCGTGGCAACAAGCGGAGCAACGACTTCTCCACCTACCAGTTCGGTGCCTCGCTGGGAGGAGCTATTGTGAAAGACCGTGCCCACTTCTTCATTACGTGGGACCATCAGGCAGACTCTCGCCCACTCTATATCGCCGATATCCAAAACGCTACCGACGAACAACGCTATAACCTCAGCTTGGAGACGCGCGACCGCTTCCTGCAAATCGCACGCGACAAATACGGCGTGTCAAACAATCCGCAATTCGGAGCTTTCGATAAGAAGCAAAGTACCGATGCCGTATTTGCCCGTATAGACTGGCAGATTAACGCCACCAACCTCTTGACCTTCACCGACAACTTCGTGAACGACATGAACAACCTGGGACTGAGCGACAACACCACCATAAACCTGTATGAAACTTACGGCGATGTACACTCGCTGAACAACAGTGCCATGGCAACGCTGCGTTCGGTAGTAGGTCCGCGCGGAACGAACGAATTGAAGGTGCAACACCTTTATACATTGGAGAAATCCATGCCGGGCGATGAACTTCCTTCCGCCAACATCCCGCGTGCCATTGTACAAAACGTATCATCGGTAGTAAATGGTGACAACGTACAGACCAACATCCAGTTAGGCGGCCAACGTTATTGCCCCGAAAACTTCTACAACCATGTGTTGCAAGTTGTGGATAACTTCTATTACAACACAAAACGAATCAATTATACCTTCGGTGTAGACCTGATGTACACCCACATGAATTCGCGCTACGGAAGCGAGACCAACGGACGCTTCTACTTTAACGGACTGGACGCTTTTGAAAGCCTTACCCCTTCCCGTTATGTACGCGAACTCTACCTTACGGCAGACGACCGCGTGAAACAGAACATCATGAACGCCGGTGCTTACGCGCAATTGCAGACCAAGCTGTTCCCCGGTTTCGAGCTGATAGCCGGACTCCGCTTGGACAACGCTACCTATTTCAATAAAGGAACATTCAACCAGACCGTGTACGATGACTTAGGCTTACGCACCGACAACGGTCTCTCTACTTTCCAAGTACAGCCCCGTGTGCAAATCACCTGGGACATCAATGACAAGCACCGCGACATCATCCGTTTGGGCGGCGGTATCTTTGCCTCGGACATCAACAACTATGCGATGATTAACAACATGGTGTTCGACGGAACCCGCACGGCATCTATCGATGTAACGCTTGACCCGAGAAACGCCAACTATAATGAATTGCTTAACCTGCTACGTCCCGACTTCCCTGCCTATCGCCAAGATCCATCGAAGGCTCCGGGAACAGAACTGTTCAACAATCCGAACATAGAAAAGCTCTCCACCATTAACCTAAACGGAGCAGATTGCAAGGTACCGGTCATCTACAAGGCGAACCTTTCGTACACCCATTTCTTCAACGACCGCCTGAAAGTAACCGTAGGCGGATATATGACCTTGGGACGGAACAACTACATGTACGTAGACCGCAACATGGTAGACCAGCCTTACTTCCGCCTTGCAGCCGAAGGCAACCGAGGCATTTATGTGCCAGCAGAGACCATTAAAGACAATGGTGAAGTGGACTGGAGAGAAAGCCGTAAGACCAAAAATGTGGGTCGTGTGTTGGAAATGGTGAGCGAAGGCAAAGTCAACCAGTTCGCCTTCGTGGTAGAAGGAACGTGGAGATACTTCAAGGATGGACAGCTCTCGGTAAGCTATACCTGGAACGATACAAAAGACAATACCTCGTACAACGGAAACGTGGCAAACTCGGCAACCCTCTCGCAAATGGTGGTAGACGACCCACGCGACTTGAGCAAAATGACTTACTCCAACAACCAGTTCCGCCACAAAGTAGTGGTTTACGGAACAGCTCCCACTTTCTGGGGCATCAGCATCGGCGCACGCTTCTCGGGCATCGGCGGAACACGTTATTCGCTTGCCGTAAGCGGAAACCTGAACGGAGACTTTGTAGATTCGAATGATTTGGCTTACATTTACGACCCGAACGACCCTGCCACCCCACAATACTTGCGCGACGGCATCAATGACATCTTGAACAATCCGGAAGTAGAACAAAGCACCAAGGACTATATCCGTAAGAGCTTTGGCAAGGTGGCTGAACGCAACGGTGGTGTAAACGGTTTCTACGGCACACTTGATTTGCGTCTTACCAAGAAGTTCAATCTCTACAAAAAACACAGTCTGGAATTGTCGGTCGACATCTTCAATGTGGCAAACCTGCTGAACAAAGACTGGGGTGCCGGACACACCTTGGGCAAGCAGAACATCTACTCTATCAAGAGCTTCGACCAAGATACCAAACAGTTTGTATATAACGTGAACCCGAACACCGGCGTGTCGAGCCTGAACGGTACACCGTACCAGTTCCAGATAGGCTTGAGATACGCATTCTGATTTAAGAGTTGACTAGGTATCAGGTACCAGGTGACTAGGCTTAAATAGTCGTGACAATGGTACCTAGTACCTAGTCACCTAACACCTAGTCACCTAACAATAAAAACCATAAAACAAACATGAAAACAAGAAAACTTTTCCTCGCTTGCGCCTGCGCACTTTTCGCATTGGCGGCACAAGCACAGACCCAAGTCATCGCACACCGCGGATTCTGGAAGGCAGAAGGCTCTGCACAAAACTCTATCACAGCACTGAAGAAAGCCGCTGAAGCCCAAGTATACGGTTCAGAATTCGACGTGCAACTGACCAAAGACGGCATCGTTGTTGTGAATCATGATGACACCATCGGAGGCTATACGATTGCCGAAACCGACTATGCCACACTGAAAGACCTGAAACTGAAGAACGGCGAAACTCTTCCCACGCTGGAAGACTACCTGAAAGCCGGCAAGCAATTGCCCGACATCCAACTCATCCTCGAAATAAAACCTCATAAGACAGAAGCACAAGAAAATCGGATTTCTGCCGATTGCGTCAAAATGGTGAAAGAAATGGGTATGGAAAAACAAGTGGAATACATTTCATTCAGCATGCATGTATGCGAACAGCTGGTCAAACTGACTCCGGGTTCGGAAATCGCCTACCTGAAAAGCGACATCGCCCCCAAAGACATCAAGGCGAAAGGCATGACCGGCATTGACTATTATTATAAGGTATTCGACAAGCACCCCGAATGGGTGAAGGAAGCGCACGACCTGGGCATGAAGGTCAACGCATGGACGGTGGACGAAACGGCCGATATGCAGAAACTTATCGACTTGAAAGTGGACTACCTCACCACCGACCAACCGCTGGAAGCGAAAGAACTCGTTAAATAAGATAATCCATTATCTTCTCCACAGCATCGTGTCAGACATGCATAAGTTGTGTATCTTCGCAACATGCATCTGACACTTTTTTTATGAATTCCGCATTCCGCCAATGCAGGAACGAGATTAGGTCGCCCGTCATTGCATTGTTGCCTCCGTAAGCATCCGTTCCAGTTCCTCTGCGCTGAGGCGCAAATGAAACTCCCCTTGATAAGCGATGGAAATTCCTCCCGTCTCTTCCGACACAATGATAGCCATGGCATCGGTTTCCTGCGAGATACCCAAAGCAGCACGGTGTCTTAACCCAAGTTCTTTCGGTATGTTCAGATTATGCGATACGGGCAGGATACAACCGGCAGCCTCAATACGTTTGTGGCTGATAATCATAGCTCCGTCGTGTAAAGGACTATTCTTGAAGAAAATATTTTCTATCAGCCGTTGATTGATACTGGCATCGATGATATCACCTGTTCGGGCGATATCGTCTAACGGAAAGTCACGTTCCATCACAATAAGGGCACCTACCTTTCCTTTGCTCATATTAAGACACGCCATGACAATGGGCATGATGTCTTCCTTTCCTCCATCGCTTTTCTGCTTGCCTTTGAAAAAACGGAGCAGACTATTCGTACTGTGACGAGAACCTAATGAAAGCAGGAAGTGACGAATTTCATCTTGAAACAGAACAATGATGGCAATCACTCCCACACTGACCAGTTTATCAAAGATAGAACCAAGCAGACGCATCTGTAACACTTGCGACACGATGACCCAAATCACGATAAACACCAGAATACCGGTAAACACATTGATAGAGCCTGACGACTTCATCAATTTGTAAGTCTTGTAAAGCAAAAAAGCTACAAGCAGGATGTCAATGACATCTTTAATGGTTAGGATGGTAAAACTGAAAGGCATGGCAATAACTGGTTAAGATGGAGTGATGAAAGTGGGGTGTTGCATGGCAGAAACAATTTTCACAACTTCAACGGCAGCTTTTACATCGTGAACACGGAGAATACAAGCTCCCTTCATCAAAGCAAGGGCATGAATGGCGGTAGTACCGTTTAACGCATCTTCCGGTCCTCCGCCCAACAGTTTATATATCATCGACTTGCGCGATACACCTACCAACAAAGGAAGTTCGAAAATGCTGAATTCTTCCAGCTGGTCCAGCAAAGCATAGTTATGCTCCAGCGTCTTTCCGAAACCGAAACCCGGGTCGAGGATAATATCTTTTGCTCCTAAGTCGCGCAAACGTTGCACTTTCTCAGAGAAATAACACATTACCTCTTTCACCACATTGCCGTAATGCGGGCAAGCCTGCATGGTCTGCGGAGTACCCTGCATATGCATAAGAATATAAGGGACTCCCAAGCGGGCAATCACCGGAAACATATTCGCATCCATCTCGCCTGCAGAAATATCATTGATAATAGCCGCACCATATTCTTCCACACACATCTTTGCCACATCGGCACGGAAAGTATCTACCGAAACAACCGCTTCGGGACATTCACGCCGGATAACGGCAAGCCCATAACGCAAACGGCGCATTTCTTCTTCGGCAGGAACGTCTCCGGCATTCGGACGTGAAGAATATGCACCGATATCAATCATGCTCCCTCCTTCTTCTACGATTTGACGCACACGCTCTGCTATCTCTGTTTCACTCTGCTTGCGGCTTCCGGCAAAGAAAGAATCGGGTGTTACGTTCAGAATACCCATTACTTGCGGATGCGACAAGTCCATCAGTTGTCCGTTTACATTTATTTGGGTCTTGATGTTTCTGTTCATTTCGGCTTGGTATAAAGACAGTGCAAATGTACACAATAATCCGGATTTGATAGCGATGGCTTCAGATTTTTTCTATGCTTTTTTAGAAAGGTCTTAATTATATAATGTACGCGCGTACATTATATAATATAAATCGGGTAGGAGGTAAATGCTAATCATAGAAAGGCATTTGCCTCCTACTTTCACATTTACCGACCTCCCACACCACCGTACAAGCGGTTCCGCATACGGCGGTTTCGCGCTTTCTCATCTCACGATGTGTGGCAAGTTGTTTTCAGCCATCCCTCGGACTAGCGTCACTCCTACTCTATTGTCGGATTCCGTCCTATCGTGGTGAGTAGGGAAGCTCCTTTCGGACATCTGACTACAAAAGAGTCTCAAGGGTAGCAGTCATTTACTATTGCACTGCGCGATTCGGTCCTTCCCCATAGACACACGTGTCTTAGGTACTATAACCTCTGCTGACTTCTCACGGCAAGCTTTACTCCGTCAGGGCACATCGAATGGGTACGTCTTCGCCATGCGTCCGTGAGACCTCCTCGGATAAGGGCATTGTCTTTCCATCTTATGCCTACTTCATTTACACCGACCGTTCCGAATAGCTATCGGGCTTTGGTTTGTGTAGAAACCTTACCCACGGTCAAATGCCTTGTATGAAGTTTCTGTTCGTTAGACCAGATGTTTGCCGCCGGCTTCCTTCAGATTCCACCTCGCGATGGACACCCTTGCCTTGGGCTATGTGATTCCCGCTATTAGGGCTCACTCGGGACTTACACCCGTTAGACAATGCTCATGCCGAGCGTACTACTACAACAAAGGCTGCACCGATGGCGCAGCCTTTGCCTATTTTATTATATGAATATTACTCACCAGGGAATATGAAAGTTTCATCAAAAGGTCCGAAACTTCCGGCACTGACAGTAAATTCCAATGTCAGAGTTACCACACCGTTTTCTAATGTTCCCTGACCTTCGACGTACAAAGTACCATAACCTCCGTAATCACTGGCAGCCGCTTGTCTGTCAACCACAACAGTACTGCCGTCTTCTTGCAATTTAAGGATGATGTCATATCCATTTTCATACGGAGCTACGACTTTATACCATTCAGCCCCTTCAGCCTTCTGAAAAGTTGCATTACCCGCACCTCCATAGAAACTGGATTCTATCATGCCAACTCCTATCGAATTATATTTATAATTACGTGCAATAGTAATCGTAGTAGAAGAAGGAGCATAAATATATGTATCACCTTCAGCTATACTAAGAGTCAACGATGCACTTTCACCAACCGGAATATCAAAGGCAACATCAATTGTCTTGCTCGTTTCTCCCTCTTGAAAATCAACGGTAGACGGAAAAGTAAAAATGTCGTTATCTCCAGTCAATTGCACTGATTCCGCACCCGTACTATTTCTGCCGATAGTAACCTGTACTACCTGGGCATCATCTGGAATCAAATCAAAACTTGTCTGCGCGTCTTGGTAGAAATAAGCCTGCACGCCCTCCGTCTGTACGGGCGACGGGTCTCTGTCTACCTCATCCGTACATGCGTTGAAGCTCAACGCTAATGCCATGCAAACGATGGCTTGGCTGTATGTAAATAATTTCTTAATCATCATTTTATACTTGTTTTATACATTAATTATTGACCTGTCCATGGAGAATAAACGCCACTCGGGTCAGGGTTTTCATAACCTATCAACGCCGCGTTATTGTTTTCTTCTGTTTGTACGATACAGATGTTCATCCATGCCGGACGACCGTTGGTGTTAAACCGACGCTCATCACTGAAGTTCGTACCACTATAGCCACGGGTTACCGACATATCCAGACGTTTTACATCGAAGAATGTCAAGCCTTCGCCCCACAATTCGATGCGTTTCTGCAATACTACTTCATTCACAACCGCATCGGCAGAAGAAGCCGTGCAACGGTAATTGGCATCGCGATAGGTCTGCATGAACGAGTTCAGCAAGTCTCTACCTTGCGTTGCGTTCTGATGTGCGGCAGCTTCCGCTTCTATCAGATACATTTCTTCTACACGCATCAACGGATATGCCGAAGCCGCACCGGTAGTGGAAACATCGCCATTGCCTTGTGCAGGACGGAATTTCAATGAAGCATAATCGGGCAGGCTGGCTCCGCTTGTGCCGCAATAAGTGTTCTGACCTTCCAACGCGCTTCCGGCAGGAGCTTTCCATGCCAGCTTACGGAAATCGGTATCGGCTATTTTGTTATACAATGCCACGTTAATCATATTATACGGGCCTGCCGCAGCGTAACCGAATACAGCTTCATTGGACGACCATGAAGTCCAGTTCAGGATACCGGTCTTTACGACATCGTCTTCCGACTGCATCTGCGAGCCCCACAACCAAGAAGAAACGCTGATGTCATTGAATCCGTTGGTGGTGCTCAGCCATTGGTCTTCAGTCATCGGAACAGCTCCACTCGTGTCGATAGCCTTGCGCGCATATTCTTGCGCTTTCGGATAATCCGCCACCCACATATACAGGCGGGCTTTCAAGCCGTATACCACGCTGAGGTCGGGCAAAGTCTTGGCACTGCGATCCAAGTTGACGATGTATTCTTCAGCCTTATCCAAGTCGGAAAGAATGAAGTCGAACATTTCCTGACGGGGCACACGGGGATTGTTGCGCGCGGCTTCCTCCGTTACGTCTTCTTTTACGATAGGCACAGTCAGGTTCAGCACATTGTTTCCGCTGGGATTTACCGCATCGGTGCCATCGTTTTCCAAGAACTCGAACATCTGGGCCATATCCAAATAGGCATGGGCACGGAAAGTATAACCCACACCCAAGTAACCTAACTGGGTAGCATCGGCTGTTTCCGGATCCAACGCCTTGATGATGTTATTGGAAGTCTGGACATATTTCCAGAAATAGTTCCAAATAAACTGCGTAGACATATAACGGGGACCGATGTGCTGGTTTCCTTCCCATGCCGAATAATGGTCGTATCCGCTACTAACAACCGGCATGTCTTCGGTCATCACATCACGGATGTGCATGATAGACCCATATCCCCAGTCATAACCGGGAGCACTCGGGTCTTGTCCTAATACATCATATTTGTTCAAGAAAGCGGGCATTGCCCACAATAAGGCTTCGGTAGCTTTCGAAGAGGAAGTCAATTGCTCATCTGTCGCCACATCGGTAGGAAAAGTTTCATCGATACATCCGGTCATCGATACGGACACAGATGCCAAGCAGCCGATTCCTATTATGAATTTAGATATATTTCTCATTTTTCTTTTAATCGTTACAAGTTATTAGAATGTCAATGTAATACCGCCCGAAATCGTACGGATTGGAGCGTAATAAGATGAAGTTATTTCACCGGAGATGCTTTGACGCGGGTCCATACCTTGGCGTTTCGACCACAACCAAACGTTGTCGGCACTGAGGTAAACACGTACCTTTTCGATGCTTGCCTTGCGTGTCAGGTTCTTCGGAAGCGTATAGCCGAAGTTGATGTTCTGCAAGCTCAGGTAAGAAGCACTGGTCAGGAAACGGTCGGATGTACTTGCCGTATACAAGTCACCGTATTGGAATCTCGGTATCGTGCTACTCGGATTTTCCGGAGTCCAAGCGTCCAGCAAGTCTGCATGAAACGCGCTTCCTCGTCCGTTAGCTGTAGGAGAAGTCATCATGTTAGCGTAATCGCCATCGTATACCTGACCACCAATCTGGTAAGAAAAAGCCACACTCAAATCAAATCCTTTATAAGCCAATGAGGTACCGAAACCACCGTACACATCCGGAAGAGCTGTACCGCACAAGTGCATGGTCGCATCCGAATACTTTGTTGTAGTGGTCTGAGTCACCGTACCGTCTTTAGCGGTCACATCCTGATAATACAGCGCGTCACCGTTTTCGTTTACACCCGCATACTTAGGCATATAGAACGTATACAAAGGAATGCCCTCGCCATACATATAGTTGCCGCTTGAGAATCCGCCTACGCCGTCTACCACCATGGTCTTACGTTCGTCGGGCAAAGAAGTCACCTTATTCTTATAATGGGTCAGGTTCAGGTTCAAATCCCACTGGAAATCTTTCGTCTGGATAACCGTACCGTTCAGTTCGACTTCCACGCCCAGGTTGCGCATATCGCCTACATTGGCATAATACGAAGAGTAACCGAACGAAGGAGGAAGCGGGAATGAGAACAGCATATCCGTCGTCTTGCGCATGAAGAATTCCGCCGTACCGGTCAAACGTCCTTTGAAGAACTCGAAATCGAATCCCATATTGAAGTTACTGTTCGTTTCCCAAGTAATGTCCTTGTTTCCGTAAGTTTCGGGAACGGCAGCCGGATAACCCGATGAGTTGACAATCGTATATGTATTCGTATAACGGTAATCACCGATATTGTCGTTACCCTGCGAACCGTATGAAATCTTGAACTTCAACATATCCACCCAGTCGGCATGGAAGAAGTCTTCTTTCGAAATCATCCATGCTGCACCAGCCGACCAGAAGTTACCCCAACGGTTATCGGGATGGAAACGCGAAGATGCATCGCGGCGGTAAGAACCCGACAAGAAATATTTTTCGTTGAAATCGTATTGAATACGGCCAAAGTAACCTTCGGTATTATAATCGGTCGTATAAGAAGTTGCACTTTTATCGGTTACGGCACCAATCAGCTCGGAGTTGGTCGGGTCGAACATATTCGATTTCGAACCCATCAAATAGTAATATTTATGACGGTAAGATTCATGTCCCAACATCACGGCGATATTGTGATGGCCGAACATCCGCTGCCAGTTCAAAATCTGCTGGTGGTTGTACGACATGTCACGCAGGTGATATTTATAAGAAATACCGTTTTCGGTAGCATACTGGCCATAATACGGGTTGGTAACAATTGTCTGACGGGTTTCGTCCACATTGACACCCCCATTGAAAGTAAACTTGAAATCTCTCAAGAAACGCACTTCAAAGAATCCGTTGGCACTCATGGCATTACCTTCACGCTGATAAGTATTCAGCAACAAATCGGAAGCAGCATTCGAATTACCCAATATCGGACGTATGGCACCTGCATTCTGGCCGTCACCATAGTCATAACGCATGATGCCGTTAGCATCGGTCATGATATTTCCGTTACCGTCACGCATATACATCGGATAAATCGGGGCAACCCGTGTAGCAATGGCAAAAATATTTCCGGATGAAGCTGAATTTCCATCTTCATCTGAAGACAATGAATTTGCGTTAAAATGCGTATAAGCCATATTGGCACCTACTCTCAACCACGGTTTCACTTGGAATTCCGCTCTCAAACGTCCGGTCAGACGCTCGTAATCCGAATTGTCCACAATACCATCGTTGCTCAGGTAATTGACAGATGCATAAAATGAAGACTTGTCTGTACCTCCCGATATGCCGACATTATATTCCTGCCGCAAGCTATGCTTGTAGATTTCATCCAACCAGTTATCCGGACGTAACAAGAATGATTGTCCGTTATAGTTAACTACACGACCCAACGTAGCGTTCGGATTCAATTTTCCGTTCGCTCCAATCACATACTGGCCTTCTGGAACCGTATATACGTTATATCCCAAGCCATAGTCACCGTTACCGAACATATTCTGGTTTGCCAACTGAATGGCTTGTGCTTGCGAATAGCCCAAGCCTCCCATTTCCGTCGGATTGGCAAAATAATTCTTCAGCGCGCCGAAGTACATTTCATAATATTGTGCAGGGTCTTTGATATAATTATAGTCTTGAGTAGCACGTGAGTTCGAACCCCATTTAGCGTCTACGGTCACCTGAGCCGTACCCGCTTGTCCTTTCTTTGTAGTAATCATAATGACACCGTTGGCACCACGCGCACCATACAAAGCGTTCGAAGCTGCATCCTTCAATACAGTCATCGACTCGATATCCTGCGTACTGATGTTGTTCAAATCACCGTCATAAGGCATACCGTCCAAGATAATCAACGGGTCGTTTTCTGCGAAAATAGAACTGATACCACGGATTTTGATTTTCAGATCATCGCTACCCGGTTGTCCAGTAGGAGAAGAGATCTGCACACCCGACACCTTTCCGGTCAAAGCGGAAACAGCATTCGAAGTCTGGATTTTGCCTATCTCGTCAGCCTTCATCACCGATGCCGATCCTGTAAATGCCGACTTCTTCGCAGTACCATAAGCCACCACCAAAACCTCATCCAACACTTCTGCATCCGACTTCAGCACTACTTTCATAACCGGCTTAATATCAAGTTCTTGCGTCTGCAAGCCGATGAAAGAAACCACCAAAGTTCCCGCCGAACTAAAGATGACTATTAACGTATTGAGTATGAGGAAACTATAAGGACTTCTTTTAAAATGGTTTCTTTCAAAAAATGGTGTCGTGGTACGTATTAATGCGTTTCAACCGGAAGCTTTCTACCTGCTTTTTACTGAATAGCCATACCTTTTGATATAGAAGGAACGCTTAATACTCCAACTCGAATTGCCACAAAGGAACGACATGCATGTAGCCGATTTCTAGATGCATATTGTGCTACGGGCCTCTTGCAGGAAAAGATTATGTTTATCCATAAAGCATTCCTTTTCGGTAAAGATATGAATGTATGCAATAAATAAGCATGGATTAGGCGTATTTGCACTTTCGAAAGTGCAATTTAACGTACAAACTGCACTTTCCGATGAGCAAAATCATCCCCAGGCAAGTCTTCACGCATGGTTCGTCCTGCAGGCAGGGAGACACAGAGTTTTACGTTTCTACAACTTTTGCAATCCGATTCTGCTCCGTGATAAGAATGACGTTTTGTCCATGCACTAGGCTTTTTCAAAACATGCATAAAGTCAGGTAAGCTTATGCAATGCAGTTTTACCGTAGTTTCAATGCACTGAAACTCTAGTTTCAGTGCATTGAAACTGCTGAAACAGTTAACTGCCTTGGCAAATCATTGCAGCTTTGTAGAAAAGCGACATTAGAACTTACATTTCTTCAGGTCATTTACTAACGTTTGCGAAAACACTTCACCGTAAATTTGCGTGGTTTTGATGCTGCGGTGCCCTAATAGTTTTTGCACCGTAGTCAGTTTTGCTCCATTATATATTAATAAGGTAGCATTGGTGTGCCGCGCCGAGTGGAAAGAGAAATGCTTGTCAATACCAGCCAGCTTGCCCAGCCTGACCAATTCCTTGTTAATGTCAGGGTTCGGGCGAAGACGGAAAAAGCACTCTTTGTCGGGGTATCGCTTTAATATCTTCAGAGCTTTCCCCTGAAACAAAAGATAAAGGGGGACTTGAGTTTCCGTTCCTGTCTTTTGCGACTTGAACGTCAGCCAGGCATGTTGCTTGTCTGGATAAACGATATTTTCCTCACGCAATTCTATAAAATCAGAATAACGGATGCCGGTGTAGCAACAAAACAGAAACGCATCCAGTGTGTGGCGCAATGCTTTTCCTGTCTGTCCGAGCGGCAGTTCTTCCAGTTTTCTCAGTTCTTCTGGAAGCAGGAATACATGTTTACTTTCAGTGGTCTTTATCCGGTATTTAATGAAAGGTGAAGCCGATGATAACATTACGCCTTGTCTGATGGCTTCATTGCAAAGCGTGCGTAAATGACGCATGTGTTTGGCAATTGTGTTTATCTTCAGTTTTTTCTTTTCCAGAAAATGTTCGAACTGGAGCAGCAGCGAATAATCCATCTCCGCAAAACATAGTGCCGGGCGGAATTCATGTAAAAGAGCAAATGTAGTGCTCAAGTTGTTTTTTGTACTTTCTTTGCTTTTTGAGTGTTCTACCCATTTTCTACCGAATGCAAAAACATCTGTTCTTTCTTCTGCCTCATTGTCTGTTTTCAGCATTGACAAGGATATTTCTTTTCCTCGCTTCCACCCTTCCAATTCCGCATACTGGAGCTTTAGGAGAAACTCGTCAAGCATCCGGTTCAGCGCCTCTTCCTGCGGATGAAGTACAATCCTTGCTTTTTTGGCATCCCATTCTTCGGGACGTACATAAATGTGAGTGGAAAAATAGGCTTTCTGCTTTGTTAAATAAGCTTCCACTTGTATCAATGCCTTTCCGCTTGCATTGAGACGTTTTTTACGATTATAAACCAATCGGTAACTAATTTTTTTCATTTCACTACACTTTTTATCAGGAGTCTTAAAAACTATCACAAAGATGTCCTATACAAGGTTCTGAGCTTGTTTTTGGCTATTTTTTAAGCAAAGACAACACCGGAAATCCTGCATATTTGTTTGCTTTTTATACAGAATTTCAATCTTGAAGTGTTAAAAAGCGACGTATCTTTTGTATTTTGTTTCCAAAAGTATACAAGTTATTAGATTAATGATTACCTTTGCGCCTAAACTGGATTAGATAAAAGTGTTTATTTAAGGTTAAAATTAAGAGAGAATTTTTATGAAAAGAAAATTGATGCTGTTAATGACCTGCCTGATGATAGGCATTGGTCTGGTAAACGCGCAAGTACGGAAAGTGACCGGTACGGTTACATCTGAAGAAGACGGTTTACCTGTAGTGGGAGCATCTGTATTGGTAAAAGGTACCACAGTAGGTACGGTTACTGATATAGATGGTAATTTTACGATTAGTAACGTGCCAAGTTCGGCGGGAACTTTGGTGGTTTCTTTCATCGGCTTGCAGACGCAAGAGGTTAAGATTCAACCTGTTATGAAAATTATGATGCAGTCTAATGCACACGAGCTGGATGAGGTAATGGTGGTCGCTTATGGAGGTGCAACCAAACGTTCATTTACTGGTTCAGCAACTGAAATCGATGGGGAACAGATTGCATTGAAAAATCCTACAGAATTATCGAAAGCTTTGGCAGGAGAAGTAGCAGGCGTACAGGTTATGTCAACATCAGGTCAGCCGGGTACTAATGCTAGCATCCGTATCCGCGGTCTTGGTTCTGCTTATTCCAGTCGTTCTCCTTTGTATGTAGTAGATGGCATTCCTTTTGAGGCGGACTTAAGTGGTATTGACCCGAGTGATATTGCTTCCATGACTATATTGAAAGATGCTACGGCAACTGCATTGTATGGTTCTCGCGCTGCTAATGGTGTTGTATTGATTACGACAAAGAAAGGTGAAGCAGGCAAGACTCGTGTTGATGCGGAAGTAAAATATGGTGCCAATATGCGTCTGATTCCTCAATATGATGTCATTGATAGCCCGGAACGCTTCACGGAGTTGACTTGGGAAAGCATGAAAGGTTACGCTCAAGTGGCTGGAGGGTATGACGCTCAGCAAGCTGCAGCGTGGGCATCACAAAACTTGTTTGGTGGAGGACAAGCCGGAATAGCTCCTATATACAATATGTGGAAAGCAGCCGGCGATCAGCTGATAGACCCTTCTACCGGACGTTTTAATAGCGGAATAACACGCAAATATACACCTGAAAAATGGGATGATTACCTTTTCCGTACAGGACAAAAATTTGATGCAAGTGTGAAGATCTCAGGTGGTACAGACAAAATGACGCATTACACCTCTTTCAGCTATTTGAAAGATGAAGGTTATTACATTTCATCTGATTACGAACGTTTCAATGTTCGTAACAACATGAGCAATCAGATTGCTCCATGGCTGAAGGCTACCACTTCGCTTTCATATGCTTATATGATTACAAACCGCCCGGGGCAATCAGATAGCAATATGAATAACGGTTTCCAGTTTGTAAATGGTATGCCTTCAATTTTCCCTGTGTTCGAACGTGATGAAGAAGGCAATATCGTGCAAGACACCAACATTGGCGGCAACAAGTATGATTATGGAATGAACGCAGGCTATCAGCGTCCGTTCGGTGCCGGAATCAACCCTGCAGGAGCCTTGCTGTTGGATGAGGATGAAATCAAATCGCACCAGTTCAATGGAAACGCTTCTTTTGAAGCACGGTTCTTGAAGTATTTCAAATTGACCGCTAATTTGGGTTTGCAATATTTAGGGCAAGCAGAGAATGAATTGACCAATCCGTACTATGGTGACAGTGCGGGAAAGGGACAGATTATCAAATATCAGACCAACTATTTGAACTTCACAGCCAATCAAATTTTGTCGTGGAGCCAAAGCTTCGGAAAAAACAACTTTGATGCATTCGTAGCTCATGAGTCAACGAACAGTACCACAGCCGTTTCTTATGGAAGTAAATCCAAGATTGTACGTCCAGACAATACGGAATGGAGTAACGGAGTCGTAATGGATTACATGGAGTCGTATACATACGGCTACGCTATTGAAAGTTATTTCGGACAATTGCGTTACGACTGGGATAATAAATACTTCCTTCATGGCACTATTCGCGCAGACGGAAGTTCACGCTTCTCAAAAGGAAACAAATGGGGAACTTTTGGTTCTGTAGGAGCTGCCTGGGCCATTACAAACGAAGAGTTTATGAAGAATGTGAAGTGGTTGAAAAATCTGAAATACAAAATAAGCTGGGGTGTATTGGGTAATCAGGATTTCATCACCTCTCCGGTAATCGCCGGTTACTATCCTTATGCCGACCTTTACCAGATCAATAACCTGAATGATAATTATACATTCAGTTTTGTATTTAAGGGTAATCCGAATTTGACTTGGGAAAGAAGTTCGACATTCAATACTGGTATCGAGTTCAACATAGCAGACATTTTGGAAGGTGAAGTGGAATATTTCCATAAGAAAACTACCAATATGTTGTTTATGAAACAAGTGGCTCCTTCACTTGGCTATGCATCGTATCCGGTAAATGATGGTGCGTTGGTCAATCAAGGTGTTGAATTTTCTTTGACTGCTCATTTGTTGAACAAGAAAGATTATAAGTTCGACTTCCGGGTAAACGGTGGATATTACAAGAATGAAATGACGAAGATGCCGATTGACGAAACAACCGGAAAGGAAAAAGCCATTGAATTGTCTACTTATTATGGCTGGGCAAAAGGTCATTCGCTCTATGACTTTTATATGCGTGAATATGCAGGTGTAGACCCACAAACAGGTTATGCATTATACAATCAATATTATAATGTCAAACCGAATGGAGATCGTGAGCTGATTACCGATATGGAAACATACAAATCAACAAACGCTATCAATAAACTGGAAGTTGAACAAACCAGTGATTGGAGCCAAGCGACAAAGAAATTTGTAGGGAAATCAGCTATTCCTGCCCTGCAAGGTGGTTTCGGCTTTGATTTGTATGCGAAAGGATTTACATTGAACGCAACATTCTCTTACGGCATTGGCGGTTATGGGTTCGATTATAACTATTTAGCATTGATGCATAATGGAACTGCAGGTTCATACAACTGGCATAAAGATATCGAAAAGCGTTGGCAGAATCCGGGTGATATCACCGATGTTCCCAGACTGTCAATGGATTATGGTGGTGGTGCTGATGCTACGAACTATGCCAATGCCACATCCACTCGTTTCTTGACAAGCCGTTCATATTTGAATTTGTCGAATATCCGACTTGGATATACATTTCCACGCAGCATAACATCCAAGTTGAAAATCGGTGGGCTGAGCGTGTATGTATCGGGAGATAATCTGTTCTATTTATCTTCACGTAAAGGATATGTGCCAACGGCATCTTCTGGCAACAGCGATACAGTCAACAACGACAACAATAATGACTCCGGTGAATCGGGAAGAAGTCAATATACTCCGCTGAGCACAATCATGGGAGGCATTCAGGTTCAATTCTAAACAAAACATAACAAAGAATTCTTATGAAAATGAAGATACAAAAACACATATCTATTTTGTCAATAGGGCTGATACTGTTAAGTAGCGGATGTAAAGATTCGTTTTTGGAGAAAAGCCCTACTGATTACATAACCTCGGATGATTTGGAAGAGGTTGCCAAATGGAATACAAATATTTTGATGGGACAAGCTCTTGGTACCTATTCTACAACATTTGCTATGAGTACCGGAGGTGTAGGAGGTCATGATGATTTTGGACAAAAAGCTGTAGATATTGCAACCGATTTGATGAGTGGGGATATGGTTATTGCTGCTCAAGGGTATGGCTGGTTTGAATATGCAGGTAATTTAACTTGTTCCACCCGCACGGCTGCAGCATTCTCTTATCAATTTTGGCGGTATTATTATCGCTTGATAAAAGCTGCCAATGAAATCATTGATGCGGCAGGAGGAGATGAAGCTACTCCTTCAGGAGATAATGGAGTGTATTATGCACAAGCCAAAGCATTAAGAGCACATTCTTATTTTAACTTGGTGAATCTTTATGCGCGTCCTTATTTAGAAGACAAGACAGCTTTGTCTATTCCACTTTATCGGACTCAATTGACTGCTGAAGCTGCTCCAAAATCAAGTGTGGAAGATGTTTATAAGCTGATCATAAAAGATTTAACTGATGCCATACCCCTTTTGGAAGGATATGTCCGTCCTTCTGGTCAGAAAGACCAAATTGATGCTAATGTAGCCAAAGGTATTTTGGCGTATGTTTATTTGACTATGGGAGATTATGCCAATGCTGCCAAGATTTCGCAAGAAGTCATAGATTCTGGAGAATATCCTTTAATGTCGAAAAATGAAATCATCAATTCCGGTTTCAATTCTGTCACCATTCCTTCTTGGATGTGGGCCATTGACCTTACTGTAAGCAACTCACCTGCATTGCCTACTTTTTGGGGACACGTAGACTTATTCACTTATAGCTATGCTTATGCTGGCGGTGAAAAACTGATTGACACCAACTTGTATAATTCTATTCCTGAATCAGACGAGCGTAAGAAATGGTTCACTGAATATGATGAGGATGGCAATCAATTGGAATTGACTACATGGTGGAAATTCTATGACAGTAAACGCATCATGGGGAATCGTGAATGGTATGATGACGAAGTTTACATGCGTGTGGAAGAAATGTACTTGATCAATGCAGAAGCCAATACGCGGAATAATAATCTTCCTGCGGCAAAAGCATCATTAAAATCATTCTTGAATGAGCGTGATGTGGAAACGGCTGAGACTTTGACTAATATGAGCCAATCTGAGTTGTTGGATGAAATTTATTTCAATTGGCGTTTGGAATTATGGGCAGAAGGTCGTGGACTGTTGACCTTGAAACGCTTCCAAAAATCAGTCACACGTTGTACCGAAGATGCGATGCTTCCTGGGCAAACTTATGATTATACAGATACGCGTTTGACATTCAGTATTCCAGAAAATGAGATTATCAATAATCCCAATTTGGCTGATTAAATGATTAAGTTAACTTAAATAGCAATTATAAGAAAGAGATAGATAAAACTCAATTCTGAAATAGGAATTTTTAATTTGATATTTAACGCTCTAAAAACAAAAGGTCGTATCATTACTCAGAACAGAGATTGATACGACCTTTCTATATTTCTTACGGCATTTATTGATGCATATCGTGGATGTCATGCCTCTACAGAAACGGTGCAAGATGTATAAATCCATATGTACATTATATATCACGAAATATACGATTCAACGTGACTGCTTACATTCGAGAATGCGTTTTGATGAATATAGTCTTCTTTTTTACTGTAAGTGGAGATAATTTATTTACATCTATCAAAGTGAAAGTAGATTCCTATTTTTTGGTGCAATCTCGTTTTTTACATTAATTAGATGACGCATTGTTAATGCCCATCGGCAGCACCGTCCAATTTCCCCGTCAGAAATTCTCTTTTAAGCCATTCATATATATAGGAAGGGCTTTGGCTGTATAAGCCAGTTTCTTTGTCAGAAAGTACTCTGAACGTATCAGATGTATAGACTATGTTCAGTGCGGAAGGTATGTCTAATTGAAAATCCGCAATCAAAAAATCTGTTATCTTATCGACTATGTGTGAAATCAGATAGTCCTGTTGGATTGGTGTCATCATATTCTTTCCAATAAGTTAATGCTTCGTAAAGTCCCGAAAAAGAATTGTCTGTTCAATTGTTTGTATTCCAATTCCTTTGCCAATTCCTCCAGAGTACAGAAACCTTCTTCGTAACGGCTTAAAAGGTAAGCTACCCCGTCATCAGCTATCGGACCCATCACAATATCGTAATGATGTGAAAAGGCAGGGATACTCCTTGTTCTATTCCGGTAAATGAATTCTGCCCACTCTTTGCTTGGCTTTTCAAAAAGCAGGACGTTCAGAAACGGAGCCGAGAGATACGTTTCATCAAATTGATATTTCTGTACAATCGGACTTCCGCCAAGAATCCGTGCTTTCTTGGCTGCCATATTTTCAGCCTGCACAAGAATATCAGTCAGATAAAAGCCTTGACCAAAGTCCTTGTACGGATTGGATTTTCGAATGTCTATCTGCTGAAAATCAACATTAGTCCCATGATAAAGTATCATATCAGTTGTCCTCCGTTTTTTTTGCAGATGACAATCAAGTCATCCACGGCATCATCAATGGATTGCAAATGCTCTACGCCGTAAAAGTCATTCAGAAAATCCACGCCTTTAAACCGATATAGGTATAAAAAAGCATTCTTGACCGAAAGGCTGAAACGCTTGGCAAAAGCACGTATGCATGCATTTATATAAGGTATCTTATACTTATCATCCATAACTAAAGGTGTTTGAGTTTCACACAAAGGTAATCAAAAATTCTATTATCTCATCATTTTCAGATATATCTCGGGTAGAAAAATTTCAGACGAAACCCTGTTATACTCTATATGAACCAATCATGAGAAAGAACAAAGCATAATTATAAATTCTGTAATTCGTTTATAAACAGTCATTTATAGGCATCATCAAGTTCGGCGGGAACTTTGGTGGTTTCTTTCATCGGCTTGCAGACGCAAGAGCTCGACATCCGACCGGTTATGAAAGTTGTACTGAAGTCGGATGAAGAGGTGTTGGATGAAGTTGTTGTCGTTGCTTACGGTACCCAGAAACGTGCCTCCATTACGGGTGCGGTATCATCTGTAAGTGCAGGTCAGATTGAAAAACGACCGGTAACAAATGTGACCAGCGCATTGGAAGGTACTACTACCGGTGTGCAGGTAAACAGTACATACGGTGAACCGGGTAATGGTAGTAATAGCATCCGTATCCGCGGTTTTGGTTCTATTAATGGAACAAACGAACCCTTGATTGTAGTAGATGGTGTACCCTATGAAGGCAGCCTGAACGAAATCAATACCAATGATATTGAATCAATGTCTGTCTTGAAGGATGCTTCTTCGGCTGCTCTTTATGGTAATAAAGCCGCTAATGGTGTTATTTTGATTACGACACGTAATGGAAAAGGAAGCAAACCGAGCCTGAATCTGGATATACGCCAAGGTATGTATACCCGTGGTATTCCCGAATACGACCGTCTGGGCATCAACGACTGGATGGAAACAATGTGGAAAGGATACCAACGCTATTATATGATAGACGAAGGTATGGATGCTGCTTCAGCCGCCGCAGCCGTTAACCAGACTTTGATGAGCAATGTTATCAAATCGAATATTTTCGATAAGGGAAACACTGAACTTTTCACAGAAGATGGAAAGTTCTTAGGAAATGTTTTGCCAGGATATAATGACTTGGATTGGAATGATGCTTTGGAGCGTACAGGCTACCGCCAAGAATATAATTTGAGCGGTGCAGCTGCGGGTGAAAAATATGATTTGTTTGCATCTGGTTCTTATTTGAACGAAAAAGGATATGTTATCAGTTCTGATTTTGAACGTTTCTCCGGTCGCTTGAAAGCCAACTTTACTCCGAACAAATGGTTTAAGAGCGGTATTAATTTATCAGCAAGTTCTTCGGAAGGCAATTATGCCAATGAAGCCAATGGCACCTATTATATCAACCCATTCTATTCCGCACGTATGATGGCTCCGGTTTATCCGTATTATGCACATGATGCAGAAGGCAATGTGGTGATGGACGAGAATGGAAATCCTACCTACAACCTAGGGCAACAATATCTGTCAAACCGCCATGTAGTATATGAATTGGAAAACGACATCAACCGTATGTACACCAACACGATGCAAGGACAGATTTATGCCACGATTTCGTTCTTGAATGATTTCCAGTTTACGGCAAAGGGAAATCTGTTCAATTCGAATATGAAACAGAAAAATTACAATAACCCTGTCTGTGGTGACGGTGCAGGCAACAACGGCCGTCTGACCCAATATTATCAACGTGTGAAAGATTACACACTTTCACAAGAATTATTTTGGGCTCACCACTTCAACAAGCATACGGTAGATGTGCTGTTGGCTCATGAAGCACGTAGTTATTATGAGTCACTGGACTATACTGCAAAGGCTAATATGAAAATGACAGGTGACAACACTGAGTTGTCAAACTTCTCAGAAACTACTTACAGTGAAGGTTCTACGATTGAGTATAACACAGAAAGTTATTTGGCACGTGCCCGTTACAACTACGATGACAAGTATTATTTCGATGCTTCTTTCCGTCGGGACGGCTCTTCCCGCTTCCATCCAGACCATCGTTGGGGGAACTTTTGGTCGGTAGGCGGAAGCTGGATGATTTCGAAAGAAAAGTTCATGGAAGATGTGACTTGGGTAGATGATTTGAAATTGCGCGCTTCGTACGGCGAAGTAGGTAATGATGCCGGCGTGGATTATTATGCCTACATGGCTTTGTATAATTCGGACACCAATGCCGGATTGGGTGCTTATTATAAGAACCAGCTGATGAACGAGGACTTGAAATGGGAAACTACCACTTCGTTTGACATCGCTGTAGAAGCACGCCTGTTCGACCGGTGGAACATTTCATTCGATTATTTCGATAAACGTTCGCGCGACCTGCTGTTCAATGTGTATAATCCGTTGTCGGCTGGTGCTACAGACTTGTGGGGAATCGGTAGTGCTGACGCAACAGCTATGTCAAGTATGGCAAAAAACATCGGTTCTGTATCTAATAGAGGTATCGAAATCGCTACTGATGTGGATGTTATCCGTACCAAAGACTGGAACTGGAATATCGGCATGAACCTGACATGGCTGAAAAACGAGATTATCGAATTGCCTGACGGAGAAGATATCCTAAACGGTGTACAGATGTTCTCGGAAGGACATAGTATTTACGAGTTCTATATGTACCAGTATGCCGGTGTAGACCAGATGAACGGTCGTGCTCTTTATGAAATTGACCCGACAAAAGTTGAATCGGCAAAAGCAGCTGGTTATCATGTGAATATCAACGGTACAGACTATACGTATAACACCACGTATGCTAGAAAGGACTGGAGCGGCACTGCATTGCCTACTGTTTATGGAAGCATCTCGACTTCGGTAAGTTATAAGGATTTAACTCTTTCTATCTTAGGGACTTACTCATTGGGTGGAAAGACATACGATACCACCTATGCTTCTTTGATGAGTTCGAGCGTAGCCAGTCCGAATGCACTGCATACAGATGTGTTGAATGCCTGGCAGAGTGTACCTGCTGGAATGACAGAGGATTCGCCCAATCGTGTAGATCCGAACGGAATTCCCCGTTTTGACTTGTCATCACAAGATGCTTATTCGCAAGGTTCATGTGACCGTTGGCTGCAAAATTCTTCTTATTTCATCTTGAAGAATATCAACTTGAACTATAATTTGCCTAAGAGATGGGTAACCAAACTCGGACTTGGCGGTATAAGCGTATATGGTAGTATTGAAAACGCATTTACCATTACCTCGCTGAAAGGTATGAACCCGCAGTACAGTTTCAACGGTACGATGGACAACACATTCGTCACTGCCCGCGTTTATACTTTAGGCGTAAACTTGAAATTCTAAATCAATACATAAATTAATAGAGCATATAAATATATGAGACATTCTATCACAAAATACATGACAATGGGATTGCTGGGTGCTGCCTTGGCGTTCAGTTCCTGTAGTGACAGCTGGCTGGACACGGTGCCTACTGGTTCAGCTTCTGCTGGGGAAGTGAACGGTAATGCAGACAATATGAAGCAAGCCATCAACGGTATCTGCAAACTGATGACCATGCAGCATGCATATTATGGCCAGGGTTTTAATGGCGAAGGTACCATCATGATGATGTACGCCGAATATATGGGTGAGGATTTCTATTTCCCTGTATTTGCTCCGGGATGGGCTCCGATGATGAATGGAACGATGAATGACAGCAATACATCCATTTATGATTCGTACCCTTGGTATTATTACTATACCATAGTAGGAAACGCTAATACGATTCTTGCCAATGTAGATATCGCCGAAGGAGATGAGGCAGAGCTTCAGTTTCTGAAAGCTTCAGCATTGACATTCCGCGCATTTGCCTTTTCACAAGTAGTACAGTTCTATTGCAACAGTTGGGCGAATAGCAACAACGGTGCTACAGACGGTATAGTTTTACGTTTGGATGAATCTACAGGTGACATGCCGTTGTCTACCTTAGCTCAGACCTATGAACAGATTTACAAGGATCTTGACGAAGCCATCTCACTGTTTCAGGCATCCGGTTTAGACCGTAGCACTGTATACAGCAGCAGTGCCGTATGTTTTCCGAATCTGAATGTGGCTTATGGCGTATACGCTCGTGCTGCCCTGAATCGGGAGGATTATAGCAAGGCAAGTGAAATGGCCCAATTGGCCCGGAATGGTTATGCATTAATGTCGAATGCCGATTACCGAACCGGCTTCTGCAATCCGACGTCCGAATGGATTTGGGGTTCTTACAACGATGCAGCCGAGACATTATACTATTGGAGTTTCCAAACAACAATGGCATACAATGGATATTATGCATCAGTTGGCTATAATATTGCGGCAAGCCGTGAGTTGATTGATGCCATTCCTGATTCGGATATACGTAAAGGATTGTTCTTGCATTCAGGCACTTTCCTGTCGGAAGGGCAAAAAGTAGAAGATGTCATAGAAACGACTTATGGCAGTTTCAATGTAGAAACGGAAGCAGGAGTGGCTGCTGCAGAAAAAGCGAATAACTATGCAGCCAGCGTTTGCACTTACACTCCGGCACAAACCATTGAACCATACGGTGCTTTGAAATTTGCCGCACTTGGTATGCCGGGTATTGGATGCATTCCATTTATCCGTTCTTCTGAAATGTTATTGATTGAGGCAGAAGCAGCTTATCAGACAGGGGATATTACAAGTGCACAAAACGATTTGATTGAATTGAATCAAACCAGTGGACGTGACCCTGAATATACTTGTACGAAAACAGGAGAAGATTTGTGGAACGAAATTATTCTGTACCGCCGTCTCGAACTTTGGGGTGAAGGTCACAGCTGGTTCGACTGCAAGCGTTGGGGACGCCCGGTTCAGCGCAAAGGCATTACCGAAGGAGGTAATTTCCATGCATCTATCGCCGGTACTTATGGAGCAGACCCCAACTCTTCATTCTGGAAATGGGTTCTTCCGTCAAGAGAAACCGATTATAACAGTGGATTAGACATGCCAGCCGTAGAATAACGGACAAATACACGACAACAAGTAAAGCGACCCTTCTGCACGAAAACATCTGCAGGAGGGTCGTATTTTATATCATAAGGACGTATTTAAAACTTATCCCCAATCAGCCTACGATAAAATTCAAAACAGTTTCTTCTAAGCAAGACACCGCAAAGCAGCGCTACAAATAAAGCATTTAACAAGATTATCACAATGTAGAAACAAGGATGTAACACGACCACCCTATTTTTGCAATGTCAAATAAAAAAGGAAGAAAGAAATGAAAACAACTCTGATTAAAAACATCATTTTAGGCTTGGCTGCCATGACTTTCATTACAACTGCAAATGCAGAAGACAGCAACAAAGAAAACAAGACCAAAGACATGCAAGTAAAAGTACTGGTAGTTGGACTAGACAATGTGGGTTCTAACTATTTTCCAGCTCCTATGATTACAGAAGAAACCGGCATTCCTCAAGACAGCATCGGTGACACTTACAACCGTATTATTACCAATAACATCATTCAGGCAAACAAAGACAAAAAATATACGTTCGTCTCATCAGAAAATCTTCCTGATGTGAATACTCTTGTGACCGAAGTTAAAGTCAACGGAGAAAATGAAGACACCTATGCTGACTTAAGTAATGTAAACAAAGAAGAATTCAGCAAAATACTTAACGAAGCGGATGCCGACTATGTGCTTTTCCTTAATAAACATTACTTGAAATGGCAAGACACCCCCCTGCGCACCCTGTTCCACTTTGTAAGTTATTCACTTTACGACCGCAATCAGCATGAAGTGACCAAAGGGAACAACTATTTCACATGCATGAATTTGGAAAAGGGAGCCAAACTCAGCAAAGCCAGCCGTAAAAGTTCCTCCAAAATAGCTTCGGAAGTCATCAAAAGCATCAACAAAGACTAACTAGACATAAACAAACAGATTCTCTCTCTCTTTCTGACGTCGCCGCATGCTGAAAATGCCGCGACGTTTTTTGTGTATTCCCGTAAATTCTTGTTACCTTTGCCTGCAAACAAAAAAGATTCTGAATATGGCAAAATTTAAACGTATCTTGTTAAAGTTAAGCGGCGAAAGCCTGATGGGAGAAAAGAAATACGGCATAGACGAGAAACGCCTGGGAGAATATGCCTTGCAGATTAAGGAAATACACGACATGGGCGTGCAGATAGGCATCGTTATCGGCGGAGGGAACATTTTCCGCGGGCTGAGCGGTGCCGGAAAGGGATTCGACCGCGTGAAAGGCGACCAGATGGGGATGCTCGCCACGGTAATCAACAGCTTGGGGCTAAGCTCGGCATTGACGGCAAACGGGGTGAAGGCACGGGTGCTGACGGCTATCCGCATGGAGCCGATAGGCGAGTTTTACACCAAATGGAAAGCCATCGAAGCCATGGAGAACGGTGAAGTGGCCATCATGTCCGCCGGCACGGGAAACCCGTTCTTTACCACCGACACGGGTTCATCGCTGAGAGGCATCGAAATAGAAGCCGACGTGATGCTGAAAGGCACGCGCGTAGACGGCATCTATACCGCCGACCCCGAAAAAGACCCGACCGCCAAGAAGTTTGACGATATCACGTACGACGAAGTGCTGGCACGCGGGCTGAAGGTGATGGACCTCACCGCCACCTGCATGTGCAAGGAAAACAACCTGCCCATCATCGTCTTCGACATGGATACCGTGGGCAACCTGAAGAAGGTCGTTGCCGGTGAAAATATCGGCACGCTGGTACATAATTAACAATTAATAATTAACAATTAATAATGCCAATCAGGGGTTAAAAGGGAGTTAGATGCCAATGCCTTTTGCACAGCTTCTGTAAAGACGATGTGCACATCGTCTCTACTACGTGGCATATACAAAATGCACAAATAAATACCGCGTGAAGTATAACTCCTGAACGAAGTGATAACTCCTGTGAAACATAACTACGTTTAACTCCTGATTCGCGTTAATTATTAATTATTAATTGTTAATTGAATTGTTGTCCCGTTCTTCATCAGCGGTATTTCCTTCAGGCGGCCGAGGGGAATCCCCCGAGCCTGCGCAATGATGTTCCGGTTTATCTGCCCGTGGGCAACCACCAGCACCGACTTGCCCTCGCAATGCTGCTTCAGATAGTCGATGCACTTGCCTGCGCGTGCGTAAAGCATGGCGGGGGTTTCGGCGTCTTTCGGGAAACAGGAACGGTCGACACTGTTTATCGACATCCCCGTCCAGCTCCCCCAGTCCACTTCGCGGAACAGGGCATTCTTTTCCCAGGGCAAATCCCGACTGCCTACCGCAAGGCGGACCGTATCTGCCACCCGTTGCAGGTCGCTGCTGACAATGGCATCCAACGGAATGTTTTCCAAGGCCTTTCCCAAGGCTATGGCCTGCCGCTTCCCTTCTTCGGTGAGGTGTCCAGGCAAATGCCCTTGGAATATCCGGCTCAGGTTTTCTTCTGTCTGCCCGTGGCGGGCGAGGTATATAGTCAACATCTTATTAAATGAAGAATTAAGAATTTGAATATCCGCAAACATCCCATGTAGGGGCGTATCGCATACGCCCGAATGCGTCCACTTATCCACGCGGATGCCTTCAGGGCGTATGCGATACGCCCCTACAGTCAATTAGGTAAAATGCGGATATTCATTATTAAGAATGAGGAATGAAGAATCTTTTTTGAATGAAGAATGCTGTTTCTTCATTCTTAATTCTTCATTCTTCATTTAAATCAGTCTTCCATCAGTTTCCGGTAACGCACGCGCTTCGGCTCTACATTGCCCATGCGCTTCATCTTGTTTTCCTCGTATTCGGTGTACGAGCCTTCGAAGAAGAACACCTCGCTGTTTCCTTCAAACGCCAGGATGTGGGTGCAGATACGGTCGAGGAACCAGCGGTCGTGGCTGATTACTACGGCACATCCGGCAAAGTCTTCCAAACCTTCTTCCAGCGCACGCAGGGTGTTGACGTCGATGTCGTTGGTAGGCTCGTCCAGGAGCAATACGTTGCCTTCTTCCTTCAGCGCCATGGCGAGGTGCAGGCGGTTGCGCTCGCCTCCCGAAAGCATGCCGCAGAGCTTTTCCTGGTCGGCGCCCGAGAAATTGAACCGACTCAGGTAGGCACGGGCGTTCACGTCGCGGTTGCCCATGCGGAGCAAGTCGTTGCCTCCGCTGATAACCTGGTATACGGTCTTGTTCGGGTCGATGTCTTTGTGCTGCTGGTCCACGTAGGCAACCTTTACGGTTTCGCCCACTTCGAAGTCGCCTTTGTCGGGCTTCTCAATGCCCATAATCAGGCGGAACAGGGTGGTTTTTCCGGCACCGTTGGGACCGATGACGCCCACAATGCCGTTGGGGGGAAGCATGAAGTTGAGGTCGTCGAAGAGCAGCTTGTCGCCGTAAGCTTTTGCCACGTGTTTCGCCTCGATTACCTTATTTCCCAGACGGGGACCGTTCGGGATGAAGATTTCGAGCTTTTCTTCTTTTTCCTTCACGTCTTCGTTCAATAACTTGTCGTACGAGTTGAGACGTGCCTTGCCTTTCGCCTGACGTGCCTTGGGCGCCATGCGCACCCATTCCAACTCGCGTTCCAGGGTCTTGCGGCGCTTGCTTGCCACTTTCTCTTCCATCTCCATGCGCTTGGTCTTCTGCTCCAGCCAGCTGGAATAGTTTCCTTTCCAGGGGATACCTTCGCCACGGTCCAGCTCCAGAATCCAGCCTGCCACGTGGTCGAGGAAATAGCGGTCGTGCGTCACGGCAATCACCGTTCCTTCGTATTGCTGGAGGTGTTGTTCCAGCCAGTCGATGCTTTCGGCATCCAGGTGGTTGGTAGGTTCGTCCAGCAAGAGGATGTCAGGCTTCTGGAGCAGCAGACGGCACAGCGCCACCCGACGGCGTTCGCCTCCCGAAAGGTTCTTCACCGGCTGGTCTTCGGGCGGGCAGCGCAAGGCGTCCATCGCGCGCTCCAGCTTGGAGTCGAGGTTCCACGCGTCGGTAGAGTCGATGATGTCCTGCAGTTCCGCCTGACGGGCAAAGAGGGCATTCATTTTCTCGGGGTCCTCGTAATGCTCGGGCAAGCCGAACTTCTGGTTGATTTCCTCGTATTCGGCAAGCGCGTCTACGGTTGCCTGCACGCCTTCCATCACGACTTCCTTCACCGTTTTCGTATCGTCCAAATAAGGTTCTTGCGCCAGATAGCCTACCGAGTAGCCCGGCGAGAACACCACTTCGCCCTGATAATTCTTGTCCAGTCCGGCGATAATCTTCAGCAACGTAGACTTACCGGCTCCGTTCAAACCGATGATGCCGATTTTCGCTCCATAGAAAAAGGATAGGTAGATGTCTTTCAATACCTGTTTGTTGTTCTGGAATGACTTGCTCACTCCGACCATCGAAAAGATAATTTTTTTATCGTCTGCCATATTCTTTATAGTTTTAATGTTTCTGATAATGTCTCTTGAAATAACGGTACGTGAATGCCTGATACAGCAAAAGCCCTGCCACGGCTATCAGTATTTCCGCCCCAAACAAGCCTTTGCCCTGGCTTTGCAGATACACGCCCAAGAAGATGCCGCACGCCCACGCCAATTCCCACGACAAGCGGTATGTGTGATAACCCGTCCCGCGCTCGCAATGCAAGGGGAGCAAAATCATCATCTGGAGGAACTGGCCGATGGAGAATCCCGTGCCTAAGCCTATCAGGCATCCGCCTATATAGAGGGGATAAACGCCCTCAGGATGATGCAATGCCATCAGTCCGGCAATCATCAGCAATTGCCCCGCCCCGACTTGAATCCGCCCGTCGACCTGCCGCCTTACGCTCTCCCTCACCAACAGATAGAGCAGGAAGCCAAGCCCTGTGCAAAGATAAAAGGAAAAATCGGAAACCGAAACAAAAAGCATGCCTATCACCAACGGAACCGCCATCATATTGATGCCCGGAGGGACCGCACGGAAAAGCAAGAAACGGTCGGACGAGCACAGGGGCAAATCCAAAGGGGCGCGGAAACTGATTTTCACATACCCGATTAGCACCATAGCCACCGCCAGCAAGCACGCCGAAGCACTTACCAGCTGCGTGAAAGCCACATGCTGCATCCCCGCCAAGCCAATCACAACGCCCGCCAACATGCCCGCAATGCCCGACCATGTAAAAGCCCGGTTCGCTCCGTCCCGCTGATGGCTGGGAGCCACATCTATCGCCAATGTGCTTCCGGTAGCCATCAAAGCGATTCCGAACGCGCTCCCCTGCAAGACGCGCAAAGCGACAATCTGCCATGTTGCCGAGGTCCACGGATAAGCCAGCGTCGCCAGGCCTAACACAATCATGCTCCGTATGCATACCTGTTTCCGACTGAATGTATCGACCAGATAACTGTTGAACACTCCCGGAATGAACAGGGACAAGCCGAACACTACCGCCATGCACGCTGCTTCCACTCCTGTATATCCCCAGACATCCGTCATCCACCGGTGCAGGACAGGAAACTGCATGTACACGGCGGCATGAAAAAACACATTTGCCGCTGCAAGCAAAGTAAAGTTTTTATTCCACAGCATATACCTTTATTATAATTGACAAATGATAATTGACAATTCTTTCACATCGCCGCAGGGCAATTGTCAATTGTCCATTGTTTAATATTGTTCCGACTCGTTCGGGAAACCGCCCGACTTCACATCCGTCACATATTGTCCGATGGCATCGGTCATCACCGCATTCAGGTCGGCATACCGGCGCAGGAACTTCGGGCTGAAGCCTTTGGTCATGCCCAACATATCAGCCACCACCAGCACCTGACCGTCTGTAGCTCCTCCGGCACCTATGCCGATGACGGGGATATGCAAGGATTCGGTCACCTGCTGTGCCAATGCAGCCGGAATCTTTTCCAATACCAGCCCGAAGCAGCCGGCTTCTTCCAGCAATTTCGCGTCGCGCAACAGCTTATCGGCTTCGGCATCGCCCTTGGCACGCACACCATACGTACCATACTTGTTGATGGATTGCGGCATCAGGCCCAGATGACCCATCACCGGGACACCCGCCCCGATTATCTTGCGGATAGCCTCTATCACTTCTTCTCCGCCTTCCAGCTTCAGCGCATCGGCACCCGTCTCCTTCATCATCCGCATGGCGTTGCGCACCCCGTCGAACGGGTCTGCCTGATACGAACCGAACGGCATATCCACCACCACCAGCGCACGCTTCACGCCCCGGACGACCGAACGGGCATGGTAAATCATCTGGTCGACCGTAATGGGCAACGTCGTCACATTGCCTGCCATTACGTTCGATGCCGAGTCGCCAACCAATATCGCATCCACCCCGGCTTCGTCCACGATGCGTGCCGTGGTATAGTCGTACGAAGTCAGCATTGAAATTTTCTCACCTCTTTCTTTCATTTCCATCAAGCGGTGGGTGGTCACCTTCCGAGTGTCACTAACTAAATATCCAGCCATAATCTTTCTCCTTTCTTAAGTAATTAATCCTAATCAGTTTATACAATCTGCCCGTTTTATAGTCAATCAGAAATAAATTGCGAAAAATCATTTGTCATGCTGAACGAAGTGAAGCATCTCGGATGCGCCCACGTGGATGTACACGAGATCCTTCACGTTCGTTCAGGATGACAATACATCAAGATTTTTTCGCAAACCAATTTTGTTTTACTATAAAACGCAGATTTTCACGGATTATCATTTTATTTTATCTGCGTTAATCTGCGAAAATCTGTGTTTCTGATAAATATCATTTAAGTCCGTACACTCACTTAAATAAAAATCCGGGCAAAAGTAAATCATTTCAACGAGTTAAGCAAGCTTTTCATCTTTTCGTAGCTGAACGAGGTGAAATCGGGGATTACCACCCGGCATTTATCACGGATTGCCTCGGCGGGATTCGTCGTGCTCAGCCCTACCACCGCCATTCCGGCGGCATTTCCCGCTTCCAGCCCATGAAACGAGTCTTCGAACACCACACAGTTCTCCGGTACCGTCCCCAGCACCTGCGCCCCCAGCAGGAAGCAGTCGGGGGCTGGTTTCGAGCGGGTGAACATCTCCGCCGTCAGGATTCGCCCGACCAGTTCCTTCAGTTCCGGATGCACGGCATACACGCTCCGCATCTTCTGTCCGTTCGAGCTGGTCACAATCGCCGTCTTCACTCCCTGCTCACGCAGCTCACGCATGAAACCGGTCACTCCCGGCACGTATTCATACTTCATCTCTGCCTCATAGCGGTTCAAATCCTCCGTAATTTCCGCCTGCTCTTTCTCCATCCCGGCAAAATAACGGCTGAAAATCTGGCTCAAGGTCTGCCCCTTGATTATCTTGCCGAAAGCCTCGTACTCCGGATGATACTTCTTCCCCACCGCATCCCAGAAGACGGTATATTGCGGCTCGGTGTCCATCACCACCCCGTCGAAATCGAAAAGAGCGGCTATACATTTGGTTTTATCCATATCCAGTTTTACATTTAGTTTGATTTAACAGCACAAATTTCCGAAATATTCGTCCATCTTCCTAACTTTGCACCGCAATTTTAACGAAAGAATACACAAAATGAACGCAAACAATCCGCACGTGCTGGGAGAAGCACCTATAGGGAAACTGCTGTGGCAATACTCCATCCCCGCCATCATCGGCATGACACTGACCTCATTGTACAACATCATCGACAGTATTTTCATCGGCCACGGCGTGGGTGCCCTTGCCATCACCGCCCTTGCCATCAACTTTCCGCTGATGAACCTGCTGATAGCCTTCAGCACACTGGTAGGCGTGGGAGGCGCCACGCTCTCATCCATCCGTCTGGGGCAAAAAGACGTGCAGGGAGCCGAAGACATCCTGGGCAATGTCACCATCCTGTGCGTGGTCAATGCCGTCGTGTTCGGAAGCATCTCGCTCATCTTCCTCGACCCCATCCTATACTTCTTCGGTGCCACCGAAGCCACCATCGGCTACGCACGCCAGTTTATGCAAGTCATCCTGATAGGCACGCCCGTATCGTACGTGATGATCGGACTGAACAACATCATGCGCGCCACGGGCTATCCGCGGAAAGCGATGCTCTCGTCGATGCTCACCGTAGGGTGTAACGTCGTCTTCGCGCCGCTCTTCATCTTCTGGCTCGAATGGGGGATGCGGGGTGCCGCACTGGCGACCATCCTCTCGCAGTTCGTCGGCATGATATGGGTGCTTCACCACTTCTGCAGCCGGTCCAGCTACATCCGGTTCCAGAAACGGCGCCTGCGGCTGAAGAAGAAAATCATCCTCAACGTGTTCAGCATCGGCATGTCGCCCTTCGTAATGAACGTGTGCGCCTGCTGCATCACCATCTTCATCAACAGCAGCCTGCTGAAATACGGAGGCGACCTCTCCATCGGCGCATTCGGCATCCTGAACCGCATCCAGATGCTCTTTGTGATGATTGTAATGGGTATCACGATGGGGATGCAGCCCATCACCGGATACAATTACGGGGCAGGACATTACCAGCGCGTGCGGCAGACACTAAGGCTGGGAATGACCGCCGCCGTTATCATCACCACCTGCGGCTTTGCCATCGGCGAACTGTTTCCGCGTGTGTTCGTAGGAATGTTCACCACCAATGACGAGCTGACCCGCCAAGCCACCGTAGCGGTACGCTTCGGAGTAGCCGCCTTTGCCGTGGTGGGTGCGCAGATTGTCATCACCCAGTTCTTCCAGTCTATCGGGAAAGCCAAAATCTCCATCTTCCTCTCCCTCTCGCGCCAGCTGCTGTTCCTTCTTCCGGGACTTGCCCTGCTGCCTCTTGCCTACGGATTGGACGGCGTATGGCTCAGCATGCCCGTGTCCGACTTTCTTGCCTTCATCGTGGCAGTACTGATGCTCGGACACCATTACCGCACGAAAATGAGCGTAGGCAACTGAACCGAGGCATCCGAAGTGCTCCCAACGATTTTGGGAAACGCAGATTAACGCGGATTAGAAGCTGTTTTGAATTTATCGTGCGATGATTTGGGATGAGTTTTTGAGGCATTTTTGCTTCTGTGATGAGGAAGATAGCGGGCTATCTGACGAAGAACAGGAGCGGAAAGGACCAAAAAATCGCCCAAAGCACACACGAAAACGGATACATCAAGCCAAGAAAAACTTTTTGGAGAAATTCAAAACAGCTTCTTATTTTGATTTACTATTTTTCGATTTACGAGGTACGATTTAATGCTCAAATAGTAGATAGTAAATTGTCAAATCGTAAATTAAAATAATCTGCGTTTCAAAAAACACTGTGGTGAAATCCGCCTGTCAACTGAACAACAACATCAGATTAAGCACCGAAACCACCGCGGCGATGGTGTAGAGCACGAAGGTGCTCCAGCGCGAATTGGCGTACTCGCCCATCACACGCCGCGATGAGGTAAGCCCCACCTGCAGGAAGACGGTGAACGGAAGCTGCACGCTCAGCACCATCTGCGAAATAATCAGTCCCTGAAACGGGTCATTGATGAAAAAGATGACCAGCAACGCCACACCTAATGAGAGGAGCACACCCAAGCGCGAATGGATATCCTTAATGTGATACGGCTCGCCGAACATCCCGGCAAAGATAGAGCCTGCCGCCATCCCGCTTGTTACCGTTGATGAAAGCCCCGCCATCAGCAATGCCAAAGCGAAAATCGTACCCGCCTGATTGCCCAGCAAAGGGTCGAGCAACGATTTTGCCTGCTGCAACTCTTCCACCTGCACGCCCTGGGCAAAAAAGGTGGATGCCGCCAGCAGAATCATCGCACTGTTGATAGCCCAGCCCACGCCCATCGAGAAGAGCGTGTCGTAGAACTCGTACTTCAGCAACCGCCGGATGGAGCGGTCGTCTCCTTTATTATACTCACGGCTCTGCACCACCTCCGAGTGGAGGAAGAGGTTATGGGGCATCACCACCGCACCCAGCACGCTCATGATGATAAGCAGGCTGCCCTGAGGGATGCTGGGCACCACCCACGAACGGGCGGCAAGAGGCCAGTCGATGTCCACCAGAAACAACTCGTAGAGGAAAGAAAGCCCGATGACCGACACAAAACCGATGATGCCACGCTCGATGCGCCGGTATGAGTTGGTGAAAAGCAACACCACCACCAGCACCGTAGTGAGCAACGCGCCCCATACAATGGGCATCCCCACCAGCATCTGCAGGGCTATCGCTCCGCCCAATATCTCGGCAAGCGAGGTAGAGATAGAGGCAAGCACCGCACTGCCCAATATGGGGCGGGCAATCCAGCGGGGCGCATAACGGTGTGCCGCCTCGCTCAAGCACAAGCCGGTCACGATGCCGAGGTGTGCCACGTTGTGCTGCAACACTATCAGCATCACCGTAGACAGGGTAACCACCCACAACAGGGTATATCCGAAATCAGAACCCGCGGCAAAGTTCGAAGCCCAGTTTCCCGGATCGATAAATCCTACGGTCACCAGCAGTCCGGGACCGATATACTTGAAGAAATCCAACCCGCCCAAATAGCGCTGGTGGTCTTTTCGTTTCAGTTCATTCAGTAGTTTTTTCAGCATAATAAAAAAGCATTTATAAGTTGACTAGTTGACTAGGTACCAGGCGACTAGGTTATAGATAGTTTTGCTTGCGTCAACAAGACTATTCAGAACCTAGTACCTAGTCAACTGGTACCTAGTCACCTAATCCCTGAAATCCAGCGTCAATTGCCTCTCGTCCTCTTTCCGCTTCGGCTTGGGAAGCAAGAGCCTGCGCACGCCCGCCGGTCCCAACTCGTGGATGGTCTTGTCAGGAAGCTCACGGCACGTAATGAAAAAACGCGCTTTCTTCATCACCGCCCCCATCTGTTTCAACTCGTAGAAGCCGATGCGCGAAAAACGGCGCGACATCACAATCATCTTTGCCGACTTCACCCCGATGCCCGGCACGCGGAGCAACATCTCGTAGTCGGCACTCTGGATATCGACCGGAAACAGTTCGGGATGCTTCAACGCCCACGCCAGCTTGGGGTCAATCTCCATATCCAGGTGGGGCGAAGCGTCGTCCACCAGTTCGTCTACCCTGAACTGGTAATACCGCAAGAGCCAGTCTGCCTGATACAAGCGGTTCTCGCGCACCAGCGGAGGCTGTTTCAGCAAGGGCAGGCGTTTGTCGTACGTGTTCACCGCCACATAACCCGAATAGTAAACCCGCTTCATCGTAGGCTGGCGGTAGAGCGCCGACGATACGCTGAGGATGTCCTTGTCGGTCTCGTCGGTGGCACCCACAATCATCTGCGTGCTCTGCCCTGCCGGCACGAAACGCGGGGCATGGCGGTGCAGCTTGCGCTCTTCCGCACTTTCCAGCACGCCCTGCTGAATGTACTTCATCGGCAAGTACACGCTACGATGGTCTTTCTCCGGAGCCAGCAGCTTCAGATTCCGCTCGGTAGGGATTTCCAGGTTCACGCTCATACGGTCGGCATACAGCCCCGCCTCGTGCACCAGTTCCTGACTGGCACAGGGAATACTCTTCAAGTGGATATAGCCGTTGAAACGGTGCTTCACCCGCAGGTCTTTCGCCACCCGCACCAGCCGCTCCATCGTATAATCGGGATTGCGCACCACGCCTGAGCTAAGAAACAACCCCTCGATATAATTGCGACGGTAAAACTCCATGGTCAATTCCACCAGTTCCGTCACCGAGAGCGTGGCACGCGGGATGTCGTTGCTCACCCGGTTGATGCAATAGGCACAATCGTAGATGCAATAGTTGGTCAGCATAATCTTCAGCAGGGAGATGCACCTCCCGTCCTCGGCAAAGCTATGGCAGATACCCACACCGCCCACGGTATTGCCCACACCGCCCTTCGTATTGCGGCGCACCGTCCCGCTCGACGCGCACGACACGTCATACTTAGCCGACTCGGCAAGCACCTTCAGTTTATGCAACACCTGTTCGTTCATCTCTTCCGTTATTTAGAATCATTTCAAATTCAAAGATAACAAGAGTTTCCCAGTTATGCAAACTTTTGCCAAGTTACTGTTCTTTATCCTGCTTTTTATCCTACAACACTGTCCACGTCCACATAGTAGTCTGAAGGATTGTTCCTATCCATGTAGACACGCACTTTCTTCTTGGGATTGATTTCATAACTTTCATACCAAAACGAAGCGCTGCGAAATAAATGTATATGGCACTACCCCAAAAGATAAATTTCACTCATCTGAGTCATTATTCGGAAGTCCTCTGCGATGAAACACAACATCAGAGTCGTGTTCATTATCCTGAATCAAGAGGGCACAAGATTTATTTCCCTACCGACCTTGACATATCAGCTAAAAACATCATCGCCGATATGTTGATTTTTTAACGGACTATTGTAAAAATATTTGGCAAATAAATCAGTATCACAATATATAATCTGTGGTAAAAAAACAATCACAAAACACAGACAACCTGTTCAGGCAAATAGCCGCTCCGTATACGCCACTCCTGCGGATAAAGGTTATTTGCCCGATTGCCTATATTCTTGACTAATCCCAAAACCATTCCTTTATACCTTATTAATATATAGCCCTTAGGCATATCCGAAGGCAAAACTACCGATTCTTTCCGCAAATAAGCGATTGCCTGTTCATAGTTTACTTCTACAGAAGAAAATACGTCTTCATGACAAACAGACATTGCCAAAGAATGAGACGGTATCAAATCTTTTCCCTTGACTTCTGCTACCTGAATACCTCCATAAACCACATGCATTGTATCACGAAGCCGTTCATATATTTCCTGATAAGCCACCGGGAAAGCTGTTATTTTGTTTTGACCGGCCACAAACGAATAGTCATCCGCCTGTTTCACCCATGCCTTGGCCTCTTTAGGTACAACCGACGGCTTACTTTTACCTCCCTTGCCCCGTCTTTCTCTATAAAGCTTGCCGCATGGGGCTGCATCCGTTTCTCCCGACTTGCGCAAGACCGCCATAAACAATCCCTCGCCTTCGGTGCGGTGAGGCAGGAAACGATAGACAGGGAAATCTTTTCCAACCAAATTGCCGGAAATGTTCCATCCGGGCTGCACTTCTACCGGAAGAACTTCCGCCCCCAGTTCCTCGGCGATCCATGCCACATTGTCCTCGTTTTCCTCCCGATTGTACGTACACGTGCTGTACACCAACAACCCACCAGGCTTCAGGCAATGCCAGATATCACGCACAATGCGGCGCTGGCGTTGCCAACATAGCGTCACATTCTCCACACTCCACTCTTCTACCGCCACGGGGTCTTTCCGGAACATGCCTTCGCCCGAACAGGGCACATCGGTCAGGATAACGTCGAACAACTCGCCCAACGGCACAAAATCCGCCGGATCATTATTCAAGACCACCGTACCGGGATGCCCCCACTTCGTCACATTTTCCGCCAGCACCTGCACCCGGTTGCGCATCACTTCATTCGCCACCAGCAGGCTTCCTTCGGGCAAGACCGAACGTGCCAGCGTAGACTTTCCTCCCGGAGCGGCGCAAAGGTCGAGCATCACCACCGGCTCGTGTACATATTGCGTCAAGACCTGCTCGAGAAACATCGAGGAAGCTTCTTGCACGTAATAGCATCCGGCATGAAACAAAGGGTCGAACGTGAATGTAGGACGGGAAGCCAGGTAATAACCCGACCCGCACCACGGCACCTGACGCCCGCCGGCAGGCACGGCATCCGTCTTCAAACGGTTCATACGAATACTGACCGGAGGTTCCTTGGCAAGCGTTTCACGAAAAGCGGCAAACTGCCCTTCACCCAGCAAGCCGCCCGTCCGGGTTATAAAATCGACAGGAAGATTCATAAGCATCTATTATAATAATGAACGGCAAATTTAAATAAAAATCGCGAGATTATCCTCAATACCGGAGAGGATTCAAGCATGCGTTTTGACGAACATAAGTGAGTCGGCCGTTTCACATAAGTAACTCGCGCATTTCACCTAAGTGAGTCAGCCCTCTCACTTATGTTCGTTTGCGAGAGCTTTTGGGCAATCTTTGAAAAAGAATGTTTGCGCATTCGGCCGAATCTGATTACCTTTGCCCAAATTTCAAGCAAACACGACAAGAATGAAACAATACTTAGACCTACTCAGACGCATCCGCACCGAAGGCGTGCAAAAGCATGACCGTACGGGAACGGGCACCATCAGCATATTCGGACACCAAATGCGCTTCAACCTTGCGGACGGATTCCCGCTGGTGACTACCAAGAAACTGCATCTCAAGTCCATCATCCACGAACTGCTTTGGATGTTGAGCGGAGACACCAACGTGCATTACCTGCAAGAAAACGGCGTGCGCATCTGGAACGAATGGGCGGACGCGGACGGAAACTTAGGACACATCTACGGATACCAATGGCGCTCATGGCCCGATTACGAAGGAGGGGTTATCGACCAGATAGCGGAAGCCGTAGAGACCATCAGACACAATCCCGACTCGCGGAGGATTATCGTCAACGCATGGAACGTGGCGGACCTGAAAAACATGAACCTGCCGCCTTGCCACATGTTCTTCCAATTTTACGTGGCGGACGGAAAGCTGAGCCTGCAAATGTACCAGCGCAGTGCCGATTGTTTCCTGGGCGTACCGTTCAACATCGCCTCGTATGCCCTCCTGCTCCAAATGATGGCGCAAGTGACAGGGCTGGAAGCCGGTGAGTTCATCCATACGTTAGGCGACGCGCACATCTACCTGAACCACTTGGAACAAGTAGACCTGCAACTGACCCGTGAGCCTCGCCCGCTCCCGAAAATGAGATTGAACCCGGACGTAAAGGACATCTTCGGCTTCAAATATGAAGACTTCGAACTGACCGATTACAATCCGTGGCCACATATCGCAGGAAAAGTATCTGTATAATAGAACTCACCATGATTACCATCATCGCAGCTATCAACAAAAACCGGGGACTCGGTTTCGAGAACAAATTGCTTTATTGGTTGCCCAATGACCTGAAACGCTTCAAGGCATTGACCACGGGACACACCATCATTATGGGACGAAAGACTTTCGAATCGTTTCCGAAAGGGGCATTGCCCAACCGGAGAAACATCGTACTAAGCAAAGGTGACCACAACTTTCCGGGTGCCGAATGCTTTCACTCGCTGGAAGAAGCCCTGATGCATTGCTGCAAAGAAGAAGACATATATATTATAGGTGGAGCCGGCTTGTATGCCGAAGCCTTGGTCATCGCCGACCGGCTTTGCCTAACCGAAATAGAAGATGACAAGAAAGAAGCGGACGTATTCTTTCCGGAAATCGACACGACCCACTGGAAAGTGGTGAACCGGGAAACGCATTCCGTTGACGAAAAACATGCCTACGCATACAGTTTCGTAGATTATGAGAGAGGTTAACTAGGTCCATCCGCTGTAAGATTAATAATCTTCAGGCTGCAAGATTATTAATCTTACAAGCGGAAGATTATTAATCTTACACCAGACGAAGTTATCCGGAACGGCAGTTCATTGAGGGTGAGAACAAGGCGAAAGAGAAATACCGCCAATCCCTTGACAAAGACATTGCCGAAAAGGAACGTCAGTTAAAAGACGAGCGCAAGGCGAAAATGGACAGCATATTGGACAGTGTAAGTAGCCTTGTCGGGGTGGGCAAATTCGCAGCAATCGAAAAGGAAAACGCCAAGCTGAAAGCCGAGAACGAGCGCATCAGAAAAGCCTTTCCCGATGCCGTCAACAAGGAAGTTGAGAAGAGGACAAAAGTACTTGCAACGGAGAAACAGAATGCAGAAACCGAACGGGACAGGGCTTTGATGCAGAGCCGTTCACTTGCCATTGAAAGGGACAAGGCGGTACGGCAGCTTCAGGAGCAAAAGGACGGCGAGCGGCAGCGCATTGACTTTACCGTAAGCCGTGCCACGGCGGAGAAAGACAAGACAATCCGCCTGTTACAGGATGCGCTGAAAGCGAGTCGGGATATTCTTAATTTGCTTGCCGGCATTCTCTACAAGGCAAGCGAAGTCTTTAAGCAAGCCATTGATGCGATTATCCATTTCGGCACGGAGTGCCACAAGTCTTTCTTTGCCCCGTCCGAAGCAGCCGACATCAAAAGCGTGATGCAGGAGTACGGAGAAACAACCGAACAGCAAAATGCGGTCGGAGCATGGCTTTGTGGTTATGCGGAGAGCCGACAGCCTTTTGACGAAATTAAACATCGCCATACACTCAAAGAGGTTGGCGATGTGGCGAAGGGGAAGTATGATTGGAAAATAGAACGAAAACAATTAAGACTGTGAAGTACAACAGTCTTATTATGTGGTTACTTTGCGGAGGCTGTGTCTTGTCGCTTAAAGAAATAGGGCAAAATGGAAATGGCAATCCTTTCCCATTTTACCCAAACTGTTATTTTGCGCCTTAGCTGTGGGAAAAGAAAGTATGTGCCACAGCGTAAGCATTACGATGGATAATGCTTTTGATTTCTGTCTGAAGACGGTTTATCTATAAGACTTACGGTATATTTCCACACAGTCCTCGTGCGACATTTCCACTGGGTCTGCCATGAAGAGTCCGGCGGTAGTTTCACGGGCGTTCTTGGCAAACTGTTCAAATTCATCTGGACGTATGCCATAGTCTGACATCTTCAGTCCGTCCACATCGCAGGCACGTTGCAAATCGACGAGTGCCTTCACGAAGTCCATAGGTTCTCCGGCGTCCTCTTTACCAAGCATCTTCGCCATGTCAATGAACCGTTCGCCACGGACGTTGTGGTTGATGAAATAGGTATAATATTCGCGCGAAATCATAATCAGTCCGGCGCCATGCGGCAGAGCCGGATGATAGGCGCTCATCGCATGTTCCATGGCATGCTCGCTGGTGCATGAGCCAGTCATCATGGCATACCCTGACATGGTGTTGGCAAAAGCCACGTGTTCACGGGCTTCCATGTCGTGCCCGTCTTTTACGGCACGGGCGAGGTATTTGCCTACGTTTTCAATGGTTGCACGGGCCACCATGTCGCACATCAGGTTGGACGCGCGGCTAATGTAGCATTCAGTGGCTTGCAGCAATGTGTCAAAGCCCTGGTAAGCCGTGAATGTCGGCGGAACAGTTGCCATCAGTTCCGGGTCGACGATGGACAATGTCGGGAAGAGAACAGGGTACACAATGCCCATTTTCTCGTTGGTGTCGGGATTGTTGACCACACCGCCGCAATCCACTTCCGAACCCGTACCGGCTGTCGTGGTAATGGCAACGATGGGCAGAGGATGGTTTTCAATAGGTTTCCCTTTACCCGTACCGCCTTGCACATAGTCCCACAGGTCTCCGTCGTTGGTTGCCATCAAGGCTATGGCCTTTGACGCATCCATCACGCTGCCTCCGCCCAACGCTACCACGAAATCACACTGTGCCTCACGCGCCGTTGCTGCACCCTCCATGATTACGGGCTTCAGCGGGTTGGCGCCGATTTTGTCGAACACCACATAATCAGCACCTGCCGATTTCAGTTGGTTTTCCGTGCGCTCCAGATAACCGTTGGCACGCATTGACTTTCCGTTTGATATGACCAGCAGCGCTTTCTTTCCGGGCAGCTGCTGTTTGCCCAATTCATTCAATGCCCCTTGTCCGAAGTACCACAAGGTGGGCATAAAAACCTTAAAACTCATACAAGATCCTTTCTTTATTTTAATATTACTTCATCAGTTGGCGATATTATTGTCAGCTGCACGCCGACGGTTACGGTTTCAAAAGGTGGTCTTTCTGTCTTCGAGACATGGTCTTTTACCTTTTAATAGACGGTCTTTTGCAGTTTAAAAGGTCGTCTCTTGCAAGCCTGCCGGAAGCAAGTGAAAACCGTAAGTATAAGCCGTCTTAATGTAACAAACCGGAAGTGTCTGCCGCAACGGGCACAAATAATCACGCCAACGATTTATTACTGTTTTATTTCTCAAACTTTTCCTTGTCCAAATACTTGACCACTTTGGCCGGGTTTCCTACCACAACGGCGTAAGGCGGCACGTCCTTTGTTACGACGCTGGCTGCACCTACTATGGCATATTCGCCCACCGTAATGCCCGGCAAAATGGTACTGCCTGCCCCAATCCATGCGCCGCGGCAGATATGAATGGGCTTGCAGAGCAACAGTGGACGGTCGTAAGGGTCGTGATTGTTGGTGATGAGCTGTGCGTTGGCGGCTATCATGGCGTCATCGTCGATAGTGATGCCTCCGGCGGACATCATCAGGCAGTTGCTCATTACCATTACGCCTTTGCCTATCTTCACGGGGCGCGCAAGCACGAGTGTGAGCGGTGCCGTCACCATGCTGCCTTCGCCAATGTTGTCCTGAAACAGTTCGTGAAGCACGGCATTGTACTCGTCGGTGCCGGGCATCGTATGGTTCAGTTTGAATACCAGGCGGGCGGTGCGCTGACCGTCGTCATCACGTTCCTTATCGGGAATTCTGATGTCAATTACTTTTTCTTCCATTTTATCTGCGTTTATTTAAAATATAATTTCTTTATTCTATTGCTGGTGCAAAGGTACGCCAAACACAGAAATTCATCCTTATACGGATTACAGAAAGGAATAGATGTTTTACAGAAATGCTTCTTTTACCGCATAATAATCAATTATTCGGCAGTAATAATCAATATTTTCAGTATCTTTGCGTTCATTGAAAGGAAAGAATCATGAGTGACATTTTAGACTTGAGAACAATAGACGATTACAACCAGTTTCATGGACTTGAAACGCAGCATTCGCTGGTAAGTTTAGCCGATTTCTCAAAAATGGAGAAGTGCCCCCACCGCCGAATGCGTTTAGGCTTTTATGCCATTCTGCTGAAAGACGAAATATACGGACCGCTGACTTACGGACGCAACAAGTATGACTATGAGGCAGGCACGCTGGTCTTTATTGCACCCGGTCAGGTGATAGGAATTGATGACGGCGGATATACGCCGCACCCGCAGGGCTATGGTTTGTTTTTCCATCCTGATCTGACACGTGGCACATCGCTCGCCCACAAGATGAAGGACTATACATTCTTCTCATACGAAGTGAATGAGGCTCTGCACATGTCAGAACGCGAACGGCAGACCGTATTCAACTGTTTCGGTGAGATAGAAGAGGAACTCAGGCACGACATTGACAAGCACAGCAGGAGTATCATCGTTTCCAATATTGAGGTGCTGCTCAACAACTGCCTCCGTTTCTACGACCGCCAGTTCGCCACCCGTTCCGTCATTAACAGTGATGTGCTGACCCGCTTCCGTACGCTGCTGAACGATTATTTCAATTCCGACAGACCTGAGGAGCAGGGATTGCCTTCGGTGGCATGGTGTGCCGACCAGCTACATTTCTCCGCCAACTATTTCGGAGACATGGTAAAGATGCAGACTGGGAAATCCGCCATTGAATGCATCCATCAAGCAGTCATTGACAAAGTAAAAGACCTTCTTCTTGAAACAGACAAGACAATCAGCGAGATAGCCTACGAAACCGGCTTCAAATATCCCCAGCACCTGACCAGGCTGTTCAAGAGTACAGCCGGATGCGCCCCGAAAGAATATCGGGAAAATGCCGGAACCCTATAAACAAAATCTTTTTTCAGTAACGCTTGACCGTACGGCTATATAGCCATGGTCAGGCGTTTCTTTCAATAATAATTCTTCTTCGTGTTTGGCTGGCTAACTCAAACATTAACAAATTCAATTCATCAGCCATACTACCTTTGTCTGCTATTACTTATAATTGCGGTATTTAAGACTTGAACAACACCACAGACTTCCATATCGGGGCGAGATGTTTCCTTGCTTGCATAAAGTGATTGACTTTTGCCAATCAAGACTCTACTTTGAATGTCAAGGCAAGCAGACATTCGCGAAATGCCGGGGAGTATAGCAAAGTTCTCACAAAGAACTGATGATATACTTGATTTATAGTTTATTTGTACCATTTTTGGCCCACTATCCATATAACATTTAGAGTGTATAGAGGGGGTCGTCATTTTAACGACCCCCTCTCGATATAAGCACCTTAGCTCTTACTTGCGGTAATTTTTTATTTCCAAACCCTGAACATCCTATCTCCAATGTTCTGCGACACATATTGCATGGGCAGTTTCGCATAGATTTCGGTTGTCCTTATAGAGGTATGCCCCATCATAATTTGCAGCACCTCTTTGGATATTCCTTGCCCAAGAGCCACCGTACAGGCGAATGTATGGCGGGCAATATGTGTGGTTAAAGGAAAAGGACAGCCGAGAGCCAAGCCTATGCCTTTAAGGAATTGATTGTACTTCTGATTGGAGGTTATCTCCATATTGAAGTTGTTACGCTCCAAGATTTTCCGTGTGATGGGCAGGATAGGTGTGACAAACTCATTTCCTGTCTTTATGCGGTGACCGTCAATGTAGTCCTTACCGTCAATGGAAACAACGTGCTGCTCGTAGTCAAATGATTTGGCATCGCTGTATGCCATGCCTGTAAAAGTCTGGAAGAGGAAGAAATCAAGATACTTGTTCATTACTGCATCCGTGCTCTCCTCTCGCATACGGATTAGCTTTTTCAGTTGAGCTTCGGTAAGGTGAGGACGGTCACTTTTCTCCCCACGCTTGTCTTGGAACCGCTCGTATGGGTTCTCTTTGATGAGCCCAAGGCGGAAAGCTTCGGACACATACGACTTGAACCGCTTGTGGTAGTTGTGGATGGCTGCCTGACTTCTGACGATTGGTTTGCCTTTGGTGGTATAGGTCTGTTCTTCCCTGATGAAAAGATCAAACTGATAGATATGTTGCAGGGTTACATCATCAAAAGTCTTGAACTTGCCGAAACGTTCAAGTGCTTTGTAGGTGGTCAGATGTCCCTTTCGAGTACCTTCACGGAGCGGACGATTATTAATACGCTCCCTAAGCCACGCCATAAAGTTACGGCGGTTGCCGCCGTCCGCACTCAAGTAGGTCTTGAATTGAGCGATAGTCATATCGTCCTTGTTCACCTGCATGGCGATAAGGATATGCTCGAATTCGGTTACTTTTTTCTGGATTTCCTCGTTGATGACAACGGCACGCGGATGATTCACCACCACCCCATTCTCCCATTGGTCAAGGGTAACGCTATGCCCTGAATGGAAATAACAGCGTTCACGCTGGAGACAGACCACAATTTCGATAGCTCCCGCCACTGTTGCCGTGGCTTTCTTCTTCCGGTTGAAGAACAATCTTACGTACTTACTCATAATGGTAACACATTTGTGAGATTGGTAACACAGCTATGGTAACACAAAACCCGTCCAAAAGGGGCTTTTTACGTCCAAGTGTGTCGCTTTTTCTCGTTTTTTTTGATGGTGTCACCACCTTTTATGCTGCCTCAAAAGAAGATGTAACTAATTGAACGCCAGCAGTATTATACGAATTAAAAAGAAAAGGTCTTCACCTCTGAAGACCTCTCTTTGGTGATCCGCTTGGGGCTCGAACCCAAGACCCCAACATTAAAAGTGTTGTGCTCTACCTGCTGAGCTAGCGAATCAAACCTGTTTGCCATCATTCCTGATTGCGTGTGCAAAGGTATAACTTTTTTCCGAATCTGCAAAGGATTCTTCAAAAAAAGTACAAATATATTGCCGGCAGAGTCAACCAGCGAGTGCAACATTACGAAATATTTTTGAAAAAGACCTCAGCCGGAGTCAAGAAATTGAGTTTTTCTCTCGGTCTGGCATTAATTTTCTTCCTGATCTTGGTTATTTTTCCTTCTGTAACCGTACTGATGTCGGTTCCTTTCGGGATATATTGCCGTATCAGCTTGTTGCCGTTTTCTATGGCTCCTTTCTGCCATGCGCAATAGGAATCGGCAAAATACACGGGCACGTTGAGCTTCTTGGTTATCCATTCATGCTCGGCGAACTCACTGCCGTTGTCCGTGGTGATGGACTTCAAGGCCTCTCCCTTGTATGGCAGCAGCAACCTCCACACGGTTCTTGCCACAGGCTTCGCTTTCTTCCCGTGCTTGAGCCTTTCCATCAACAGGAAGTTCGTGCTCCTTTCCGTCAGCGTGAGGATGGCGTTGCTGTCCTTGTCCACGATGAGGTCCATCTCCCAGTCCCCGAAACGTTTGCCGTCGGCTTCCGCCGGACGCTCGTGTATGCTCACACGGTTACGGATGTTCGTGGCCTTAGTCTCATGACGGTGTGAGGCCTTGCGCTTGTATTTCATCTTATGCCGGCAATGGGAAGCCAGTTCCCCGCTTTCGTCCTTGCGGATGAGGGCGTAAATGGCTTCATGGGAGACGTTTATACCCTCCAGCTTCAAACGTCCGGATATCTGCCGGGGAGACCACTGCTCGTTTTTTATGAACTCAATGATGCGCCATTGCAGCACATCATCCAGCCCCCTGTTGCCGGGCGTATGACACCGGCGGGATTCTGCCATGTCATGCGCCTTGTTCCATACATACTTGCCGCTCGGCGTGGAGTTACGCTTTATCTCACGGCTTACCGTCGATTTGTGGACTCCTATGGAACGAGCAATCATTTCCAGAGTCTCACCCTTTTGTCGTCCCAGGTAAATTGCGTACCTTTGCTCACGGGTTAAGTGCTTATACTTCATAGACAATACAAAAGTAATTAATCCGTGGGAGACAGAGGTCTCCCTTTTTTATTTTGTATTGCCGGATGACCCTGATTCCGGGCTTCCACCGCCTTCCTCCGCCCTTTCCGCTACGCTCCAAGGACGGAGGAAGGCGGTGGCGGAGTTGCACTTCTAACTTGACGGTGGGCAAATATATTGCCTTTTTGGCTAAATATTCCTCAATAAAATGCCTGACAGATTGATTAGTTTTCGATTTTTCCCTACATTTGGCAAGATATTTGTAACGTTTCTGACGAAACCATATGATTTAAAGAATATAACACTTATGATGTACTGGATTTTATTTATTGCCATTGCCCTTATCAGTTATTGGGTACAGGCTAACTTGAAACGAAAGTTCGACAAGTATTCACACATTGCGCTAACCAATGGAATGACAGGCAAAGAGGTTGCTGAAAAAATGCTACGCGACAATGGCATCTACGATGTCCGGGTTACCAGCACACCGGGTATGCTCACCGACCATTACAATCCTGCCAACAAAACCGTCAATCTCAGCGAAGGGGTCTATAACACGTGCAGTGTAGCCGCAGCAGCCGTAGCCGCACACGAATGCGGACACGCCATACAACACGCACGGGCCTACGCTCCGCTTCAGATGCGTTCGGCGCTAGTACCCGTGGTGCAGTTCTCTTCTTCCATCGTGCAATGGGTGTTATTGGCAGGAATGTTCCTCATCAATACGTTCCCCCAACTGATGCTTATCGGCATCTGCCTTTTTGCGATGACCACGTTGTTCAGCTTTATCACCTTGCCGGTAGAAATCGATGCAAGCCGACGTGCCCTGGTATGGCTGAAAGGGGCAGGCATCACTAATGCCTATAACCAGACTCAGGCTTTCGATGCCTTGAAATCGGCGGCATATACCTACGTAGTGGCTGCATTGGGGTCGCTTGCCACATTGATTTACTACGTGTCGATTTTCACCAACCGCCGCTAGTAAAGATATTTTGCGAGTTCCTATTTTGCCTTTTACAAATTACGGCTGCTTATGGCTACAAAATGGTAATCAGTAAATGGTAAATGATAAAGGTTTTTTCCGTAATTTTGCGACCACAAACTTTTAAAACCGATTTATTATGGCAACAAAACCAGGCATTCCGAAAGGAACCAGAGACTTTTCGCCCGTGGAAATGGCGAAACGTAATTATATATTCGATACCATCCGCAAGGTATTCCACCTCTATGGGTTCCAACAGATAGAAACCCCCTCTATGGAAAACCTTTCTACGCTGATGGGCAAATATGGCGAAGAAGGAGACAAACTGCTCTTCAAGATACAAAACTCGGGAGACTACTTTTCGGGACTTACCGATGAGGAGCTGCTCTCACGCAACGCGGCCAAGTTGGCAAGCAAATTTTGCGAAAAAGGCTTACGCTATGACCTTACCGTTCCTTTTGCCCGCTACGTGGTAATGCACCGCGAAGAACTGACATTCCCTTTCAAACGCTTCCAAATTCAGCCCGTATGGCGTGCCGACCGACCGCAGAAGGGACGTTACCGGGAATTTTACCAATGTGACGCCGATGTCGTGGGAAGCAACTCACTCCTGAACGAGGTAGAACTGGTGCAGATGATTGATACCGTATTCACCCAATTCGGTATCCGTGTCGCCATCAAGATAAACAACCGCAAAATCCTGAGCGGTATAGCCGAAATCATCGGCGAAGCGGACAAGATAGTAGACATCACCGTAGCCATCGACAAGCTGGACAAAATCGGACTAGACAATGTCAATGCCGAACTTGCCTCAAAAGGTATCCCACAAGAAGCCATCGACAAGCTTCAGCCCATTATCCAGCTGAGCGGAACAAACGAAGAAAAGCTCGACACCCTGAAACAGGTGCTCGCCGCCAGCCAGACAGGAATGAAAGGCATCGAAGAAAGCGAGTTTATCCTGAAGACACTTGCCGGACTGAATATCCGTTCGGAAGTGGAACTTGACCTCACTCTGGCACGCGGCCTGAACTATTACACGGGCGCCATCTTCGAAGTGAAAGCCCTTGACGTACAGATAGGAAGCATCAGCGGAGGCGGACGATATGACAACTTGACAGGTGTATTCGGCATGGAAGGTGTATCGGGCGTAGGCATCTCATTCGGTGCCGACCGTATTTATGACGTTCTGAACCAGCTCGACCTGTATCCGAAAGATGCATCGGCTGGCACACAAGTGTTGTTCGTTAATTTCGGTGAAGCAGAAACTGCTTATGTACTTCCGATTCTCGCGAAAGTGCGTGCGGCAGGCATCTCTGCCGAGATTTATCCCGACAGTGCCAAGATGAAGAAACAGATGAGCTACGCCAATGCCAAAGCGGTCCCTTTCGTAGCCATCGTGGGTGAAAACGAAATGCAGGAAGGCAAAGTGACACTTAAGAATATGGCGACCGGAGAGCAGGCTTTGATCACTCCGGACGAGTTGATTGCCTCTTTCTGATAAAGTTGACAAGGTAACAAGTTGACTAGTTGACAAGGTTTTAGAAAATACCAGTAGATAAAAGGAGTCAGAAGGAGTTAAATGCCAATAGCACAAAAGTATTGGCTTCCAACTCCCTTTAACTCCTTGCCGGCTAAATGCAGACATTCATTTCACACCATCCGGTTGATGCCAGCACGACTATTTAAAGCCTTGTAGCCCAGTCATCTCGTTACCTCATCGCTTGAAACTTTCAATTGCTTTTTCGGTGTAATCCCCAACTCTTTCAGCATCTCCGCCTGGCGGATGACGTTGCCTTTTCCTTCCGAAAGTTGTCCCAATGCCGTGTCGTATGCCGAAGAAGCCGCTTTCAGCGTATCCCCTATCCGTTCGAAAGTCTCGGTAAACCCTACCAGCTTCTCATAAAGTGCAGTGCCACGACGCACAATTTCCTGAATGTTCTTCTCCTGATATTCCCGCTTCCACAGGTCGAGTGCCAACCGGAGCGCAGCTATCAAGTTGGTAGGACTCATCAGCACCACCTTCTTGCGGTAGGCATAGTTCCACAGGTCAGGATCCGCCTGCAGGGCAAGCACATAGGCAGGCTCGTTGGGGATGAACATCATCACGAAATCCAGCGAGGCGATGTCGTAGCGCGAATAATCCTTACGGCTCAGCTCGTCGATGTGGGCACGTACCGATGTCAGGTGCGCCTTGAGCAGACGCTCCTGCTCCTCGCGGTCTTCGCTTACCACATAAGCGGCGTAAGCGGTGAGCGACACCTTCGAGTCGATGATTACGCGGCGGTTATCGGGATACATCACCAGCACATCAGGCTGGAGCCGCTGCCCTTCTTCGTTGCGTACAGGATTCCCCTTCTCATCTTTCAAGAACTCTTGGCGGAAATATTCCTCGCCCTCACGCAGTCCTGAGTTTTCCAGAATGGTTTCCAACACCATTTCCCCCCAATTACCCTGCATCTTCGAGTCTCCTTTCAGTGCACGGGTCAGGTTGTTGGCATCATCGCTGATTTGCTTGTTCAGCTGCACCAGCTCCTTGATGCGGTCTTCCAGCGAGAAACGTTGTTTCGATTCTTTGTCATAAACCTCTTCCACCCTATGCCTGAACTCCTTCAGATTGTCACCCAAAGGCTTCAGCAAGGCTCCCAAGCTTTCTGCGCTCTGGCGGTTGAATGCCTCAGCGCGCTGGCGGAGTATCTTGTCGGCTAAGGTTTCAAACTCCAGTGCCGAGCGTTTGTGCAGGTCTTCCATCTCGCGCTTCTGCTCTGCCAGCCTTTCTTCGGAACGGCGGCGTTCGGCTTCTATCAATTCGTGAGCGTGCATTTCCTGCATCTTCAGCTGTACTTCCAGTGCCGCACCTTTCCGCGATGCAAGCAGCCAGCCTGCCACGCATCCCACGACAAGCCCGATAATCAAATATAGTATTTCCATACAAACAAGTTTTTTTTTACGGAGAACAAAGATAACAATTTCATTACAATCGTAACGCCCCCTTACAAAACTTACAAATGACAAATGCTACATTGAATTTTCAAAAGCCGGTGATACAATTGACGGCATTGTCATTTCTGCTGGAATTGTAAGGATGATAACCGTAAGGAGTTTAAATAAGTTTAAAGCGCTGCCGGGACTTAAGCCAACAACGCTGATTTTTGTGTACTTTCGCACTGATTTTTAAAAGTTCAGAACAATGGAATTAAAAAGGAGCAAGGCAGAGTGGATGCGCCGCTATGCCAGTTTTGTCATTATTCTTTTTGTCATCGCCTTAGGCACCTCGTTGTCTATCCGCGCCAATCTCGGGTCATCACCTATATCCGCCCCACCCTATATCCTCTCGCTGATACCGGGGATGAAGATGACGATGGGCCAGCTCACCATCTGCATGCATGTGTTCTTCATCTTGATTCAGATGCTGCTCTTGCGCAAGGATTTCGAGAAACGCCAGTACACCCAGATTTTGGTTTCTTTCCTTTTCGGTTTCTACACCGACCTCACCATGTGGCTCACCGCGCCGCTACAGGTGCCTTTCGAGCTCAATCCGGTGGCAGGTTACCCGTTGCGTTTCATCGAACTGCTCGCCGGAGGTGCCATATTGGCATTCGGCATCGCCTGCGAGGTGCGCTGCGACTCGTTGATGCTTGCCGGCGAAGGGCTTCCGCTTGCCATCTCCCGTTTTCTCAGAAAAGATTTCGGCAAGGTGAAAATCTGTTCCGACACCTGCTTAGTATGCATCGGCACCGTTTTCATGTTCGTCTATTTCGGGCACTGGAGCTGGAAGATGGTGGGCGTAGGCACGTTGGTATCCATGTTCTACGTAGGAATCATGGTACGGGTATTCTCGCCTCACCTCCAGTGGTTAGACCTGATTTTCATCCCCAAAGGCGAGCGCCGGAAAGCTGCCCCACAAACCAGCGACGAGTGGAGAGGCAACCACGTCATCACCATCGCGCGCATGTACGGGAGCGGAGGCGATGCCATCGGTGCGGAAGTAGCACGCCGCCTGGGATGCCCCTGCTACAACCGCCAGCTCATCGACCAGACGGCACAACAGATGGGATATTCCGCCGACTTCGTGGCACAGAACGAGCAAACCCTTTCCACCTCCCGCCTGTGGGAAATGATATTTGCCGACAGCGGCATACCGGCATCCATGAACCCCTCGAAAGAAGACGCCATCTACGTCAGCCAGAGCCGGACTATCCGCGGGTTGGCGCACAAAAGCCCTTGCGTCATCATCGGCAGGTTAGGAAACTGGATTTTGCGCGATGACCCGCACGTGCTCCGTGTCTTCATCATGTCGGGACGGGACTTTGCGGTCAAGCAGCTTGCCGACGAACTTCACCTTTCGGCAACAGATGCCGCCAGAAAAATCGAACAGGTCAACACCGGACGTGCCAACCACTATTGGCACTACACCGGCAAGCAATGGACCGACATCAATGGCTACGACCTGATTATCAACACCGAGCGGACCGGAATCGATGGAGCCGTAGACATGATTCTGCGTGCCGCAAGGCAGATAGCCTGAACCGGCAAGGCATATAAGTGCGCCGCCCGATGTACCTATATGCATCTGTCCACGCAGCTATGTGGCAGACATCATGCTGACAGAATGTCAGAAAAACACTTTGGCACGGTTTTGGTAGAGAGAAAGGTGGCTTGCATGGACAAGCCCGATAGAATTTAATGAATAACGTATAAAAATATAAACATTATGAACATTAAACCATTAGCAGACAGAGTGCTAATTCTTCCGGCACCTGCAGAAGAAAAGACAATCGGTGGCATCATCATCCCCGATACAGCAAAAGAAAAACCGTTGCAAGGTGAAGTTGTAGCCGTAGGCAATGGCACAAAAGACGAAGAAATGATCCTGAAAGCAGGCGACCAAGTATTATATGGCAAATATTCGGGCACAGAAATCGAACACGACGGTGTAAAATACCTGATTATGCGTCAAAGCGATGTGCTCGCCGTACTCAATTAATAATGAATAATGAACAATTAAAAACGAAGAATCATGGCAAAAGAAATACTTTTCAATATTGATGCCCGCGACCAGTTGAAGAAAGGCGTGGACGAACTGGCAAATGCCGTAAAAGTGACACTGGGTCCGAAAGGACGTAACGTCATCATTGAAAAGAAATTCGGTGCTCCGCAAATCACGAAAGACGGTGTAACCGTAGCAAAAGAAATCGAACTGGCAGACGCTTTCCAGAACACCGGCGCACAGTTGGTGAAATCTGTAGCTTCGAAAACCGGCGACGATGCAGGCGACGGTACAACTACCGCAACCGTACTGGCTCAGGCTATCGTAGGCGTAGGACTGAAGAACGTAACCGCCGGTGCCAACCCGATGGACTTGAAGCGTGGTATCGACAAAGCCGTAGCGAAAGTCGTTGAATGCATCAAGGCTCAGGCTGAAACCGTAGGAGACAACTATGACAAGATAGAACAAGTAGCTACTGTATCTGCCAACAACGACCCGGTTATCGGTAAACTGATTGCCGACGCTATGCGTAAGGTTTCGAAAGACGGTGTCATCACCATCGAAGAAGCCAAAGGTACCGACACCACCATCGGCGTTGTAGAAGGTATGCAGTTCGACCGTGGATATCTGTCTCCTTACTTCGTAACGGATACAGAAAAGATGGAATGCGTAATGGAACGTCCGTACATCCTGATTTACGATAAGAAAATCAGCAACCTGAAAGACTTCCTGCCTATCCTCGAACCTGCCGTACAGAGCGGACGTCCTTTGCTGGTTATCGCAGAAGATGTAGATAGCGAAGCCTTGACCACATTGGTTGTCAACCGCTTGCGTGGCCAGTTGAAGATTTGTGCCGTTAAGGCTCCGGGCTTCGGCGACCGTCGTAAAGCCATGCTGGAAGATATCGCTATCCTGACGGGTGGTGTTGTCATCAGCGAAGAAAAGGGTTTGAAACTGGAACAAGCCACTATCGACATGCTGGGTAGCTGCGAAAAAGTTACCATCACAAAAGAAAACACAACCATCGTGAACGGTGCCGGTGACAAAGACAACATTTTGGACCGTATCAACCAAATCAAGGCTGAAATCAAGAACTCTACTTCCGACTATGACAAGGAAAAACTTCAGGAACGTCTTGCCAAATTGTCGGGCGGTGTAGCCGTGCTTTACGTAGGTGCAGCCAGCGAAGTGGAAATGAAGGAAAAGAAAGACCGTGTAGACGATGCTTTGTGCGCGACACGTGCGGCTATCGAAGAAGGTATCGTTCCGGGCGGTGGCGTAACCTACATCCGTGCCATCGATGCACTGGAAGGCTTGAAGGGTGACAATGCCGATGAAACTACCGGTATCGAAATCATCAAACGTGCCATCGAAGAACCGTTGCGCCAGATTGTTGCCAACGCCGGCAAGGAAGGTGCAGTAGTTGTTCAGAAAGTACGTGAAGGCAAAGGTGACTTCGGCTACAATGCACGCACAGACGTTTACGAAAATCTGCATGCCGCAGGCGTGGTAGACCCTGCCAAGGTAACCCGTGTAGCATTGGAAAATGCGGCTTCTATCGCCGGTATGTTCCTGACTACAGAATGTGTCATCGTAGATAAGAAAGAAGACAAGCCCGAAATGCCGGCACCCGGAATGGGAGGCATGGGTGGCATGATGTAATATATCTCTTACCCGATAAAAAGAAAGCGGGGGTACGTAAAAGTGCCTCCGCTTTTTTTGTGTTTTTCACCACAGATTACACAGATTTTATTTATCCATGAATGTCTGGCAATCCTTATGTTTTTATTCCTAAATAATTTTATGAATCTGTGTAATCTGTGGTGAAAAAAACGTATCTTTAGGGACACGAAACTTAAACCTGAAAGCTTATGACGAAAGAAGAATTGATGCGCAAAGCTATAGAACTGTCGATACGCAATGTAGCCGAAGGAGGAGGCCCCTTTGGAGCCGTCATCGCACGCAACGGGGAAATCATCGCCACAGGTACCAACCGAGTAACCCCCGACCACGACCCTACCGCCCATGCCGAAGTAAGCGCCATCCGTGCCGCTTGCCGGAAACTGGGGACATTCGACCTGAGCGGATGCGAAATCTACACCTCGTGCGAACCTTGCCCCATGTGTCTGGGAGCCATCTATTGGGCGCATCTGGACCGCATGTATTACGGAAACGACAAACACGATGCCGCCCGTATCGGATTCGATGACGCATTCATCTACAAAGAACTGGAACTGAATCCTGAAGACCGCCGCCTGCAAGCGGAACGCCTCTTGCCCGAAGAAGCCCTCAAAGCTTTCACCGACTGGGAAAATAAAACGGACAAAACAGCGTACTAATGATTAATGTGATAATGTGGCAATGTGATAATGTATTCTCACATTAGCACATTATTCATTAGCACATTAATCATTATTCATTAGCACATTAACAAAAAAGGTTGCAAAGCTCTACGCCCTGCAACCTCCATTATTCATTCCATTTTCATTTACTTTTTACTACATTCAAAAAAATCCTAATCTTCTGTCAACGTGTCATGTCTTCCCAGATACGCACATTGTTGTTCTTCATTTCCAGAAGACCTGTTACAAGAATTTTTTTCATCCTTTTAAGCATACTAGTTATCCTGTTTTTATGTTTTACGACACAAAAATACAGGTTTACGACATATGTTATTATATTTAAAAGCAGTTTTTCGCATTCTTCTCGCAAATTCTTGATATAAATCAAAAGTCGTTGATTTTTCTTGGGAACTATACCATCAAATAAAAAAAGATTTAAAAGTCAATGAATGTCGGGATTAATTCGTAACTTAACCCTCGAAAACAACAAATATACACCTTTATGGTAGACATCTATTGCAAAAACAACAATTCCACCCAAAGTTTTCCCGAAGGGAGCAGTTTGCTCGACATCTATAACGGTTTCGGACTGGATATGCCTTATGGCGTGGTAAGCGCCAAGGTAAACAATAAAGTAGAAGACCTGAACTTCAGAGTATACTATAATAAGGATGTCGAGTTCCTCGACATCACAAATCCTTCAGGAATGCGCACTTACTTCCGCTCGTTGTGTTTCATTCTGGTCAAGGCGGTAGAAGAACTCTATCCTCAAGGAAGCATCTCGCTGGAGCATCCTGTATCAAGAGGTTATTATTGCGATTTGCATCTGGACCGTTCCATCGGACTAGACGATGTGATTCGCATCAAGCAGAAAATGCAGGAAATCATTGCAGCAGACATCCCTTTCCAGCGCATCGAGTGCCACACCAGACAAGCGGCCGAAATGTTCCTCCAGCACGGGATGATGGACAAGGCAAAACTCCTCCGCAGCTATGACCAGTTATACACATTTTACTATCGGCTGGGAAACACGACGGATTGCTATTACGGAAGCCTCGTCCCCAGCACCGGATACATCCGTTTGTTCGACATCGTAAAATACTATGACGGACTACTCCTGCGCATCCCTAACCGGAAAGACCCTACCCGGCTGGAAGAAGTGGTAAAGCAAGAAAAAATGCTGGAAGTATTCCAAGAATACCATCGCTGGAACGAGATCTTAGGCATCGCCACCGTAGGCGATTTCAATATCGCGTGCCAGAAAGGGCTTGCCACCGAGCTGGTCAATGTATCCGAAGCACTTCAGGAAAAGAAAATCGTCCGCATCGCCGATGAAATCACCCACCGTGACCAGAACGGGGAACGTGTCAAACTGGTCCTGATTTCGGGACCGTCCTCATCGGGAAAAACCACCTTCAGCAAGCGCCTGAGCGTACAGCTCATCACCAACGGCATGCGCCCTTACCCTATCTCGCTGGACGATTATTTCGTGAACCGCGACGATACCCCGTTGGACGAAAACGGGAAGCACGATTTCGAATCATTCTATGCCCTCGACCTGCCTTTTTTCGAATCGCAATTACAAGATCTGATAGCCGGTAAAGAAATTGAACTTCCACGCTTCAACTTCGTGACAGGGAAACGGGAAATGAGTGGCAGGAAACTCCGTATCAATGACAACATGATTCTGATACTGGAAGGCATACACGCACTCAATCCCGAACTGACACGCCACATTCCGGAAGCGAACAAATACAAAATCTATGTATCGGCACTGACCACTATCCAACTGGATAATCATAACTATATCCCAACGACAGACAACCGGCTCCTGCGCCGCATCATCCGTGACTCGAAATACCGGGGAAGCAGTGCCGAGGATACCATCAACCGGTGGGAAAGCGTACGTGCAGGAGAAGAAAAGTGGATTTTCCCTTACCAGGAATATGCCGATGCAATGTTCAACTCCGCCCTTCTGTTCGAGCTTGCCGTGCTGAAAGACTATGCCGAACCCCTCTTACGCAAAGTACCGAACAATTGTCCGGCGTATTCGGAAGCCAACCGCCTGCTTCGTTTTCTGGGCTATTTTACGTCTATCCCCGATAATCAGTTACCACCCACCTCGCTCCTTCGCGAATTCTTGGGTGGAAGCAGCTTCAGATATTAATTCCCGCAGTTTGCCACCGTGCCCACTGTGGTGAGAATACTAATTTTACACATACTTTAAAACGATGAACGAAAGAAAATACACATTCGAAGTGTGCGCCAATTCGGTAGAAAGCTGTCTTGCCGCACAAGAAGGAGGAGCCCAGCGCGTAGAACTGTGCGCCGGCATCCCCGAAGGAGGGACTACCCCTTCGTATGGTGAAATCAAGACCGCACGCCGGATGCTCGACATCCGTCTGCATGTCATCATCCGCCCAAGGGGAGGCGATTTCCTGTATTCTCCCATCGAAGCAGAAACAATGCTGGAAGATATCCGCACGGCACGTAAGGCTGGTGCCGACGGACTGGTGTTCGGATGTCTCACACCGGAAGGCAACATCGACCTGGCACTGATGCAAAAACTGATGGAAGCCAGCGGAGACACCCCTGTCACCTTCCATCGTGCCTTCGATCATTGCCAGAATCCTTACCGGGCACTTGATGAACTGGTATCATTGGGAGTGACACGCATCCTTACTTCGGGCCAGCAACCCACCGCCCCTCAAGGTGCCCCTCTTCTCAAAGACCTGCAAGTATATGCCAAAGAGCGCATCATCCTTCTTGCCGGATGTGGCGTGAACGAAACAAATATCCGAAAGCTGGCACAAGACACCAGCATCCGGGAATTCCATTTCTCTGCCCGCGAGCAAGTGAAGAGCCGTATGCTTTTCACCAATCCAGAAGTCACAATGGGAAGCAAAGATGCAGACGAATATACCCGCGATGTCACTACATCCCGACGGGTACGGGCTACAATTGAAGCATTATGCGGAACACCGTATGACTAATCATCCAGCCTGAAACGCCAAGCGCAACAACATGCAGGGTCTGTCACGTCGGGAAAGCATGAAATGCACTCGCACGAGATGCGCTCGTCAATGGTACGGGCGAAACCTGCATACTCTATCTCGCCTACTGGCTTGCAAGGATGGAAAGGCATTCCTTTCCGTTCGCGTGCCCGTTGCACCCGACATTCACGGGTACGGTACACCAATGTTTTCCTTTCGGCATCCATGATGATATCCGCCTCATTCAGATTCGCATAAAAACGGCATTGCAAAGCACGGGCAAGTCCTTCTAAGCCGGCACGTTCGGGCAAGCCCAAGAACGCCTTGATGCGCTTGGCTTCAATCACGGTAAACCTCTGCCAAGCCTCGGCATCGTGATGCATCGCCTCGTCCATCCCACGCATCCGCTCTACCGACTGAAACCACACGCCGTCCATCGCCAGCCAGTTTTTCGAATAATCTTCTATCAACCGTATCAACTCTTCTTTGGAGAGTGAAAGCAAAAATTCGTTTTTCATTATGCTTCTTTTTAATGAATCCCGCATCTTGCCAATTAACTTGTAGGGCAGGGTTTGCCTGCCCGAAAACATCCACGTGGACGCATACAGGCGGTCGAACCCCACCCTACATTGGCTAATTGCGGAATATATCAAAATAGTAAATAATGCCAATCAGGAGTTAAAAGGGAGTTATCTCCCGCTGGGCGGGCTGGGAGTTAGATGCCAATACCCCTTGCACTGTTTTCAGAGACAGGACTATTGGACTTTAACTCCTCAATGAAGTGATAACTCCTGTGAAACTTAACTACGTTTAACTCCTGATTCGCATAAATAGTAAATTATCAAATCGTAAATTGACTAATCTGTGGTGAAAACCAATCTTTTTACAACCCATGAACCGTATGCAAGAGCTGGTCGCCCATGCCGATGGTATAGCCATGCGACTCGAATACCACACGGTTGAACGTATCGGCTACGATGAAAACCGGAAGACGGGTGCCAGCCTGAAGCTTCATCTCCTGCCGGATAGCGGCCTCTATGCTTCCGTCAGCATCAATACCGAAAACTACGGTCGAAGGCAAGCCTTCTATCGGAGCCGACTGATATTTCTCGTATGCGGCACGTGAGGGGAAAAGCAACACAATCTTCCGTCCCCATTTCTCCAATTCCGAGGCTTTGGCGGCGATGTCCTTCAAGGCATGGTTGGTAGGCTCATCACCCACGCCTAAAATGCCCACAATGAAATAGCCCCTGCCCGTGGTGAGCAAAACCGAAGTCTCCCCACCTTCCGGAGTCTGGAACTTGGATTCCGAATTGAAGCTGCCTATCACACTGACCGCCTCCTCACTCTCACGCATCACCAGTCCTGCATCGGTTTCCTTATCCTGCTCCACGCCAAAGAAAGACACTTGCGCCAGCACGCCTCCCTTAGCCAGACGGGTGCCGGACACCAGCATGTAATAGCCTGCCGGAACCGGGACCGGTTCTTTGAACAACTTGCTCCAAGGCTCGAAATCGGGATAAACCTGCAAGGCAAACCCTTCCCCATCGAAACGGGACAAGGAGAAATGGCGTGCATACGACGGGTCGCCCAGACGGGGTATCGGCGTATAGTCCAGCTTCAGCGTGCCTTCCGCCACTTGTTCCGAACGCCCGCTTTCGAAATCTACCGCTACATCCTTGCCGTTCTCCTTATATAATACATATCCCGTCACACGGTCTATCCATGCGGGAATGCCGAGCGAACGTGCCACCGCTACAAAGAACGTGTTCCGCGAAGTCCGGTCTGCCATACGGCTTTTCCATACCCCTTCGGGAGAAATCACCGTACCCACCGTACACAAGTCATCCCGGAGCATCAGGCTATCCTTACACCATTCCACCAGTTCCAAAGGTTTCTCGCGGAAACGGGCGACATCCGTTTCGGGTATCTCACGCCGGAAGAACGAACGGTAAGGAGTCAGCATTTCGTATCCGATGCGCGGAGCCAAGACCGTAGCCACATCCGCCAGCGAATCCGTATGATACAGATGGTCGTCCAGCACGCTTGCCTCCGCATCGCGCAAGTCTTTCTCGGCAAGTGTGCCCAGCAAATCCAGCGCACGACTCCGCATCTCCCGTCCTGCCGCCTCTTTCAAGAAAGCCTCTATCTCCGAAGCGTTTCCGCGCGAAGCCACGATATAGGGTGCAACCGCTTCTGCATCATATCCCGTTTCCGAGGCAAAGGCACGAATTGCGTCCGCACCGGGGAAGGAAGCAATATACGCATGGCGGATGGAGTCTTCCCGGTTGAAACGGATATCGTTCTCAGCGCGTTGCTCCGGCGTGACTTCCGGAAGTGTCGGGTCACCTGCGGGAGGAACGATGTCAAACGAGAACGAAAGCGTGTCGCCTACCTGATGTTCGAGCCGGAGTTTTACTTCCTTGTCTTTTCCGAAAGACACTTTCTGTATTCCGAACGCACGGTCTTTCACCGCCAGCACCACCATATCTCCCAGTCCGGCGGAAAGGCTTGCCCGTCCGTCCGCACCTGTCTTCTGGGATGAAACCGGATAAAACTCCGCATAGTTATAGATGCCAAAGCGCACGCAAGCATCTTCGACGGGCTTTCCATCTATATCCGTTACCCGTACCGATACAGGTGCGTTTTCCGCATAGTTGCCTATCACGTTTATTTCGGTATAATTGGCGGTGGTGCGCATCACCTCTTCCGGTCCCTCGTAATAGCCGAACACCTTGGTGTGCATCAGCATGCCGCGGCTTGCCGGCTCGTTGAACCAGCCCAAATTAAGCACCGGCTCAGGCTCGCACGCTCCCAGGAAATACCATTTCCCGTCTACCCAAGCCTCTACCCACGCATGATTGTCGTCGGTATGTGCCCAGCGGGGCGTATAGACCTGCCGTGCCGGAATGCCCACCGAGCGGAGCGCAGCCACAAGGAAAGTAGACTCTTCCCCACAACGCCCGTAAGCCGTCCGCACCGTGGCAAGGGGCGAACTGGTACGCGCGTCCGAAGGCTGGTAATTCGCCTTCTCGTGGCACCAATGGTTTACCTCAAGCACGGCGTCATACATCGCCAATCCCTTCAGGCGGGGCATCAGTTCATCGTGGAACACCATCCGCGAGCGGTCGAGCGCCTCGTTATTCACCCGCACCGGAAGGACAAAATGCCGGAACACATCATCGGGAATCTTCTTTCCCCACTCCGTCTCTTCGCGCGTGGCAAACGAGCTCCGGATGTTTTCCAGATAAAAGTTGCCCGAATAATCCGTAATATCGCCCACCGGCATATACGCATAAAAGAACATCAGGGCATCCCGTTCTTCAGCTGTCAATCCTTCATCATCGAACACACCGAAGAAATCCCCTTGTGAGAACAAAGCCTTTTTCGCCTGGAAATCAGCCTTCACCTGCTTCTCGAACGGAGATGTACATGCAGATAACAATGCACATAGCATACCGACACAAACTAATTTTCTCATAAGTCTTGCTTTTTATAGTCAATCAGAAATAAAATGCGAAAAATCATTTGTCATGCTGAGTGCCTATTTCCTGCGGAAAACCCATTCGATTATGACAAATTGTAAATTCGTCATTGGTAACGAAGTGAAGCATCTCGGATGCGCCCACGTGGATGTCTACGAGATCCTTCACGTTCGTTCCCTTAGATGACAATACATCAAGATTTTTTCGCAAACCAATTTTGTTCTACTATATATTCCTCGTTTCACAAAAACAACCGTAGGGGCAGGGTTTGCTCGCCCCTGTTTTACTTGCCCTTCCCAATTCGCCACACAGTGTGTGACCAATCTTGTAGGGGCGTATCGCATACGCCCTGAATACATCTACGCGGATTAGTGGATGCATACGGGCGTATGCGATACGCCCCTACATAGATGTTTCCCCGTCACGCTGGATTTGCAATCCGCATCATCAACAAATGGCTCCGGATTGCAAATCTGGCATGACTGAACAAAGATAAGGAAAAAACGATTCATTCTCAAATTTATTTCCTACCTTTGCGAAAGTTAATCAAATCCGGCTTATGGCAATACATTCAAGTCAAGTACAGACACAGACACAGCAACAAGTACAAACCTTGTCGCCCCAACAGATTTTAGCGGTCAAATTACTGGAACTCCCTACGGTAGAACTGGAAGAGCGCGTCCACGCGGAACTTCTGGACAATCCGGCACTGGAAGAAGGCAAGGAGCCTTCTGGAGATGACCTGCACGGCGATGAGGGGGAAGACTATGCCACCACCGACCAGGACGGCGAGCCCAACACCGATTATGGAGAAGATCTCTCATTGGGTGACTATCGTACCGAAGATGACATCCCCGACTACAAACTACAAGAGAACAACCGCTCAAAAAACGATACTCCCGAAGACATACCCTTCTCGGACAATGTCTCTTTTTATGAAACCCTGAAAGAACAGCTTGACATGCAAGCCCTGACACCCGAAGAAAAGCAATTGGGAGAATACCTTATCGGTTCACTCGACGATGACGGGCTTTTGCGGAAAAGCATTGACTCCATCATCGACGAACTTGCCATCTACCAAGGCATCAGCACCACACCCGAAGAAGTAGAACACGTTTTGTCTGTCATCCAGGACTTCGACCCCGCTGGAATCGGAGCAAGAAACCTGCAAGAATGCCTGCTCCTGCAAATCAGACGGAAAGAAGATTCACCCTTGAAACAAATCGAATACAACATTATCGACAAATGTTGCGATGACTTCACCAAAAAAAACAAAGACAGAATCTTACAAAGACTGAACATCACTGAAAAACAATACAACGATGCTGTAGCAGAACTGGTAAAACTCAATCCGCGTCCTGGAAGCTCAATGGGAGAAGCCATCGGGAAAAACCTGCAACAAATCATTCCCGACTTCATCGTTGAAACCGAAGACGACGGCACCATCAGCCTCAGCCTCAACAACCACAACGTACCCGAACTCCGGCTGAGCCGCGAATTCACCGACATGCTGGACGAGCATACGCGCAACAAAGCGAACCAAAGCAAGGAATCGAAAGATACCCTCCTGTTCTTGAAACAGAAAGTAGACGCAGCACAAAACTTCATCAATGCCGTAAAACAACGCCAACAAACCCTGATGAGTACCATGCAGGCAATTATCGACCTGCAACGCCCCTTCTTCCAGGAAGGAGACGAATCGCTCCTCCGCCCGATGATACTGAAAGACGTGGCAGAACGTACCCATCTGGATATATCTACCATCTCACGCGTGAGCAACAGTAAATATGTGCAGACCAACTTCGGTATCTATCCGCTCAAATTTTTCTTCAGCGACGGATATACTACCGAAAACGGCGAAGAACTTTCTATCCGCGAAATCAAGCGTATACTGAAAGAATGTGTAGACCATGAAGACAAGAACGCACCCTATACTGATGACGAACTTGCCAATATACTGAAAGACAAAGGCTACCCCATCGCACGGCGCACTGTAGCCAAATACCGGCAGCAACTGAACATCCCTGTAGCACGACTAAGAAGATAAAAACAATGGAAGATACAAACATCCCCGACCAACTGACTTATCACGACCCCGTACAACGGAACCCTAGAGAAGAAAAAGACCCGTGGGTAACGGCAGCCCGTATCCTGTCGGCTGTATTCACCCCCTTTATGGTCCCTTTCGTGGCCTTTGTCCTGCTCTTTCTCTTCACCTACCTGCGCATATTGCCACTCCAATACAAACTTATCGTGCTTGCCATAGTGTATTGTTTCACCATCCTCTTGCCGATGCTGAGCATATATCTGATGCAGAAAATCAACGGATGGTCTCTTCATGAACTAGGCAAACGCGAACGGCGCTATGTACCCTATATCCTTACCATCCTGAGCTATGTAGGATGCCTTGTCACGATGTACCGTTATCATCTTCCCCGCTATATGGGCGGCATCATCGTGGCAACCTTGCTCTGTATGGTCATCTGTGCGCTTATTAATCTTAAATGGAAAATCAGCACCCACATGGCAAGCGGCGGCATGATGATAGGCGGATTGCTTTCATACAGTTTTATATTCCAGTTCAATCCTACGTGGTGGCTCTGCATCTTCATCCTGCTCACCGGCATGCTAGGCTCGGCACGCATCATCGTCCGCCAGCACACCTTGAATGAAGTGGGCGGAGGCTTCCTCATCGGACTGTTCTGTGGTATTATCGGAATATTGTTTATCTGAATCCGGCTCACTCCAGTTCCAATGCTATCACCGTATCAATATCCGTCGGTATTTTATCAAGCAAAAGCGTGTAACCTACACGGTTCTTCTCGTATTTCACGGGTGTTCCGTTTACGAAATAAAAAGCTTTCTTTACTTTCTTGCCGGTAAGCGGAAGAAACAAAGCCTTGTCTTGCAGGTTAAGGATGTGTACATAAAGCTTATTGCCTTTTTGGGTGGTGCCTCCCCAAGGATGCGGACCGACACATCCGCCACGTGTGCCATAAATGGTCTCACCGTAAACTTTCATCCACTCACCTATCTCCGCCAGACGTTGCAACGCCACTTCGGGCAATTCTCCATCGGGCTGCGGACCAATATTCAATAATAAGTTAGCATCTTTCACGGCTGCACCCACCAAGTATTGAATCAAGTCTTTAGCCGACTTATAGTTTTGGTCTGTAATCTTATACCCCCACATACCGTTCATCGTCTGGCAGGTTTCCAGAGGCAAAGAACTAATGTCTTGTCCCGAAAGTCCGGCTTTATTTTCTCCTGGAAGGTCACGTTCGAAGATTTGAATATCTTCTCCCGGAAAGGGTGTGAAGTGATGATTGTTAGCCACCAGGCAGGAAGGTTGCAATCGATGAATCAAAGCATATTGCTCATCCAATTCCCAATCAAAGCCGGGATTCTGATCCTGATCCCATACACCGTCGAACCAAATAGCACCGATAGGGCCGTAATGGGTCAGCAACTCAGTCAGCTGGTTGTTCATGAAAGTATAATAGCTCCTCCAGTTCCCTTTTGGGTTAGGACGCCCCGTTCCACGTCCCGTGCGTCCCCATACCGCATCTTCACGGTACCAGTCGATATGCGAATAATAAAGATGTAAACCGATGCCCTGCTTACGACATTCATCGGCAAGCTCCTTCAGCACATCACGCTTGAACGGTGTGGCATCCACAATGTTATAATCCGAATATTGCGTATCAAACATCGAAAAACCTTCGTGATGACGTGTCGTAAAAGTAATATACTTCGCCCCCGATGCTTTAATGGCACTCACCCACCTGGCAGCATCAAACTTCGAAGGAAAAAATCCCCCAGCCAGCTTAGCGTACTCCTTATAGTTCAGGTTCTTGTTAGTCATGGTCCACTCACCTGTTGCCAGCATGGCATACAATCCCCAATGCAGGAATATACCGAATTTCTTGTCACGGAACTCTTGGCGGGCTTTCAAATTCTCTGCGGTAGGCTGATAAGTTTGAGCCTTAACGGAAAACATCAAACCGCACATCAATAAAAGCAATAAAAGTCTTATCCTCATAATAATTTCATTTGATATTGTCAAATCCATCTTGTACGCTTGCAGTTACCTGCAAAGTATTTATCCGATAATCCAACGGCTACCAGGTATGTACGAAATCAGTTTTGTTGTAACAAAACAACTGATAAACGTCAATAAAGTAACGAGTGGAATAGCAATGGACAAAAATAAAAAATATCGCTGAAAAAATCGAACGAAACAACAGATTAACGCGATAAAATAGCAATCAGAAGAAAATCACGGAAAAAATTAGAAGCTGTTTTGAATTTATCGTGCGATGATTTGGGATGAGTTTTTGAGGCATTTTCGCTTCTGTGATGAGGAAGATAGCGGGCTATCTGACGAAGAACAGGAGCGAAAAGGACCAAAAAATCGCCCAAAGCACACACGGAAACGGATACATCAAGCCAAGAAAAACTTTTTGGAGAAATTCAAAACAGCTTCTTACATCGTCAATTTTACTTTTATTCCTTTGCCGGGTCTTATAAGCAGAACGTCCGCTCAAACGAGCTTACGAACGAGAACGGACAACATGAATGTATAACTTAAAACATTGAACAGTATGAGACCAACAAGAAAACTGGGAATGGCGATAATGGCAATAATGGCATTGACTGCAAGTTCCTGCGTCACATTGCATAAACACCGCCCCCAAAGAAAAGCGTAAAGAAGCAATGGAAAAGCTGATAACAGACATTGCGGCTGTGCTGACTTCCGACCAACAAGTACTTTACAAACAACTGCAAGAGGAAGCCGCAGCCGAAAGAAAAAACATACGCGCAAAAACTGAGTGATTGCCACTTCTAGACGCTGGCATTGCCTTGGCTGGACGGAGGAAAATCGTATTATTTATTAAGGCAAAAGGAAGTCATGAAACAAATCATTTTTAATGATTTGGGCTCAAGGATGCCGAAGCCTACTGCAACTGGCTCTCTGCAAAAGATACCAAGCACGGTTATCGCCTGCCTTCCGAAGAAGAATGGGTGCTTGCCGCCGGACACATGCCCAAGGATGTTTCCATGAATTCCGGTCATGCGGAACGTGGATTGACAACTGTGGATGCATACGCGCAAAGCAAGGGTGCCTGTGGCGGCATTGACTTTTGGGGAAATTGTTGGGAATGGAGTTCCTCGACCAATGCTGACGGACTGCATATTATCAAAGGTGGCAGTTGGGATTCCGACCGTGACGATTGCCGCAGTGAGAAATCCGATGTAGCAAGGGACGGCTCGCAAGGCTATGCCAATGTTGGTTTCCGAGTGGTAAGAATAGATAGCAACTGAACTTATTTGATTTTCGTTATTTTGTTCCATTTATAAACAGAAGAAAGAAAGGCATAGATATTCTTTCTTCTGTTCTTATTTTGTACCTTTGCCCTCCGAAGAGTTACCGGAACAAGCAAAGCGATGCAGACCACGGCAATTAGAACAGTTGCCAACTCATTACCCGAAAACGAGGTAATTCTTCTAACTCTCTTGATTTCAAAGAGGAACCCTTATACAGATTTACGGAAAATCAATGGAAAAACCAACGCACCTATATCCGCAGGCTTCCGCAACAGGCTGCATCTTACTATGATACTATCCGGAAAAAGCGATTGTCTAGAGTTGAGGAAAATGTAGCCAAAGAAGTGCTTAACTATGAACAAGGCGTGGAAGCATTAGGCATTTATTTACCCAAACAGCCATATTGCTTTGAAAACGAATATATACTTCATTCGCAGTTTCATATATACTGAAACTGGGTAAGAATATATACTTCACCGGCAATCGAAGTATATATCCGTTTTTCGAAAGCAGTTTAATGTTATTTACGGAAAAGTTTTCAGTCTGCTATAAAATCATACAGGTCGGGGTCTTCGTAATTGAGGTCATACTCTGTAGGTTCCACATCCGCCGGATTGACACCGTCCCAACCTTCCAGCGTCACGTTCTTCCGGTGCCGGTACTTCCGTACAGGCTTGGAAACCTGACGGGCTTTGCCCAACCGGATAGAATCCTGGCATTGCTTTGCCGTCAAGGGCGTGCGCGAAAGGATTTCGTAATACCTTACCGTCTTCCTCGGACCTTGAGGCTCCAGCCGCACATTGCCGTTAATCAGCTTTTCAGCTTTGTATTCCCTCTTATCGGGAACCGTTTCCACTTCCACCACATAGCGGTGTAACGTCTGCGCATGGACCATACACGAACAAAACGCAACGATGAGCATACATAAATAGATCTTTTTCATAGGCTATAAGTATTCTGTTTTTGAGTTTTTAAGTTTTTGAGTTCCTGTTATGCTTCAACCTACGATCATTCATTCCGCTTCAACGCTTCTTCGTACACTTTCCGTACCCGTTCCCTAAGGTGGGGCGGGCTGATGACTTCCAGCGAACGGCTTCGGGAAAGCAGCTCCATCACAAAATCATTGGTGATACGCAGGTGTACTTTGATGCGGAACTCGTCCGCATTGTCTGTCAAGACCTGCTGGGAATGATGCAAAGGTACCGACTTCAGGAATTTGCCGTCCAAGGCATCGTACTTCAGTTCGACGTCTTCTACCGGGATGTCCGGCTGGTTCCAGATGCCGTAACAATCGCGGAAAAGCTCGTCCACGTTTATATCCATATTCCGCTTGAAAGTCTCGCTTGCGCATATACGCAGGTCACGGATACGGTCTACTCCGAAAGTCTTCAGCACATCCCCTTCGTATGCCAACAGGTACCACCGCTGGTTCGACTCTTTCAAGTAATGGGGAAGGACTTTCTTTTCCTCTACCTTATCGCCCTGCCTTACCAGCGTATAGCGGAACACCACAGGGTGTGTATGCTTGATGGCACTTATCAGCATCGGCAGGCACTCGCTGGGCAACGGGCGGTGATGTTCCGCCAACACATAGGTGCGCAAGTTGGTGTCTCCTTCCAAGGCATTGAGCAGGTCGAAGTTCTGAAGCAGCTGGCCGTACCGTTCCGGCGCATTTTTGTCTTCTTCCTTTATATAATACCCGTGGGCTTTCTCGTTGAACCCGATACTGATGCCAAACAGACTTTCTATTTCCTTGAAGTCGCGTTGCAACGTGCGTTGCGTCACACCCGAATAGCCGCGCAATGCCATTGCATCTGCCACATAGTGTTTCAGTTCTTCCACAGGCACATACCGCCTCTTGCCTTCCAGCTTGTTGAGAATGACCAACATGCGCTGCAAACCTTCCAACCGTTTTCCCATAGTGTTTATTTTTTAGTTCGAGGCAAAGATAAAAAGGGTAAACGACAAAACATGTCGTTTGTGCAAAAATCTTGATATCACATTTCCACCAAATGTTTTCCGCGTTTTGCCGGTATCCACCAAATCTTTAGATAAAAAGAGAGCAAACGACAGGTTTTATCGTTTGCTCAAAAATCTCCCAATTATAATATATACAGACTATTCACGCACCGTGCGCAAGGTCAGCTTGCCGCCCTTCACACCCTTTGCCTTCGCCTCGAAACAGATTTCTCCGGCTTCTTCTTTAGTCTGTACTATGGCGGTCAATGCACCGCTGAAGGCTGGCATCCGGTTTTCGTGGAACAGATAGAGGCAGGTAGGGTCACCGTTTGCCGAAGCACGATACGTGCCTGCCCCCTTTACCGAGAAGTGTACCAGGCGGTTGTCCATCGGACACAGATTGCCATCCTTGTCCACGATGCGCACCGTGATGTAGGCAAGGTCTTTCCCGTCTGCCGCCAGCTCCGTACGGTCTGCCACCAGCTCAATGTGGTGAGGCTTGCCAGCCGTACGCACTACCTTTTCGTCCGCCGCCTTTCCGGATGCATCGTAAGCCACTACTTTCAGCTCGCCCGGCTCGTATGGCACATCCATCCACATCAGCCGATACCGGCGCTGGAGCCAAAGCGAATCCTTGCCCTGCAGGGCTTGGCTTTCTTCGCGCGTCAGCTTGCGCTGCTTCCCATAGCTCTTGCCGTTCACGAACAGTTCCGCTTCGAGATAACTGGTGTAGACAAATACCGGCGTGTTTTCGCCTTCCCTGCCCTGCCAGTTCCAGTGCGGCAACACGTGCAAGGTAGGTGATTTCCTGTTCCAGATACTCCGATAGAGGTAATAGCGGTCTTTGGGCAGGCTTGCCAGGTCGATAATGCCGAACAACGAGCTATGGCTGGGCCAGGCATCGGTATCGTAAGGCGAAGGTTCGCCCAAGTAATCGAAGCCCGTCCATACAAACTGGCCGATGGTCCACGGATAATCGTCGGCAAGGGCGAAATCCTCATCGGGCACGTTGCTCCACGAGCAATGCTCCAAGTCATATCCACTCGACTGATGGTCTTCGTACTTGGCATCGCCGCGCTTCCGTACCGGGAACTTATACACCCCTCTGGAGCTGACCGTAGAAGATGTTTCCGAGCCCAGCACAATGTTCTGAGGCAGGCGGTTGTAGGCTTCTACATACCGGTGGGCACGGTAATTGAATCCGGGCACATCCAGCATGGCGGCAAACCCATTGCCCAACACGCTCGACACCTGGTCCATGCCGCATGTGACCGGACGCGTAGGGTCTTCGCGGTGACAGATGTCCTGCAGGAACGAAGCCACCTTATACCCTTCGGGCTTCCACTGGGTAGGCACCTCGTTGCCGATGCTCCACATCACCACGCTGGGATGGTTGCGGTAATGGCGCAACATGTTCACCATGTCTTTCTCCGCCCATTCGCCGAAGAAGCGGTGATAACCGTTCTCACACTTGGCGATGTCCCATTCGTCGAACGGCTCCAGCATCATCATAAAGCCCATCTCGTCGCACAGTTCCACCAGTTCGGGAGCCGGCATGTTGTGGGCGGTACGTATCGCGTCGCACCCCATGTCCTTCAACATCGTCAGCTGGCGGCGCAGGGCAGCCACATTCACGGCAGCCCCCAGCGGACCGAGGTCGTGATGGTTGCACACCCCTTGGAACTTGCGGTGCTTCCCGTTCAGGAAGAAACCCTTGTCGGGCACAATCTCCAGGCTGCGGATGCCGAAACGGGTCGTGTATTCGTCCACCTGCCGGTTATCCACGTAAATCTTAGATACCGCCTTATACAAGAAAGGCGTTTCGGGCGACCACAACTTCGGGGCATCTACCAGAAAGTTCTGCTCAAAGGGCATTCCGTGATTGATTTTGCGCGTATTGTCTTTCACTGCTACCACCTTCCCTTCGGGTGAGAGAATCTCCGTCACGATGCGGATATCCTTATCCCCTGCATGGGCAACGGTGGTAAGCAGCTTCACCGAGGCATAGCTGGCTTCCACATGAGGCGTAGTAAGCTGCGTCCCCCATACAGGCACATGCACCTTTTCTGTAGTCACCAGCCGTACGTTCCGGTAAAGCCCTGCCCCCGGATACCAGCGCGAAGACTGCGGGCGGTTTTCCAAACGTACTGCCAGCGTATTCTTCCGCCCGTCCGTATAGATATAAGGTGTCACGTCAATGTGGAACGAATTATACCCCAGCGGCCAGAAGCCCGCTTCTTTTCCGTTCACGTAAACCCGCGCCTCGCTCATGGCACCATCGAACACCAGGGAAGCCTCTTTGCCCGCAGGCACTTCGAAGGTGGTGCGATACCAGCCTGTGCCCACGTAGGGAAGTCCTCCGGTGCGTCCCGTCTTCACCGAAGCCTGCGTCTCGAAGTTCTGCTTAACCGCCACGTTCTGCAGGTCATGGCTCCGGTCGAACGGACCATAGATAGCCCAGTCATGCGGCACGGTCACGGTTTCCCATTGCGTATCGTCAAACGTCTCTTGCACAGCCTCAGGCGCATCACCTTTCGTGAATTTCCAGTTCTTCTCTAACAATGTCTCTTGCCTTTGCGCCCATGCAAAGAGCGAACAGAAACTAAGCAAACACAAAAGTACTTTCTTTTTCATGGTAATAATTTCTTGGTTTTACTGGCAAAAGTAATGATTCTCCTGATATATCGACCGTCCAAGAGAGGAAATTAGACATTTTCGAAACGTAAAATCCGTTCAGACTTCCCATACCAGTATCCGGCTTTTCCCGCTACCGGAAGAAAGAGCGGCCGGCGATGCACCTATATGCGCATGCCGATGCATATAGTTCCGGACACAAACGCAGGTATATGCATCACGCTCTCATCCGGCTTCAATTCCCCATTCGCTACGCCTGCCCGTGCAAGGTTTACCATACGGATAAAGAAATTCTGGCTCCGCCATTCTTCATTCTTCATTTTAAATTCGTACATTTGCAGGAAATATAAACCTTTAAAATCTCGAATTATGAATTTCCCTACGAATGTAAAGTACACGAACGAACACGAATGGATTCGCCTGGAAGGTGAAGAAGCCTATGTAGGCATTACCGATTACGCACAAGACCAATTGGGTGACATCGTCTTTGTAGACATCACCACCGAAGGCGAGACGCTGGACAAAGGCGAAGTGTTCGGCACCATAGAGGTAGTGAAAACCGTTTCCGACCTTTTCCTCCCAATAGGCGGAGAGGTGCTGGAAGTAAACCCGGAACTGGAAGAGCATCCGGAACTGGTGAACCAAGACCCGTACGGCAAAGGCTGGCTGGTACGCATCAAACCGACTGATGCATCAGAACTAGACGAACTGCTGGATGCAGAAGCATACAAGCAACTGATTAATGAATAATTTAATAAAGGAGTTAAGGAGTTAAAGGAGTTATCACTCCGCTGCGCTCCGTTAGGAGTTAAAGCCAATAGTCAGGTTGATGAAAACGAACCTCTTTAACTTCTTAACTCCTTAACTTCTTAACTCCTCAAAAAACAAACGACATGAAACCGATTGTAAGTATCATCATGGGAAGCACTTCCGACCTTCCCGTTATGGAAAAGGCTGCGGCTTTCCTCAACGACATGCAAGTGCCGTTCGAAATGAACGCCCTTTCCGCCCACCGCACTCCCGCCGAAGTGGAGAAGTTTGCCAAAGAAGCCGCAGGCAGGGGCCTGAAAGTCATTATTGCCGGAGCCGGCATGGCGGCTGCATTGCCGGGTGTCATTGCCGCCAATACCACACTGCCCGTCATCGGCATCCCTATCAAAGGTTCCGTCCTGGACGGTGTAGATGCCTTGTATTCCATCCTTCAGATGCCTCCGGGCATCCCCGTGGCTACGGTAGCCATCAACGGGGCGATGAATGCCGCCATCCTTGCCGTGCAGATGCTCGCCCTGTCTGACGAGGCGTTGGCACAGAAGTTTGCCGCATACAAGGAAGGCTTGAAAAACAAAATCGTCAAAGCCAACCAAGACCTGAAAGAGGTGAAATACGAGTACAAAGTAGATTGATTTTTTAGGTAACTAGGTGACAAGGTACTAGGTGACTAGGTTTCAGATACCATCGACTGGTGCCAACAAAGGTATTCAGAACCTTGTCACCTTGTCAACTGGTACCTTGTCAACTAAAAAAAACATGGATTATTTCAATTATTCACGCCGCCAGGCAAGCGAAGTATATGTAGGCGGCACACCTATGGGAGGCACTAACCCCATCCGGGTGCAAAGCATGACCAATACGCCTACCACCGATACCGAAGCCTGTGTAGCACAAGCCATCCGCATCATTGAAGCTGGAGGCGAATATGTGCGCCTCACCACCCAAGGCACACGTGAGGCCGAGAACCTGAAGAACATCAACATCGGCTTGCGCTCGAAAGGCTACGGCACACCGCTGATTGCTGACGTCCACTTCAATCCGAAAGTGGCGGAAGTGGCAGCACTTTATGCCGAAGGGGTACGCATTAACCCGGGCAACTATACCGATGCCGCACGTACCTTCAAGAAGCTGGAGTATACGGATGAAGAATACGCCAAAGAGATACAAAAGATACGCGAACGGCTGGTCCCTTTCCTGAACATCTGCAAGGAAAACCATACCGCCATACGCATCGGGGTGAACCACGGCTCGCTGTCCGACCGTATCATGTCGCGCTATGGCGATACACCGGCAGGCATGGTGGAATCGTGCATGGAGTTCCTGCGCATCTGCGTGGAAGAACAATTCACGGACGTGGTCATTTCCATCAAGGCATCGAATACCGTCATTATGGTGAAAACGGTCCGCTTGCTGGTGGCGCAAATGGAAAAAGAAGGCATGGCGTTCCCGCTTCATTTAGGCGTGACAGAAGCGGGTGACGGGGAAGACGGGCGCATCAAGTCGGCATTGGGCATCGGAGCCCTGCTATGCGACGGACTGGGCGACACCATCCGTGTCTCACTTACAGAAGCTCCTGAAGCCGAAATACCCGTTGCACGCAAATTGGTGGACTACGTCGCCAAGCGGAACGGCCATGTCTACATACCCGGGATGGAAGCGGAAGGCTTTTGCTACACCGACCCTGCGCGCCGTGCTACTACACCCGTGGGAAACATCGGAGGAGAACAAGTGCCCGTAGTCATTTCGGCACGCCTCAACGGGAATATGGAGACAAGCGGACAATTCCGTCCGGACTATATCTATTGCGGGCAGACCTTGCCCGAAGAACGCCAGCCGGGCATCGGCTACATCGTAGACGCTAACCGCTGGGACGGAAGCGAAGGCACGTATCCGGCATTCAGCCACAAACAACTGATTGAGCTTCATTTCAGCCAGGCAGAACGGAAATTCCTTTTCCTTACCTATCTGACGTTGGACGAAGAAGCAATCGCCTGCCTGCGCCGCCATCCGGAAACCGTCATCATCGCACAGAGCAACCATGTGAACCGCTTGGGCGAGTTCCGCGGCTTAGCCCACCAACTGATGGCATTAGGGCTGAAAAACCCATTGGTGTTCTTCCAGTACTATAAGGAAACCTGTCTGGAAGATTTCCAGTTGAAAGCCGCTACGGATATGGGCGCTTTACTCATCGACGGGTTCTGCGACGGCATCTTGCTTTATAACGACGGTGATGCTATCTCCGACTTGAAATCAGACGAAACCGCATTCGGCATCCTGCAAGCCGGACGCCTGCGTACTTCGAAAACCGAATACATCTCCTGCCCGGGATGCGGACGTACGCTCTACGACCTCGAAGCAACCATCGCCCGCATCAAGGCCGCGACCTCGCACCTGAAAGGCTTGAAGATAGGCATCATGGGCTGCATCGTAAACGGTCCGGGCGAAATGGCAGATGCCGACTATGGCTATGTAGGTGCCGGACGAGGCAAAATCAGCCTTTATAAGAAAAAAGAATGCATTGAAAAGAATATCCCCGAAGAGCAGGCGGTGGAGAAACTGCTGGAACTGATTAGCAGGAATGAAGAATGAGAAATGAAGAATGAAGAATGAAGAATTTCCATGCGGGCGAAGCGATTCTTCATTCATCATTCTTCATTCTTCATTTAATAATTGACTACAGGCCATCCGTCAGATGTCCATGTCATTTCGCGTATAAACAATTTCGGGGCTCCATCTTCTGCAATCGAATAAGCATGGCATAAGAAATAATCTTTTCCGTCCAGATGATAAGCTGCGTTATGTCCGATACCGGCATACGCTTCGTTTCCTTCTATCACCAGCGTTCCGCCTCCTTTTGCCATCGGTTTCCCTTCTTTGTCGACATAGGGTCCGACAACCGACTTCGAGCGTCCTACCACGACTTTATAATTACTATCTTTCCCCCGGCAACAATAATCAAATGAAACGAAAAGATAGTAATAGTCTCCGTGCTTCATGATAAACGGAGCTTCTACAGCTCCATCACCCGGATCTTTATCATCCAGCTCGAACGAACGCGGACGGCTGCAAAGCGAATGCCATTCTTCAGGCTGTGCCACCTGCATCAGGTCATCAGTAAGCTTCACCATTTTAATACCATCCCAAAATGAGCCGAAGCTCATCCATGGCGTACCGTCCTCACCGATGATGATATTAGGGTCGATAGCATTCCACATATCCCGGTTGGGAATCGACTGGATTACTTTTCCATGATCCGTCCATTTAAAGTCAGGTTCAGACGGGTCAAGCGTCGGATTGGTAGCATGTCCGATAGCCGAAGTATTCTTGGCAAATGCCGAGCAAGAATAAAACAAGTGATACAACCCATTGTGGTAAATGATATCGGGAGCCCATGTATGTCCCTTATACCCCTTTACAGCTTCCACCGCCCATTGAGGAGCTTCGGCAAACACGGGTTTCTCGAACTTCCAAGTCTTTAAATCCTTAGAGGACATGACAGACACTCCTTCGCCCGTAGCGAACAAATAATAAGTATCACCTTGCTTCGCCATTACCGGGTCGTGCACGAACGGATTGTCGGTAACTTGTGGCTGTTGGGCGAAGCCACACCATGCTGAACCTAAAAACATGGTCAATAAAATAGCTTTTTTCATACGCTTGTGGTTTTATATCTGATTCAATAATTAGACTCACTCGATTGGCAAGCATAGTGCAAAGCTGCAAAAACAAACACAAAACGAGGTGGACAAACGCCCCTTTCAGGTGGAGAGCTTCCCCAATCAATCCTCCATCAGGCTACTAGGCGTAACATTGAAATGTTTTGTGAAACAACGGGTGAAGTATTTCGGATCGTTGAATCCTACAGCATATGCTATTTCCGAAATATTCATCGTATGATTCACCTTGTTTTTCAACAACAGTTCACGAGCGAGGTTCAACCGATAGTTACGTATAAACTGACCAGCCGACTGACCTGCCAGACTTTGCATCTTCTTATTCAGCAAACTTTTACTGATGCCCATCTCACGAATAAAGTCGCTCACCTCAAAATCGGAATTCTTATAATTATCCTTCACCACCATCATCGCCTTTTCCAGGAACTTCTTGTCTCCCGAATTTTCATTTGCCAACTCCAGGGAATCTGTATCCATGTCAATAGAAAAACGCTGCTGGAAACGCTTACGGTTTTCCAGAATACTGGCAATACGTGCCAGTAACATGTTTTCATCGAAAGGCTTCAGCAGATAGGCATCCACCCCCATCTTGTAACTGTCCAGCCGGGCTTCGTCCGAAGTCTTGGCGGTCAGCATCAGGAAAGGTATGTGGGAAATGGAAAAATCGCTCCGCACGCGATGCAACAGTTCCACACCATCCATCACCGGCATCATCAGGTCGCTGATAATAAAGTCCACCGAATACGTTTTCAGCATCCGGAGAGCCTCTTCCCCATCAGCAGCCTCTACCACATTATAATACTCGCGCAAGATAGAGCGGGTATAATCGCGCATGTCCTTGTTGTCTTCTACCACCAGCATCGTCAGCCGGCTGTTACGCATCAGTTCGGGATGTATCTCTTCGGTTTCTGCCACTGCCGGCCGGGGCTGCTCTCCACGCACCACAGGCAGCAAGACACGGAAGGTAGAACCACCCGACGGCCTGTTCTTCGCTCCTATCTCGCCCGAAAGCAACAAGACCAGCTTCCGGCACAAATACAGCCCGATGCCCGTTCCGCTCTGCCCGCTCACCGATACCTGATATTGGTTATCCGCCTGATAAAAACGGTTGAAAATACGGTCGATGTCTTCCTGGGGGATTCCTTTCCCTGTATCGCTTACGCTAATAAACAACTTCTCGCCGTTTTCTGACATCAGCGAAGCTATATAAACAGATACCTGCCCGCCTTTAGGGGTAAACTTGAGGGCGTTGCTTATCAGGTTGGCCAGAATCTTACGCAAGATATCTTCGGCAAACATCATAAACGGATTGTGCAGACGGACATAACAACGCAAATCAATGTCACGTGCCTGCGCATATACCGTAAACGAAGGCATGAATTCTTCTACAAAGCTACGGATATTACCGTAATTGGAAACAATCTTCACCCGTCCTTCTTCCACCTTCCGGAAATCCAACAACTGATTGATAAGCGACAACAGGTACTTTGAGTTGCGTTCCACCAGATGAAGCTGTTCGATAACCTGAGGATTATAACTCAACTTCAAAGCCCGTTCGATAGGACCGATGATCAACGTAAGCGGAGTACGGAATTCATGCGTAATATTAGTAAAGAAAGCCAGCTTGTCAACAGTAAGTTCTTCCACCTTCCGTGACATTTCCAGAATCTTGTTCTTCTGGCTGGTAATCTTCTCGTTCGATTCTTTCAACAACTTATTCTGATGTGAAAGTTCCTCCTTCTGGTCGGACAAAAGCTTTTTCTGTTCTTCCAGTTTCCGGGTACGCTCTTCTACCAATGTATGAAGCAATTTCTGCTGATGTTTTAATGAGCGGAACCGCCCATATACCAACATCAGCAAGACCAGCCCGACAAGCAACTGAAACCAAAAAGTCTTGTAAAAATAAGGCGTAACCTCAATCATCAAAGTCTGCGTAGGCGAAACATAGTTTTTTCCATCCGAAGCATAACGCAATTCGAACACATACTTTCCCGGACGCAGGCTGGTATAGGATACGGTATGCTGATTGGCAGGAACCTCTATCCACTTGTCATCAAATCCTTCCAACCGGTAAGCATAACATGCCAAGGCAGAAGGATTATAATCCAAGGATGCAAAATGCACCGTCAGTTGCTTGTCACGTTCATGAATATTCACCCGATTATCCGCAAATGCCACGTCACGGTCAAAACTAAACAGTCCGGTAAATGTCAATGGAAATCCTTTATCCGATTCTACACGGGGGATAAAACGGATTTCCGAAAAACCGTTCGTACTGCCGACATACACTTCACCGTTTTTCGAGCCGCCGATGGCATTCCAATAAAACTGGTTGCTGAGCAAGCCGTCGTGTTTCGTATAATTTTGAAACGTATTATCTTTGGGATTGAAACGTGACAAGCCATTATTGGTAGTCAGCCAGACATATCCGTCCTTGCCTTCCCACACGCCTATCACATTATCGTTTATCAAACCATCTTTCGCAGTAAAAGCCTTGAAACGGCAATTGCCGACTTTCCCTTTTGCCCGATAAAAGCCATTCCCATTTGTACCAATCCATACATCCCCATCTTTCCCGGGACAAACCGATGTTATCCGCTCTGCCATCCGCTCGGAAGGATTATCAAGCTTATGGTCATACAAGGCATATTCCAAAGAGTCCTTCCCATACGTGTGCAAATCAATCTGATACAACCCAGAGCTGACCCCTATCCATAAAATGCCATCGGACGTGATGCATCCTCCCAACGACCCATAAACACTTCCCCGGCGCTTGCCGTGGAAAGGATCAAACACTTTCCCCGTAGCTGGATGATAGGCCAATATATCCCGGTTCGTGCCAATCCATAACAAGTCATTCAACGAATCGTAAAGCAGCACACTGACAAAAGCCTGGAAAAGTTCAGGAATTTCGGAAGACAAAACCGGATGAAAAGTCTTGTCGGACAAATTATTTCCACTCACCCAGCCAAAACCTCCGCCCCACGTTCCTACATAAATGCGGCCTTTCCCGTCAGACGCCAGCGCACTGACCGAATTATGGCTCAAGCGTGACGGCAATCCCGTTGTATAATGCTCGAAATACTGTTTCCCTGCACGGCGAAGATTAAGCCCAGCCTCAACCGTCCCTATCCATAACGACCCGTTTTCATCTTCCAGGATAGCATTAACCAGATTCCCCGAAAGGCTTCCTGCATCTTCTTGTGAATGCAAGTCGTTCTGTATCTGCAAACGCGAAATGAACATCTTGTTCAATCCTCCCACCTCTGTACCTATCCAAAGCAAATTTTCATCGGCAAGCAGGCAATTGATGAAATTACAATTCAATCCGGATGCACCGTCTGCCTGTTCCGATTGAAGGATGCGGGTAAAATTGTCGCTTACGGCATTATACAGATTCAACCCCTTCAAGGTACCGACTACCAATACCCCATCGGGAGTCAGGTTGATATCCGTCACATAACTCTGCGACAACGAAAACGGGTCACGCTCATTATAATAATAAGCCCTTGATATTTCTGTCCGTACGTTATAACGAAACAATCCTTTATTGGTTCCAATCCATAAGTCATTCTGCCAAGGGAAGATGCACTGCATGACGGTATTTGCCGGAATAAATGCATCAGACGAAAATACCGGCACCGGTTTTTGAGGAGTTGACACACTTTCTTTTATCAATGACAATGTGCCCAGATAATCAAACCAAATATATCCATCCGCCTCACAGAAAGCCAAGCTACGGTTATACAAATAAAGATCGCATATCCGTGTAATATACTCCACTTTACCGTCTGAAGAAAACGCGATTTTATACAAAGCATCATCTGCACCCACCCACACATTGCCAGAAGAAGAACAATAGACAAAAGAGGCGGAATGAAAAGCAGCCGATGCAAATTTTCCACCCAGCTCCTGGCCACCTATCAAACGCAGACTATTTACATCCAGAATATCCAAGCCTTGCTCTCCCGCCATCCAGATCCGTCCGAAATGGTCCTCACAGAACTTCACGATGAAATTATTCTTCAGCCGTGTCTCTCCCGAAAAAGCATTGAATGTAATAAAATCGTACCCGTCATAACGCGTCACACCATCTCCCCCTGTAGAGACCCATAAAAAGCCACGGCTGTCTTTCATCAAATCCTCCACGTAATTCTTGGGCAACCCATCATCCATTGTCAGATGGGTAAACAAATAATTGCCTCCCCTATTCTGCGGAAAGGCAGGAAGTATATGCAGCAACACGCATATCCACACAAGCAATGAACAGTATCGTATTTTCATCAGTATCTGTCTCTAATAGTTAACGACAAGTATCCCGGAGCATCCACTCCGGTGTTCCCCATCTATCTTCACCAACAAATATACGAACTTTCTTTTACCGGCAGAACACTTCATCCGAAGAAAGCAGCTACAGGAAACAAATATCCACCCAAAACGGATAAATATCCACCCCTCTCCCCGAATCTGCCTGCCCGATACCTGGAAATCCCCCGTCACAGACACACCGGTAGAGCTACCTGCAGGCATGATGCATGCCTTCAGAAAATGCATATATACTTCGATTGCACAAGCGGAAATGCCTCAAAAGCCCATTCCAAATCAGCACACGATAAATTCAAAAACAGTTTCTAAAAAGAAGATTATCATTTTTTTCTAATATGGCAAAACACCACCTGAAAGTCACTATTCGTTTGAAATGAAGTAACAAACCTCCAAACTATACAACAAAAAACAAATGTCCACCAAAGAAAGGTAAATATCCACCTTCCTGGAAGTGAACATTCTTATTTTTGTATGACATAAAAATCTAATAAAGAAAAGTAAACATGAACACACGTATTCAATCCATGATGCTGCTGACTTTGATGATATGTGCCGGCAGCTTTGCGACCTTTGCCAGTAACAATGATACAACGTTTGTTGCATCTGGCAACCCGATAGTCAATTATAAATATCTGGGCGACCCTGCAGCAATGGTTTATGACGGCAAAGTATACATTTATGCCGGACACGATGAATGCCCTGCTCCCGAACAATACTACCTGATGAACGAATGGTGCATTTTTTCTACCGAAGATATGCATACTTTTACCGAACATGCCTATACATTAAAAGCTACCGATTTTAAATGGGCGAAAGGAGAAGCATGGGCAAGCCAGGTAATCGAACGCAACGGAAAATTCTACTGGTATGTGACCGTAGAACATGCCACTATTCCCGGCAAATCTATCGGAGTAGCCGTTTCCGACTCTCCTATCGGTCCATTTAAAGATGCACGTGGTTCGGCACTTATTACCAATGACATGACAACTGAATATACCTCCATCCGATGGGACGACATAGACCCTACTGTATTCATTGATGATGACGGACAGGCATATTTATTTTGGGGAAATACCCAATGCTATTATGCCAAGCTGAAAGAAAACATGACAGAACTGGACGGTCCGATTATGCCCATACAGTTGCCCCGTTTCACCGAAGCGCCTTGGATACACAAACATAACGGCTGGTATTACCTGTCGTTTGCATCCGAGTTTCCTGAAAAAATCTGCTATGCCATGAGCCGCAACATTAACGGTCCATGGGAATACAAAGGCATCCTGAACGAAATAGCTGGTAATTCGAATACCAACCATCAGGCTATCATTGAATTCAAGGGGAAATCCTATTTCATCTACCACAACGGGAGTATTAATACCGATGGCTGCGGTTTCCGACGGGCCATCTGTATCGACCGTCTGTACTATAACGAAGACGGTACCATCAGACGTATACAAATGACATCGGAAGGAATCTGGGAATAAGGCTTTTCATTAATTTTCTAGATAGGTTATACACTAAAAAAATCCGTGGATACGCCGGGATGGCGCATCCATGGAACTATTAGAAGCTGTTTTGAATTTCTCCAAAAAGTTTTTCTTGGCTTGATGTATCCGTTTTCGTGTGTGCTTTGGGCGATTTTTTGGTCCTTTTCGCTCCTGTTCTTCGTCAGATAGCCCGCTATCTTCCTCATCACAGAAGCGGAAATGCCTCAAAAACTCATCCCAAATCATCGCACGATAAATTCAAAACAGCTTCTTATTCCCTAAAAAATACACTTAAATTTCTCACAAGAAAAACAACATCAAAAAAAGACCGACTGCAAATCGGGCAAACCCATTCAGGCCTGCACCGATTCCAGTCGGATTTATATCTAGTTCTAAGTGCTTCTTATGCTTCACCTTTGAAATCACTCAAAGGGGGTACAAAGGTTTTGGCATTGCGCTGCTGCTCTGGCATCTGAATCGGTCCGAAATTCTTTTCGTATTTTACGATATTATCCTGCAAAGCAAACATCAGGCGTTTGGCATTTTCAGGAGTCATCACTATACGCGACTGTACGCCGGCCTTAGGAAGTCCCGGCATGATACGTACAAAATCAAGTATAAATTCAGATGTAGAATGAGTGATAATAGCCAAATTGGCATACGTACCTTGAGCCACTTCTTCTTTCAGCTCTATCTGCAATTGTTCCGGATTGTTATTATTTTCGTTTTCCATAATGATTTACTTTTCTACTGATTTTAGGACTAGTTATTTACTCCACAAAAATAGGAAACTTTTCTCTATTTACCATATACTTCCATAAAAATATTTTGCAAAATCATTTTTGTGACGCCGTGTGCGCATCCGATTCTGTTTTTGCTTCCGGCACTGAAAGAATCTTGCGGTATTCCGCAGGAGACGTCAGCACTTCAATCGCTTTCTTCAAGTCGGCATCGTCTTTCAAACGCTGCATCGCCGCACCCCGTTCAAAGAAATATCGGGTTGCTACTTCTTCGGCTATCTGTTCTTTTATCGGTCCGGAAAAATAATCCAGGTCACGATCCAAGTTATGGTTCAGTTTCTGTTCCAATGCCTTAAACTCTTCGGTCGCGCCTTCCATATACCCTTCAAATTCGGCTACTTCTTTCAAGGTTTTCAGCATTTGTTCGCTCTGGCGGTCATAAGTGAAGTTGGCATCCTTTACCAGTTTTTTAAAATCGGCATAATCCTCATCTGTAATCTGCAACGAATCTACAGAGACCAATGCCGGATGAGTCAGGCAATACTGGGTAGCATAGTCAAATATCAAATCATCATTCAGCAAATAGAAAAGAATATTAGGGAACTTATCACCTTTCACTTCTATGTCGGGACGTATGCCTCCCCCATCACGCACTTCACGACCGGCAGCTGTATAAAACACATGGGTCAGACTGTCGGGGATACGTGCCACCGAACCATCAGCATTCTTCTTCGCATAATCTATTGCCTGAATGCAACGCCCGCTGGGAATATAATACTTCGAAGTAGTCACCTTCAGTGTCCCATTATACGGAAGCTGACGAGTGGTCTGAACCAATCCCTTCCCATACGTACGGGTGCCAATGATAACTGCACGGTCTAAATCCTGCATCGAGCCACTCAAGATTTCAGAAGCCGAAGCGGTGTTGCCATTAACCAATACAGCCAGAGGCATTCCCGTATCAATCGGTTCATTCGCGGTCTTAAAAGACCCTGCAGCCTGACGGATCTTACCTTTGGTTACGACTATCTCCTTGCCTTTAGGTATAAAAAAATTGACAATGTCTACCGCTTCCTGCAACGATCCTCCCCCATTGTCACGCAAATCGAGAATCAATGCCTTTGCTCCTTTATCTTTCAGTTCAATGAATGCTTTTTTTACATCCTTGGCACAGTTGTCGGTAAAGCCACTGAGCGCCAGATAACCGATACTATCGTGCACCATACCGTAATAAGGCACCGGATTGTTCCGGATATTCTTACGGGTAATCTTAAATTCCATCACCGTGCTGTCGTTTTTCAACGGACGGAGCACTTTCAGGATAAACGATGTACCCGGTTCGCCACGTAAAGCCTCACTTACTTTCTCCGAAAACTCTTGAGGTTTCAAATCACCACGAACCATGTCCTTCCCTCCTACTGATAGGATAATGTCGCCCGCCTTTACTCCTGCCTCTGCAGCCGGCATACCCTCTATCGGCTCTATCACGGCAATACGGTCTTTCTTCTTGTAATACCGGATAGCCGCACCGATACCTCCATACTTTCCGGTAATCATCTCCTTCAAGCTGCTCACTTCTTCTTCGGGATAATATTCCGTATAAGGGTCGGTAAGTGCCAACATGCCGTTTACCCCGTTCTGAATCACTTTCTCCGGATTAAGGGTATCGACATAAAACAAATCAAGTTCCTTGAAAATAGCATTGAATATATCCAGATTCTTCGCTATTTGGAAATTACGGTCGTCTTCCTGTTTAAAACTGGACAAGCCCAAAGCCATCAATACGACCAATGCCCCTATAAGTGTTCTTTTTGTATTCATAACTTTACTAAACGATTATGAGGTACAAAGAAACACATTATTCTGCTTCGGATAACAGAACCAAGCAAATATTTAACTTTATTTCGTTTGTCACGCCAGTCACGGAAACCGGTTGCATCATGCCACGCATATAGTTGCACCTGCCGATGCAGATACTTTTGCGTGCCAATACAAATAAGTGCAGGCAGAGCGGAACATTTCCACAAGAAAAAACGCTTCGATTTTTTGGTTGCTAACCGTAGCCTGTATATATTTGCATTACCATAATTAATATAGTTGAACGAAATGAAAACGTATGACATTTATTTCTCGGACCAAAGTTCGAGCGACAACAAGGGATTTTCCATCAAAACCGAAGAGAAAGCCATCCACATGGCAGAAGACATACTCGCCAAAGGCGGGAGCTACATCGAAGAATATGCCGGAGGTACCATATCGGTAATCGACTCGGAAGGAGTAACCGTATGGAGCAAACCCATACCGAAAGCATAACTCAAGAACTCAAAAACTTAAGAACTCAAAAACTCAAAACTCAATATCTATGTTCTCAGGAATAGTAGAAGAATGTGCCAAAGTAGTCAAGATAGTCAAAGAACAGGAAAACCTGCATCTGACCTTGACGTGTTCGTTTGTAAATGAACTGAAAATAGACCAAAGCGTGTCGCACAACGGTGTGTGCCTCACCGTGGTTCACATCGAAAACAATACGTACACCGTTACCGCCATGAAAGAAACCATCGAACGCTCGAATATCGGGCTGCTGAAAGAAGGCGATGAAGTGAACGTAGAACGGAGCATGCTGATGAACGGCAGGCTGGACGGACATATCGTGCAGGGACATGTAGACCAGACAGCTGTATGCACGGCTATTGATGATGCCGACGGAAGCTGGTATTTCACGTTCAAGTATGATTTCCAGCCCGAAATGGCGAAACGCGGATACTTTACCGTAGACAAAGGCTCGGTAACCGTCAACGGGGTGAGCCTGACCGTATGTAACCCGACGCAAGACTCGTTCCAAGTAGCGATCATCCCTTATACCTTCGAACATACTAATTTCCACACGCTGCACATAGGAAGCGTGGTAAATCTGGAATTCGACATCATCGGCAAATACCTGAGCCGCATGATGCAGCTGGTAGGATAATGCTTGCATTCATCACAGAGGACACAGAGGAAAAATATTAAATCCTCTGTGTGCATCTGTGGTGGAATATCAATTATGTTTGTAACATCATTAACACTTAAAATTGAAAGCATGAGAAAAACATTTGCATTGGGATTATTGGGCATCTCTCTTCTTGCCGGGAACGCCCAGACATTCAAAGAGTGGCAAGACCCGGAAATAAACGCCATCAACCGTGCGCCGATGCACACCGACTATTTCGCATACGAGTCGGCAGAAGCTATCGGAAATGGGAAAACGCAATCGCAGAACTATATGAGCCTGGATGGCACCTGGAAATTCTTTTGGGTGGCAAATGCCGACCAGCGCCCTACCGATTTCTGGAAAACCGGATACAACGACAAGGGATGGGATGACATACAAGTACCCGGCGTATGGGAACTGAACGGATACGGAGACCCCATCTATGTAAACACCGGCTTTGCCTGGCGGAACCAATACGAAAGCAATCCTCCCTACGTACCCACCGAAAAGAACCATGTAGGCTCTTACCGCCGGGAAATCACCGTTCCGGCTTCGTGGAGAGGGAAAGACATTATCGCACACTTCGGTGCCGTCAGCTCGAACATGTACCTTTGGGTAAACGGGAAATTCGTAGGATATAGCGAGGACAGCAAGCTGGAAGCCGAGTTCGACCTGACCTCTTACCTAAAACCGGGGCAGAAAAACGTAATCGCGTTCCAGGTATTCCGCTGGTGCGACGGGTCGTACCTGGAAGACCAGGACTTCTTCCGCTACACCGGAGTGGCACGCCACTGCTATCTGTATGCACGCAACAAGAAACGCATCGAAGACATCCGCGTCACCCCCGATCTGGATGCCGAATACAAAAACGGTACACTTGCCGTTGATGTACAGCTGAAAGGAAGTGGCAACGTGCTGCTGACCCTGAAAGACGCCGAAGGAAAGGAAGTGGCTTCAGCTTCGACCAAAGGGGAAACGGTAACGATGAGCGTTGAAAACCCGCACAAGTGGACCGCCGAGACTCCTTATCTTTATACACTCTATGCACAGATGGAAGGTGCTTCGGGTGCTGAAGTGATTCCGGTAAACGTAGGTTTCCGCAAAATCGAACTGAAGAACGCACAGATACTGGTCAATGGCCAGCCGGTATTGTTTAAAGGTGCCAACCGTCACGAAATGGATCCCGATGGCGGTTACTATGTATCGCGCGAACGTATGCTTCAAGACGTATTGCGCATGAAAGAGCTTAACATCAATGCCGTACGTACCTGCCACTATCCCGATGATGCATATTGGTATGAATTGTGCGACCGCTACGGACTCTATATGGTAGCCGAAGCCAACATCGAATCGCACGGTATGGGATACGGTGACAAGACTTTGGCAAAAAACGCTTCGTATGCCAAAGCGCACATGGAACGCAACCAGCGCAACGTGCAACGCTCGTTCAACCATCCCAGCATCATCTTCTGGTCGCTCGGGAACGAAGCCGGATACGGACCCAACTTCGAAGCTGCCTACGACTGGGTGAAGGCAGAAGACCCCAGCCGTGCCGTGCAGTACGAACAAGCCCGCCAAGACGGAAAGACCGACATCTTCTGCCCGATGTATTACGACTACAAGGGATGTATCGCCTATTGCGAAGACAACAGCAAGCAGAAACCACTCATCCAGTGCGAATATGCACACGCCATGGGCAACTCGGAAGGTGGATTCAAGGAATACTGGGACCTGGTACGCAAATATCCCAAATACCAGGGCGGATTTATCTGGGACTTTGTAGACCAGTCGTGTCGCTGGACCGGAAAGAACAGACGGACTATTTATGCCTACGGAGGTGACTTCAACCGCTTTGATGCCAGCGACATCAACTTCTGCGACAATGGTCTGATAAGCCCCGACCGTGTGCCCAACCCGCACGCCTACGAAGTGCGCTACTTCTATCAGGACATTTGGACCACCCTTGCCGATGTACAAAAAGGCATTGTAAAGGTGTATAACGAATACTTCTTCCGCGACCTTTCGGCATACCGCATGGAATGGGAATTGCTTCACGACGGACGTATTGTACGCACAGGCTCAGTAGAAAGCCTCAGCATAGCTCCTCACCAGACTAAAGACGTGACACTGGATTATGGCACCATCGGTACCGAAGGCGAATGGTTGCTGAACGTGAAATACGTATTGAAAAACGCCGAAGGCATGTTGCCCGCCGGTCATACCGTAGCCTACGACCAGCTGACTCTGAAAGCCTACGAAGCACCGGCACTGGAGTTTGCCAATGTAAAAGAAAGCAACCAGGACATCATCGTGCCGGAAATCGATGCTACCAACAGCAATTACCTGGTAGTGAAAGGCGAAAACTTCGATATCGAATTCAACAAATACACCGGCTACCTCACCGTCTATGAAGTAGAAGGCGTAAGCTATCTCGAACCGGGCACCGCACTGGCACCCAACTTCTGGCGTGCACCGACCGACAACGATTTCGGAGCCGGCCTGCAACAGAAATATGTGGCATGGAAGAACCCCGGCATCCGCCTCACTTCGCTGAAGAGCGAAATGGAAAACGACATGGTGAAAGTCAGTGCCGACTATGAACTGAAAGCCGTTTCGGCGACTCTCTCGCTCACTTACCTCATCAATAACAAGGGTGCGGTAAAAGTGGTACAGGCAATGAAAGCCGACCCGAACGCGAAGGTATCAGACATGTTCCGCTTCGGCATGAACCTGATGATGCCCCGCCAGTTCGAAACCATTTCGTTCTACGGCAGAGGTCCGTGGGAAAACTATTCCGACCGCAACCATTCTACGCCGCTGGGTGTATACCGCCAGCAGGTAGACGACCAGTATTATCCGTACATCCGTCCGCAGGAAAGCGGAAACAAGACCGATCTCCGCTGGTGGCAGGTCATCAACAAAGCGGGCAACGGACTGATGTTCGTATCCGAAGCTCCCTTCTCGGCATCGGCTCTGCCCTACCGCATCGAAGACCTTGATGAAGGCTGGGTGAAAATCCAACGCCACTCAGGCGAACTGGACAAAGCCGGCATGACCAGCCTGTGTATCGACAAGGCGCAGATGGGCTTGGGATGTGTCAACAGCTGGGGTGCCCTCCCGCTGGAGAAATACCGCCTGCCCTACGGCGATTATGAATTTACCTTCATCATGTCGCCCTGCTGGCATCAGGTGAAGTAAAAGTCTCTTTCATATCGAGTAGGAGGTAAACACTAATTATAGGTGTTTATCTCCTATTTTCATGTTTACCGACCTCTCACACCACCGTACGTGCCGTTCGGCATACGGCGGTTCCTATTTTGGGTACCATTCGAGATACGAGCCCATTAAGGTAGGATATCCTGCCTTTCGTAGGCTCTCCTTATTTATCGCCACCTTCAATATAGGACTGTCAGCAATACGCCAATAACCTTTGCGGGTGTTACCCCATTCCCATGCCTTGTATTTTCCAATGCCACATTTAATGAGGTTTGCTACCTTGGTCTTGGGTTTCTTCCAAGCTTTCCATATACACATACGTATTCTCCGTCTTAACCACTCATCTATATCAAGAAGAAAACGTTTCATATCGGCAAGATGATAGTATCCAATCCATCCACGTATGTATTCTTTCAGCTTCTGTTTCCTCTTGACGTATCCCCATCCGTTGCTACGATTCGTCAGTTCTTTGAGTCTTGATTTCATCTTGGATTTGGACTTCGGATGTACTGTGAGGCGGCATTTGCCTTTCATTACATAAAAGGAGTAACCGAGATACTTAACTCCTTGGACATACGACACTACAGTCTTTTCCTTGTTGACTTTGAGATATAAAGTTCCCTCTATATATCGGGTTATGGACTCCTTGACTCTTCTTGCCGCCCTTTTGGACTTGCAGAATATCATCGAGTCATCGGCATAGCGGACAAAAGGAAGCCCTCTGCGTTCGAGTTCCTTGTCCAACTCATTAAGCATAATATTACTCAACAAAGGACTCAGTGGTCCTCCTTGGGGAGTTCCTTCCTCGCTCGCTTCGAACAGACCTTTGTTCATTACACCGCTTCGGAGATATTTGTGTATTAGACTGACAACTCTGCCGTCTTTAATAGTACGGCTGAGGATTTCTATGAGTTTGCTATGATTCACGGTATCGAAGAAGCGCTCGAGGTCAAGGTCTACTACATATATGTAGCCTGCATTGATTATTTCTTGCGCCCCTCGCAGTGCGTCATGACAACCTCTTCTTGGACGGAAGCCGTAGCTTCTCCTCGAGAATTGGCACTCATAGATAGGGGTCAGAACCTGGTTAATGGCTTGTTGCACCATACGGTCTACCACGGTGGGGATTCCTAAAAGGCGCATCTTGCCATTGTCCTTCGGGATTTCTACCCTTTTGACGGGGTTCGGACGGTAAGAACCGTCCATCAAGGAACGGATGAGCGCATCTTTATTGGCTGATAGCCATGAAAACAATTGTTCACATGACATCTTGTCGATACCGCCACAGCCCTTGTTACCAATCACTGCCTTATAGGCTCGATTAAGATTGGCAGGACTCAGGATTTGCTCGAAAAGGTGTTCCTTGTCGAATGGTACTTCCACGATGTTGTCTTCACACATCCACATGAAAGTCTGCACTCCCCCATACCATTCGGTTTCCGACCTGTCTCTTTGAGGGCAGCCATTAACTTTAGATAATGTTTTCTGCATTCGTTCTCTCATTAGGTATGTTTCAATTACTATCGTTTAATTATTAGGTTCAGTCCTTCACAAACTCTTCGACACGTTTGCTACTATGACATCTGCTGACTTCTCACGACAAGCTTTACTCCGCTGATTTCGATTTCTTTTTCACTATTATCATGCGTCCGTGAGACCTCCTCGGATAAGGGTATTAACTTTCCATCTTATGTCTGCTTCATTTACATTGACTGTTCCGAATAGCTATAGGGCTTTGATTTGTGATGCAACCTTACCCACAGTCTTATGCCTTATATGAAGTTTCTGTCCGTCAGACCAGATGTTTGCCGCAAGCTTCTTTCAGATTCCAACTCGCGATGGACACCCTTGCTTTGGGCTGTATGATTCCCGCTATTAGGGCTCATTAGGGACTTGCACCCGTTAGCTAATACTCATGCCGAGCAATCGGGTAGGAGGTAAATGCTAATCATAGAAAGGCATTTGCCTCCTACTTTCACATTTACCGACCTCCCACACCACCGTACAAGCGGTTCCGCATACGGCGGTTTCGCGCTTTCTCATCTCACGATGTGTGGCAAGTTGTTTTCAGCCATCCCTCGGACTAGCGTCACTCCTACTCTATTGTCGGATTCCGTCCTATCGTGGTGAGTAGGGAAGCTCCTTTCGGACATCTGACTACAAAAGAGTCTCAAGGGTAGCAGTCATTTACTATTGCACTGCGCGATTCGGTCCTTCCCCATAGACACACGTGTCTTAGGTACTATAACCTCTGCTGACTTCTCACGGCAAGCTTTACTCCGTCAGGGCACATCGAATGGGTACGTCTTCGCCATGCGTCCGTGAGACCTCCTCGGATAAGGGCATTGTCTTTCCATCTTATGCCTACTTCATTTACACCGACCGTTCCGAATAGCTATCGGGCTTTGGTTTGTGTAGAAACCTTACCCACGGTCAAATGCCTTGTATGAAGTTTCTGTTCGTTAGACCAGATGTTTGCCGCCGGCTTCCTTCAGATTCCACCTCGCGATGGACACCCTTGCCTTGGGCTATGTGATTCCCGCTATTAGGGCTCACTCGGGACTTACACCCGTTAGACAATGCTCATGCCGAGCGTACTACATCGAGTAGGAGGTAAACACTAATCATAGGTGTTTATCTCCTATTTTCATGTTTACCGACCTCTCACACCACCGTACGTGCCGTTCGGCATACGGCGGTTCCTATTTTGGGTACCATTCGAGATACGAGCCCATTAAGGTAGGATATCCTGCCTTTCGTAGGCTCTCCTTATTTATCGCCACCTTCAATATAGGACTGTCAGCAATACGCCAATAACCTTTGCGGGTGTTACCCCATTCCCATGCCTTGTATTTTTCAATACCACATTTAACGAGGTTTGCCACCTTGGTCTTGGGTTTCTTCCAAGATTTCCATATACACATGCGTATTCTCCGTCTTAACCACTCATCCGTATCAAGAAGAAAACGTTTCATATCGGCTAGGTGATAGTATCCAATCCATCCACGGATGTACTCCTTCAGTTTCTGTTTCCTCTTGACGTATCCCCATCCGTTGTTACGATTCGTCAGTTCTTTGAGTCTTGATTTCATCTTGGATTTGGACTTCGGATGTACTGTGAGGCGGCATTTGCCTTTCATTACATAAAAGGAGTAGCCGAGATACTTAACTCCTTGGACATACGACACTACAGTCTTTTCCTTGTTGACTTTGAGATATAGAGTTCCCTCTATAAATCGGGTTATGGACTCTTTGACTCTTCTTGCCGCCCTCTTGGACTTGCAGAATATCATCGAGTCATCGGCATAGCGGACAAAAGGAAGCCCTCTGCGTTCGAGTTCCTTGTCCAACTCATTAAGCATAATATTACTCAACAAAGGACTTAGTGGTCCTCCTTGGGGAGTTCCTTCCTCGCTCGCTTCGAACAGACCTTTGTTCATTACACCGCTTCGGAGATATTTGTGTATTAGACTGACAACTCTGCCGTCTTTAATAGTACGGCTGAGGATTTCTATGAGTTTGCTATGATTCACGGTATCGAAGAAGCGCTCGAGGTCAAGGTCTACTACATATATGTAGCCTGCATTGATTATTTCTTGCGCCCCTCGCAGTGCGTCATGACAACCTCTTCTTGGACGGAAGCCGTAGCTTCTCCTCGAGAATTGGCACTCATAGATAGGGGTCAGAACCTGGTTAATGGCTTGTTGCACCATACGGTCTACCACGGTGGGGATTCCTAAAAGGCGCATATTGCCATTGTCCTTGGGGATTTCTACCCTTCTGACGGGGTTCGGACGGTAAGAACCGTCCATCAAGGAAAGGATGAGCGCATCTTTATTGGCTGATAGCCATGAAAACAATTGTTCACATGACATCTTGTCGATACCGCCACTGCCATTGTTACCAATCACTGCCTTATAGGCTCGATTAAGATTGGCAGGACTCAGGATTTGCTCGAAAAGGTGTTCCTTGTCGAATGGTACTTCCACGATGTTGTCTTCACACATCCACATGAAAGTCTGCACTCCCCCATACCATTCGGTTTCCGACCTGTCTCTTTGAGGGCAGCCATTAACTTTAGATAATGTTTTCTGCATTCGTTCTCTCATTAGGTATGTTTCAATTACTATCGTTTAATTATTAGGTTCAGTCCTTCACAAACTCATCGACACGTTTGCTACTATGACATCTGCTGACTTCTCACGACAAGCTTTACTCCGCTGATTTCGATTTCTTTTTCACTATTATCATGCGTCCGTGAGACCTCCTCGGATAAGGGTATTAACTTTCCATCTTATGTCTGCTTCATTTACATTGACTGTTCCGAATAGCTATAGGGCTTTGATTTGTGATGCAACCTTACCCACAGTCTTATGCCTTATATGAAGTTTCTGTCCGTCAGACCAGATGTTTGCCGCAAGCTTCTTTCAGATTCCAACTCGCGATGGACACCCTTGCTTTGGGCTGTATGATTCCCGCTATTAGGGCTCATTAGGGACTTGCACCCGTTAGCTAATACTCATGCCGAGCAATCGGGTAGGAGGTAAATGCTAATCATAGAAAGGCATTTGCCTCCTACTTTCACATTTACCGACCTCCCACACCACCGTACAAGCGGTTCCGCATACGGCGGTTTCGCGCTTTCTCATCTCACGATGTGTGGCAAGTTGTTTTCAGCCATCCCTCGGACTAGCGTCACTCCTACTCTATTGTCGGATTCCGTCCTATCGTGGTGAGTAGGGAAGCTCCTTTCGGACATCTGACTACAAAAGAGTCTCAAGGGTAGCAGTCATTTACTATTGCACTGCGCGATTCGGTCCTTCCCCATAGACACACGTGTCTTAGGTACTATAACCTCTGCTGACTTCTCACGGCAAGCTTTACTCCGTCAGGGCACATCGAATGGGTACGTCTTCGCCATGCGTCCGTGAGACCTCCTCGGATAAGGGCATTGTCTTTCCATCTTATGCCTACTTCATTTACACCGACCGTTCCGAATAGCTATCGGGCTTTGGTTTGTGTAGAAACCTTACCCACGGTCAAATGCCTTGTATGAAGTTTCTGTTCGTTAGACCAGATGTTTGCCGCCGGCTTCCTTCAGATTCCACCTCGCGATGGACACCCTTGCCTTGGGCTATGTGATTCCCGCTATTAGGGCTCACTCGGGACTTACACCCGTTAGACAATGCTCATGCCGAGCGTACTACATCAATAAATGCCCTGGCAAGCAAAAGTTTGCCAGGGCATTTTATTGATAAAAATCACAAATCCTTCACCAGAATGCGCCCGTTTTGGTACAGGTACACCTGCTTTGCCTCAATCAGGACATGCCACGAAGCCGAATAGTCCTCCTTGTCTATCTTGAAGTTTTCGGCGCCGGCACTGTCCAGCCGCTCTATCAGCACACCTACGGTCAGGCGGTTGATGTCCATTCCGGGCAAGTAACGGATGTTTCCTTCCTTATCGTCATCAGAAGTTTCGTAAACCAGACGGACATCGGTCAGCTCGTAGAGGATATTCTTTGTCAGCCGGATGGGAATCTTATGCTCTTTGCTCAGCTCTTCTGCCGTATAGGGCTGCTGCTCGTGCTCGAACCGCTTGCAGATAGCGGAGAGCACGATGGCACAGAAGAAATCGTGGTAGCGCCGGCTGATATGCGCCGTTTCTTTCCCGAAGCTGAACGAAGAAAGGTTCTGGCTGACATAGCTCATCTCGGCACCGAACAGGCAGATGGTCCACGACACCTGTGTCCATAACAGGAACATCGGGATGGCGGCAAAGCTTCCGTAGATGGCATTGTAGTTCGAAATCCATATCTGGCTGTTGACGTAGAAATATTGGAAAGCCTGAAAGGCGCTACCTGCCAGTATCCCCGGAAACCAGGCATGGCTTAGCTTCACTTTCGTGTTGGGCATGAACACGTATAGCGCGATGAACATCCCCCACGTTAAGGCATACGGGACGAGACGCACCAGAAACTTCAGCATCGGTCCCAGCAGAAGGAAGGTTTCCAAATCCTTCACGTACGTGGTCATCACGATGGTCAGACCGCTGGAGATAACAATGAGCAACGGAAGCAGTAGCAGCATCGAAAAATAATCGGTTATCTGGCGGAACACCGTGCGGGGACGCTTTACCTGCCAGATGGCGTTGAAACTGCGCTCGATGTTGTCTATCAGCATCAGGATGGTAAACAGCAACATAATCAGGCCCACGCCGATGAAGATGCCGCTCTGCGCGTGTTGCAGGTAAGAATTGACCCACGAAAACACCAGCTCGCTCTGCTGGCTTATCACACCGCTTTTGATTTGCTGCTCCATCAATGCATCGAAACCGAAGCCGCGGGCAATGGCGAACAGCAGGGCAAGGATGGGGATGATAGACAGCAATGTGCTATACGTCAGTGCCGAAGCACGCACCGGAATGCGGTCGTTCAAGAACTGCTCTATCGAAAGGTAAATGATTTTCACACACGAATACAGGCGCTTCCTCACTGGAGTTACCTCATCTTCGGTGATTCTCCAGATGCCGTCTGTCAAGAATTGAAGCCAATATTGCAGTCTCATAGTTATTAAATGAAGAATGAAGAATAAAGAATGAAGAAACAGCGTTCGGCGTAAGCCAATGCCATGCGGACGAAGTTAAATTCTTCATTCTTAATTCTTCATTCTTAATTTAAAAAAAGCAGCCGGCCTGTAAGCCGGGTTCTGTTCCTTATATAATATAAGGTGTCTGTCATTTATCTACGCCCTTTGTCACCAAAAGGCTCTAGCGGTCTACCCTCCGACGTGGGGCGAGCAACCCTCGTTAATGCCGGTTTACACGACCTTACAACTCCTAAGATGCACAGCCCGCGTGTCACCACGCGGCTGGTAGGCTCTTACCCTACCTTCTCACCCTTACCTCTCCGGGTAGGAGCGGCGGTTATTTTCTTCTGCATTACTCTACCCTCGCGGATAGCTTTCTGTTAGGAAGTAGGATGCTCTGCGTTGCCCGGACTTTCCTCTTGTGCCGAAACACCAGCGACAGACCGTCCGACTGCTTTCTGACTGCAAAGGTACGCAATAAATGCATTCCTCCTGCCATTTTTACGAGAAATATCTTTTACGACTGCAAAAGTGACTGATAATGAATGCAAATTTGTCAGTTATCCCCGTTAAGCGCGGTTAAGGAGCTGTCTTGCTTTGTTAAAAGAGAGAAAAAAGAACACACAAGGAGTACAACCGCATAATATTTGTTCTACTTTAGCAGATGAAATGTTAAAGCAATAACGAAATTAACGATTTAAACCAGTTATAGATATGAAAAAGACAACTAAGTTCGCATTAGGAGCAGTCGCACTGATTGCTGTAAGCGCAGGAGTGGCAGGAGTGACTTCGTATGCCATCCTCCAGTCTAAAGATACAAAGAACGCTTCTTTCTACGAAGAGTTCCAAACGGCTACTCCAGCCAAATATGCTGCATTCGATACATCGAAAATGCAGCCCGTCGACCTGACACAAGCAGCCGAAAGTTCACTGAACTCTGTAGTACACATCATGGCTATCCAGCGGAGTAAGACGAAGGTAATACAGACCCAACCGGATATTTTCGATTTCTTTTTCGGTGACGGCCGCGGACGCCAGCAGCAGGTCCAGACTCCCGAACAGCGCGGATTCGGTTCGGGCGTTATCATCTCGAAGGACGGATACATTGTGACGAACAATCACGTGATTGATGATGCCGACGAGATTTCGGTCAAGCTGCACGACGGACGGGAAATGAAAGGACGGGTTATCGGTACCGATGCTACTACCGACCTGGCTTTGGTGAAGATAGAAGGCGATGATTTTCCTGCCATTCCGGTAGGCGACTCGGATGCCTTGAAGGTAGGCGAATGGGTGCTTGCCGTAGGTAATCCCTTCAATTTGGGCTCTACCGTAACGGCGGGTGTCGTAAGTGCCAAGGCACGTGGGTTAGGTGCCAATCAGGTAGAATCATTCATTCAGACCGATGCCGCCATCAACCAAGGAAACAGTGGTGGTGCACTGGTGAATGCAAAAGGCGAGTTAGTGGGTATCAACGCCATGCTGGTTTCTCCCACCGGAGCTTATTCGGGCTACGGCTTCGCCATACCTACCAGCATCATGACCAAGGTGGTGACCGACCTGAAGCAATACGGAACCGTACAGCGTGCTTTGTTGGGCATCGGAGGACGCGATATGGGTAAAGAAGAATTTCCGGAAGAAATCCGTAAGGAGCAGAAAGAACTGGGCATCGGATATGGTGTACAAGTTGTAGAAGTACAAGAAGAAGGCTCGGCTGCCGGCATCTTGAAAGTAAACGATGTCATCATTGCCATAGATGGTGAGAAGGTAGAAACCATGGCTTCTCTGCAAGGCATCCTTGCCAAGAAACGTCCGGGAGACAAGGTGAAAGTGAAAGTATTCCGCGACAAGAAAGACCAGGAATTCACCATCACTCTGAAGAACGCTCAAGGTAATACGAAAGTAGTGAAGAAAGCCGACATGGAACTGCTGGGAGCAGCCTTCCGCGAAGTGCCTGCCGAACTGAAACGCCAGCTCAACTTAGGATATGGTGTACAGGTAACAGGTGTAAGCGACGGACGTATGGCAGACAGCGGCATCCGCAAAGGATTCATCATTCTGAAAGCCAACGGCAAACAACTTCGTACCGTACAGGATTTGGAAGACGTGATGAAAGCGGCTTCCCAGTCGCCCGACCAGGTATTGTTCATGACCGGTGTCTATCCGTCGGGCAAGCGCGCCAACTATGCCGTAGACTTGGCACAAAATTAACAATATAAATAGTAGTTTTCATAGGATAAAAAGGTAAAAGCAGATTGCACACTCTAACAAAAAAGAGGTTCCGCACGTTACGGAACCTCTTTTTTGTTATACTTTAAACGGCATCTTATACTTCGCCCAAAGCACACACGAAAACGAATACAGCAAGACGGAGAAAAACTTTTTGAAGAAATTCAAAACAGTTTCTCAAAAGGTTGTCGTTATCTTCTTCTCCCGATGCAGAAAACTTCGTCTGGTGTAAGATTAATAATCTTCCGCTTGTAAGATTAATAATCTTGCAGCCTGAAGATTAATAATCTTACAGCGGATGGACCTATATGCGTTTGCCGACGCACCTATATCCGCGGGCTTCCGCAACCTCCTGCGTCTGGCTATGATACTATCCGGAAAAACGGGCAAAAGAGGCTCAGCAAACGGACATAAGTAACTTGCCCGTTTAACATAAGTAACTTAGGCGTTTAACATAAGTGAGTCAGACGGTTCACTTATGTTCGTTTGAGGAGGCTTTTATATACGATAAATTCAAAACAGTTTCTCAACACATCCGGTCACGGTAATCTTCATAACCGAAGGTACGATATACTTCCAGTTCACCATTGCTATGATACAGGGCAATAGACGGATGGTGAATACCGTTGAACATATTCGTCTTCACCATCGTGTAATGAATCATGTCCTCGAACACAATCCGTTCGCCCACCTGCACTTCATGGTCGAACTTCCAGCTTCCCATATAGTCGCCACTCAGGCAACTGTTCCCACCCAGACGATACACGTGGGCTTCGGGACCTGCCGTCTTGACCGCATCGGCGGGAAGCGACTCTGCCCCACGCACCGCCGGCTGGTAAGGCATCTCCAGACAATCGGGCATGTGGCACGTAAAGCTTACATCGAGAATCGCCGTACGGATTCCCCGGCTCTCTACCACATCCACCACCGAAGCCACCAGCGGTCCCGTCTGCCAGGCAAAGGCAGAGCCAGGCTCCAGAATAATCTGCAAATGCGGATAACGTGCCTTCAACCCCTTCAGCAATCCAATCAGATGCTCTACATCATAGTCCTTACGGGTCATCAGATGCCCACCTCCCAAATTCAGCCATTTCAGCTGCGGGAACCAGCGCGAAAACTTTTCTTCGATATGCTTCAGCGTACGTTCCAGCTCGTACGAACTGGACTCGCAATGGCAATGGCAATGAAAACCCTCAATGCCTTCGGGCAAACGTTCGGGAAGCAAGTCTGCCGTCACTCCGAAACGTGTGCCCGGCGCACAAGGGTTATATAGTTCCACTTCCACCTCCGAATACTCCGGATTGACACGTATACCACAAGAAACCGGTTCAGGATAAGCCTTAACCATCGGATAGAAACGTTCGAACTGCGAAAGTGAATTGAATGTGATATGGCTGCTATATTTCAGAAACTCTGGGAAATTAGCTTCGGTGTAAGCCGGCGAATAGGTGTGCGCCCGACTTCCGAACTCTTCGAAAGCCAGACGTGCCTCGTACACCGAACTTGCCGTCGTATGGCTGATGTACTCGCGGAATATCGGGAACGATTTCCACATCGCAAATGCTTTAAACGCAAGGATAATTTCTACCCCAGCCCGGTCGGCTACCGACTTTATCACCCCCAGGTTTTTCCTGAGCAAATCTTCTTCCATTACATAACACGGAGAAGGAACTTTAGTTACATCTAACATACTACTACTGTTTCGCTTTTTCTCAACACAGATTATTTTTATTTTTTTGAATTCCGCAAAATACCCATAGTATAAGAAGCTGTTTTGAATTTCTCCAAAAAGTTTTTCTTGTCTTGATGTATACGTTTTCGTGTGTGCTTTGGGCGATTTTTTGGTCTTTTTCGCTCCTGTTCTTCGTCAGATAGCCCGCTATCTTCCTCATCACAGAAGCGAAAATGCCTCAAAAACTCATCCCAAATCATCGCACGATAAATTCAAAACAGCTTCTAAAAGGGAGTTAGAAGGAGTTATGCCTTCGGCAGGAGTTATACTTCATGCGGTATGTGCATTTTGTATATGCCACGTAGTAGAGACGATGTGCACATCGTCTCTACAGAATCGATGCTAAAGTATTGGCTTCTAAATCATTTTAACTCCCTGAAATAATTCCTTTTAACTCCTTATTGGGCAAAATGCGGATATTCATTTTATTTTTTAAATTCGCCTGTAGTGAAAAACATTATTCTATTACTTTAAAACGGGCAAACTTCAACAAAAGCTGCTTCACACCGGCATGCCGGAACTCTACGGTCGCCTTGCAATTGTCGCCCGTGCCTTCTACTTTCACTACCTTACCGATACCAAAACGCTGGTGTTCAATCATCTGACCAACCGACAGGCCTGCTCCAAGTGCCGGACCTGCCGCATCCGGAGCATCTGGGGAAAGCTTACGCAGATTACGCGGACTTGCCACAGAGACTACACGAGGCTTCTCCATTGCAACTTTCGGACGGGAAATGCCCGACGAAGCTTCTGGAGCCAATCGGCTGGCACGCTCGTTCTGCGTAGTACGTGAAAAGGCAGCGTCCTCTTCGGGCAATTTCAGATAACGCGCATCAATGTCACCCAAGAAACGGCTGGGACTGCTAAACTCTGTTTTCCCATACCGGAAGCGCGACTTGGCATAAGACAAGAAGCAATGCTCCTCGGCACGTGTAATCGCTACATAGAACAAGCGCCGTTCTTCTTCAAGCTGCTTTAAATTTCCAGACACCATCGGACTGGGGAACAGGTTTTCTTCAAGCCCAACTACAAACACATTCTTAAACTCCAGCCCCTTGGCCGAATGAATGGTCATCAGTGTTACTTTGGCACCTTCACCCTCTTCGCTATCCAGGTCGGTCAGCAAGGATATTTCCTGCAGATAATCCGAAAGTGACACACGGCTGTTCCCTTCCTCCTCACGGCTGGCACAAAAGTCATGCATACCGTTGATCAACTCTTCTATATTCTCCTGCCGGCTCAGATTTTCGGGCGACCGGTCCCGGTACACATCGGCAACAATCCCCGAACGCCTGACAATGTCCTGCCCCAAGCCGTAGGCATTTTTGCTTGCCACATCCGAAGCAAATCCGGCTATCAGGTCGCGGAACCCCTGCAATCTGGCAACTGTACTCTTCGTCAATGACAGACCATACGCCAAAGGCTCGTTCAGTACCGTCCACAGACTGACATTGTGTTGCGTAGCCGCACTTGTAATTTTATTCAGCGTCGTATCGCCGATACCCCTTGCCGGATAATTGATAATCCGCTTGAACGCTTCTTCATCATGAGGGTTCACCGCCAAGCGGAAATAAGCCGTCACATCCTTAATCTCTTTCCGCTGATAGAAAGACAATCCACCATAAATACGGTAAGGAAGCCCTCGCTTACGTAACGATTCTTCGAAAATACGGCTCTGTGCATTGGTGCGGTACAGAACGGCAAAATCATCATATCCGTATCCGTCTCTCGCCACCATCCGGGTTATCGTACCTGCAACGATTTCTCCTTCCTCCACGTCACTATAAGCTTTGAACACCGGAATCGGTTCGCCCTTGTCTTTCTCCGAAAACACCTCTTTGTGTATCTGCGCGCGGTTTTTCGCTATCAGGCTGTTGGCGGCTTTCACAATGGTCTGTGTAGAACGGTAATTCTGCTCCAGCTTGAAAAGCCGCGCTTCCTGGTAAGTCTGTCTGAAATGAAGGATATTATCGATATTGGCTCCACGGAACGAATAAATGCTCTGTGCATCGTCTCCCACGACACATACCTTGCGGTATTTCTCGGTGAGCTGCCACACGATGCGGTGCTGGGCGTAATTAGTGTCCTGATACTCATCTACCAATACAAAACGGAAGCGTGAGGCATATTTCTCGCGCACATCAGCATGTTGTTCGAACAGCAAGTAGGTATAAAGCAGCAAGTCATCGAAATCCATGGCATCGCTTTGCCGGCACCGCTCCCAATAACGAAGGTAAATATCACGTATGGCAGGCACTTTTGCCTCCACATCACTTTGATAACATTCAGCATTTGACGCATACGCCACAGGCAATACCAACTGGTTCTTTGCCTGGCTGATGCGGCTCTGTACCAGTCCCGGACGGTAAGTCTTGTCATCCAGCCCCATTTCCTTAATGATGGTTTTCAATAAGCTTTTCGAGTCAGCCGCATCATATACCGTAAAATCAGATGAAAAGCCCAACCGTTCTGCCTCGGCACGCAGGATACGGGAAAAGATGGAATGGAATGTCCCCATCCACAGATAACGTGCCTTCTCCTCTCCTACCTGCCGTGCAATGCGTTCCTTCATTTCCCGGGCCGCCTTATTGGTAAAAGTCAGAGCCAGGATAGACCAAGGCTCATAACCCTGGTCCATCAGATAAGCAATCTTATATGTCAATACACGCGTCTTACCCGAACCTGCCCCTGCTATCACCTGCGAAGGCCCGTCGATATAGAGCACCGCTTCCCGCTGGCTCTCGTTCAGTCCGTCTAAATCAACTGCCATACTTCTGCTTAGTTCTTAAAGCTATGTATCGGTGCAGGGATGCGTCCTCCCCGGTTCACAAAAGCCTCACAGCTGAAACGGTTGACCGGCATAACAGGAGCATATCCCAACAAGCCACCAAACTCTACCGTTTCGCCCACTTTCTTTCCTTCTACCGGAATGATACGCACCGCCGTAGTCTTCTGGTTCACCATACCAATAGCCGACTCATCGGCTATAATACCCGAAATAGTAGTAGCCGGCGTATCGCCCGGAATAGCAATCATGTCCAATCCTACCGAACATACGCAAGTCATCGCTTCCAGTTTCTCGATAGTCAGTGCCCCTGCTTCTACCGCATCAATCATCCCTTGGTCTTCACTCACCGGAATAAAAGCACCACTCAGACCTCCTACATACGAAGAAGCCATTACACCTCCTTTTTTTACCTGGTCGTTCAGCAAAGCCAATGCCGCCGTAGTTCCCGGTGCTCCCGGGTGTTCCAGTCCGATTTCCTTCAAAATATCCGCTACACTATCGCCTACTGCCGGCGTAGGAGCTAATGACAAGTCAATAATGCCAAAGGGTATCCCCAACCTGCGCGAGGCTTCCTGAGCCACCAGCTGTCCTACACGGGTAATCTTGAACGCTGTACGCTTGATAGTTTCGCACAACACTTCGAAATCGGCATCCCGAATCTGTTCGAGTACATACTTCACTACTCCAGGACCGCTTACGCCCACATTGATAATGGCATCGTCTTCCGAAACGCCGTGAAAAGCACCTGCCATAAACGGATTATCATCGGGAGCATTGCATAATACCACCAGCTTGGCACAGCCCAGCGAATCACGCTCTGCAGTAAGCCGAGCCGTTTCCTTGATAATATCCCCCATCAGACGCACTGCATCCATATTGATACCCGTCTTAGTGGAACCTACATTCACCGAGCTGCAGATACGTTCGGTGCAGGCCAAGGCTTCAGGGATAGAACGAATCAGCAATTCATCACTTCGTGTCATCCCTTTAGAGACGATAGCCGAATAGCCACCGATGAAATTCACCCCCAATTCCTCTGCTGCACGGTCTAGCGTACGTGCAACCTTTACATAATCGGCAGTAGTCTGGCAAGCTGCCCCACCCACCAATGAAATCGGCGTAACCGAGATACGTTTGTTCACGATAGGAATCCCGTATTCTTTCGATATGTCTTCTCCTGTCTTTACCAAGTCTTTGGCAAGCCGGGTTACCTTTTCATAAATCTTCTGACAAAGAATATCCACGTTGCTATCTGCACACTCCAACAGATTGATACCCATTGTAATGGTACGCACATCCAGATTTTCTTTTTCAATCATCTTGTTGGTTTCCAGAACCTCTGATATATTAATCATAAGCCAGCCTTTTTTTAAATCCGATGCATTTTATCGAAAATCTCTTCACGCTGACATTTCACCTGCACGCCTAGCGCTTGTCCTACTTCAGTCAGTTCATTAACCACCTGCTCAAACGGTTTTGCAATACGCGCCATATCCACAATCATCATCATATTGAAGAACTCCTGCACGATAGTCTGCGATATATCCAGAATGTTGATATTGTTTTCTGCAAGATACGAACATACTTTGGCAATAATGCCTACCGAATCTTTTCCTACAACAGTAATAATAGCCTTATTCATAATTCCGTTCATTAAGTTTGATAATGAGGGCAAAGATAGACAAATCTTAGTAAAACTCCCCCTTTCTCATACTTTTTTTGCCCGAACGCTTGCATATTCAAAAATAATCCGTACCTTTGCAACGCTTTTGAAAACCAGAAGCACTTACCCTACAGTTTAAGGAGAGGTGGCAGAGTGGTCGATTGCGGCGGTCTTGAAAACCGTTGTACCGCGAGGTACCCGGGGTTCGAATCCCTGTCTCTCCGCTGAACAGAAGCGCTTTCATGATTTTTTTCAGAAAGCGCTTTTTATTTTGGAGAGATGCCGGAGTGGTCGATCGGGCCGCACTCGAAATGCGGTGAACGGGTAACTGTTCCCAGGGTTCGAATCCCTGTCTCTCCGCTGATAATCTTTTAGAGATTAACAAGTTATAGGAATTAAGCATAAAAACTTAGTTCCTATTTTTTTGTTCGGAAAGACGGATTTGTGGCGTTGTTTTGAAATGTTTAGAATCACAATCTCACCACCAGAAAGTTGTATATATCATATACTTTATATACCTTTGCGAAAAACGAAACGAATATTATGGATACTACGGTTAAAGCTACTAGAAGAAAAATAATAGACATACCAGAAGATATTTTCCGGTATCTGTCTGTAAAAGCAGCCATGCAAGGCACCAATTTAAAAAGATACATTGAGGGACTTCTTGCGAAAGACGTAGAGGATATGCTAGCCGGTATGGATGACAATGATGCATACCGGTGGCTTTCAAAAAATGAACCTGACGGGCATGTAAGGGTCGGGGAAAAAGAAAAACAGGATTTTGAAAACTGGCTGGGTATTGAAAGGAAATGAAGGTAGAGTATTCAAAGGCATTTGTTAAGGCAGTCAGAAAATTATCCGGCAAAGTACTTGATTCTGTCAGGAATGCCATACAGGGAGTCATGGAAGCCCGATGTATTGATGAAATAACTGATTGCAAGAAGCTGGTCGGCTATGATTTCGTTTATCGCATACGCATCGGCAGTTACCGGGCGTTCTTCACCTTCCATGTCCATATTGAAAATGATGTGGTGATGTTCGAGTATCTGTTGCCAAGAGGAGAAGCCTATGATAAGAAGAATCAGGAAAAACTGCGCCGTATAGATGAATAAAATAAAGAGAAAAAAGAAAAGCCGTCATCAGAACTCCTCGCTCTGACTCGGCTCCTCACTGTTCCATCCGTTTCAACCATAGAGACGAAAGCTGCTATGACTACTCCTGATTTTCCAGCCCTCGAATTGATTCCTGACCATCTTCTGAAATTCAGGCTCAACCCGGCATATTTTTCATTATTTTCTTTGAAACTGCCATTTAAATACACAATTTCACACCATTCAAAGTATAAATGCCTATGATTTGATGGGAGAACATGTACGCATACAGTTTCATGATGAGATATATAAAACATTCGGAGACAAACGTAAAACCTTGTTTATACCACGTTATGTCATTTTCGATAAAAAAGGACAGATTCGTTTCAACGCAGCAGCTTCTCCCGAAAATATAGAGCAGCTCAAAGCGTTCGACCGCAATTCACCCTGCAGCCACCCGTTTTCTGTATTCGCTGGGCGTATATCCTGCCACTTTCTTAAATACCCGGTTGAAATGTTGGGAATATTGAAAGCCCAATTCATCGGCAATCTGGTTTACGGTCTTCTCCGTATCGGCGAGCATGTCTTTGGCAGTATCTATGATTTTACCCTGGATGTATTCCTGCGGATTTTTTCCCGTTTCTTTCTTAATAAGGTCTCCAAAGTAGTTGGGAGAAAGAAATACCTTATCGGCAAAATACCGTACGGTCGGCAGTCCGTTGGTACGCGACTTTCCACTTTGAAAATAATCGTCGAGCAAAGCTTCGAAACGGGTCAGCACATCCTTGTTTGATTTCTCGCGGGTGACGAATTGCCGGTTATAAAAACGCATACAATAGTCAAGCAGCAACTGGATATTTCTTGCAATCAACCGTTTGCTCAACTTGTCTATCGGATGCGTCAGTTCTATTTTTATTTTAGCCAGACAATCGAGGATGATGCTTTTCTCTTCGTCCGAAAGGTGCAGGGCTTCGGTAGAATTGTAAGAGAAGAAAGAATAAGACTTGATTTCCTGTCCGAGCGATGTGCCTTTAATCAGATCGGGATGAAACACAATGCCGCGTGCCGTGGGCTTCATGCCTTCCAGCATTTCCGTTTCCGACACCTGCCCCGGTGCGAAACTGGTAATCGTGCCTTCCCGATAATCATAAACCTGCCTTCCATAACGGATATCGCCACATTTGGTTTCTTTCAAGAACAGGGCATAGATGCCGTAATTGATAGTGAAACGTGTAGGGAATCGGGTGGCTTCCGAAAGGTCGATGACATTCACCAACGGGTGAAGTGTTTCCAGTCCGAACAGTTTGTTGTACTCTTCTACCGTATCCATTTTTATCAAATCTGTTTTCATATTCGTATCATCATTACATTCTTGTATCGCAAAAATAAAAGTTTCTACCGTAACTTGTATCGGCGTTGAACCGTAATCTGTAAATGAGTTACAAATCTCCGTAAATAGGTTATGTCCTTTAAGTTAGATACCGGCTATTTTTGCAAAAAAAGAAAAGCGATGAATGATAATGGAAAAATAAATCGCAGGGACTTTATCAAGAGTTCCGTGCTGACCGGAGGAGTATTGTTCGCACAGGCAGCGATACCTGCCCGTGCCATGGATTTTCTTTCGGAGAAAAATGGAGATAAGAATGATATGTTTACAGAAGACGGATTAGTAAAAGGAGTATGCGACATCCACCTGCACTGCCGCCCCGATTCGCGGGAACGCTCGGTAGATGAATATGGTTTCATGCAGGATGCCATGCGTGCCGGATACCGTGCCGTGATGTTCAAGTCCAATGACTTCAGTTGTCACGACAGGGCATATATCATCCGGCAAGCACTGCCGGAAGCGGAATGTTTCGGCAGTTTCTGCATGAACCGTGTGCATGGGGACAAGGTAAATCCGTTTGCCGCACAGAAAGCCGTAGAAACAAGTGGAGGACTGTGCCGGTGCATCTGGATGCCGACACTTGACGCAGCCTATCATTACCAATGTGAAGGCAGGAAAGAGAAAGGCATTCCCGTGTTGGATGATAACGGACAGGTATTGCCCGAAGTCATTCGCATAATGGAAATCTGTGCGGAAGCCGGCATCATCTTTGCCACCGGACACGCTTCGCCGCAGGAAAGCATCACGCTCGCCCGTAGGGCAAAGGAAATAGGTGTGGACAAATTTGTCGTCACTCATGCCAATTCTCATTTCTGGAAAATGACTGCCGACCAGATCAAGCAGTGCATCGACCTTGGTGCGTACATCGAATATTGCTACCTGCCCTGCCTGTGGGGAAAAGGCACAAAGATGCCGCAATATTCCCGGCAAAGCATCGGGGAGTTTGCCGGTTTTGTTCGCATTGCCCCGTCACGGAGTTTCATTTCCACCGACTTAGGACAGGCGGTGATGCCACACCCCATTGAGGGTATGAGGGATTGCATCCTGAAACTGCTGGCAGAAGGCATCCCTCAAAGCGACATTGACTTACTGGTACGCCACAACCCGGCGTGGCTCATTGGATTGACTCATCTTTAATTCTTCATTTTTAGTTCTTCATTCTTCATTTAAAAATTATGGATAGAAGAGATTTCATCAAAAGCGGATTATTCGCTGCGGCTGTCGGTGCCGCAATGGGACCGAAAGCCATTGCGCAAGAAGCAAACAGACGTGTGGAGCAGGAGCAGAAAGCAAAAGATATTCTGAATTACAACTCGCAGATGCAATACCGCCCGATGGGCAGAACAGGGGTAAATGTATCGGCATTAGGTTTTGGCATGTTGCGCCTGCCAATGAAGAACGGGCATGTGGATTTCGACCAGACTACCCCGATGGTACACCGTGCCATCGAAGGCGGAGTGAACTACATTGATACCGGACGTGTCTATATGGGAGGCGAAAGCGAGCAGGCAGTCGGCAAGGCACTTGCAGGAGGCTGGCGCGACCGGGTTTATGTCACTTCCAAAATGCCGTGGTGGGAGATGCAGAATGCAGACGATTTCGAAAAGTTCTTCGACCAGTCCCGGCGTGCGATTGATACGGATGTGATTGATTTCTACCACATCCACATGATTATGCACCGGGCATGGAAAGACTATGTGCTGCCGTATCGGCTTATCGAGAAGATGGAGAATCTGAAGGCGCAAGGGAAAATACGCTTTATGGGATTCTCTTTCCACGACAGCCTGCAACTGTTCAAACGGGTAGTCGAATATACACCGGCATGGGATTTCTGCCTTATCCAGCACAATTACCTTGATTATGAATACGAGGCAGGTGTGCTCGGCCCGAAATATGCCGCTGCCAACGGTATGGGGCTGGCGGTAATGAAGCCTGTCCGCACCGGCTTCCTTGCCAACCTGCCACAAGTGATGCGCGATGCGCTTGCCTCTACCGGTATCCGAAAACCCGATGCGGAGTGGGCACTGGATTACCTGTGGGACATTCCCGAAGTAAGCGTAGCCGTCAGCGGCATGGGTTCCATGGAAGATGTGGAGGAAAATCTGAGTTATGCAGCCAAGGCAAAACCGAATATGCTTACACCTGCCGAACGCGAGGCATTGGGATCAGCCATCTACGCTTACCGCCATGCACCAGGACACATTGACTGTACCGGATGTTACCAGTGTATTCCCTGCCCGCAAAATGTTGCCATCGGTTACATCTTCGCCTATGTCTACAACAACTACCTGCTGCACCGCAACAAGGAGCGGGCAATGATGGATTACACTGTATCCATGTCTCCCGTCCAGCGCGGCGATCCGGCTTCATCGTGCATCGGATGCGGAGAATGCCTGGCAAAGTGCCCGCAGCATCTGGATATTCCCAATCTGTTGGCAAAAGTAAAGGAAACAATGGGAAAATAATCCGTAAATCGGTTACAACCGTCAGTAAATATGTTATCTCCTTTCCACCGGCAGTCTGCTACCTTTGCATCAGAATCATTAAATATAACCTACAAAATGAAAACGAACAACAACTACGACATGTATATCCCTACCCGTGTAATGTTCGGTGCAGGGATGCTGAACAAACTGAGTGAACAACCCATGCCGGGACGGCGTGCCCTCATTATCATCTCTAATGGTAAATCCACCCGCGCCAACGGCTATCTGGCTCGCACGGAAGAGCAGTTGCACAAAGCCGGTGTGGAGACCTGCATCTTCGACGGTGTAGCTTCCAATCCTACCGTAGGCAACGTCAATGCCGGTGCAAAGGCTGCGCGTGACAATGGGTGTGATTTTCTCATTGCGTTGGGTGGAGGCAGTGTCATGGATTGCGCAAAGGCTATTGCAGTTATGGCTACGAATGAAGGCGAACTGTGGGATTACGTGCCCATTGGTTCAGGAAAAGGACAGCCTATTGCCGTAAAGCCGTTGCCTATCGTTGCTATTACCACCACGGCAGGTACAGGGTCGGAAACGGACAACTCCGGTGTTATTACGAAGGAAGACACGTTTGAGAAAGCTTTCGTGGGTGATGCATCCCTGTTTCCCGTCCTCTCTATCGTTGATGCGGAACTGATGAAAAGTGTACCGGCAACATTCACTGCCTATCAAGGCTTCGATGCCCTGTTCCATAGCACGGAAGGATACATTGCGAAAGGTGCCAATCTGATGAGCGACATGTATGCCCTCGAAGCCATCCGCAACATTGCCGAATACCTGCCCCGTGCCATCAAGGACGGCAACGACCTCGAAGCCCGTACCCGTGTGGCTTTCGGCAATACGTTGTCCGGCGGCGTGATGTGCCTGACGCTTATCACCAGCGAGCACGCCCTGGAACATGCCCTTTCCGCTTATCATCCCAACCTGCCCCACGGTGCCGGTCTGATTATGGTGAGCCGTGCCTATTATAAATATTTCATCGAGCACCATGCCTGCGACGATCGCTTCATCCGCATGGCACAGGCAATGGGTATGCCGGAAGCCACGAAACCCGAAGACTTCCTGACCGCCCTCACCCGTCTGCAAGAGGCGTGCGGCGTAGCCGACCTGAAGATGTCCGACTACGGCATTACTCCCGACGAGTTCGAGACGCTGATGCGTAACACCCGCGAGGTAATGGGCGTGATGTTCACCAGCGACCGTGTCCAGATGTCGGACGAAGATATCGTAAACGTCTATCGGGAATCTTACAAATAAGAACGACTCCCATTGGGAACAGCGGGGAAAGCACTTCTCCATCAGGATTGACGTTGTCCCCGCCGGGGAAAGCGCTTCTCCGTCAGGATTGGCGCTGTCGACTACATGGTAAGTAATTTTAGAAAAAGGAAAAAACGATGAATAGACTGCATCTCGTCCTCCTGTTGCTGCTCTCGGTCTTTATGACAGCAGTTCAGGCACAACAAAGAGTTTCAGACAATCAAATGAAAGCAAATATGGGAAATAACACAATCAGACTGACCATCAAGGACGGTAAGACATTTACCGCCACTTTAGCGGATAATTCGTCCGCAGATGCTTTGATAGAATTGCTATCAAAAGGAGACGTCACCGTGAAAATGGAAGACTACGGCAACATGGAAAAAGTGGGACCGCTGGGTACCAGCCTTCCGCGCAATGACCGACAGACATCGACCGGTCCCGGCGACATCATCCTTTACCAGGGGAAATACCTGGTAATTTATTATTCGACCAATTCGTGGAACTTCACCCACATAGGCAAGATAGATAATACCAATGGCGCACAATTGAAATCAGCATTGGGAAACGGTGATGTAACGGTAACGCTCTCATTAGGCAAATAATAACGATGAAAACAAGAACATTAGGAAAACAAGGACTGGAAGTTTCGGAAGTAGGACTGGGCTGCATGGGATTTACGCAGAGTTATCCTCCTTATCCCGACCGGAAAGAAGCCATCGCCACGCTGCGCGAGGCGGTAGAGTTGGGAGTTACATTCTTTGATACGGCAGAGGTGTATAGTGCGTTCAAGAACGAAGAGTTAGTGGGCGAAGCTTTGGAACCGGTCCGCGACAAAGTAGTCATCGCCACGAAGTTCGGCTATAACTTGGTGGATATGCCCGACCTTAATACATCGGCACGCCCCGTAAGCCTGTCAAGCAAACCCGACACCATCCGCCGGGCGGTGGAAGGTTCGCTCCGCCGCCTGCGTACCGACCACATTGACCTCTACTACCAGCACCGGGTAGACCCGGATACGCCGATAGAAGAAGTGGCGGATACGGTTGCTTCGCTCATCAAAGAGGGCAAGGTGTTGTATTGGGGCTTGTCCGAAGCCGCCCCTGCCACGGTGCGCCGCGCCCATGCCGTATGTCCGCTTGCGGCAGTACAGAGCGAATATTCCCTGTGGTACCGTCAAGTGGAAAAGGAACTGCTCCCTACCTTGGAGGAGCTGGGCATCGGCTTCGTGCCGTTCAGTCCGCTGGGGAAAGCCATGCTGACCGGACGCTTCGACCGCAACACCACGTTCGACAAGACGGATTTCCGTTCCTCCATTCCCCGTTTCCAGCCGGAGAACCTGCAACACAATGTAGCGTTGGTAGAGTATGTGAAAGAACTTGCCCATCGGAAAGAAACCTCTCCGGCACGTATTGCCATCGGCTGGCTCCTGGCACAGCAACCGTGGATTGTCCCTATTCCCGGCACGAAACGTATTGAACGCATCAAGGAGAATATCGGCGGAGCGGACATTCGCTTTACCACGGAAGAGCTTGCCGATATCCGCCGTCATCTGGACAGCATCGAAATCATCGGAGCACGATATCCCGAAGACCAGGAGGCGTTGACCGGCAAATAGTCATACAATTTTCAAACGGAAGAGAATATGAAAAAGAACATCGGCCAGACATTGGCATTGTATCCTACTCCCGCCGTAGTAGTGGGTACGGAGGTAAACGGAAAGGTAAACTGGCTGCTCGTTGCCCATGTGGGCATCATCGGGCACGACCGCATCCTGCTGAGTATGCACAAGGCGCATTACACCAACCAAGGTGTGAAAACCACAGGCAAGGTGTCCGTCAATATGGTAGACGAAGCCATGCTGCAACGTGCTGACTATGTCGGTTGCGTCAGCGGAGCGAAAACGGACAAATCGGAAGTTTTTGCCTGGCATCCGGGTGAAGCCGGAACTCCTGTCATTGATGAAAGTCCGTTGGTGATGGAATGTGAGGTGGTAGATAATTACGGAACGGATACGTTCGATAACTTCATCTGCAAAATCACGAACACCTATGCCGAAGAAAGTATTCTCAATGACAAAGGGAAGCCGGACTACAGCAAAGTGAAGCCCGTCCTCTTCGAAATGCCCAACTATACCTATTTGCGGACGGGAGACGAAATCGCTAAATGTACGACATTTGGAAAAACATTTAATCCTGAGAACTGATGAAGCGCCGAGATTTTCTCCGTAAATCCCTGCTCGCAGCTACAGGGAGTATGATCTTGGGAGGCGGCATCATGAAAGCCGTAGAAAATTTGAACACTAAAAATAGTAGTAGAATGAAAATAGTAGTATTGACCGGTAGTCCCCGCCGGAATGGAAATTCGGCTTATCTGGCGGAACAGTTCATCAAAGGCGCACAGGAAAAAGGACATGAGATATACCGTTTCGATTGCGCCTTCAAACAAGTGGAACCTTGCCGTGCCTGCAACCGTTGCGGCATGGACGGTCCGTGTGTGATAAAGGATGATTTTAATGAACTGCGTCCGCATCTCATCGCGGCAGACATGGTAGTGTTCGCCACACCGATGTATTATTTTGGCATTTCAGCACAGATGAAACGGGTAATCGACCGGTTCTATGCCATCAACGGGCAAATTAAAGGCCATTACAAGAAGGCTGCTTACCTGATGACCTATGCCGATACGGCGAAGAAGGAAGCAGAACCGATGCTGCTGCATTACCGCACATTAATGGAATATCTCGGCTGGGAAAGTGTGGGTGAGGTGGTCGCTTCCGGGGTATGGACGGCAGGTTCCATTCGCAACACCCGCTATCCCGAACAGGCATATCAGTTAGGAAAAAGTCTATAGACAGTAACATGATGAATATGAAACAATCTGTAATTATATTCGCCTTATTGCTGGCAGGACTCATGCCGGCAAAGGCACAGAACGACGAAACAATGAACAGAATAGAAACGTGCAAGGAAAATTACCGTACCCTTTTCGGCGGTGAAGCCCTGACCGGACAGGGCACAGACCCGGAGATGATGGACATCCTTCAGAAATTTATCTTCGGCGAAGTGTTTACTACGGGAAACTTGAGCTTGAAACAGCGCGAAATGATTACTTGTGTCACCCTTGCCACGATGCAGACGCTTCCGCAACTGAAAGTCCATGCGGGAGCCGCCCTGAACGTGGGCGTCACCCCTGTGGAATTACGGGAAGCGATGTATCTGACAGCACCGTTCATCGGTTTCCCCAAGATGCTCAATGCCGTCGGAACGGTGAACGAAGTATTCAAGGAGCGCGACATCAGCCTTCCCTTGGAGAATCAGACCACCGTCACCGAAGCGAACCGTCATGAGCAGGGCGCAGCCATTCAGGACAAACTCTACCACGGAGGAATCTCTGCCGTGATGGAAGGCGTGCCCGGCGGAATGGGTGAAGAGGTAGCACGCTTCCTGACCGACTATTTCTTTGGCGAAATATACACCCGTAACGGACTTGACTTGAAAACCAAAGAACTGCTCGGCTACTGCATCCTGACGACACTGGAAGCGGAAAGCCAGTTGCAGTCGCATTTCCACGGAAACATCCAGGCAGGCAATACGCCCGAAGAAGTGACCGCAGCGGTCATCCAATGCCTTCCCTACATCGGTTTCCCGGCAGCCATCAAGGCATTGCGCATCATCAAGCAGGAAGCGGCCAAACCGGCTGCACCGGCTACGGATAACCTGGTACGCCTTTCGAAAATAACAGTAGACCCGGAACGGTTGGATGAATACAACGCCTATCTGAAAGAGGAAATAGAAGCCTCCATGCGGCTGGAGCCGGGCGTGCTCACTCTTTATGCCACAGCCGAAAAGGATGCGCCCCACAAGATTACCATCCTCGAAATCTATGCCGACCGTGCCGCTTACGAAAGCCATTTGAAGACTCTCCATTTCCAGAAGTACAAACAGGGTACGCTGGATATGGTAAAGGATTTGGAACTGGTGGATACGACACCGCTGATTCCGGGACTGAAAATAAAGTAATTTTTTTCATGCCAATCAGGAGTTAAAAGGGAGTTATAGGTAGTTATCGCCCGCAGGGCGGGCTGGAAGTTAGATGCCAATACCTTTTTGCGCCGGTTTCAGAAGTAAGACTATTGGCCTGTAACTCCTGAACGAAGTGATAACTCCTGTGAAACATAACTACGTTTAACTCCTGATTCGCATTTTTCATTTAAAAGGCAATATGGAAGACTTGAACAAGAAAGAAGGTTTCAGCCGTCGCGGTTTTCTGAAGACGGCGGCTGCCGTGGGCGCAGCTCTGGCTGTCTCCCCGGCATTGGGCAAAGTACAGGCTGCCACCCACGTGGCTGCCGGAAGCAAGGGAGCATTTGCCGGTGATGCAAAAGCCGCAACCATTACCGCCCACCGTACGCTCGGTACAGGCAAGGCGGCTTTCGAGGTGTCGGCATTGGGATTCGGTGTGATGGGCATGACCTACAACCGCAGTTATCATCCCGACAAAAAGCAGTGCATCCGCCTGCTGCACGAGGCGATGGACCGTGGCGTGACGCTATTTGACACCGCCATCATCTACGGTCCGCTGAACAATGAAGAACTGGCAGGCGAAGCATTGGGAGAGTTTCGGGGTAAAGTGAACGTGACGACCAAGTTCGGTCATGAGGTCATCGACGGGAAAGCCACCGGACGACAAGACAGCCGTCCCGCCACCATCCGCCGCTATTGCGAGGAATCGTTGAAACGCCTGCGCACCGATGTCATCCCGATGTTCTACCAACATCGCTTCGACCGCAACACGCCGGTGGAGGACGTGGCGGGGACTATCGCCGATTTGATAAAGGAAGGCAAGGTCTTGCATTGGGGCATGTGCGAGGTCAGCGCAGAGACTATCCGCAAGGCGCACGCCGTCTGTCCGCTGACCGCTATCCAGAGCGAATACCACCTGATGCACCGTGAGGTAGAGAAGAACGGTGTATTGGATGTATGCCGTGAGCTGGGTATCGGTTTCGTGCCTTACAGTCCGATGAACCGGGGCTTCCTCGGCGGCGACTTAAATGAATATACCGAGTTCGACCCGCACAACGATAACCGCACCACGCTGCCCCGCTTCACGCCGGAAGCCATGCGTGCCAATTATCGCATCGTGAATGTGCTGCAACGCTTCGGACGCGAACGGGGCATGAACGCCGCCCAGCTTGCCCTCGGCTGGCTTTTGCAGAAAGAACCGTGGATAGTAGCCATTCCCGGCACCACGAAGCTCTCGCACCTTGAAGAAAACCTGCGCACACTGGACTTCAACCTCTCTGCCGAAGAGTGGAAACAGTTGGAAGATGCCGTTGCAGCCATTCCCGTGACGGGCGACCGCTACAATGCCGAACAACAGAAACAAGTGGGATTCTGAAATTAAAAATCCCTTGTCAGCCGTTCCGCTTGCAGGGGATCTTCAGAACTTCTTATACCATGCGCGGTATGGATTGGTGCATTTTGTTGATGTCACAATTCCTGTATGCTGTCTCCGTTCCGTTCAGCCTACATTACTAAACGGTACATTATCATACGCAGATTAGTTAAAAGGTTGTTGTTATTATCTTCTTGCTTCAACGCAGATAGCTTCGTCTGGTGTAAGATTATTAATCTTCTGCTTGTAAGATTAATAATCTTGCAGCCTGAAGATTAATAATCTTACAGCGGATAAGCCTATATGCGTTTGCCGACGCACCTATATCCGCAGACTTCCGCAACCGGATGCGTCTTGCAATGATATTATCTGGAAGGGCGGCAGTCAGTAAGAAACTGCTTTGAATTTATCGTGTGATGATTGGGGATGATTTTTCAACCGCAAAATTTTGCGTCTCTATTATGAGGGAAATAGTGAGTTTTCTGACGAAGAACAGAAGGATCCCCAAATCGCCCAAAGCACACACGAAAACGGATACATCAAGACGAGAATAACTTTTTGGAGAAATTCAAAACAAGAAAATGCACATTTTAATGCCGCTTAAAGTATAAATCTGATTAGAATTTCCGTGCGATGTTCTGCATATCATTAATAAGCTTGCACGTATGATACCCATCAGCTACAGCATGACTGACGAAGACAGAAATCGGTATCTCCACACGTCCATTCGCCTCGAAATATTTCCCGAATTTAATGAGCGGAAAAAGAAACGCACTTTCCGTATAAGTATCTTGTGCAAAGGCTGTAAAACTCAGCCACGGCAGGCATGAGATGGGACAAAAATTAGCTGGTTGTTCAGGACGTGCTTTAATGACTCCTGTCACATTGCGGTATTTTTCCATATCTTCCACAACGGTGTGGTAGAACGTATCGAAATCATCATAATATTCGCTCCAGATATCTGTAAATGTCCTGGTTTCCGGGTGAAACAAGGTGTAACATGGAACAACCTCTTCCCAATATCCCAACTCTCCATTTACGTTAAAACTCATACGAAATTCTTTGTTCTGATTGACAGCTTTCATAATGACATAAAGCATCGTAGGAAAGAACCTGATTCCTCTTCTTTTCTGTTCGCTTACAAGGTGGGTAATGTCAATGTTGGCATTGAGGTTGTATTTACATTTGATTTGGGAATAGTAGTAATCAAAGTAAATAGTTCGTTCCCACGTAGATTTGTCTATGATATGAAATGATGCGCTCATATTATTTTTGTTTACGAAGATAGCAAAAATCGGAAAGCAGAGCAAGGAAAAACAGTGATTTCCCTGCTTTGACCCTCACAACAAAACACTTTGAGCCGAAGGGCAAAAACGATGTTACACATTCGCACTATCTTTGTAGAAAACAATGACACCCAGCCTGTGGATACGTTCGTCACAGACTGACAATTGCCATACTATGCTAACAGAGTGGCTGAAAGAGATTAACAATGGCTCAACAGATAATAATCATTTGAAATAAAAACATTACGTTATGAACAAGATTTTATTATCCATCGCGGCAGTACTTGCCATCTGCTTTACCGCCTGCGCCCAAAAGAAAGACAAACCTAATGTAAGCAACACATCATCCAAGACGTTGGTCGCTTATTTTTCAGCAACCGGAACCACTGCCCAAGTCGCTCGTAACATTGCAGACATTACCGGAGGAGAACTGTTCGAAATTGCACCTCAGAGCCCTTATACTGAGGCTGACCTCGACTGGAACAACCGCCAGTCACGTAGTTCAGTAGAGATGGACGATGCCCAATCCCGTCCGACACTTAAAGCAACGGAAACGGACATTGCCGGATATGATGTCGTTTTTATCGGCTATCCTATCTGGTGGAACCTTGCTCCAAGAATCATCAACACATTCATTGAAAGTCATGACCTGAAAGGCAAAACCCTCATTCCGTTCGCCACTTCCGGTGGAAGCAGTATCAGTAACAGTGTTTCCGAATTGAAAAAATCCTATCCAAGCCTGAACTGGAAAGAAGGAAAGTTGCTGAACGGAATGAACAACGATGCCATACAAAATTGGATAACCAACCTTAACAATCAATAAAGACCGGCAATAACGCTTGAAACGATACTGTTTCTTCACATTCTTCCCTCATCAGAGTAACTATAATAAGAACCGTCTGTCACAATCAAGTGGTCAAGCAAACGTATGTTCATCAGCGCAGAAGCTTGCTTTACCGATTGAGTCAGACGGTCATCGTCAGGACTAGGAGAAATATTGCCGGAAGGATGATTGTGACAAAGCACCAGTGATACCGCACGTTTCAATAAAGCCTCCCGCAAAATACAACGCACATCTACCTGAGTGGAAGCCAGTCCACCCTGACTGATACGGACACGATCTATAATTTTCGAAGACTGGTTAAGCAGCAATATCCAACATTCCTCAATTGGCAAGTCACACATCAACGGGTAAAAAAGCTCATAAATATCACGGGACGTACGAATTTGCTTCCGCTCTTTAGGCTCCTCTTCCATGCGTCGCTTTCCCAATTCTGAAGCAGCAAGAATCGTCACGGCTTTTGCCAGGCCAATACCTTTAAAATGGCATAAATCCTCAATATTAGCTCTCCCTAATTCACTCAGGCTGTTGTGATAGCAGTCAAGCACTTTCCGCATCAGTCCCACAGCCGAATCTTCCTGACTGCCAGAGCCTATCAGAATAGCAAGCAGCTCAGCATTGCTTAATGCTGCTGAACCTTGCTGTATCATCCGTTCACGTGGACGGTCTTCTTCTGCCCACTGATTAATAGTCAATTTGTTTTCCATTATTGGTAAAAATTCTTCTCGAAAGCTGCGAACTCCCCTTGCCGGCATACACAACGTTTCCACCATGCACAAAGGAATCCCAAACCATATCCTGTTAATTGGATAAACGCAGCAACAACAGAAAGTATACCAATCCAGACACTTTTATTTTGCACCGAAGCATCAATAAAAATAATCAAAGAAAATACCAACAACAATGACAAGCTCCAAATACAGAACGGAGCAACCAGCAGAAGAGCAATCACCCCCAAAACAAATACAGCCGGTAACCCGTGTACCAACTTCAGCGATTCTGGATACTTCTTATAAAGATTAATACGTGCAATCCCCGAATTGTATACTTGCTTGAAAAATTTATGCCAGTCCGTACGGCGCTTATGCCACACCCAGGCTTCAGGAAAAAGCCGGCAATGATAGCCATTTTGGAAAATCCGGATGCTGAAGTCAATATCTTCACCAAAACGCATCTTCGAAAATCCTCCCAATGCCTGATAAACCTCTCTCCGTACTCCCATATTAAAACTACGGGGATAGAACTTATCCATTTTCCTCGTACCTCCCCGAATACCTCCAGTTGTAAAAAAAGAAGTCATGGCATAATTAATAGCCTTTTGGATGGAAGAAAACGAATCATTCGCACGGTCCGGTCCCCCAAAAGCATCAGCAGGGTTTCTTTGCAGTTCAGCCTCTATCGCATCAAGATAACCTGGAGGCAACACACAATCAGAGTCCAATATAATCAGGTATTCGCCATGACTGCGCTCCGCTCCATAATTCCGCGTTTGTCCAGGACCTGAATTAGATTTTACAAAATAATGTATATTTAATAATTCTGCGTACCTGTCTACCACAGACTCACAAGAATTTGAAGACCCGTCTTCTACCACGAGCACTTCAAATTCCGTATAATGTTGTTTTGTCAAACTATCTAACAATTCATCCACTTCATCCGGACGATTGTAGACAGGAATAATCAACGAATATTTCATCCTTTTTTCAGTTTAGCACGTACTACTTCAAATACAGCCGGCAACAAAGAAATAAAGATAATAGCCACAAGCAGCAATTTCAAGTTTTCTTGTACAAAAGGAAGATCTCCAAAGAAATGTCCCGCATAGGCAAACAAGGCAACCCACAAAGCGGCACCAATCAGGTTATAACACATAAAATAATAATAATGCATCTTACCCATACCAGCTACAAACGGAGCAAAAGTGCGGACAATAGGGACAAAACGGGCTATAATAATGGTCTTGCCTCCATACTTCTTAAAAAAATCATGGGTCTTATTCAAATAACTTTGCTTGAATATTTTCGAATTAGGATTACTAAATAACTTCTGCCCTAGAAAATGCCCAATCATATAATTGCACGAATCCCCCAATACTGCTGCCAGAAAAACGACAAGTACCAATGTATGTATTTCCAACGGCATATCCGGTAAAGCGGTAATGGCACCTGCAACAAACAACAGAGAATCGCCAGGCAAAAATGGAGTAACTACCAAACCTGTTTCACAAAAAATGACAAGAAACAAAATAGCATATGTCCAAGTATGATAATTCTGCACAATATCAATCATATACCTGTCGATATGCAAAACAAAATCAATAATAAAATCCATTATACGTAATTAATTAAACAAACTTATAAATCAAAAACAAAAGGACACTGCACAGAAACAAGCATATCGCATGACCCTCCTGCAGTGTCCTTAACGTTGAAATCTTTAATCTATATATTTAAATACTAAGGCTTGAGACCTTCCATTGCCTGTTTAGCTGTAGGATTCTCCGGATCTATTGCAAGAATCTTTTCCCAATAAACCTTAGATTGTTCATATTCCTCTTTCAAGAAATAATAATACCCCAAGTAACTTTCACATTCGATAAGCACATTCTTTGATGCTTTCGGATTCTGCTCCAAAATAGCAAGTGCCTTTTCGTAATAAGGTTTTGCCAATCCCATTGTAGTTTCAGGATCAAGCATAGCATTTGTACGCGCACGCCAAAAATTACCCAAATAATTATCAGGCACCCGTTCAGCAACCTGGGCAAAAATAGTATCAGCTTCCATCAAATACGCTTTACGCTGGATAGTATCTACAGCGGCTACAGACTGATTGGCTGTAGAATCACCCGGAGTCGGCGTCATCGCACCCGCAGCCATATAATACAAACGGCCAAACATGAACAAGTCTGTCACTTCAGCCTTATCCTTCATACCGTCTAAATACAACTGATAAAAACGGATGGCCTCCGGATAATTTTGCGCTTTCTGTTGTGCTTCTGAAGCTTCTTTAGCTATTTCAGGATGTTCACTCTTTTCATCTGCTTTCATGGCCTTATCAAATTCGACCATAGCCTTATCTACTTCATTATTGGCTGCGTACAGACGTCCCCGATACAAATAATCCATATATACATAATCCGGATTGTTCGGGTCAGCAAAGAATACATCTGAAGCCTGAATACCCTCTGTATATGCCTTCGTTTCATACAAGTCATACATTTTCAAGCGCTTCAACAAATGATTGTCTGCTTCCATAGCCAAACCTTTATTGACCATGTCTAATGACTGTGCATAATCTTTATTTAAATAAAGCAACATCGAATAGCGTGAATAATCCTGCACATCCGGATTTCCTTTTTGCATATATTCATCAAAGACCTGTTTAGCTTTACCATAACTACCCATCTGATAATAAGCATTTGCCAATTCTCGGTCAACACGAATTTCTGTCGGATGTTTTTCTTTCAGCTTCAGCAACATATTTACTGACAACTGAGGATTTACACCAATATATGCATTTGCATACTTATAATATGCATCATAACAATCCTCGTCAAACAAGATAGCTTGTTCATAATAACCGCAAGCTGTACCCACATCTTTCACAGACAGAGCAATATCTCCCTGCAGAACATAACTCTCTCCATTTTTCGAATCCACTTTTCTTGCACGTTCTGCATATTCTTTCGCTGCATCCATTTTACCATTGTCTAAATATGCTTTACCAATGGCAACCAACAAAGATACATTCTTTTTATTTTTACCTTTCAGAAGTTCATCGAAAGCATCTTCAGCAGCATCTGGATTATCTTTAATCATTGCAGCAATCTTGTCAATCTGCTTTGTCATATCGGGAGTCAAAGGCTCCTGAGCATACAGAGAAGCAGACAACAAAAAGCTCAAACAAAATGCACTCAAAACTCTAGTTTTCATAATCATATATTAATTCCTTATTAAAACTCATCTTTCACATTCACTAAACGAACAGGCTGCGTTGCCGGCACAATACCCGACTTCAGGATAATTCTTTGTCCTTTGTCACTTGTAAGGAAAGTCATCAAACCGGTTGGCAAAGCACTACGTGGATCGTTTATTAAAATAAAGACATCATGAACCAATGGATATTCTCTCAAAGCAAGATAAGCCTGATAGGGCTTATAACTGTTTCCTACCGTCGCATGTCCTGAATTGCTGACAGACATCACCTTTACACTTTCATTAAACGTAAGGTGAGTAGAATCTGCTGCATTACCTACCCAGTTAGCTCCGATAACTCCCAACGCATTAGGAGTCTTAGATACATACTCGATAACTTCCTCATTCGATTTCAATGCTGTCAAATTTGAAGCCAACGGCTCGCCTTTACAGATTGAATCAATAGCATAATGTATAGTTCCCGAATTAGGATTATCAAACACTACATTCAAATCACCTAAACGAGAGGTCGGATATAACTCTTTCCACGATTTTACTTTACCAGTCAAAATTTGACGGAACTGCCCTACTGTTATCAACGAATCTTCATTCTCCAGATTCGTAATCAGAGCAATGCCACTCACTGCCATTCGAATGGACTCTGGAAAGAATTTGCGCGTATGAAAAGAAGCCAGTTCTTTATCACTCAAGCGCCGGTTTGCAATCGCCAGCCGCACACTATCTTGCAAAAGCAAATTAATGGCTTCCACCTCACTACAATAAATAGGAGTTACTTCAGCCTCTGGAGTCAATGCCAGATACACTTGCAATTCTTCTTCCATAATCGGCCGCAGCGATTCATCTACTGCAATCTTTATGGAACCCGAATACAAAGTCTGACCATCGCCCGCCTGCTTCTGACTACAAGAAACCAACGCCAAAAGTAAACAAACACAACCTAAAAGACTTCCTTTCATACACGCTTCCTTAAAATATTACTGCAATCTAAATACAATCGGACAAGTGTAATATACCGGTACATTACGTCCATTCTGCTTACCCGGAATCCACTTCGGCAAAGATTGTACTACACGTACAGCTTCTTTGTCACAATAGGGATCCAAAGAACGCAAAACCTGCACATCTTCCACATTACCTTCTGCAGTCACGACAAATCGCAAAATAACACGTCCCTGAATACCGTTTTCCTGAGCAATAGCCGGATAACGCAGATTCTTCGAAATGTATTTCATCAATTCAGCCGGACCACCGGGGAACTGCGGCATCTGTTCTACCATCGTGTAAGGTTCTTCTTTCTCTTCAGGAGCTTGTGTAATCACTTCTTGCAAATCAGCGATATCAGCACCTTCCAATTCGTTGTTACCCTTCACATCGGCAATAGAAATCTGCACCTTTGATTCGGTCAACTCGTCCTGACTCTTCAATTCATCTTCGTCTGCTACTTCTTCATCTTTCTTAATGACCGGAGCAGTAAATTTGATGGTACTCTTCAACTGAGGAGGAGGAGCGATCTGTTCTACCGGTTTTACCAACTCTTCTTGCTTAACTTCTGGTTCTTCCAATTGTGAAAGCTGTGTTACTTCCAACATTTCCTCTTCCTTTTCCGGAATAGCCATCTGTATCAGTCGAGGAAGGTAGAAACCTACAGCAGCAACGACAATTACAATAATGATAGCAGCCAACTGACGTCTACCAAAATCACGGCGCATTTTATACGCACCGTAAGCTTTATTTTTATCTTTGAAAATGAGCTCACACCATTCCAAAGAAATCAAATCTATTTTTGCCATATTCTTTTCTTTTTAAGGTGTTACACATTTCAACTAGCTGCTGCATCTCTGGTCAGCTGACCCTTGGAATTATAATTGTCGATCAGGAACTGATCTCCTTCCGTAATGTCAACAATCACATATTTACCGATACTGCAAATCTGCATTTCATCCAACGCGTCAATCAGGTTCTTGTAAGTAGATTTATCGGTTGCCTTAATAATCACAGTCGGTGTATTTTTGGCAGCCTTTACTTCCGATACCTGCTTTTTGTACTCGTCTTCCGTAATTTCCAGATTAGCCTTCTTCTGCTTCAACTCTTCTACTTTCTTCACGGCTTCGTAGTTCTTGCGGAGCAATACTTTACGGATACCATTGGCAGTATAATCGGTTTCTTTCAAAGAAGTATAATCCTCGTAATTAGGTTCGCCTTCATAATAATATAGCTTATTATCTGCATCCAACAGCATTGTAAGAGCTTGCGAAGCCTTTACTTTATTCTGCTGGTCTTCAGTAATATTCTCATCATTGGTCGGCATACTAATTTCCATCGTCTGAGGTTTGCTCAACGAGGTACAGAGCATAAAGAAAGTAATCAAAAGCATGTTCATATCCACCATCGGCGTGAAGTCGACGCGAACAGCCATTTTTTTCTGCTTTGATCCTTTACCTTTTTTGCCTCCACCATTATCTTGTATTTCAGCCATATTTAAAATTCTCCTTTTTTATTCGTCAGACACTTGTTTCAATGAAGTAATCAGATTGTATCTGTTTTCCTTCAAATCTTGAAGAGAACTCATCACGTTCTTAATGACAGAATAAGGAGTACTTTGGTCGGCCTTGATAGCAATACGCAAGTCGCGGTTTGTTGCACGTGCATTACGTATCCAAGCCTTAAATTGGTTGTCCACACTGTCACAAGGAATTCCGTAATCCTTCAATATCTTGTCCTGCTCTTCGCCTGGAAGTGCGAGGAACTGCTTCATATTCTTCATTGGAACGCCGAACGTTTGGAATACCGAGAACTTTTTCACTTCTTCCGGAGTGAAACTCAGACCATATTCTTTTCCTACGGCTTCCAATGTAGCTGCCATATCCTGCTGTTTGTCAAGACTCATAAAAATCTTGCCACTCGGTTCGACAAGAATCTGCAGAATGTTCGTTTCCGGAATCTTGATTTCGGAAACCGAACCCGGAGTAACGACCTGTACCGGCTCTTTCTTAATGAAGTTACCTGTCAACATAAAGAAAGTAAGCAGCAACACGGTCACGTCACTCATGGCAGTCATGTCGATAAACATGGACTTCTTTTTTATTTGAACTTTACCCATAATTAACTATTTATTAAAAATTAGTTATAACGTTTTCCGTCTTACACAAAGACCAATAAGTGTCTCTTGTTTATTTATGGGTAGCGTTGAATGTCTGTACGATAGAGAAGCCTACTTCGTCAAGGCTGTAAGTCAGTTTATCAATCTTGTTAGTAAAGTAGTTGTAAGAAATAACTGCCAACGCACCAGTCAAGATACCGAATGCAGTGTTGATCAAGGCTTCAGAAATACCGGTTGACAACGCAACTGAGTCAGTACCACCACCAGCAGACAGAGCGGCAAATGAACGGATCATACCGATAACTGTACCGAGCAATCCCATCAATGTACCCAATGTAGTAATCGTACCGATAATCGGCAAGTTCTGCTGCAACATCGGCATTTCCAATGCAGTAGCTTCTTCCAATGATTTTTGGATAGCCAATACCTTCTGGTCTTTATCCAATTCAGCATTTTGTTCCATCTCACGATAAGTCTGCAAAGTTGCACCTACTACATTTGCTACAGAACCGCGTTGCTTGTCGCACAATGCCTGAGCAGCTTCCATATCATTCTTTGCCAGAGCATCTTTAATCTGAGCAACGAATTTAACCAATTTACCACGGCCAAAAGCAGCACGGATAGTGAAATAACGCTCAACGCTCAATGCCAACACAGTCAACAATAAAGTCTGGATAACCGGTACTACAACACCACCTTTGTAGATAGTACCCAACATGTTACCCGGCAGCGGGTGGTTGTTCGGGTCATTGTTCATGAAGTTAGACGGATCGCCCAACACGAACTTGTAAATACACAATGCAACAATAAAGCATGCGATAATAACTAAACCAGCAGCTTCAATTCCCTTAAATCCTTGTTTTTGTTTTTTAGTAGTTTCCATAAAATTACTCTTTTAATATTAATTAGAAATTTAATTGAATGTCGGTCTTCTTACTGGGACAACACACTTGCACCGTCTTCTTAGTTTACGTTAACAAAGATATCAGGCAGGCTTATTGCCCCAAATGTTTTTTACAGCTACAAAGAAAAAAGAAATTCATGACATATCAAAATCAAATGCCGTTATTTTGGCTTAAATTTTAAATTTTATTTGAATATCCCCCTCTTTTACTACATTCTCGCTAAAAATCGCCTCATATTTTGCCATAAAATACGACTAAACGACTTTTCAATCTTGAAAATATACCCGTTTTACGCGATTCGAAACATTGGTCAAAATCTCGTAAGGTATCGTATCAAGAGCATTCGACAACACCGTCACGGGCAGGTCATCTCCAAAGACAACCACCTTATCCCCTTCCTTACAGTCTATACCTGTCACATCAATCATACACACATCCATGCAGATATTGCCTATATACGGGGCTTTCTGTCCATTCACCAAACAGTAGGCATTACCGTTCCCCAAATGCCGATTCAATCCATCAGCATATCCTATAGGAACAGTGGCAATGCGTGAGTCACGGTGCAACACTCCCTTCCGGCTATAGCCAATAGTTTCATCTGCTGATACATTATGAATTTGCAAAATTGTAGTTTTCAGCGTACTTACGTTATGCAAGACACGATTGGTATAAGGATCAATCCCATACAATCCTATACCCAACCGTACCATATCAAATTGTGCTCCCGGATAGCGTTCGATACCCGCCGTATTACAAATATGACGTAAAATCTTATGCGTAAATCCGGCCTGCAATTCGGCCGAAGCGGCTTCAAACGTTTCAATCTGCTTTCGTGTAAAAGCATCGAAACGAGAAGAATCACTTCCCACCAGATGTGAAAAGACCGAACGTGGTATTACTGCCGACTGACGATTCAAACGTTCAACCAACGGTTTCATATCGTTATACGGATCGAACCCTAAGCGGTGCATGCCCGTATCAATTTTAATATGGATAGGGAAATTAGACACTCCTTCCCGTTCGGCAGCTTTAATCAGATCTTCCAAAATGCGAAAGCCATAAATATTCGGTTCAAGGCGATAGGCAAACATTGTCTTAAATGCCGTCACTTCTGGATTCATGATTATGATAGGGCAAGTAATGCCTGCCTTCCGCAAATCAGCTCCTTCATCTGCCACAGCCACAGCCAGGTAATCAACCCGGTGTTCTTCCAAAGTCTTTGCCACTTCAAACGGACCAGCCCCGTATGCCGATGCCTTGACCATACACATCAATTTAGTCTCAGGTTTCAGTTTATTGCGGTAATAATTCAAATTATCGACCAAAGCATTCAGGTTTATTTCCAGAATTGTTTCGTGTACTTTCAACTCCAACAAATCCGTCACCTCATCAAAATGAAAAGCTCGCGCCCCCTTCACCAGAACGACATCGTCCCGTAACGAAGCAAGCACACCGGAAGCTATCAGTTCTTTCGTAGTCTGGAAAAATTGTTTATCCTTCACTTCGAAACGAGCCGAAGCAGCCGAAATCTCTTCGCCCACTCCTATTAACCGGTCTACTCCTCTACTATGAACCAAGTCTGCGACTTGGCGATAAAGCAATTTTCCCGGCTGCCCAGTCTCCAGAATGTCCGACAGAATCAACGTACGACGGCGCATTTTACCTTCAGACCGCCTTGCCATAAAATCAAGTGCTATGTCTAACGAAGCAAAATCTGAATTATAACTATCATTTATCAACACACAGCCGTTTTTACCCTCTTTCACTTCCAGCCGCATAGCTACCGGTTCCAGACAAGCCATCCGTTCGGCTATTGTCTCAGGCGAGACCATCAGATATAAAGCTACCGCCAGGCAATTCAGTGAATTTTCAATGGAAGCATCATCAATATACGGAATACGGTATTCTTTAAAAAATCCCAAATACCTATATTTCACAGTCGTACCCGTAGCATCTTTTTCTATTTTCTCGACAAAAAGAGGGCGTTCCACATCTTTCATTGACCAGGCAATTTCACGCGCTGCGAACAACGATTTCGCCACACAACTGCTTATCAGTTCATTATCGCCATTATAAATAATTACATCACAATCCTTAAACAAGAGCAATTTCTCCATACATTTCTCCTGCAAAGAAGTAAAATTCTCCTGATGAGCACCACCTATATTAGTCAACACACCGATAGTGGGACGGATAATAGGCTCTAAGGCTTCCATTTCCCCCATTTCAGAAATACCTGCTTCGAAAATACCCAGTTCCGTATGTGAATCCATCATCCAAACCGACAAAGGAACACCGATCTGAGAATTATAACTGCGCGGCGAACGTGTAATTCTCCGTTCCGGGCTTAGCAACTGGTAAAGCCATTCCTTTACCACCGTTTTCCCATTACTTCCCGTAATGCCCACAACAGGGACATCGAATTGCTCACGATGCTTAGCAGCCAAACGCTGTAAAGCTTTCAGCACATTACTCACGACCAGAAAGTTTATATCTTTACAGCCCTGCATCTTTTTCGGAATTTCAGTAACTACAAAATTATATACACCCCGTGCATACAATTCTTCAATATACTTATGGCCGTCATTGCGTTTAGTCTTCAGCGCAAAAAACAATGTTTCTTCCGGAAAACATAACGAACGACTATCAGTCAGTATCCAATCAACCTGTGCCGGACGGTCTCCGACACGATTTGCTCCTATTACGGAAACTATTTCTTCAATCGAGCTTGACATAGATTAATTTCATTTTGGACATCTAAGTACGCGAATTTTTCTTTTAGCGCTTCTATGTTTAACAGTATTTGACTTAAAAAACGCTGATATTGCTTCGAATCAGGGTCAAACGGACGATGTTCCAGTCCTTTTTTCACCACTTCCCAATCTTTAAGGAAGCGGTGGGTAGCCGGCGGAAAAAAAGTCTGCCCAAAACATTCCCATATATAATGGACAGCTTGGAATGACGGATGCAACATATCATCAGCATAAAAACGGTAATCACGTAATTCATCCACCATGATTTCATAAGAAGGAAAATAAAAACAACGGGCTGGATAGGCGTCTATCAGTTTTTGCACGGCCAACAACAACACAGATTTACTGATTTGATTACCATGCATACCATCTTTTACATGACGGATAGGACTCACTGTAAACAAAAAGTGCAAATCAGGCTTCAACGCTGACAACCTCTCCACCAACAAGGAATAAGCCCCTACGATTTCATCTACTCCCAACAACCGACGGTTAAAACAATTCCCAGGCAATTTATGACAGTTCCCCACTACCTGTCCGTTTTCTTTCCACTCATATACCCAAGCGGTTCCCCAAGTGAACATCACCCAATGTGCCTGATGCAGACATTCTCTAGCATGTAGCAACCGGGCATTGATTTTAGTCAGACATTCTTCGGGATTGCGCGACGAGAAACTGCTATGATGCATCAAGCTATACCAAACACCCTGATATTCCTTCAGATTTTCCTTATTATATATAAAAGGACAATCCACCTGCGAAATAGCCTCAGCTATCGAACTTGGATTGTATAACACACCAAACGGGTTCACATCACACCTGAATTTATAATCCATAAACAACTTCCCGATATTTTCAGCAAAGCAAGATCCCCACAACATCAACACATCCGAATGATTGACTGGAGGCATCCCTACAGGTAAATCCACTTTTGTTCTAAACTCCATAAACAGACTATATTCGTTATTTTTGGTACAAATGTAAACACTCTACACATATTTATTGTACTTTTGCACCATTAATATTGAAAAGAAATCAGATGGAACAAGCTACTTCTTACGAATTGTTGAACAAAATAGATAGTCCAAAGGATTTGCGCCATCTTCCAGCCGATTTACTTCCGGAAGTTTGCAAAGAGCTTAGGGAAATGATTATTGACGAACTTTCCCGTAATCCTGGGCATTTCGGTTCAAGCTTGGGAGTTATTGAATTGACAGTTGCCCTTCATTACGTATTCAACACTCCCTACGACCGCATCGTATGGGACGTAGGGCATCAGGCATACGGTCACAAGATTCTGACCGGACGCCGTGACCGGTTCTGCACCAACCGGAAACTGAACGGTTTGTGCCCCTTTCCCTCACCTGCCGAAAGCGAATACGATACATTCACCTGCGGACACGCATCCAATTCCATCTCTGCCGCATTAGGAATGGCGGTCGCCGCCTCGCGAAAAGGAGAAGACGACCGGCATGTAGTAGCCATCATCGGAGACGGGTCAATGAGTGGCGGACTGGCTTTCGAAGGACTGAACAATGCCTCATCCACTCCCAATAACCTGTTGATTATCCTTAACGACAACAACATGGCCATCGACCGTAGCGTAGGAGGCATGAAACAATACCTGCTGAACCTGCAAACCTCGGAAGGATACAACCGTCTGCGTTTTGCCATCGCTCAAAAGCTGCGTAAAATAGGCATTCTGACAGAAGAACGCCAAAAAAGCCTGCTGAGGTTCAACAACAGCCTAAAATCGGTATTGACCCAACAGCAAAACATTTTCGAAGGAATGAACATCCGCTATTTCGGGCCAGTAAACGGACACGACGTGCTTTCACTGACCAAAGTCCTGAAAGAAATAAAGGACATGAAAGGACCAAAACTGTTGCATATCCATACCGTTAAAGGCAAAGGGTTCAAACCGGCTGAAAAAGAAGCGACCCTTTGGCACGCTCCCGGAAAATTCAATAAAGAAACCGGTGAACGTATCATTCCTGACACTACCGGAATGCCTCCCCTGTTTCAGGACGTATTTGGCAATACCTTATTGGAACTGGCAAGGCAAAACAAGAAAATTATCGGTGTCACCCCTGCCATGCCTACCGGATGTTCGATGAACATATTGATGAAAGCCATGCCCGACCGGGCTTTTGACGTAGGCATCGCCGAAGGACACGCCGTAACTTTTTCAGGAGGAATGGCAAAAGAAGGATTACAACCGTTCTGTAATATCTACTCATCATTTATGCAACGTGCCTACGATAACATCATTCACGACATAGCTATCCAGCGGTTGAACGTAGTGCTATGCCTAGACCGTGCAGGATTGGTAGGAGAAGACGGACCGACTCATCACGGTATATTCGATTTGGCTTATTTGCGCCCTATTCCTAACTTGACCATCGCATCACCATACGACGAGCACGAGCTACGTAAACTGATGTACACAGCACAACTACCCGACCAAGGACCATTCGCTATCCGATATCCACGTGGCAGAGGAACACAGACTGACTGGGAATGTCCGTTTGAAGCCATCGAGGTAGGAAAAGGCAGAAAGCTGAAAGACGGTTCCGACCTTGCCGTTATCACCATCGGTCCTATCGGCAACGATGCCGCACAGGCTATTACCGAAAGCGAGGCACATACAGGGAAGAGCATTGCCCATTATGACTTACGTTTTCTGAAACCATTAGACGAAGCCATGCTCCACGAAATAGGAAAACGATTCCATCGTATCGTTACCGTAGAAGACGGCATCCTGAAAGGAGGAATGGGTAGTGCCATACTCGAATTCATGTCCGATAACGGATATACACCTGTCGTCAAACGACTGGGCATCCCCGACCGTTTCATTCCACACGGACCCGTAGAAGCCTTACATGCCATCTGTGGTATAGACAAGACAACGATATATAACACACTTATTCATTTACTTGAAGTATGAAAATCATTATTGCAGGAGCAGGCGCAGTAGGCACCCATCTTGCCAAACTGCTGGCTGGAGAAAAACAAGACATCATCCTCATGGATGAAGACGAAGACAGACTGGGAAAACTTGGCAACAATTTCGACCTGATGACGGTCAACATCTCTCCTACTTCCATATCCGGACTGAAAGAAGCAGGAACGGCAAATGCCGACTTGTTTATAGCCGTCACTCCCAACGAGAGCCAGAACATGACCGCCTGCATGCTTGCTGCCGGACTAGGAGCCAAGAAAACCGTAGCCCGTATCGACAATTACGAATACTTGCTGCCTAAATACCAGGAATTTTTCGCCAAACGTGGAGTACATTCACTCATCTACCCTGAAATGCTGGCAGCAAAAGACATTGTCGACGCAGTCAAGATGAGCTGGATACGCCAGTGGTGGGAGTTTGCAGGAGGCGCACTCGTGCTTATCGGAACCAAGATGCGGGAAACGGCCGAAATCTTAAACATTCCCCTCTACGAACTAGGCGGACAAAACATTCCATTCCACATCGTTGCCATCAAGCGTGGCAATGAAACCATCATCCCCAGAGGTGATGACTCTATCCTGCTGAACGATATTGTGTATTTTACCACCACAAAAAAATACATACCCTATATCCGCAAAATTGCAGGCAAAGAAAACTATGCCGACGTGCGTAACGTGATGATTATGGGAGGAAGCCGCATCGCCGTGCGCACAGTACAATACATGCCCGAATACATGCGTACCAAAATTATCGAAAGCGACTATGCACGTTGCAATCGCCTGACCGAACTGGTAGACGATAAAGTAATGATTATCAACGGAGACGGACGAGACTTAGACCTGCTGACAGAAGAGGGCATCAAAAACACTGAAGCATTCGTTGCCCTGACCGGAAGCGCCGAAACAAATATCCTTGCCTGCCTTGCAGCCAAACGGATGGGTGTGAGCAAAACCGTAGCACAAGTAGAAAACGTAGACTACATCAGTATGGCTGAAAGCATGGACATAGGCTGTGTCATCAACAAGAAATTCATCGCAGCAAGCCATATTTACCAGATGATGCTGGATGCAGACGTATCGAACGTGAAATGTCTTACCTTTGCCAATGCCGATGTAGCAGAGTTTACCGTCAAGGCAGGAGCACGCATCACCCGTTCGCAGGTAAAAGATGCCGGATTACCCAAAGGAGCTACCATCGGAGGACTGATACGAAACGGAGAAGGTATCTTGGTAACAGGTAACACTACCATTCAGGAAAACGACCACGTTGTGGTGTTCTGCCTGAACATGATGATTAAAAAATTAGAAAAATTCTTCAATTAAGAAGCTGTTTTGAATTTATCGTGCGATGATTTGGGATGAGTTTTTGAGGCATTTTCGCTTCTGTGATGAGGAAGATAGCGGGCTATCTGACGAAGAACAGGAGCGAAAAAGACCAAAAAATCGCCCAAAGCACACACGAAAACAGATACATCAAGCCAAGAAAAACTTTTTGGAGAAATTCAAAACAGCTTCTAAGAGACAGTTCCTAAATCTTGCCCAGGTTTATTTTGTGAATTGTTTTAGAGGATGTTCCGCATTCCCCTATTGCTATACCATCATTGTGGGCATAATTATGGGGCGGAGGCAGCGGACATTGCTTGTCCTTTTCCGGGATAAGATTGTGTCGGCAAAGACAGTTAACTGCGTTGCCAGTCCCAGTACCAGTAGGACTGCAGTCCTACTGGTACTGGGACTGGGCAAGGACTGCAATGCATCTTATCATGCAGTTGATATATGCTGGAATAATGATTGGTCAGATGCAGACATTCTCATTTCTGGACATCCATACACCTTCCTCCACCCGACAAGCCACACCAGCATACACATACCGATTGCATCAAATTACACAGTCCAGCCTTGCACCTGTCCTGACCAACAAGAATTGACAACAGACTGTCTTCACACCTCCAAACCCCTCCTCTGAACCGCTTTTACCATTAGCCCAACATAGAGATTCTTAAATATTTGCCCGCTTGTCTACTTTTTTATGCAATTTTGCTTCCTGTTAATTAAAAATAAATACGTATCTTTGCCTCCAGTTTTCAGACTGGTCAGCAATGAAAAAACGGACAAAACCCACACTAATACTTTATGAATCCTTTATAGTGCCACCTATAAGGGCAGGAATGGTGTGTGCCTTTTCCGAGACCGGCCGTAATCGCACACGACAAGAGAATTATCATCAAATATAATTATATATATGTTTTTCACGTTTTTAGTTGTAGCTATCCTGACAGCCGTTGTGCTGGTGGTAGCGGCACTGACGATTTCAAACCTTATCGCGCCTCACACGTTCAACCCGCAAAAGGGTGAACCATATGAGTGCGGTATCCCGACCCGCGGACAGTCATGGGTACAGTTCAAGGCAGGCTATTACCTGTTTGCCATCTTGTTCCTGATGTTCGACATCGAGACCGTATTCCTCTTCCCGTGGGCGAATGTAGTGACTGAAATCGGTGCCTACGCATTAGTGTGTGTATCATTCTTCTTGTTAGTATTAATTTTGGGCTTGGCATACGCCTGGCGGAAAGGAGCGTTGGAATGGAAATAAAGAAACCGAAAATCCGCTCTATGCAGTATGATGAGTTCAAGAACAACGACTATCTGGAACGCATGGTCCAGCAGTTGAACGATGATGGTGCAGGTGTTATCCTGACCACTTTCGATGACCTGATCAACTGGGGACGAAGCAATTCTGTATGGGGATTGTTGCTGGGAACAAGCTGCTGCGCCATCGAATTCATGGCATTGGGTGCCGCACGTTACGACATGGCACGTTTCGGATTCGAGGTAACACGTAACTCCCCTCGCCAAGCCGATGTACTGGTGGTAATGGGTACCATCACCTATCGTACTGCTCCTGTAATGAAACGTCTGTACGATCAGATGGCAGAGCCCAAGTATGTAGTTGCCGTAGGCGGATGTACCATTTCAGGAGGTCCGTTCATCAAATCCTACAACGTAGTAAACGGTATCGACAAAGTAATTCCTGTCGACGTATACATTCCCGGCTGCCCTCCACGTCCTGAAGCCTTCTATTACGGTTTGATGCAATTGCAACGCAAAATGAAGGTAGAACGCTACCTGGGAGGTGTAAACCGCAAGACCGAAGCAAATGATGAGGTAAACGATAACGAAACAGAAAAGGCGAAAGGAGGTCAGGTATGAAACGTGACGACGTAATGAAGACAATACAAGGAGCAGAAGTGTGTCCGGGAAATGCCGGAGTCATCAAAGTGCCATTAAGCGATTTCCGTCACGTGGCAGAAGGATTGAGAAACGACCCGCAAAGCCCGATGGATTTCTTGCGCGACATTGTAGGCATGGACTGGGGTGAAGAAGGCCTGGGAGCCATCTACTTCATGGAATCGACCGTAACGGGCGATACCATAGCCATCCGCACCGCAACAACCGACCGCCAACAGCCGTTGCTTCCCACTGTAAGCGATTTATGGAAGACTGCCCTCATCAAAGAACGCGAGGTATACGACTTTTTCGGCATCCTGTTTACCGGCCATCCGGACATGCGCCGTCTTTTCTTGCGGGAAGACTGGATAGGCTGGCCGCTGCGCAAAGACTACGATATGAAATCAAACCCTTTGCGTTTGGACAATGAAATCAATGCGGATATTACCAAAGAATACCGTCTGCAACGCGACGGAACCCTGCAAGGCATTGACCACCGTGTGTTCGGTGAAGATGATTTTGTCGTAAGCATGGGTCCCCAACACCCGTCTACACACGGTGCATTACGTATGCGCATCGCGCTTGACGGAGAAGTGGTCAAGAAAGTCGATCCCGTATTGGGATACATCCACCGCGGCATCGAAAAGATGAACGAAAGCCTGACTTATCCGCAGACATTGGGCATGACCGACCGTCTGGACTATCTGAGTGCCCACCAAAGCCGCCACGCACTGTGTACATGTATCGAACAAGCTGCCGGCATCGACATCTCGGAACGTGCACAATACATCCGCACCATCATGGACGAGCTTCAACGTATCGATTCTCACTTGCTGTTCTATTCTTGTCTGGTATTGGATATGGGTGCCATGACTCCGTTCTTCTACGGATTCCGTGAAAGAGAGATGATACTCGACATCTTCGAGGAAACTACAGGAGGACGTCTGATTCAGCACTATAACGTAATCGGCGGCGTGCAAGATGATATTCACCCCACTTTCTGCCAGAAAGTGAAAGATTTCATCAAGCATCTGCGTAAAGTCATCAAGGACTATCACGATATCTTTACCGGAAACGTCATTGCTGATACCCGTATGAAAGGCGTAGGTATCCTGACCAAAGAAGACGCTATCTCAATGGGATGCACCGGAGGTACAGGACGTGCTACAGGATGGGCAAACGATGTGCGCAAACGCCACCCGTATGCATTGTATGACAAGGTGGATTTCAAGCAAATCACTTACAACGAATGTGATACTTTCGCACGCTACATGGTACGTATGGACGAAATCATGGAATCATGCCGCATCATCGAACAACTGATAGACAACATTCCGGCAGGTGAATTCCGCGTAAAGACCAAACCGATTATCAAGTTGCCGGAAGGTATCTGGACATCGGCAGTAGAGGCAAGCCGTGGCGAATTTGGTGTCGTAATCGAAAGTCATGGTGACAAGACTCCTTACCGTATGCACTTCCGCTCGACAGGATTGCCACTGGTACAGGCGATGGACACACTTTGCCGTGGCTGGAAATTTGCCGACCTGATTGCCATCGGTGCTTCGGTAGACTTCGTTATCCCGGATATCGACCGATGAGAAAGAAGAAACAACGTTCGGCGCAAGCCTATTAAAAATTAAGAATAAACCAATATGAACCAAGCATTTTTAGATTACTATAACCTGCAACCGCTCTTGGCCGCCATCCACTCTTGGCTGTGCGGTATAATGCCGGAAGGTCTTGCCATTTTCCTGGAATGTGTCGTTGTGGGTGTTATTATTTTGGTATTATATGCCGTGCTTGCCATCATCCTTATTTATATGGAACGTAAGGTCTGCGCGGCTTTCCAGTGCCGTATCGGTCCCAACCGTGTAGGTGGCAAAGGAGGTCTGCTGCAAGTTCCGGCAGACGTTATCAAGATTCTGATCAAGGAAGTATTCAAGCTGAAGAATGCCGACCAGTTCCTATACGGTCTGGCTCCTTTCCTTGTGATTCTTGCCTCCATCTTGACGTTCTCCTGCCTGCCTTGGCACAATGGTGGAGAAATTCTGAGTATGAACATCGGCATCTTGTTTGTGCTGGCAGCCTCTTCCATCGGTATCCTGGGCATTTTGCTTGCCGGTTGGAGTAGTAACAGCAAATATACCCTTATCGGTGCCGTACGAAGCGGTGCAATGCTCATCAGCTACGAAATCTCTATCGGAATCACGGTACTGACCATGGTGATGCTAAGTGGAACAATGGATATCCACGAAATCGTAATGAGTCAAGCCAACGGCTGGAACATTTTCAAGGGACATATCGTAGCCATCGTAGCATTCATCATCTATCTGATTGCAGGTAATGCCGAGGCAAACCGTGGCCCGTTCGACCTTGCCGAAGCAGAACAAGAACTGACAGCCGGATACCATACCGAATATTCGGGTATGCATTTCGGATTCTTTTACTTGGCAGAATACCTGAACCTGTTCATCACATCGGGAATCGCCACTACCCTCTTCCTGGGAGGATGGATGCCGCTACACATTGCCGGTCTTGACGGATTCAACGCTGTAATGGACTACATTCCGGGTATTGTATGGTTCTTGGGAAAAACGTTCTTCGTCGTATTCCTGCTGATGTGGCTGCGTTGGACTTACCCACGTCTGCGTATCGACCAAGTACTGACCTTGGAATGGAAATACATCATGCCGTTGTCATTGCTCGTCATGCTGGTGATGGCTGTATGCAAAGTTTATGGACTCGTTTTTTAATACAGAATTAACATGGAAAGTTTCAGCGACTATATAAAAGGATATGCTTCAGGCTTAAAAAGCTTGCTTATCGGCCTGCGCACTTCGATGAAAGTGTTTTTGGAACCGAAAATTACCGAGCAATATCCTGAAAACCGTCATACGACCCTGCACATCCCCGAACGCCACCGTGCCAAGCTGACGATGATTCACGATGAAGAGAACCATCATCACTGCATCGCGTGCGGACTGTGTCAGATGAATTGCCCGAACGGCACAATCAAACTCACGACAGAAACGCGTGAAGATGCCGACGGAAAGAAGAAAAAAGTATTGGTCAAATATGAGTACAATCTTGGCTCGTGCATGTTTTGCAACTTGTGTGTGAATGCCTGCCCTCATGGTGCCATTGAGTTCACCAACGATTTTGAAAACGCGGTGTTCGAGAAAGACAAGCTCGTCTTGACCCTTAACCACGAAGGTTCAACCCTCGCTAAATAATCAAAATAGAATATGGAAATACTATCATTTCAAAATATCGTATTCTTCGTAGTGGCACTCGCCATTGCAGTGTGCTCGGTACTTGCTGTAACCACAGGCAAACTGTTGCGTGCCGCTACCTACCTGCTGTTTGTTCTCTTCGGAACCGCGGCGATATTCTTTATGCTGGGCTACACGTTCTTGGGTGCTGTCCAGCTGATGGTGTATGCCGGAGGTATCATTGTATTGTATGTATTCTCTATCGCATTGACCCGTTCGGACAAAGACATGAAATACAAAGTAAGCAAAGCCAAGCTATTCAGCCTGCTCGCTACCACAGTAGTAGGTGCCGCATTGGTTCTCTTGCTGCTTTTCACCAATGGATTTGCCCTCAACACTATCCCGCTGGGAGAAGAACTTCCCTCACGCGAAGTTGGCTTGGCTCTTGTAGGAACGGATAAATATCAATTTGTATTACCTTTTGAGGTAGTCAGTGTCTTGCTGCTGGCATGTATGATTGGTGGCATCCTGATCGCACGAAAGGAAAAATAAACAGGAGGTTCAATTTATGGAAATACATGTAATACATTACTTGGTCATCAGTACCATCATGATGTTTTGTGGTATTTACGGATTCTTTACCCGCAAAAACCTGCTGGCACTGCTCATCTCCGTCGAGCTTATGCTGAATGCAACGAACATTAACTTTGCCGTATTCAACCGTTATCTTTTTCCAGGACAACTGGAAGGACATTTCTTCACGTTATTCGGTATTGCCATCGCAGCAGCTGAAACAGCCGTAGCGATAGCCATTATCATCAATGTGTACCGCAACGTGAAACAAGTCCTGACCGATGACATCACCGACATGAAAGGATAACTAAAACAATTATCGATTATGGAATATACAATACTGATACTCGCGCTGCCCGTTCTGAGTTTCCTGATATTGGGACTGACGGGTATGTACATGAAACATCGCGTAGCGGGGCTCATCGGCACATTGTCACTGACAGCTGTTACGATTCTGAGCTACCTCACCGCTTACGAATACTTCACGGCTCCACGCACGGCAGAAGGAGTTTTCCAGACGCTGATGCCTTGGAATATCCAATGGCTACCCTTCAACACCTCGCTGCACATTGACATGGGCATCTTGCTCGACCCGATTTCGGTAATGATGCTGGTTGTCATCTCGACGGTCAGCCTGATGGTGCATATCTACTCATTCGGTTACATGAAAGGAGAAGTGGGATTCCAGCGTTATTATGCATTCTTGTCGCTTTTCTCATTCTCTATGCTGGGATTGGTCCTTGCTACCAACATTTTCCAGATGTACGTGTTCTGGGAGTTAGTGGGTGTTTCTTCTTATTTGCTTATCGGATTCTATTATACGAAGCCAGAAGCCATTGCAGCAAGCAAAAAAGCATTCATCGTTACACGTTTTGCCGATTTGGGCTTCCTCATCGGTATTCTGCTTTACGGTTTCTATATGGGAACCTTTACTTTCACTCCCGAACAGGAACAGCTGATGAAATGCGGTATGGTACTGCCGTTAGCCCTCGGACTGATGTTCATTGGTGGTGCTGGTAAGAGTGCCATGTTCCCGTTGCACATCTGGTTGCCCGATGCCATGGAAGGTCCTACACCAGTCAGCGCCCTTATCCATGCTGCTACCATGGTGGTTGCCGGTGTTTACCTGGTAGCCCGCATGTTCCCATTGTTTATCGGCTATGCCCCCGAGACACTACATCTTGTAGCATACGTAGGTGCATTCACAGCTTTCTATGCGGCATCTGTCGCCTGTGTGCAGAGCGATATCAAGCGTGTGCTTGCCTTCTCAACCATTTCTCAAATTGGTTTCATGATGGTAGCACTGGGAGTTTGTACTTCTGCCGACCCGCATGAAGGCGGTTTGGGCTATATGGCTGGTATGTTCCACCTGTTCACTCACGCCATGTTCAAGGCTTTGTTGTTCCTGGGTGCCGGATGTATCATCCATGCCGTACATAGCAACGAAATGTCTACCATGGGCGGTTTGCGCAAGTATATGCCGATTACCCACATCACCTTCCTGATTGCCTGCCTGGCTATTGCAGGTATCCCTCCGTTCTCAGGTTTCTTCTCAAAAGATGAAATCTTGACCGCCTGCTTCCAGTTCAGTCCGGTAATCGGTTGGATTATGACGATTATCGCCGGCATGACAGCATTCTACATGTTCCGTCTGTACTACGGCATCTTCTGGGGAACAGAGAATAAGGAACTGCACGAACATCATACCCCGCACGAAAGTCCGCTGAGCATGACTTTCCCGCTGATGGTACTTGCAGCCATCACTATTGTTTGTGGTTGGATTCTTCCGTTCGGTCACTTTGTTTCAGCTAACGGTCATGCTTACGACATCCACCTGAATACCCAAGTGGCAGTAACCAGCATCGTGGTAGCCCTGATTGCTATCGCACTGGCTACATGGATGTATGCACGCGACAAGCAACCGGTTGCCGATATGCTGGCAAAACGTTTCCCGACGTTGCACCGTGCCGCTTACAAGCGTTTCTACATGGATGAAATCTGGTTGTTCGTAACCAAGAAAATCATTTTCCGCTGCATCTCTACTCCACTTGCCTGGTTCGACCGTCACGTTATCGACCAATTCATGAACTTCATGGCTTGGAGCACCAACGCGGCAGGTGAAGCAGCCCAGCCTATACAGAATGGTAAAATCCAGAGCTATACCATGTGGTTCCTGGGTGGAGTTATAGTATTAACCGTCATGTTATTAGTATTATGAATATATTAAGTCTTTTCGTATTAGTACCTCTGCTGATGCTGTTGGGTTTATGGATAGCCCGCAACCTGAATCAGGTAAGAGGAGTGATGGTAGCCGGATCCAGTATCCTGCTGGTTCTTGCCGCATACCTTACCGTTTCTTATATTGGACTTCGAAACGGGGGTGCAACCGAAGAAATGCTTTTTACCGATAGCATCAGCTGGTATGCCCCATTACACATTGCCTACTCAGTAGGTGTCGACGGTATTTCGGTAGTAATGTTGCTGCTGAGTGCCATCATCGTGTTCACCGGAACATTCGCTTCGTGGAAGCTGAAGCCGCTTACCAAAGAATATTTTATGTGGTTTACTTTATTAAGTACCGGTGTATTCGGATTCTTTATCTCTACCGACCTGTTCACTATGTTCATGTTCTACGAGGTGGCATTGATTCCGATGTACCTGCTTATCGGCGTATGGGGAAGCGGCCGCAAAGAATATTCTGCCATGAAGCTGACCTTGATGTTAATGGGTGGTTCGGCATTCCTGCTGATTGGTATTCTGGGTATCTTCTATGGTGCCGGAGCAGAAACCATGAACGTGATTGAAATCGCCAAACTGAAAATACCGACTGAATTCCAACAGGTATTCTTCCCAATGGTATTTTTGGGATTCGGTGTACTGGGAGCCCTCTTCCCATTCCATACATGGAGCCCTGACGGTCACGCTTCGGCACCGACCGCCGTATCTATGCTCCATGCCGGCGTATTGATGAAACTGGGAGGCTACGGATGCTTCCGTGTGGCAATGTACCTGATGCCTACCGGTATGGCATATTGGGGTGATTTCTTCTTGGTATTGACTACTATCTCGGTTGTTTACGGAGCATTCAGCGCCGTCGTACAGACCGACTTGAAATACATCAATGCCTACTCATCTGTAAGCCACTGCGGCTTGGTATTGTTTGCTTTGCTGATGGCTACCCGTGTCAGCTCGACAGGTGCTATCCTGCAGATGCTGAGCCACGGTTTGATGACAGCCTTGTTCTTTGCCCTCATCGGTATGATTTACGGACGCACACATACCCGTGACATCCGCCAGTTAAGCGGCTTGATGAAAATCATGCCCTTTTTGGCAGTAGGTTATGTGATTGCCGGTCTTGCCAATCTCGGTTTGCCGGGCTTAAGCGGATTTATTGCCGAAATGACCGTCTTTGTCGGTTCATTCCAGCATACAGACCTCTTCCACCGCACCTGTACCATCATCGCTACGATGAGTATCGTCATCACAGCAGTGTACATCCTGCGCGTTGTTGGAAAAATCCTGTATGGAACCTGCAAGAATCCGGAACACCTGAAACTGACAGACGCCACATGGGACGAACGCCTTGCCGTTATCTGCCTTATCGCAGCTGTTGCCGGACTTGGACTTGCTCCGTACTGGGTAAGTGACGTCATCAGCGGAAGTGTCGAACCTATCATTTCACAATTAATACATTAATCAAGACATTATGGATATAAGTGCAATATTTTCCGCCATGCAAGCAGAAATCAGTCTGGCAGTGATACTGATTATCATCTTGCTTGCCGACTTAATACTGAAACAGCCTAACCACAAGGCGTTACAGGGTTTGGCATGCGGACTTTTAGTAGTGCAAATCGCACTGAACATCATGCCGGTCACAGGCGAAGCTTTCGGAGGTATGTTCCGTACGACTCCGATGGCTTCCATCGTCAAGACCGTTCTCACTGTAGGCACCTTGCTGGTATTCATGCAGGCAGACTCATGGATTAATCGCGAAGACACCCGCCACAAATCCGGCGAATTTTATGTGCTTACACTCTCTACCCTGCTGGGTATGTACTATATGGTAAGTGCAGGCAGCTTCCTGCTTTTCTATGTAGGTTTGGAACTTGCCAGCATCCCGATGGCTTGCCTGATAGCCTTCGACAAATACCGGCATCATAGTGCAGAGGCAGGCACCAAGTTTATCTTGAACGCCATGTTCTCATCGGCATTGATGCTATATGGCCTATCGTTGGTTTATGGCACGTGCGGAACCATGTACTTCGATGACCTGCCTGCCTTGCTTACAGGCACTCCGCTGCAAATCATGGCAATGGTCTTCTTCTTCGCCGGTTTGGGCTTCAAGCTGAGTCTGGTACCGTTCCACATGTGGACACCCGATACCTACCAAGGTGCGCCAACTGCCATTACTGCATACCTGTCGGTTATATCGAAAGGTGCAGCAGCATTCGCTTTGATGAGCATTTTGGTCAAAGTATTCGGTCCCATGATTGATAACTGGAGCCTGATGCTGTCGGTAGTTATTGTTGTAACCATCACCATTGCCAACATCTTCGCTATCCTGCAGCACGATCTGAAACGCTTCATGGCATACAGTAGTATCTCACAGGCAGGTTACATTATGTTGGCTGTACTTGGAGCCGACGGACAAGGTATGGCTTCATTGGTTTACTATGTCATCGTGTACATCGTGGCAAATCTTGCCATTTTCGGTGTCATCACTACTGTAGAACAACACAACGGCGGACGTGTAGACCGCGATGCCTATAACGGCTTCTACAAAACCAACCCGCACCTGAGCTTCATCATGACACTGGCACTCTTCTCGCTAGGAGGTATTCCGCCGTTTGCCGGTTTCTTCTCGAAGTTCTTCGTGTTCGCTTCAGCTTTCCATGCCGGACACTGGCTGGTAGTATTCCTGGCATTGGTCAACACAATCATCTCATTGTATTACTACCTGCTCATCGTGAAAGCGATGTACATTACTCCGAACGACAACCCGCTGCCCACTTTCCGTAGCAGTGGTATGACACGTGCCTGTCTGGTTATCTGCCTGTTGGGTATCGTTCTACTGGGTATCTGCAGCTCAGTTTACAATGTATTGAACGAAATGGCGATGCTATAAATTAGAAAATTCAAATAGCCCAAAGAGCATATATATTTAAGCTCTGCAAATCAGGAAGAGGCAAGGAAACCAATGTGTTTACTTGCCTCTTTTCACACCTGAAAGACACAAGCAAACACAGATTTTTTGCTTATTGCTTATGTGCTTCTCTGTGTTGTCTGTGAATTCATGTGTCCTGTGACAACATCAACAAAAAGCATAAATCCATACCACACATTGTATAACAGCTGCGCATTCTCCCATCACAGCCAATTATACAGCAAAAACACAAGCGGTATAAAAGAAATTCACATTTTTCAAGAAAAAAAACGACTATTATTTTGTGAATATCAAAAAAAGCCTTACCTTTGCACCCGTTATCGAAAGAGGACGATACACAATCGGAATGTAGCGCAGTTGGTAGCGCACTACGTTCGGGACGTAGGGGTCGGGCGTTCGAGTCGCCTCATTCCGACATAAAGACGAAGATAGGAATAATTCTATCATCGTCTTTATTTTTTAGACACTTCATGAAGTCCCCTGCCGAAAGCCTGTGTATCAAAATCGTCATAATGGGACTACAAATCGGTCATTTTGCGCCTTTTTGTTTTTTAATACATTCATTTTTCGATATTTCTTTCTATTTTTGTATGGATAATATAAGAACCTTATCAAATTAATACCTTATAAAATGAAAGAAAGAATTTTAGTAACTGGCGGTACGGGCTACATAGGTTCGCATACCGTAGTAGAATTGCAAAACAACGGGTACGATGTAGTGATTGTGGATAACCTGTCAAACTCACGCGCCGATGTGGTGGACAACATTGAAAAAATAACTGGCATCCGCCCCGCTTTCGAACACGTAGACTGTCTGGACTATGCCGCACTGGAAAACGTATTCACGAAATATCCAGGCATAAAAGGAATTATTCACTTCGCTGCCAGCAAAGCCGTAGGCGAGTCTGTACAGAAACCTCTGCTATACTACCGCAACAATATCGTCTCGCTTATCAACCTGTTGGAACTAATGCCACGCCATGGCGTAGAAGGCATCATTTTCTCTTCATCATGCACTGTATACGGCCAACCGGACCATTTACCCGTTACCGAAGAGGCTCCTATCAAGAAAGCTGAATCCCCCTACGGAAATACCAAGCAAATCAATGAAGAAATCATCCGAGACACCATCGCTTCAGGATCACCCATACACGCCATCCTGCTACGCTACTTCAACCCGATTGGAGCTCATCCGACAGCACTTATCGGCGAACTACCCAACGGTGTACCGCAAAACCTCATCCCTTACCTGACCCAAACAGCTATCGGCATCCGCGAAAAACTTACTGTATTCGGTGATGACTATAACACACCGGATGGCTCGTGCATCCGCGATTACATCTACGTAGTAGACCTGGCAAAAGCACATGTCACAGCAATGCACCGTATTCTGGACGGCAAGCAGAAAGACACAGTAGAGGTATTCAACATCGGTACTGGAAAAGGCGTTTCTGTATTGGAATTGATTCACGCTTTTGAAGCTTCGACAGGTGTAAAACTGAACTACCAGATAGGCAAACGGCGCGCAGGAGATATCGAACAAGTATGGGCAGACCCGACATACGCCAACAACGAACTAGGCTGGAAGGCAGAAACTTCACTGGAAGACACACTGCGCTCGGCATGGGAATGGCAACTGAAACTGCGTGAAAACGGAATCCAGTAAAAAATTATCCACCAATAAATCCTTGTAAATGTAATAGGGGCAGGAAAAGACCTGCCCTATTACATTATAAGCCGGAAACATGTATCTCTGCAGACTGGCTGCCGCTCTTAAACCCAATAACGCATTGCAATCGCATACAGATTTCCGAATAGAAAATTTACAATTTGCTTTTCAGTTACCTAAGCAGCATTGACTTAGAAGCTGTTTTGAATTTATCGTGCGATGATTTGGGATGAGTTTTTGAGGCATTTTCGCTTCTGTGATGAGGAAGATAGCGGGCTATCTGACGAAGAACAGGAGCGAAAAGGACCAAAAAATCGCCCAAAGCACACACGAAAAAGGATACATCAAGCCAAGAAAAACTTTTTGGAGAAATTCAAAACAGCTTCTTACAATTTTACCGTCAGTTTCTTGCCAGTATAGTTTACTGTCTTTTCCTTGCCATCGGGAGTACGCACGATAAACTTACGGCTTTCCAGCATACCTGGGTATGACCCTTTACGTGCACCGATAGTCAGACGACGGGAAGCCTCATCCCATGTCATCGGGATTTCGGTATAAGCACCTTTTTCGTAATTGTAATTGTCAAACTCGTCTTCATAAAGCGTGAAATCTCCATCGGCACCGGGATAGACACAAAGCGTCAATACATCCCACGGTTTTTCTGTAGCATATTGTACATCAGGTCCCAGCGGCACAATGCTACCTGCCTTGATATAAAGCGGAATGAGGTCGAGAGTAGTCTCACGTGCAAACTCTTGTCCTCCGTCCAGTTTTTCGTTAGTCCAGAAATCATACCATACCGTACCTTCGGGCAGATAGACAGGAGCTGATTTCTTCTGAGTAAAGTCGAAGGTACCCGTTTCATCTCCAGCCTTTCCAGCATTGTCACGGTTCCATCCACTTTGTTCATCGACTTTCAACACCGTTTCGGGAGTATACTGTGCTTCGAGTACCGGTGCCACGAGGAATGCCTTGCCGAACATATATTCATCATTCATGTCCCACACCTGTTTGTCTGCAGGAAAATCCATTACAAGCGCACGCATGAACGTAGACTGACGATGGCTGACCTCCCAAGAAGTAGAATAAATATAAGGCAACAACGTATAACGCAAACGAATCATTTTCTCGATGGCATCATACACCAGTTCACCTTTTTTCCCGAACTGATAAATTTCACGAGGTGCATCTGCACCGTGCGAACGCATCATCGGTGTAAAGGTACCGAACTGCATCCAGCGCACAAAAAGTTCCTGATAAAGCGGATTCTTGGGAGCCGTCCCGTCATTCCAGCTCTTATTATATTGTCCGGCAAAGAAGCCACCGATATCATTGTTCCAGTGTGGCATACCGCAAAGCGAGAAGTTCAGTCCTGCCGGCACCTGTTTACGCAAGTTTTCCCAAGAAGAACCCACATCGCCCGACCATACATTGGCGCCGTAGCGTTGCTGGCCTACAAATCCAGAACGTGTAAGTATAAACACGCGCTTATCTGAGGTTGTGGCACGCTGATGATCGTAAACACCTCCCACGCACATTAATGGATAGGCGTTGCGCACTTTACGGAAAGTACCCAGATAGGTCTTCTGGTCAAGGTCGCCCGGCTTAAAGTCCAGATGGTCCGGATCGGTAGAGTCCATCCACCAAGCATCCATGCCATACTTGAAAATACCATCGTTCAAATATTTCCAATAAATGTCACGAGCTTCAGGCGAATAAGCATCATATACCTTTACTCCCGACGGATATTCAGGATCGGGCGGCCAACCTTCGGTACCTGATGCAGGCCAAGTCTTGAAATCATAAAGCAAATCTTTGGAAGCCAGCTCCCGATAAGGCTTCGTAGCAGGACCGAACGAAGACCAGATAGAAATGGCCATATGAGCGTTCATGCCGTGCACATCGTCAAGCATTTTCTGCGGGTCGGGGAAAAGCGGGTTGGTAAAGTCCATGGCATTCCACAAATAATTGTGTCCCCAATACTGCCAGTCCTGAATGATACCGTCCAAGGGTACACCCAGTTCACGATACTTGCCCACAACTCCTACTACCTCATCCTGGCTTTTATAACGTTCCTTGCTTTGCCAGAAACCGTAAGTCCATAAAGGAAACATCGGAACCTGGCCGGTGAGCTCACGCATGTCGGCAATCACTCCATCCGCATTTCCGCCATACATAAAATAATAATCAACGCACGTTCCTACCTCGAAATCGAAAGAAGTTCCATCGGCATTGTCGGTAAAAGTAACAGGAGAATAATTATCCCAATACAGTCCATAGCCTTTAACCGACTGGAAGAACGGACTGGAGTCTTCCAGATTGCTTTGAATAAGATATTTCTGCTGGTTACGCTGGCTCATTTTGCCCGTCTGAAGCTGTCCCAACCCATAGATTGCCTCGTCTTTATCCAGCCGGAATGCCTGACAGACACGGTAGTATCCCTTATCGGCTCCCTCCTGATAAGGTTTGAAAGAAGGTTCTCCCTGCTCTGTCAACAAGGCATTACCTTGCAAATCGGCAAAGCTCAAGGTGCCTTCCTGCTTATCAAGCGTGACCGTGACGGCGGCACTTTTCAATATTACGGCATCATCCGTCTCGTTTACCTTAAACTTTATATCTTCGGTGGGAGAAAGAACCACTGCAAGACTCTTCTCCTCCGGCATTGTTGCCTGCGGATATTTCACCACACGCACAATGGAGGGAGTATAAAACTGCACCTCACAGCTAAACTTCTCACCCGGCACCTCCAGCTTTACGCCATGTGCCGTCCGGCTCACCTCTTGAGCCACAGATAACCCTGAACTGCACAGCAACAGGGCTAACCCTACAAATCGGAATGTTTTCATAATTACATTTTAGATATTAGATGTTTGTCAATTGGTTTACAAAGGTAACGGATTTCGACTGTTACGAAGATGCACACACGTTGCAAGAAACTATACAAATGTTGAAATCGGGCTGTTTTTCAATGTTTTTCTTTCCGTTGAGCATATTGTGAAGGACGAACGCCGAACTCTTCCTGAAAACACTTGCTCAGATAACTTGACGTACTGAACCCTACCATATCCGCCACTTCAGCCACTGTATAGCCCTTGTCAAGCAAGCACGCCGCCTGCTTTAAGCGTACCGATCGGATAAAGCCGGTAGGTGTCTTTCCCACCAAGGAAGTCAATTTACGATAAAGCCCTGTACGGTCCATCCCCATATCGCGGCTCCAAGCTTCCACTGAATAACCCGGATTATCCAGATTGGACTCTACACATTGCAAAGCCTTACGCACAAAAGCTTCATCTGCCGCAGTAAGCAAAGGACCTGCTTCCTTTTGCGACTGGACAGCCCTCGGATGAAGCTTGCGTTCTTCCTGCAAGACCAGCAAATGCCGCATATCCATCAACAAGGATTCCAGATCTATCGATTTTTCATCGGCTGGCAAAGGAAGCAATACCCCCTCTGCCAACTGGTCTATCAGTTTTTTCATTTCCTCTGCTTCCTGCCTCACTCCCTGAAGCTGTTGGCGGACCTCTCCTTCACCCAACGATACAAGCACACTGTCCAGGGGAGAAAGTATCCTGTCTACGGGTTCTTGCAGTTCGCTATGGATATTCTTCAAAAACACGCCTTTCATCTCATCCAGTTTTTCTTTCTGTTCACGCACCAGGCTACGACGCTTACGCCGTGCATAACTTACAGCCAGTAACCATGTCAAACCTACTCCCAAACAAACATACAATCCGTAAGCATAAGGCGTACGCCAAAAAGGAGGTCTTATTATTACACCAAATTCGGCATAACGTCCTGTCCATGGTTCGCCTCCCCGTGTTGCCTGTACCTTAAATCGATAACTGCCCGGAGGCAAGTCTGTATAAGTGACATAACCACGGCCGTCTGATGAACACATTTCCTGCTCTTCGGCATCTATCCCCACCAAAATATAACGGTAATGCGTCTGTGTAGGATTGACATAGTTCAGTGCTGAAAACTCCAGTGAGAAAAAATTCTGGTCATAAGCCAAAGCCACTTCCCCTGAAGAAGGCAAAGGGTGCTTTTGCCCGAACAAACTGAATCCTACAAACACAGGCACAAACGGAGAAGGTGCGGCCACAGAATGAGAGGCACCCATCACATTGAATCCATTAATGCCACCCCAATACAGCGTACCATCGGAAGTCCGGAAAACCGAACGCGGACAAAACTCGTTTCCGATAATCCCATCGTCTTGATTAAAGTTAACAAATACATAACGCCAAGTCCCGTCATCTGCCGGACGTACAGTCAGACAAGACAGACCGTTAGCTGTGGAAACCCATAATGTGGAATCGGAAGTCTCGATAATAGACTGTACTGCATTATTTACCAAACCATCGGTCGTATAAAACGTACGCCTCCTGCCTGTTGAAGGATTCCAAAGCACCAGTCCGTCTTCCTGTCCAATCCATACATCCCCTCTGCCATCTACACAAAGTGCGTTACAAGGATGCAAAGATGGAATATAAGATAACACACGCCCTTGACGGTTACGTACAAACAGACCCTCTATCGTAATCCCCACCAACGAATCCTTACCTAATGGCATCTCCTGTAAAATCGCCGGACCACCTTGCACCAGACTTCCCAATTCTTTTTTCAGGATAGGAATATCCATCTTCTTTAAAGGAGATACAGCATCTGCAGGATCATACCGGAACATTCCTTCGGTGGTCTCTACCAATATCTGCCGATTATCTGTTTCATGAAAACCCGTCACCTGCAAGGCCTCATCACCGGGAACAGGAAACAACGTACGTCCCACGTTCCGGAAACGGAAACGTGCCGGGTGATAATACAATACCCCCCGGTTCAGAGTACCTACCCATAACCCGCCTTGGGCATCGTTGTAAACCGTACTGACTTCGGTCTCAATCCTTCTTCCGTCGACCAGTTTCAAGACAGGTATGTAATGCTTCTCCTGTAAATCAGCTCCAATAAACCATAATCCTTCCCGACAACTCAACCAAATATTACCTTCACAATCCAAGGCAATATAGTTCAGCCAATAATCGGCACGAAGCACTTCAGTCCACATCTGGCGACGGCAATCGTAATAAAGCAATGCTCCTCCATGCACGCCGTTGCACAGCTGGTACAGTCCTCCCGCAGATGCCAGCATATACGAAGTGTTTCCATACCAGCCTTCTGACAAGACCTCTCCCAACGACCGACGACATACTTCATCTCGCGTATGCAAGTCATAACACAACAGAATTCCCGAACGGTAAAACAGATAAAGGTGGTCGTCCACTACTTCTAAATCATAAAGCACATCTTTTTGTCCGCACGTCAAAGCAGACACGTGCAACAAAAACGGTTCCGCCTGCAATGCTTGCCCTGCGACACGCATCAGACAATCGGACTCAGTAAGCAGCCAGAAGTTTTTTTCCGTATCCATAAAAAAATCTTTCAACGGCTCCCGTATTCCCCATTTTCCAAACAAACTGTCAGGATGCTCCAACATCTGTCCAGTCCTGCCGTCTACCACCATCAAAACCTGCTGGTTTTTCATCCATACCCGTCCTGCTGCATCGGTATACGAATGATGAAAACCGGCATAATCCGAAAGGCGGCAGATATGACGGGCATCGTAGTGCAAATAATCGAAGCCCGTCCCGTCGTACAGGTTAAATTGCCCCGCCGTAGTAATCATCATACGTCCATCCTGCAGCTGGGTAATGTTCCGCACCTGATTGCCCGACAAACCTTGAGTAGCATCAACAGGCGAAAACACCACAAAAGGGCTTTCGGCAAAAGCCTTTCCTGCCATCAGCCCCACACATGCGAATAATATACGTATAATAAAGAATAAATACTTCATACACTCTTTCAGTCTTCTCTCAACGGTTTTCACAAAGGTACGTTTTTCTTCACCCATTTCCAAGTCTCCTGCTCCTGCATTCTTGATTTATCGCAAGATTTCAGGGCTAAACGCCCGATTCTTCCCATCGGAAAAGAACAATGTTTCCGGCTTTCGGCTAACTTTGCACCCCGGTAATTAGTACAATCTTGTATGGCACAATCAAAAGAGATGACTTCGGGGCGTTCCCTGCCGTTGATATTCAACTTCACCCTGCCCCTTCTGCTGGGCAACCTGCTTCAGCAAACCTACTCACTGGTAGATGCCGCCATCGTGGGCAAATTCTTAGGCATCAATGCTTTGGCATCGGTAGGAGCCAGCACTTCGGTGGTATTCCTGATACTGGGGTTCTGCAACGGATGCTGCGGAGGCTTCGCTATCCCCGTGGCACAGAAGTTCGGTGCAAGAGATTATGTCACGATGCGCCGTTACGTATCTGTAAGCCTGAAAATAGCCGGAGTCATGTCGGTGGCGATAACCGTCATTACCAGTTTGCTTTGCGCCTTCATCCTACGAAGCATGCAAACTCCTGAAAATATCTTCGAAGGAGCTTATCAATACCTGCTCATCACATTCATCGGTATTCCGTGCACATTCTTCTACAACCTGCTTTCGAGTGTTATCCGGGCTTTGGGAGACAGCAAGACCCCTTTCTGGTTCCTGCTTCTTTCTACCGTATTAAACATATTCCTCGACCTGTTCTGCATTTTGGTATTGGGCTGGGGAGTGGCAGGAGCTTCAATAGCTACGGTAGTATCTCAAGGCGTATCCGCACTCTTATGCTACCTTTATATGAACCGTAAGTTCGAGATATTGCGCACCACAGCTTCCGACCGCCGATTCCGTCCCGAACTTGCCAAGCAACTTTTGTCTATCGGTGTACCGATGGGACTTCAATTCTCCATTACCGCCATTGGCAGTATCATGCTGCAAAGTGCCAACAATGCATTAGGCACGGCGTGCGTTGCGGCATTTACGGCTGCGATGCGTATTAAAATGGTATTTATGTGCGCCCTCGACAGTTTAGGCATGGCGATGGCTACCTATAGCGGACAAAACTACGGAGCAGGCAAACCCGACCGTATCTGGCAAGGAATCAAGTCGGCAGTAGGCATGATGATGATTTACATTATAGCAGTAAACATCATCATCTGGGGTTGGGCAGATAAGATAGCCCTTCTGTTTGTCGACCCAAACGAAACGGAAATCATTAAAGATACGGCTCTCTTTGTCCATATCAACGTTTCTTTCTTCCCCTTGCTCGGATTGCTGAGTGTTCTTCGCTACAGCATTCAGGGAGCCGGCTATACCAAACTCGCCATGTTTTCGGGTGTATCCGAAATGATAGCCCGTGTGTTGGTCAGCCTCATCGTAGTTCCGGCATTCGGATTCTTAGGTGTATGTTTCGGCGACCCTACCGCATGGCTCTTCGCCTGCCTCTTCCTGATTCCTGCCTTCTCGTATGTTTACCGGCGGCTGAATCTCATCGTAGCGAAAGAGAGAAATTAATTTTTTCACCACAGATTACGCAGATTAAGAAGCTGTTTTGAATTTCTCCAAAAAGTTTTTCTTGGCTTGATGTATCTGTTTTCGTGCGTGCTTTGGGCGATTTTTTGGTCCTTTCCGCTCCTGTTCTTCGTCAGATAGCCCGCTATCTTCCTCATCACAAAAGCGAAAATGCCTCAAAAACTCATCCCAAATCATCGCACGATAAATTCAAAACAGCTTCTAAATCAACTATCACGATGAACCATTCATATCACATTGATTGATTTAATCTGCGTAATCTGTGGTGAACTTCAAATTTGGTCACTTTTACATTTTTCGCTATCTTTGCGCACAAAACGCTGTAATCAAGTAAACTATATGAAGAATATCCGAAATTTCTGCATCATCGCCCATATTGACCATGGGAAATCCACACTTGCCGACCGCTTGCTGGAATACACCCAGACTATCAAAATCACCGAAGGGCAGATGCTCGACGACATGGACCTGGAACGGGAACGCGGCATCACCATCAAGAGCCACGCTATCCAGATGGAATACACCTACGGAGGCGAAAAATACATTCTCAACCTCATCGATACCCCAGGGCACGTAGACTTCTCATACGAAGTGTCACGCTCCATCGCTGCGTGTGAAGGAGCCTTACTGGTAGTGGATGCCTCGCAAGGAGTACAGGCACAGACTATCTCAAACCTCTACATGGCACTGGAACACGACCTGGAAATCATCCCCGTAATGAACAAATGCGACATGGACAGCGCTATGCCCGAAGAGGTAGAAGACGAAATCATCGACCTGCTGGGATGCAAGCGTGAGGAAATCATCCGTGCTTCGGGAAAGACCGGTATGGGCGTGGAAGAAATACTGAAAGCAGTTGTCGAACGGATACCTTGTCCGCAAGGTGATGAAAACGCACCACTCCAAGCATTGATTTTCGACTCTGTCTTTAACTCGTTCCGCGGCATCATCGCCTATTTTAAAGTAGAAAACGGCATCATCCACACCGGCGACAAAGTAAAATTCTTCAATACAGGAAAAGAATACGATGCCGATGAAGTAGGCGTACTGAAAATGGATTTAGTACCACGCAAAGAACTGCGAACAGGTGATGTAGGCTACATCATCTCGGGCATCAAGACTTCACGTGAGGTTAAGGTGGGCGATACCATCACCCACATCGACCGCCCATGCGAGAAAGCCATTGAAGGCTTCGAAGAAGTAAAGCCGATGGTATTTGCCGGTGTTTACCCTATCGAGGCGGAAGATTATGAAAACCTGCGTTCCTCACTGGAAAAACTCCAGCTGAATGATGCCTCGCTCACTTTTCAACCCGAATCGTCTCTCGCACTTGGTTTTGGCTTCCGATGCGGATTTCTGGGCTTGCTCCACATGGAAATTGTACAGGAACGGTTAGACCGCGAGTTCAATATGAACGTCATCACCACCGTGCCCAACGTATCATATATGGTATACGACAAGCAAGGAGGCGTACAAGAAGTGCATAACCCCGGCGGTATGCCCGACCCGACACTTATCGACCACATCGAAGAGCCCTACATCGATGCCTCCATCATCACCACGACCGACTATATCGGTTCTATCATGACGCTCTGTTTGGGCAAGCGTGGCGAACTGGTGCGCCAAGACTATATTTCGGGCAATCGCGTGGAACTGCATTACAAGATGCCACTGGGCGAAATCGTCATCGACTTCTACGATAAACTGAAAAGTCTTTCAAAAGGATATGCCTCGTTCGATTATCATGCGGCAGGATTCCGCCCCTCAAAACTGGTGAAGCTGGACATCCTGCTCAATGGCGAACCGGTAGATGCGCTCTCTACCCTCACCCACGTAGACAATGCATACGAACTGGGACGCCGTATGTGCGAAAAACTAAAAGAACTCATTCCACGCCAACAGTTCGAAATAGCTATCCAGGCAGCTATCGGCTCAAAAATCATTGCCCGCGAAACCATCAAGGCTGTACGTAAGGATGTAACGGCAAAATGTTATGGAGGCGACGTGAGCCGCAAACGCAAATTACTTGAAAAGCAAAAGCGCGGAAAGAAACGTATGAAACAAATCGGCACAGTGGAAGTACCGCAAAAAGCTTTTCTGGCAGTGCTGAAACTGGATTAAACAAGCAGGCCGAACGCAAAGATACAATATGAATGTCCGCATTCCTCCCCAATCATTATACCATCATTTTGGGCATAATCATTGGGGATGGCCGCTGCGGACATTACTTGTTCTTTTTCCGGACAAGACTGTATCGGCAAAGAAAGATACAGTCCTCGCATAATCCTAATCTACCAGGACTGCAGTCGTAGTAGATATAGGACTGGAGTACTGGTTATATAGGACAACAGTCCTGACAGCATAGGACTGGGACAGGACTGCAATTCATCTTGCCACGCAGTTGATAAGTAGATGTTGAGAATTAGTTTATATAATGTGTCTGCTCAGAAACACAGATTAACACAGATTTTCGCGGATTCTTTTAATTTACTATTTTCCGATTTACGAAGTACGATTTAAAGCTCAAATAGTAGATAGCAAATTGTCAAATCGTAAATTACAATAATCTGCGCTAATCCGCGAAAATCTGTGTTTCTGGCAATATCATTTAATTTTGCACACTTACTTATATGCTAGAAACTGTTTTGAATTTCTCCAAAAAGTTTTTCTTGTCTTGATGTATTCGTTTTCAGAACAGTTTCTTAGAACTTACAGAATCTGAAGAGCTATCTGTGCACATGCCTCAGCGTCAGCCAGCGCATGATGATGTTTAGTCAAGTCGTATCCACAACAAGCCGCTACAGTCTGCAACTGATGGTTAGGCAACTGCTTGCCAAAAACACGCCGCGAAGCACGGCATGTACAATAAAAGGTATAATCGGGATAATCCATTCCATATGTGCGGAACACTGCCTTTAGGCACCTCTCATCGAAAGGACTGTTGTGAGCCACTAAAGGCAAATCCCCTATAAGCCGGGCTATTTCCGCCCATACCTCCGGAAAGAGCTGCGCATGGGCTGTATCTTGGGAGGTCAATCCATGCACGCGCGTATTCCAATATGCATAATAATCAGGACACGGACGTATCAAACGGTAGAGCTTGCCGACTATCTTTCCTTCACGTACCACTACCACCCCGACACTACATACACTGGATGGACATTCATTGGCTGTTTCGAAATCGATGGCAGCAAAATCTTTCATAGAATGAATATCAAGAAAAAAATAAAGGATTAATTTAAATGGAAGTGGGCGTTGACGGATTCGAACCGCCGACCCTCTGCTTGTAAGGCAGATGCTCTGAACCAGCTGAGCTAAACGCCCGAAGGGGGAAATTTGACTAATATAGCTTTGGTGAAGTGGGCGTTGACGGATTCGAACCGCCGACCCTCTGCTTGTAAGGCAGATGCTCTGAACCAGCTGAGCTAAACGCCCGAAGGGGGAAATTTGACTAATATAGCTTTGGTGAAGTGGGCGTTGACGGATTCGAACCGCCGACCCTCTGCTTGTAAGGCAGATGCTCTGAACCAGCTGAGCTAAACGCCCGAAGGTCTCGTTCTCATTTGCGGTTGCAAAGGTACAGCTTATTTTTGAATCTGCAAACTTTTGAGCATTTTTTTTCAAAAAAAATCAAATCCGACAAATCCGACAAGCTTCATCAATACATAGATCAGTAGATTTGTTTTTAATGAATTCCGCATTTTGCCTAATTGGCTATAGGGACGTTTGCGGAATTCAATTGTTTTTTTAGAAGCTGTTTTGAATTTATCGTGCGATGATTTGGGATGAGTTTTTGAGGCATTTTCGCTTCTGTGATGAGGAAGATAGCGGGCTATCTGACGAAGAACAGGAGCGAAAAAGACCAAAAAATCGCCCAAAGCACACACGAAAACGAATACATCAAGCCAAGAAAAACTTTTTGGAGAAATTCAAAACAGCTTCTTATTCTCTTAATGGAAAAGAGGCTTATCTAGCCGTTCCATGGCAAATAAGCCCCTTTCCATATAATTATTCTTGCCCGAACCGCTTGGCTTGCTCAGCTATCAACGCCTCGTCATCGAAATAATTGATTTTCATGGCACGGCGCACCTCATCAAGTGTCTGTGCAGCGGCTTCACGTGCCACCTCACACCCTTTCTTCAGCATGTCGTAAATAGCCGGAATGTCTTTCTCGAACTCTTTGCGGCGGGCACGGATAGGCTCCAATTCCTCTTGCATGATAGCCGCCAGGAACTTTTTCACCTTCACATCGCCCAAACCGCCACGGGTATAGTGAGCCTTCAGCTCGTCCAAATTGGGATACTCGGGCAAATAACGTTCGAAGTGTTCGGGACGGCAGAAGGCATCGAGATACGTAAATACCGTATTGCCCTCCAGCTTGCCGGGGTCACTCACCTTGATGTGCGTAGGGTCGGTGTACATGCTGCGCACTTTCTTCTCCACTTCATCAGCCGGGTCGGAAAGGTAGATACAGTTGCCCAGCGACTTGCTCATCTTCGCCTTTCCGTCCGTACCGGGCAAGCGCAGGCAAGCGGCATTATCAGGAAGCAGGATTTCCGGCTCTACCAATGTCTCGCCATAAATATAGTTGAAGCGGCGCACGATTTCGCGTGCCTGTTCCAACATCGGTTCCTGGTCTTCGCCTACGGGGACGGTCGTTGCCTTGAAAGCGGTGATGTCTGCCGCCTGGCTAATCGGATATACGAAAAATCCTACAGGGATGCTGGTCTCGAAGTTACGCATCTGGATTTCGGTCTTCACCGTCGGGTTGCGTTGCAAGCGCGATACGGTGACAAGGTCCATATAATAAAAGGTAAGCTCGCACAACTCCGGTATCTGCGACTGGATAAAGATAGTCGACTTGGCAGGGTCCAATCCTACCGACAAATAATCGAGCGCTACCTCTATCACGTTCTGACGTATCTTCTCCGGATTGTCGATATTGTCGGTCAACGCCTGTCCGTCGGCCTCAAACACGAATATTTTATCATAAAGCCCCGAGTTCTGAAGCTCCACACGGCGGCGCAATGAGCCTACATAGTGTCCGATATGCAGTTTACCGGTAGGGCGGTCACCGGTCAAAATAATCTTTTCTTTTCCCATATTATAATTTCTCATTAAATTTATTGGGACAAAGATAATCAAAACCTTTGTTTTCTTCAAAAATAAATTGTTCCTTTGCAAAAAGAGTCCATCCAATTAATAATGAACAATGAATAATTAACAACGGTAGCAGACTACAACCCTCGTTATTCATTATTCACTATTAATTATTAACTCAACATAAATCTATATAATGCCATGAAAAAGGAATTAAAGAAAGTCCTGGTCCTTGGGTCGGGCGCACTCAAGATCGGACAAGCCGGAGAATTCGACTACTCGGGCTCGCAAGCACTGAAAGCCTTACGCGAAGAAGGAATACGTTCGGTGCTCATCAATCCCAACATCGCCACCATCCAGACCTCGGAAGGCATTGCCGACCAAGTATATTTCTTGCCGGTCACTCCGTATTTTGTAACCGAAATCATCAAGAAAGAACGGCCCGACGGCATCCTGCTGGCTTTCGGAGGACAAACCGCCCTGAATTGCGGTACTGAATTGTATACCAACGGAACATTAAAAGAATATGGCGTAGAAGTGCTGGGCACCTCGGTAGATGCCATCATGTACACCGAAGACCGTGATCTTTTCGTTAAGAAGCTGAATGAAATTTCGCTAAAGACCCCTATCAGCCAAGCTGTAGAAAACACTAAAGATGCCATCGAAGCCGCACGCCGCATCGGTTATCCGGTAATGATTCGTTCGGCATACGCGCTGGGAGGCTTGGGAAGCGGTATCTGCCCCACGGAAGAAGCTTTCATCGAACTGGCTGAAAGTGCTTTCACATTCTCTCCGCAAATCTTGGTAGAGGAATCGCTGAAAGGCTGGAAAGAAATCGAATTTGAGGTTATCCGCGATGCAAATGACCATTGTTTCACCGTAGCAAGCATGGAGAATTTTGACCCACTGGGCATCCACACCGGCGAATCCATCGTAGTTGCCCCCACTTGTTCGCTCAAAGAAGAACAAGTCACCATGCTACAGGAAATATCCAAGCAATGTGTACGCCATCTGGGCATCGTGGGTGAATGTAACATTCAGTTCGCTTTCCATGCCGAAACCAATGATTACCGCATCATCGAGGTGAACGCACGCCTCAGCCGTTCTTCCGCATTGGCATCGAAAGCCACCGGATATCCGCTCGCTTTCGTAGCTGCAAAAATAGCTTTGGGATACAACCTCGATGAAATTGGTGAAATGGGCACGACCAACTCGGCATACGTGGCTCCCTCGCTGGATTATCTCATCTGCAAAATTCCGCGTTGGGACTTGACCAAGTTTGTGGGCGTATCACGCCGTATTGGTTCGAGTATGAAATCGGTAGGCGAAATCATGTCCATCGGACGTTCGTTCGAAGAAATCATCCAAAAGGGATTGCGTATGGTAGGACAGGGCATGCACGGCTTCGTAGGCAACGACCATACCCGCTTTGATAATCTGGACGATGAACTGGCAAACCCCACCGACCTCCGTATCTTCGCTATCGCACAGGCATTGGAAGAAGGCTATACCATCGAACGTATTTACGACCTGACCAAGATAGACCCATGGTTCATCGAACGCCTGAAAAACATCGTTGATTACAAGCACAAGTTACAGACTTACAACACACTGGAAGAACTTCCTGCTGATGTATTGCGTGAGGCAAAACGCCTGGGATTCTCCGATTTCCAAATTGCCCGTTTCGTATTGAAGCCTGCAAACGGAACCATGGAAAAAGAAAATCTTATGGTACGCGACTATCGCAAACAACTGGGTATCCTTCCTGCAGTAAAACGTATCAACACCGTGGCTTCGGAACATCCTGAACTGACTAATTATCTCTATATGACATATGGCACCGAAGGCTATGACATCAATTATTATAAGAACGAAAAATCAGTCATTGTGCTTGGCTCAGGTGCCTATCGCATCGGTTCGTCGGTAGAGTTCGACTGGTGCTCGGTGAATGCCATCCAGACTGCACGCAAACTGGGATACAAATCAATCATGATTAACTATAATCCAGAAACCGTATCGACCGATTATGATATGTGCGACCGCCTGTACTTCGACGAATTATCATTCGAGCGTGTGCTGGATGTCATCGATCTGGAACAGCCCCGCGGTGTCATCGTGTCGGTAGGCGGACAAATCCCGAACAACCTTGCCATGAAGCTTTACCGCCAGTCGGTACCCATCCTCGGTACTTCACCCATCTCCATCGACCGTGCCGAAAACCGCAACAAGTTCTCAGCGATGCTCGACCAACTAGGTATCGACCAGCCCGCCTGGCAGGAACTGACCAGCCTGGAAGACGTAGAGAAATTCGTGGAAAAAGTAGGCTATCCTGTTCTGGTGCGCCCATCGTACGTATTAAGCGGTGCTGCAATGAACGTATGCTACGATGAAGAAGAATTGAAGCGTTACCTCCAAATGGCAAGTGAGGTTTCAAAGCAATACCCTGTAGTGGTATCCCAATTCATGCAGGAAACCAAGGAAATCGAATTCGATGCCGTGGCACAAAACGGCGAAATTGTAGAATATGCCATCTCTGAGCACATCGAATATGCCGGTGTACACTCGGGTGATGCCACTTTGGTCTTCCCCGCACAGCAGATATACTTCTCGACAGCTCGCCAAATCAAGAAAATCAGCCGGCGCATCGCACAAGAGCTGAATATCTCCGGTCCGTTCAATATCCAGTATCTGGCACGCAAAAACGAAGTAAAGGTTATCGAATGTAACTTGCGTGCTTCACGCAGCTTCCCCTTCGTATCGAAAGTATTGAAACGCAACTTCATCGAAACAGCCACACGCATCATGCTCGATGCTCCCTACACCCGTCCCGACAAGTCGGCATTCGACATCGACTGGATAGGCGTAAAAGCTTCCCAGTTCTCGTTTGCGCGTCTGCAGAATGCCGACCCGGTATTAGGAGTAGACATGTCATCTACCGGAGAAGTAGGCTGCCTGGGTGATGATTTCGACGAAGCCCTGCTGAATGCAATGATAGCCACCGGATACAAGATACCGAAAAAATCCATCCTGCTTTCTTCGGGTGCCACAAAATCAAAAGTCGACCTGTTGGATGCCAGCCACGAACTGAGCAAGAACGGCTACCACATCTATGCCACAGCTGGTACAGCCACGTTCCTCAATTCACACGGCATTCCTACCACTCCGGTATTCTGGCCCGATGAACGTCCACATGCCGAAAACAACGTAATGAAGATGATTGCCGGTCATAAGTTTGACCTGATTGTAAACATTCCGAAAAATCACACCAAACGTGAACTGACCAACGGATACCGTATCCGCCGGGGTGCCATCGACCATAACATCCCGCTTATTACCAATGCCCGCCTGGCAAAAGCCTTTATCGAAGCTTTCTGTCAGATGAAGCAGGAAGACATCAAGATAAAGAGTTGGCAAGAATATAAATAAAGGAATAAAGTAGTTGGGGCGTCAACGCCTCAACTACTTTATTCTTTTAACCTCTAAAAAACAAAATTTGTATGCTACTATTCATTTCGTGTGCCAAAACCATGACCGAACGTCACCCCCGGGTCACCTTACCTTTTACCACCTTACCCTACTTCGAAAACGAAGCCCTGGCAAACGCTATGGAAATGAATCAATTCAGTGCCGATGATTTAGGCAAACTGCTCCATATCAATACCAAGCTGGCTGCCGAGAACTACCTGCGCTATCAGAACTTCTTTTCACCCGACACACCTTCACTCCCCGCCTTGCTGGCATATACAGGTATGGTATTCAAGCACATTAATGGCTCATCATTTACGCTCGATGATTTCACTTATGCACAAGAGCATCTGCTTATCACTTCCTTTTTGTACGGTTTGTTGCGTCCGCTCGACCTGATTCATTCCTACCGTCTCGAAGGCAACGTATGCCTGCCTAAACACGATTGCACAATGTTTGATTACTGGAAACCCATACTGACCAGCTGGTTTATCGAAGCCATCCGTAAGCAGGGAGGCATACTTGTCAATCTTGCCAGTGCAGAAATGAAAGACCTGTTTCATTGGGAACGCATCACCGAAGCCGTGCACGTCATTACCCCTGATTTTTTGGTACAAAAAGAGGGAAAACTCAAAAGCATTACCGTCTACGCCAAAATGTGTCGCGGAGAAATGACCCGATTTCTCTTAAAAAATCGGATAGAAGCCCCCGAACAAATCAAGACATTCAAATGGGAAGGCTTTACCTACCGCCCTGAAGCCAGTACTCCCAACCATCCGGTCTTTGTACTAGAATAATTGTCGAGGACACGGTCTGTACTGATATCAGAAAGAGAATATAATCTGGTAAAAGTCCGCAACCGGCCTATAAAGACCGGTCGATTACGGACAGATTATTCAGTTATATTGAGCGATTGAGTTTCCATTTCGTAGGATACGGTATAGATTGTTCCGGAAACGACTTCGTTCCTCGTTCCCCCTTCCGGTTCCGACTCTTCCCCATCTGCATTGGTCGCTTTCAATGAATAGCTGAATGTTACCTTGTCGCTATTATAAGGGAAATAAGCAGTTTCCCCTTCTTTCAATTCCACCGACCTGTCGCTTGTCACCGTAAATGCATAATTTTTGAAATAGGTATTGAATTCTTCTGGAAGTTGTAATGTAACACCAAAATTAATCATCGGTACTTCTATCTCTTCTATCAGCGTTGTTCCATTGGCCTCTACCGTAATAGGCTCTCCGGTATATTCAAATATAGCCACCCCGTTTCCGTCATAAGGATCAGGCAAAGTAGCAGCTGCATTATACACATGAAGCCGGTAGGTTCCTTCAGGCAGTTCGATGCGGTCGGGCACCATCCCCGGACCGTATTGACGGAATATGGCATCTTCTTGCAAGATATCGACGTAAAGGTCTGCATCTACCGCACGCGATGATACCGTTTGTTGGTTTACTTGCACGTCAATGCTTTCCAAAACCAAGTATCCCGTAGCTGTATTGCTTGATATATCTTCCTGCTGGCAGCTTGCCAAGAGGAAGGTTCCTAATAATAAGTATAGTATTGTTTGTTTCATTGATTATTTCTTTTAATGAATATCCACAAACAGCCAGTGTAGGGGCGTATCGCATACGCCCGAATGCACCAACTTATCCATGTGGAACTTTCAGGGCGTATACAATACGCCCCTACAATCAATTTGGCAAAATGCGGACATTCAGATTTCTTTTTATTTGTCGTAAACTAAAGAGATGTCATCGATATAGAGAATATTTCCTATATGTCGACTACCACGTAACACAGAGGCCTTGTCAACCTCTGAATTCGAATTCTCTCCTGAAGAAAATAAAATGTACATATGCGTTGGTTCTAAATGTTTATATTCATCTTTATAATTTATAAATATATTTTTTTCAACATAATTATCCTGCTGGCTTCCATTAAATATCTCCTCTGCTAAAATAACATTTTCATTCTTATTTTCAATCACTATTTTTGCAGTAAATTCATGAGATCCCTCCGGATTATATTTATACCAAAATATCAAATTAGTCGGTCGGGATTCATATTGAATGCCATACTCTTTTTCATTATTATTAATTTTACCCAAAAACAATTCTCCTGGTGTATTTTGTTTTATGGTAGAAAAAGGAGATGCTGCAGTTGTACCATCACCCCATCCTATTGTTTTTATTTCAGCAGCATAACTACCACTATGCTTATCAGAGCTTTGTTCTGTTCCCGAATTAGAACAATAAGCTTTAGGGTCGTTATTACTTGTTGTATAATAATTTAATGAGCACCAACCATCAGTCGTTTCATCTTTATTAGTACGAACATACCATCTTTTCCAAAAAGGTCCTTTACTAGGCCAACTTGCTTCAGGTCCATCATCATAATTCCAATCCTCCATATCTCCATTCTCCAGTTCAATTATAGGATAAGTCGCTACATTCGTCTCTTTGTAATGCTTGCCATATTTCAATCTTACCTGATAATTTGTACCCGGTGTTAATCCTGTAATTAAACTATCTCTTGAAGACATCCAATCAGTCTCACTTGTTCTATATTCAAACGTCATCCCTTTCCGAATCACATCCGCATTGCCATGTATAATTTGCGTATTTGCTGTAAACTGTTTCGTCCAAGTATTGCCCGGATAAACAATCAACTCAAAATCAGGTGCACTGGTTTGAATCGTGTAGACCTGTTCACCTTCCAATACACGATTATTAGCCTTTACTTCATCCAGTGTTATGACATTCGACAAGACTTCTCCACTTGTACTTCCTGTCAATTTAGCAGCCAATCCTGTAAAATCTAACGATGCTTCCTTGGAACCAATCACAGGCAATACAACACCGGCATTTGTTAAAGCCGTTCTGTCCTCTTCCGATAACTCAGACAACGTATAAGTTTTATTTAATGACTGGTATGTTTCATCCGCCAGATTTAACGTAAATTTCAACTCTTGCAAGGCTGAAGAAAGATTAAAATTAAATTTAGCAGTCGGTGTTTCTGTTTCATACATAAATAATGTATTGTCTGTAAATCCTTCCGCCGTCACTTTCGGCTTCGGCAACCATTCCAATGGAATCGTTTCGTTAATGGTAACAGAATCCACTTCCACCTTGCTTATCTCTACACGCAAACCTGGAGCAGCGTCACTTAGCTTCAGCGTAATCCGGCAATGCTTTCCGGCAGCAAAGGTAGACGGACTGGAAAGATCGGAATTCTCCAAAGGCACTTCTTTCTCGCCTCCTCCGTTCCGCAAAGTTCCCACAAAAGTAAAGACAGGCATCGAACCTGCACGGTAATAAGCACTTTTCCCATTATCGGTCAATGTGGTGGAAGAGCCATTGACGCTGACCCTCACTCCATACGACGAAGCAAACTGGCTCTCGAATGTATTCGTTCCGCTATTATCAAACACAACCGAAGCCAAGGCATTGGCAACTTTACAGTTTACTTGCACAGTCTTTGATTCTCCATCCGCCAAATCCGCTTCAGCAGTACCTTTATAATAAGGGGCATCCAGAGCCAAAACCGGATTATCGCCGTACGTTGCCTCTATCTCATACATACCGGCAGATGCCGGAATCAACTGATTTGTGTACGAATCGTTGTACAGTTCGCTTCCTGTTACCTGATTCGTTATCTTCAAGTTGAATTGCGAAGCCACAGGCTCGCCCAACTCCTCAGGCGTACTGCGCGACTCCACCTTTACATCTTCCGCCAACGATACAAGAAACCCCGTCTTGCCTGTTTGCGACAGGTTTTCTTCCTCACTGCATGCTACAAAAAGCACGCCCAGCAATGTTGCCACTAAAAACTTTACCTTATTCATATACCAATTCCATTTCGTCTAACCAAAGTGTACTGCCTACTCCTCCTATAAAATAATCACCATATTTACTTGCCGAAGCTACGATAACAATGTAACGGGGCGTGCGGTTATTCGCACGATATTCCAGCGGAATGGTAATCTGCTGGTACGATGAAGTTGTTTGCGCCGAGATAAATTCTCCATATGCGATGATGTTCGCATCATTCTTATCAAACATCTGCCGCTTCGATGGAGCAGTACGTATTTCATAAGGCTCCGATTTATCGGACAAAGCAATATAAACATGACACGAATCCGGACGTCCACGCAGGTTTTCCAACTCTCCTACACTATTCCCTATTTTATTAATTGTAGTTGACGTATACTTATAATAAAAACGCAATGCCGTAGGGAATGTGGTAAAAGGTTGCCCGAAATGTAAAATACCATTCGTACCATCCAGCGCAAAATCACCCGTAAAGATATTGCCAGCCCCTAACTTGATAACAGCATCTTTTGATTCCAACAAAGCTGCCTGCCCGGATACTGCATCCGAAGTAGGAGTTGTCAGATTACTAAGGAATTGAGCAGCACCCGGATTCCCACTTCCCCAAAAACTACTGCCTAAGACATTGGGAATATATACTTTCCCATCCATATACCAATTTTCGAACCCTCCGTTTTCCAACGGAGTAGCAGGGGCAGTGGTAAACGATTGTTCTGCTCCTGCTACTCCGTCTACGCTTACCCGATATTGATAAGTAGTGCCGGCACTTAGCCCGCTAAATTCTGCCGCATACGATGTCCCTCTTACCGTTACAGCCGATGAAGACAATTCCGTCCACGTGCTTTCACTTTGCGTTTTATATTCTACCACTGGTGTCTTCCCATTTTGAATACTGCCGTTCAGCGAAGCGGTAGTGACACGGGCAAACACATCACCCGTTGCCGCTCCGCTACTTTCCTGATGATAGACATATACCCGCCAGCGATAGGACACTTCTTCCCAACCGTATGTAGCATAAAAATCCACGGGGGAAGAAAAGTCGAAAGTATCAAACTCCGTAGGATCGGGAGCAACCGTTCCATGTGCACCTGCCAAATTAAACGAAGTCACCTTAATGGCATTCAACGGCTGTTCGGAATCTACATAAATAATGACCGTCCGTGTATTGGTGTCAATAATCGGATTGCCAATCTGATTTTGCAGCATAATCTGACGGTCGATAATCTGCTCCACCGTCACCGTCCAATCGTAATCCTGATATGTACGCAAAGTGAAATGCACAGGTTGAGTAAAATCCATGCGTGTATCCATCGACAAGGGCAGGTCATCAAGTGAAGCAAAGCCTGAACGTGGAAAACGAGCATAATCCTGGCAAGCAGCAGAGTCGGGAATCAGCTCTGCCTCATTAGAAACCGTCAGACGGGTAATACGCAACTCGCTAAGATCTACCGAATCGTCTACATACAGCGTCACCGTACGGTTCTGTTCGCTGATAGTTGCCTGCACGTTTCCGCCATCCTCTCCGGCACGCTGTCCTTCCACTTCCAAAGCCGTGATGTTGCCATACACAATGGGATAAGGGATATCATTATCTATCTTGCAAGAGGAAAGGAAAAGCACACCTAACGCCATACATCGTAACAGAACGGCGAAAGTCCATTGACCAATTGATTTTCTCATACAATACAAAAATTCTTCATTCATCATTCTTCATTCATCATTTTTAGAGATAGAACGTCATGCCGATGTTGATGGAAAACAGGTTTATCTTAAAGTTTCCCGAACTGGTCCGGCGCTTTCCGGTTTCCACTTGATTCGTATTCTGGTCTTGCCACTTGAAGTCAAATCCCATGATGTCCATCGACACTTCAACCGCTGCCCAGTCGGTCACAAAAGCAGTCATGCCCGGCGCAATGCCTATCTGCAAGTGGTTGGCGGTCTGGTAAGTTCCATCGTATTCTGTCCCCGAACCCGTAGAGTTCTTTCCCTCACTATATCCGTAAGTAAGACGCACTTCATTGAACAGACCGAAAATCTTACTTTTCCCTATCGGCATATAAGTACGCAAAAAACCTGATACCTCATATTTGTGTTGCAGGTAGTACAGGTCGCTCAGACTGATGTTCAAGTCATCTCCCAAATTAAGGTCAAAATTGGGCATATCCAGATAAGCACGGTCGTAAGTGAAGCGGAAACCTGCCGCCATGTTGTTGGCAAAAAAATAGCCGAAGTAGGGACTGACTTTGAAACTGTATCCCTCCCCTTGCACGTCTTTCAAGACCAAAAAGTTCAAGTTGTCTTCCTCATGCTCGGAATACGAAATGCTTCCTCCTGCCATCCATTGCCCTTTGGGGATGAATACCGATTCCTGCACACCCCGGTCGATGCGCTTGAACTTCCGTCTTTCTTTCTGTGCTCCTGCCGTAAGCGTCACGCCTACCAAAAGCACAATGGCTAAAAGTAATCTTTTTGTCATGTAAAAGGTTATTTCGATGTATAAATGCTTAGACGCTACAAATGTCATTCTGAACGAAGTGAAGAATCTCGCGTACATCCACACCAAGTGGCAGAGATCCTTCGCTACGCTCAGGATGACATTACTTAATACTTATTATTTACTTGTTTTTCCAAATAGCGGGTGTACCTTCGTAGACAAGGCTGAAATCGTCTACATAGAGGGTACTGCCTTCACCACCTGTCATATAGTCACCGTATTTACTTGCCGAGCAAACAATGATGATGTGGGTCGGTATCGCACCAAATTGACTTTCCTTGTATTGCAAAGGAATGGTAAATTCGGTATAACCATTTGCAGCTCCATTCGTCTTTACATAATCGCCCTCAATCGTACCATATGCAATAATATTGTCATCACCTTCAAAATCTATAAATGTATCAGGATTACTATTATCTATTTCATAAGCCTTTTTAGCCATAGCTATATAAATAGAACACTCGTCAGGATTACCTTCGGAAACAGTTGCATCAGCAGGCAAATTATCGCCTACATTATCCACATTTGCCGGTGTGTATTGATAATATCCATGCAATGCGATTGGGCGAGAAGTAAAAGGTTGTCCAAAATTAAGCGTTGCACTCATGGATGACATTTGAACACTACCAAAAGTTCCAGTGTACAAACTTGCCGCAGCAAAAGCAATGACTACTTTTTTCGACTCCAACTTCGCAGCATGCGTTCCTGATACAATGGGAGAGGTTACACTGCTTGTCGGATCATTCGTACTCATTGTATTAGCACCTGTATTACTGGTATCCCAAAAATTGACATCAGCAGAAGCATTAGGATAAGCCGTATTTACTTTGCCAAACAATCCTTGAGTTTGGATTGTACACCAATCTTCAAATCCTCCATTCTGCAATGCAGTCTGTGCATCTGCTTCACCCGTAGTAAACGACTGAGTAGAGATTACATCTCCATTGCCATTTACCAAGCGGTATTCGTATGCCGTTTCAGCAGTCAATCCTGTCAGCATCGCAGTATACTTGTTTTCTTCTGTTGTCGTTACCACGTCTATCCACGAAGTCTCATCTGTTTCAGCCAACACGGCAGTTTCCGAAGCTTTCCGGTATTGAAACTTCATGCCCTCGGTGCTTACGCCTGTTCCGGGAACTACATTCGTAGCTTGCAAGTATGCCAAACGATCCCATGCACCTGCTGTCATAGTCGCTCCGCTGGTAGGTTTGGTCGATACATTGAAGGTATACGAATATTCGTGCGTAGTAGGATCCACAGTAACCGAAATGCCGCTTTCGCCTGTACCCGACTCCTTAATATTTAAGATGAAATGATCGCGGGCTTTCACTGGATTACCCTCCGCATCGGTCAACTCCTTACGCATCGAGTTCGAAACACCTTCATTGTTCACCACTGTAATATTCGCGAACAACCTTGATACCGGAAAATATGCCGAACGGGATTCCGTAGACTCAAAAGCCAAGCTGTAAGTAGCCGATGTGCCGTTCGATACAGCATCGTTGTCAACAGTTGCCGCAACAGAACGTACTTTTGCAAGCAATGCCTTATCAAAGTTCACGGTCACTTTCACATTTGCCAGCGTACACGTAATGGTTTCATTAACCTCCTTATCCGCTGCAATCGTCACTTCCTTGCTGCCTGTATAATAAGGAATATTAAAACCGGCAGCCTGTCCGTCCCATCCATTGGAAGAAGCCTTAATGGTGTACGTACCTACAGGCAGTTCAATGGATTTATTTTGCCACAATTTCCAGTCTTCAGTCTCTTCTACTGTCTCGCCCTCTGCGTTTACAATCTGCACAGCGATTTGTTCGGGTTTATAACCTTCGGGCACATCTGCACGCGAGTTGGTACTCATGTCTTCGTTTACCGTCAAGCGAAGATACCCCGTAGCCCCTCCTGCCAAGTTTTCTTCTTGCTGACAAGCAAAGAAGAAGAGGGTGCTTGCTATTAATAAAATAGTATATATGCGTTTCATTGTTCTAATCCTCCTCTCTTTACTCTGTGACTTTTACACTTAAACTTTCAGAAGCTGTACCATTCGCATCGGTCACCGTAATGTTAAATACATGTCCATCCTCAGCGGTAGTCGCTCCCATTTGTTGCAAAATTTCGAAGAAACCTCCTACAGGAAATGTATAACTCGTATCCCCTGCTTGAGGCATTTCCAAGCCTTGAACAATGGCACCAATAACGGGACCTAAAGTTGTATTTCCAACAAGTTCCAGTCCATCTGCAAACCCCATCTCTGAAGTAATACCCGCGAAACCAACATTACCACCGATAATCTGAACTTTTACACTCTGTAATCCACCTTTGGCTGTAGATGTAATGGCAGCATCCGCATTCTTAGAAGCATCCGCAGGTAATGTATATGTATTTTGCGGGAATGTCACAGTAGGCAATTCCGGTTCTGGAGTTGGAGTCGGCGGTTCCGGCTCTTTATTGTCATCATCACCATCATTACCCGGCTTAACCGTTACCGGCACATCTTCTGAATCTTCATCAAACGAAACACTTGCATTAATCGTAATTCCGCTACCTTGGATACCTGTCGGATCATCTGAAGTATTTTCTTCCATTTGGATAGTCAACGCATCGCTGCCTGCCCAATTGCTGCCATCAGGTTTAGACAAGACACGAGAATCGGGAACCGGCTGTCCTCCGCCCGTCGGCGTAGCAGTAATATCGACCTTGATTTCTGTAACATTCTCTGCTACTAGCCAATAAACTGCAGCCGGATTCTTGTCTGTTTCGTCAAATTCCAAGGTATTGTTACCAGCGCTTATCGTAATGTACCACGATTCAAACTTCGCCAAGAAATTTGCTGTATAAGTAAGCTGAATCTTCATGTTCTTCATGGTACATTTTACCTCGGCAGAAGATTCCACCCCTGCAGTTATCTTAATAGGTGTCGTACCCTCATAATAAGGAGCAGCCATCTGTGGCTTCAATTCAGCATTGGAATGTGCCGTTACGGTATATTCGCCTATGGGCAGTTCCACCTTGCCCCCGTTTTCCGCCTTCAAGGCTGCATAGCTTTCGTATTCCTTGGAGTAAGAAGGGTCAGTCACACCAATAATGGTTACCGGGAAATCATCGGCACTGACTGCTACACCTACATTTTCACCATCATTGTTTGCATTATCCGCACGCGAAACCACACTGTTTTGCGAAGCGTTGACCGCTACACCCAAGTTCAGGTATCCCACTTCGGAAGTCCCCGCACCGCTGCCTTTCAGTTCATCTTTCATCTCGCACGATACGAGACCGGCACAAAGCAGCAGACATGCCGTTATTGTATTGAATAATTTCATACGTTGTTCTGTTTTAAAGTTTGTTTATCTATTAAAGCCAATCCGAAGGGATTTCGATATCGATAGGAATATCATTGACCGAATTGTCTATCTCAATAGTAATACCCACATTTCCAGTCGCTTCTTCCACTACTGGAGCAATGTTCAGCTTCCATGCCTTGGCAGCACTGATATCGTGTGTCCTTACAATATCACTGGCAGTTTTTCCTTCTTTATCTACCAGCTTAATGGTAGCGGTAAGTTTTTCTGAACTTGTGACCGCCATATAGACGGGGTCGGCATTATCCTTATTCCATGTATAATTACCTTCACCCAAAGCATCAGTTCCGGTAAACACCACATAATAATCATTGAAATAATCTGCCATCTTGGCATCGAAGTTCACCGTTACCCGTGCACACTGTGGGGTGCAGTTCACCGTGGCAGTCGCCGTTTGGTCACTGTTCACATTAAAGCCAGCACTTCCTTCCACATACATTCCTTTCGTGGTAGCACCAACCCCCTTGTAGTCTTCACCAGTAAAAGCGAGCACCGTATAACTTCCGTTATCCAATTCTATCAAATCTTGTGGGATAGTCGTACCTGTCCATTCACAACCGTCTACTACATTCCCGTCTTTCAGAATCTGTACGGTATAGTTAGCCAAATTGGTGTAATCTGATTCGGTAATAGCCCGCGACTGGAACTCTGTCCCTACATTCAGCGAAAGCTTCACCAAGCCTTTGCCTTCTGTTGCGCCCTGCACCACCTCCTCATCTGAAGAGCAGGATGCAACAGATGCACCCATCACTAACAGCGCACAAAACATTACTACATACTTTTTCATCTTTCTCATGTTAAAATTGTTGTTGTTCTAGTTTTAAGTATTTAAGTTTGAGTTTTCCCAATTGTTCTTTTTTTAGCATTTTGGCCTTTTCTTCAATAATTACGATGCTCTACTACTTTACTTAATTTTAAGCTTGTTAGCCTTTCATCCATTTTTGTTTTTTAAGTTTCCGGTAACTCCACCAACGTACATATATTGTATTTTCTTCACCATAACCGGAATATAAACCATAGAGCATCATTCATATTGTCCTTTTCTTAGGATCCGGTAAACACATTCATTCCCGAGTCCAAACATACGGAATCCCCGTTTACTCTTTGTATTGTTATTTTTTCGTCTGCAAAATTGCAATCTTTCACAAAAACTCACAATATCTATTTTTATTATTTTTGTTCTATTTTTATTATCCGGTATTTTTTTGTCTATTGATCAACTGAACGCAAAGACACAAAACGCTTCACCACCTTGCCTGTACGGAATCGCCGCAATTGACCGAGACTCTATGTCCTTCGTGATAAACAATCGTCCGGTACAGACATTACGTGTGTCTCAATTGTTAATTTGAAAAAATCTTTTATACCTGATAATGACGGATTTCAAGATTAAAAAGTAACTTTGCCTCCAAACACCAATCAATAGCATGGAAACAAACGAAAAAGAATTGCCTAAGATAGACCTGCCCGAAGACTGGGTGATAGGTACTGACATCAACAAAGACCTGCTGAGCCTGTATGCACATTATCCCGTAAGGCTGAAATGTGAAATGTTTGTAATGTGCCTTGCTGGAGAAGTGGAAGCCATGGTCAACCTGAACGAAATACAAGTGCGGCCCAACGACGTCATTACACTGATGCCAGGCACCATCTTCCAGATAAACGAAGTACGAGGTGACCTGAAAATCTATTTTCTAGGATTTTCTTCGGGATTTATCGAACGGAGCGGACAGTCGCGTTCCATGCTGGACGCAATCTTCCTTACGTTAGGGCGGCCAGTTATCCCACTAAAATCCGAAGGAGCACTCATGATGGAAAAATACCTGCAGATGTTGATAGGTATGTACGAACAATTCAACGAAAAAATACGCCAGGAAATAGCCCCCAACCTATATGCTGACGTTCATACGGGTATCTCCATCATCTACAAAAGCCGGCATTATGACAAGATTTCCTTGTCGAAAAGCGAACTGATATGCCGCAGCTTCATGCAACTGGTCACCCAACACTACAACCAGACGCGCAACGTAAGCTGGTATGCACAAAAACTGGGTATTACGCATGCACATCTGTGCGCCGTAGTAAAACAGATAACGGGCAAGACATGCATTGATGTCATTTCATCGATGGTTATTATGGATGCCAAGTCACAACTGAAATCGACCAACCTCACCATACAGGCAATCTCCGACTCGCTGAACTTTGCCAACATCTCGTTCTTCGGCAAATATTTTAAACGCTATGTGGGTATCAGTCCGCTGGAATACAGGAAACTTTAAGAAATTATCCTCAATGGCAAAGCCTCTACCACACTTGGGAACATCACATAAAATGATTTCAGGTATGCCTATGGACAATAATTGCCCAATACGCATGTCCGCAATCAGCCAGTCCAGCTAGGGTTGAAAACGCAGTAGCACTGCATTCGCTGATGAAGATATACTTCAACTGCTGATGAAGTATATATTCAACCGCCGATGAAGTATATATTCAACCGCACATGCAGTATATATTCATTTTTCAGGAGTATGTATTGGCTGTTGGCAAACATGCATTTTGACAAAAAACAAATCATCCTGAAACCAACAATTTACTTTCCGATTTCAGGATGATTCACTATTTTGACATTATCAGATGTATACAGATTTATTCTGTTACAGCTTCATTTTCTATCGTTACATCATCAATATACAATGTACTTCCTACAGCCGCATTATAAGCCGCACCGTCTGCACTTGCCGAGAAGATAACGGCAAACTTGTATGTCTTGCTGGCATCATAGTCCTTTACATATTCCAAATTCAGTTCGAACGGAGTATATTCAGCTACAGTTTCTCCAGAACTGAAAGAAGCCATTGCCACAATCTTGTCTGATGTATAGATAGTACTTCCATTCAACGTTTCATCTTCACTTTCCACTTCATACAAAACAGCACTGATGGCGCAAGCATCTTTCTGGTCTGCCTGCAATTCCCCTGCAGCATTATAAAACTCTGCACCCGGAGTGTACTTATAATAACCTGATACCTTCACAGGCTTTTTATCATAAAGAATACCAAATTCAGTCGTTGCCATCGGGTCAGTCATAGCAGCAAAAGCATTAAACGTACCCAAGAACATAGAACCGGCAGTCACCTTCGGTATGGTTTGTCCAAAAATATTTCCACCTTGCGTATCAACCGATTCCAGCATAGCAGCTGTACTTCCCGAATAAGCATCTGTAGTCTGGCGTACCGGATATTCACCCGTATAAGTAATGCCTCCCAAACTACCTAAGTTCTTTATCAAGGCTACGGCATCGTTACAAGTAGCCCAGCCTTCGGGATTTACCACTTCGGGATACATAGCACCTTCGGGAGTAGCCCATGTTTCGAAATCGTACTGGATAAGGCTACCCATGCTGCAAGAAACAGTATAAGTCTTAGAAGTACCATCTTCAGCTACTACAGTAAATGTAGCCGAGCCACTTGCAAAACTTACAGCCGAACCGCTTGCCGGAGTTACCGTAGCACCGGCTGAAACTTCAATAGTCGGAACCAAAGCACTTACATCACCACCTTCTTCTGCCTTGAAAGTAATAGTAGCATTTGCCTCATCTATTACCGGTTGAGAAAGTACTGCTGCATTAGCAGCTACTGATGTATCGAATGTGAAAGATGTAATTTGTGCCGCACTGCTTTCGTTACCAGTCAGACGGGTTCCATCGTAAGTAACAGTCACTGCCTGCTTTTGCCCTCCCAGCGTTGCATCAATATCCAAATCTATATGCAGACCGCCATTATTGAAATAACCGGTTGCATTTACATCAGCTGTAAGAATTGTGCTTTCAACTGTAGTCACTCCCGTAAAATCATATCTTTCACCATTAGGAGTCAGCGCACAATTATTCAAATCAATATCCCCTACTTCTATTCCTAAAAACGAAAAATCTGCAATAGAAAGATTTATAGCATTATCACCAGATTCTGCAACACTTATCCGTTGGGCTACAGAAGCCAATTTCTGACCATCTACAGTTACGTCCAAGGTACCTTTATAATTCCCGGCAATTTCTTCACTCACCGGAATCACTACCGGAGTATCTTCGTCATCATCACTACACGAAGTGAAGAAAGGCATCGTGCAAAGCACGGCAAACACATAAAAAAACAAATTCTTTTTCATTTCTTTCTAATTAAAGTTTAGTTAATCAACAAATATCTTATACGAGTTGTTGTAAATCAAGCGCAAAAATGGGACAAATTCCCAATATATACAAGGTCTATTTATATAATCTTTGTCCCATTTTTAAAAGGATATCATAAATAAGCCAAAAATCAGCCTATCAATCGGCACAAATTTCAGATTCGGATAAAAACCTGTTTAGAAACCGTTTTGAATTTCTCTCATAACATAATGTTATAAGTAAGAAGCTGTTTTGAATTTATCGTGCGATGATTTGGGATGAGTTTTTGAGGCATTTTCGCTTCTGTGATGAGGAAGATAGCGGGCTATCTGACGAAGAACAGGAGCGAAAAAGACCAAAAAATCGCCCAAAGCACACACGAAAACGGATACATCAAGACAAGAAAAACTTTTTGGAGAAATTCAAAACAGCTTCTAAAACAGGTTCTAAAAAAGTTAGGCTGCATTCCCCCTTACCGAAAACGCAGCCTATATATAATAAGGTATATACCTGATTAAGCTTTTACACGGCCAACGTATGAACCATCGCGTGTATCCACTTCAATCATTTCATCTTGGTTGATAAACAAAGGTACACGTACGGTAGCACCTGTTTCTACCGTAGCAGGCTTGGTGGCATTGGTAGCTGTATCACCTTTCAAACCCGGTTCGGTATAAGTCACTTTCAGCTGTACCTTCACCGGCAATTCAGCGTAGAGAATAGTCTCTGTAGAAGCATCTGATACGACATCTACCACCATTTCTTCTTTCAAGAAATCAACGCCTTCAATCAGGTCGCGAGCGATGGGCACTTGTTCGTAAGTCTCCTGATTCATAAAGATATAATCTTCACCTTCTTTATAAAGGTACTGATAAGGACGACGCTCTACACGTACATCTTCCAGCTTTTCGCCGATGTTGAAGCGGCGTTCCAACACATATCCGTCTACCACATCTTTCAGCTTCGTACGCATAAAGGTATTTCCTTTACCCGGTTTTACATGCAAAAAGTCGATGCAAAAATACAACTTGCCATCCATACGGATTGCGGTTCCAATCTTAATGTCTTGAGCATTAATCATAACTGAATTCTTTATTTATGTTATTATTGATTTGTATTCATCACTATCAATTCGGGTGCAAAATTAATCTAAATCACGAAAAAACACAAAAAGATTTGTCTAAAAATGATTTAGCCATTTGGTTTATTTAAAAAAAGTCACTACTTTTGCAGCCCGAACGCATGGAATAATAACATAATTAGATACGAAAAATGAAAAGAACTTATCAACCCTCGAACAGAAAGAGAAAAAACAAACACGGTTTCCGTGAAAGAATGGCAACTGCTAATGGCCGCCGCGTATTGGCTGCACGCCGCGCTAAAGGTCGTAAGAAACTGACTGTCTCTGACGAATATAACGGCGTTAAAGCATAAGTCCGAGACAAAAGAAAAAGCTAAGAGCCGCAAGATGCTGAGACAGTGTTTTGTGGCTTTTCTTTTTTATTGTATCTTTGCAGGCATAACCAAAGACTGATTTTCATAAGACTAAGATTATGATAAAGCTGAAAGATTTTTTCTCGTTCAAGCAAAACCGCTTCTTCTGGCTGAACATCATCGGAATGGTGGTAGTGATTCTGGCAGCCATTGGCGGAACATTGTTCTGGCTGGATGCCTATACACATCATGGGCAATCGTATCTTGTCCCCAACGTCAAGCACAAGTCATTGGAGCAAGCACAACTCTTGCTTCAGAACCAAAACATGCAGGGCGTAGTGGTAGACTCTACATACGTGAAAGAACTCTCTCCGGGCATCATACTCGAACAAAAGCCTGAAGGAGGCATGCGCGTAAAAGAAGGACGTACCATATATCTTACTATAAACACACGGGAGGTTCCCCGTGTGCGAATCCCCGACATTATCGACAACAGTTCCGTACGTCAGGCTGCTGCAAAGCTGAAAGCCATGAAATTCAAACTGACCGAACCGGAACTGGTACCTGGAGAACAAGACTGGGTATATGGCATCAAATATCGGGGCAAGAGCCTGAAGTCGGGTGACAAAGTGCCATTCGAGGCTGTCCTGACGTTGTGCATCGGAAACACTCACCTGCGTGACTCCCTTGCTACCGATACTTTAGGACTCAACCTGAAACAGGAAAGCGAAGCACAAGTAGATGACTCTTGGTTCTAAAAAAGACAATACAAACAGACGAATGGAAGAAAACGACATCACTGAGCTGGACGACTCATTGGACGATATCGAACCGGTAAACTCCTCGTCCGGATTATACGAACATTTCAGGGTTACCGTAGACAAAGGGCAAACACCGGTACGCATCGACAAATATTTGTTTGAACGTATCGTCAACGCATCGCGCAACCGTATCCAAACGGCTGCAGATAACGGATACGTCATGGCAAACGGGAAACCCGTAAAAAGCAGCTACAAAGTAAAGCCGCTTGATGTACTGACCGTCATGATGGACCGTCCCCGGTATGAAAACGACATTATCCCCGAAGACATCCCTCTGGATATTGTGTACGAAGACGATGACTTGATGGTGGTAAACAAACCGGCGGGGCTGGTGGTACACCCGGGTTGCGGGAACTATCACGGCACGTTGGTAAACGCCATCGCCTGGCACCTGCGCAATGTGCCTACGTATGACCCGAACGACCCACAAGTAGGGCTGGTGCACCGTATAGATAAAGACACGTCCGGCCTGTTGGTCATAGCCAAGACTCCGGATGCCAAAACCCATCTAGGCATGCAATTCTACAACAAAACTACAAAACGTGAATACAATGCACTGGTATGGGGCATCATCGATGAAGACGAAGGAACCATCGAGGGCAATATCGGGCGTAACCCGAAAGACCGTATGCAGATGGCGGTGATGAGTGACCCTACGCAAGGGAAACATGCCGTAACGCATTATCAGGTACTGGAACGTCTGGGATATGTCACCCTCGTGAAATGCGTACTCGAAACCGGACGCACGCACCAGATACGTGTACACATGAAACACATCGGACACGTACTGTTCAATGACGAGCGTTACGGAGGGCACGAAATATTGAAAGGAACTCATTTTAGTAAATACAAACAATTTGTGAACAATTGCTTCGCCATTTGTCCCCGGCAAGCGCTGCACGCCAAGACACTGGGATTCGTTCACCCCCGCACAGGCAAGGAACTGTTTTTCACTTCCGAATTGCCCGAAGACATGACACATTTGCTGGAAAAATGGAGAGCATACATCAGTAATCGAGAAGAATCATGAAACGTATCATTGCTATCGTAGCAGGAGGAGACTCATCGGAACACGATGTTTCCATGAAAAGTGCAGAAGGAATTTATTCCTTCATCGATAAAGAAACTTATAAAGTATATACCATAGAGTTGGGACACAAAGGCTGGAATGCCATCCTGGAAGACGGCTCGAAGAGCACGGTCGACAAAAACGACTTCAGCTTTATGGAGAACGGGCAAAAGATAAAGCCCGACTTCGCCTACATCACCATCCACGGCACACCGGGCGAGAACGGCATCCTGCAGGGCTATTTCGAACTGCTCGGCATCCCTTACTCCACGTGTGACGTATTGGTATCCGCACTGACTTTCAACAAGTTCATGACAAACCAATATCTGAAAAGCTTCGGGATACGTATCGCAGAATCCATGCTGGTACACAAACGGAACGGCATCAGCGATGAAGAAGTAATCGAGAAAATCGGACTGCCTTGTTTTATCAAGCCCAATGCCAGCGGTTCGAGCTTCGGCGTAACCAAGGTGAAAACCAAAGAACAAATCCAACCTGCCCTGCAAGCGGCTTTCGCCGAATCGGATGACGCCATGATAGAAGCCTATATGGACGGCATTGAACTGGCGAACGGATGCTACAAGACACGGGACAAGTCGGTGGTGTTGCCTATCACGGAAGTGGTCAGCAAGAACGAGTTTTTCGATTTCAATGCCAAATACAACGGACAGGTGACCGAAATCACCCCCGCACGTCTCAGTCCCGAACTGACCGGACGCGTACAAAAGCTCACCTCTGCCATTTACGATATTCTGGGATGCAAAGGATTGGTACGTGTAGACTATATCATCACCGAAGGCGAAAAAATCAACTTGCTTGAAATCAACACCACTCCGGGAATGACCGCAACAAGCTTCATTCCACAGCAAGCACGTGCCGCAGGCATCAATATGGAAGAAATTATGACCGACATCATAGAAGACAACTTCTCGGAATGAAGAATGAAGAATTAAGAATGAAGAATTGCTTTGCCTGCATGGAATTCTTCATTCTTAATTCTTCATTCTTCATTTAAAATGCTTACCTTTGAAGACAAAATTTAAAACCAAACGCCATGAACATTCCAGCCGAATTCGATGAAATACGTCCGTATACCCCAGAAGAGCTTCCACAGATATTCGATGAACTACTTGCCGACCCCGCTTTTCAGGCTGTCATCAGCCTGATTATGCCAGGCATGCCTCTTGATATGCTGAGCCATAAGCTGCACCAGTGCAAAAACAACCTGGAAGTACAAAAAACCATATTCTATCCGTTGCTGCACCAAATCATCAAAGAACACAGCGACGGCTTCACACTGAATGCTTCTTCACTGACCGACAAGGAAAAGAACTACACCTTCATATCCAATCACCGTGATATCGTGCTTGACCCTGGATTTCTTTCCCTCGGACTGCTAGACAACCATTTCCCTACTACAGTAGAAATAGCTATCGGTGACAACCTGCTTATCTACCCATGGATCAAGAAACTGGTACGAGTGAACAAATCATTCATCGTGCAGCGTGCCCTCAGTATGCGCCAGATGTTACTTTCATCTGCACGCATGTCACGCTATATTCATTTTGCCATTACACAGAAAAAAGAAAATGTATGGATAGCCCAACGGGAAGGACGCGCTAAGGATTCGAACGACCGGACACAAGAAAGTGTACTGAAAATGCTGGCACTGGGAAGCACAGGAGACACCATCGACTACCTGAAGGAGCTGAACATTGTTCCCACTTCCTTGTCGTATGAATACGACCCGTGCGATTTCCTGAAAGCCAAGGAAATGCAGCAAAAGCGAGATATCGAAAACTTCAAGAAAAGCCAGCAAGACGACCTGACCAATATGCAGACCGGTATCTTCGGATACAAAGGAAAAGTGTATTTCCAGACCGCACCGTGCATCAACGATGAACTGGAGACCTTACGAGGATGCCCCAAAAACGAACTTTTCTTAAAGATTGCCCAACTTATCGACCAGCATATCCACCTCAACTATCGCTTATATCCGGGAAACTATATCGCTTGCGACCTTTTGGAAGATACACAAAAATTTACCGGACAATACAATGCTGCCGACGTGACAAAATTTGAAACATACCTGCAAGAAAGGCTCGAACTGATTGACTTACCCAATAAAGACCTGCCGTTCTTACGCCGCTGCATTCTTACGATGTATGCCAACCCTGTCATCAACCACCTGAAAGCATTACACACATGACCAAACGTATCTTCGCATACATTTCCTTCCTATGTCTGTTACTGACTGCATGCAAGGAAGAAACCTATGTATACCCCAGCGTCATAACAGAATTCATCGATCTCCAGACCGATGCAACCGGAACCATTACCCACCTGATAGCTGATGATGGCGAACATTATGCCGTACAACCTCGAGAAGGTCTGGACGGTCTTCGTGCCGATACCCTATACCGCACGGTATCTGTATATCAAATTCTGAATGAGCAAACGGACGGAAATGAACCAGAAGCCATACTCTATTCCAGCAGAACGGTAATTTCTCCTTACCCCGTCAAGGCAGGTGCATGGAAAGACAGCATTTATACCGATCCCGTGGACATACAGAGCATCTGGCGTTCGGGCGATTACCTGAACCTGATTTTAGAAGTACGGCGAAAAGACCAGACACATGCTTTCTATTTCATAGAAGACAGCATATCAGCCGATGCTTCGGACATACGTACACTGAACCTGCAACTCTTCCATAACAGCAACAACGACTATGAAGCTTTTACGGAACAGGCTTATCTTTCCGTACCGCTCCGCCGCTATCGGGACACCTTGCATACAGGAGACAAAATACGCTTCAGGCTCAATACATATAAAGAGGGAGAAACTTACAGAGATTTTACTTATTGAAAATGGAGAAAATAACGCCCTCCCTCACAAATAACAACAAAAAAAACACCAAGCCTTATGATTAAACCACTTTATTTCTTTTTTTTCGTAATTGTTTGCCTGCTTGGACTGATGGCATGCAGTGCCAGACCGCAAGACAAATTCAAGAATCTCACAGCCGATGAGTTCGACCGCTTGATTCAAGATGAAAACGTGCAACGGGTAGATGTGCGTACGGTAGCAGAATATAGTGAAGGGCACATTCCGGGCAGCTTGAACATCAATGCACTGGAAGACCATTTTGCTGCTGCTTCCGAAGAAATGCTCGACAAAGACCGTCCTGTGGCTGTATACTGCAAAAGCGGACGCAGAAGCCGGAACGCCGCCCGCATCCTTACCAACTTAGGATATAAAGTCTACAACCTCGACAAAGGATTTGACAATTGGAAAGAATACGGCAAGGAAGTGGAAAAATAGTAAATAATGCCAATCAGGAGTTAAAAGGGAGTTATAGGTAGTTATCGCCCGCCGGTGCGGGCTGGGAGTTAGATGCCAATACCTTTTTGCGCCGCTTCTGTAGAGACGATGTGCACATCGTCTCTACTACGTGGCATATACAAAATGCACAAAATAAATACCGCGTGAAGTATAACTCCTGAACGAAGTGATAACTCCCGTGAAACATAACTACGTTTAACTCCTGATTCGCATTATTCATTAGCAACTATTAACTTACAACGCTTGCAACATACGTTTCAGCACGACCGTTGCCGAAATTTCACGGTTCGCAGCTTCAGGGATTACCAACGAAGTAGGAGCCTCTATCACATCATCGGTCACAATCATGTTACGGCGTACCGGAAGACAGTGCATGAAGAACGCGTCATTCGTCACTTTCATGTGCTCTGTATCTACCGTCCAACTCATGTCCTTGCTTAACACTTTACCATAATCGGCAGGATTGGTCACACCCGGACATGCCCAGTTCTTTGCATAAATGAAATCCGCTCCTTCGAAAGCCTTCATCTGGTCGTATTCTACTTTGGCGCCACGTACAAACTTCGGGTCGAGTTCGTAGCCGTGAGGATGCGTAATCACAAAATCCACATCGGCTTCGTTCATGAAATCGGCAAACGAATTGGGCACAGCCTGAGGCAAGGCACGCGGATGAGGCGCCCATGTCAAAACCACCTTCGGACGCTCTGTACGCTTATATTCTTCAATGGTTATCAAGTCTGCAAAAGCCTGAAGCGGATGTCCCGTAGCTGCTTCCATGGAGAATACCGGCTTGCCCGAATATTGGATAAACTGATTCAGAATCTTTTCGGTATAATCATCCTCGCGGCTCTCGAAACGGGCAAACGAGCGTACGCCGATAATATCACAATAGGATGCCATCACCGGAATAGCTTCCAACAGGTGCTCGCTCTTATCTCCGTCCATCACCACGCCACGCTCGGTCTCCAGCTTCCACGCTCCCTGGTTCACATCGAGCACAATTACGTCCATGCCCAGGTTGCGTGCGGCTTTCTGAGTACTAAGCCGTGTGCGCAAGCTATTATTAAAGAATATCAGCAAGCAAGTGCGGTGTTTGCCCAATGCCTCATATTTATACCGGTCTTTCTTGATTTCAAAAGCTTCGGAAAGGGCGGTCTTCAGGTCGCCCAAGTCAAATACATTCGTGTAAGTTCTCATACAGTTATAACTATTAATTGTCTATTATTAATTATCTCGAATCTGTCCATCTCCTTCTATCAACCACTTGTAAGTGGTAATCTCGCGCAAGCCCATCGGTCCGCGGGCATGGAGCTTCTGCGTACTGATGCCAATCTCAGCCCCTAACCCGAACTGGGCGCCATCGGTGAACGATGTGGGTGCATTGACGTACACACATGCCGCATCTACCATGCGCTGGAAATAAGCAGCAGCGGCTTTATCCTCCGTCACAATGCATTCGCTATGCTTCGAACTATAGGTATCGATGTGGGCAAGTGCTTCCTCTATACCCGACACGGTACGGACAGCCATTTTATAATCCATATATTCCGTGCCATAACTTTCCGGCGAGGCAGGACAAAGCAATGCGGCGGGATAATGCCCTTCGAGTGCCTGACAGGCAGGTCCGTCCGCATACAAAATCACCTGCGATGCCTGCAGGGGCGCACACAGTTCAGGCAAGTCCGCCAGACGTTCCCGGTGCACCAGCAAGCAATCCAAGGCATTGCATACGCTTACCCGGCGTGTCTTGGCATTATTCACGATAGCAGCACCTTTTTTCAAGTCACCCGCTACATCAAAATACGTATGGCACACACCTGCCCCTGTCTCGATAACCGGCACGGTGGCTTCACGGCGCACATAGTCTATCAATCCTTTGCTCCCGCGAGGAATAATCAAGTCGACCAGCCCTTCGGCATGAAGCAGTTCCGCCGTAGCCTCCCGCTCCACCGGAAGGAGTTCCACGAGATGTGCATCCAGGTTAAACCGTTGCAACACTTCGTGAATCAAAGATACGATGGCACGGTTCGAGCAATCCGCGTCATGCCCGCCTTTCAATACGCAAGCGCTTCCGCTCTTGAAACACAGCGAGAACACATCAAAGCTCACATTGGGACGCGCTTCATAGATAATGCCGATGACCCCGAAAGGCACACTCACCTTTTTCAGGCGCAATCCGTTAGGACGCACCGTTTCTTCCAATATCCTGCCCAATGGAGAAGGCAGCGAAGCCACATTCATCATATCCGAAGCGATGCCTCTCAAACGTTCGGGAGTCAACTTCAAACGGTCATATTTCGGGTCACTCTCATTCATGCGCCGCAAGTCTTCGGCATTCGCCTTCAACAAGTCATCAGTCTGCCTGATAATAGCTTCCGATACAGCCCGCAGCACTTCATTGATACGTTTTTCTTCCAGCAGAGGCAACATACGCGATGCTTGTCTCACTTTCTGTAAGGTGTCGGTAATATTCATACACTTATTCCTTTTTACACATTCAAGTCCTTTTTATCCACACAAATGTAAGATTCTTTCGATGAATCCGATACTTTTTTGCCCATTAATTTCCTCTTTTCATAAAACTTTCCTATCTTTGGTTATAGATAAACTAAAAATATACAGTTATGGAAGCAAAATCGTATGGTTCATTAGTAGAAGTCTACAGAGGTGGTCTGTGGGAAGCCGAACTGATAAAAGGATTATTGGAATCAGCAGGCGTATCAGCAATGTTGAAAGACGAAACTCTTTCCGCCGTAACCTCACCTTATTCCGGAATAGGAGGAGAAGTATTGGTTATGGTGAATAAGGAAGAAGAAGTATATGCACGAAAAGTAGTAGAACGGAGACAGGTATGAAAACAATTGCCGTGGCATTTCTTCTTATCATCACACTTGCCATAAGCGACGTAAGTGCCGAGAGTTTACAACCTGCTGCATGGCAAGCCTACGGGATTGCCTTCCAGGCACCCGCAGGCTATACCGTAGAAGACGACTCGGAAGAAGGTTACATCATCAGCACCCCCACTTATTTCATCACAGTGCAACTGCTCGACGGTGAAGGCATTCAACGTTCAGAAATAGCCCAAGAATTGAAAAACGTTGCGACAGATGACGAAGTGACCCAGCAAAGCCCTACCGTCGATTTCGAACTTCCGCAATTCTACGGAGTGTTCCTACGCGGAAATTGTGAAAGCGACCAATGTCTGTACAGTTACCTGCTCACCAAAGAAGACACGAGCGGCTTCTATGTTTCTATTGTATACACCGACCCTGCCGACCCACTTCCTGAAACCATACTGAAAAGTTTTACCCTTGAAGAATAACCCTCATAAGAAAATGAAAATATCATTCCCTTTCGGATTGTCTGCGACTGCTCTTTTTCTGGCACTGGTTGCCTGTACCCTATCCTTATGGGCACAAACCTCCGAAAAGCCATCCTCTTCTGCCACATTGTCCAACAGTTGCATCGAAGTGCCACAAAGCATGACCTTCTGTGGCGAAACCATCTCGCTTGCCCGCTTTGACCGCCGCGAACGTATGGACCGCGAACTGCTAGCCTTTTCATATATGCACAGTACCACTTTGCAGATGATTAAACGCGCCAACCGCTACTTTCCCATTGTAGAATCGATCCTGCGCGAAAACGGCGTGCCCGATGATTTCAAATACCTGATGTCTATTGAAAGCAACAACAATCCACTGGCACGTTCAGTTGCCGGCGCAGCAGGTCTATGGCAATTTATGCCCGCCACAGGACGCGAATTCGGACTGGAAGTAGGCCATTCAGTCGATGAGCGCTACCACGTAGAGAAATCTACCCGTGCCGCCTGCCGCTATCTGAAACAAGCTTATGCACGTTTCGGAAGCTGGATAAGTGTAGCTGCGTCCTACAATGCCGGACAAGGACGTATCTCGCGTGAGCTCGACCGGCAATACGAAGAAGATGCCCTTGACCTCCAACTGGTTGAAGAAACTGCCCGCTATGTTTACCGCATCCTTGCAGCCAAAATGCTGTTTGCCGACCCCACCCGTTTTGGTTTCCGCTTGCACGCATCCGATCTCTATCCTCCCATCCCTTACCGTGAAATCAAAGTAGAAGAAACCATCGAGGACTTGCCCCGTTTCGCCAAGAGCCAAGGCATCACATACGCCCTGCTGCGCACGATGAATCCCTGGCTCCGCTCACGTACCCTGCACGTTCACGGCTCGAAAACGTACTACCTCCGCATCCCTGACAAAGAAAGAATGTACTACAATCCGCGTGTCACCTTCCCGCACGACCCGAAATGGGTAGTAGAATAAGCTTCTTCCTACTTGAAATGCAAGCCTCAAATGGCTGATATATTTCCGCGGCATTCATTTATGTATTTTGTATATGCCACAGGATAGAGAGGATGTGCACTCTACGGAAGCGGTACGAAATGTGCTGAGCAATGCACAAATCCATACCGCGCATGGTATAACTCCCAGCCCGGTGGCCGATAACTTCTGCCAACTCCTTTTCAATCCTGATTAGCAGGATGCAAAAAAGCCGCTCCTCCATCACGAAGGGGCGGCTCACATTTATAGTTATAGGTGTATAAAGTTTTTATGCTTTTTACAAGCAATGATTATTGAGCCAACTTGCCGTCTGAGCCCAATACGTTAACGATTTTGTGTTTGTACATCTTTTCCATTTCGTCACGAGCCGGGCCCAAATATTTACGCGGGTCGAATTCAGCCGGTTTTTCGAACAATACCTTACGAACAGCAGCTGTCATGGCAAGACGAGAGTCAGAATCGATGTTAATCTTGCAAACTGCAGATTTAGCAGCCTTACGCAATTCGTCTTCAGGAATACCGATAGCAGCTTCCAGCTTGCCTCCGTACTTATTAATCATGTCTACATATTCCTGAGGAACTGAAGATGATCCGTGCAATACGATGGGGAAGCCCGGAAGTTTTTCCATTACAGCATCCAATACGTCGAATGCCAAAGGAGGAGGAACCAGACGACCTGTCTTCGGATCTACGTGGCATTGTTCGGGTTTGAACTTGTATGCACCGTGAGAAGTACCGATAGAGATAGCCAACGAGTCGCAACCTGTACGGCTAGAGAAGTCGATAACTTCTTCAGGGTTAGTATAAGTATGGTGTTCTGCAGAAACTTCATCTTCTACACCAGCCAATACACCCAGTTCACCTTCTACAGTTACATCATATTGATGAGCGTATTCAACGACTTTCTTAGTCAAAGCAACGTTTTCTTCGTAAGGCAGGTGAGAACCGTCAATCATCACTGAAGAGAAACCGAGGTCTACGCAAGACTTGCAGAGTTCGAAAGAATCTCCGTGGTCGAGGTGAAGAACGATTTCAGGATGTTCGCAACCCAATTCTTTAGCAAATGCTACAGCACCTTCAGCCATGTAACGAAGCAAGGTCTGGTTTGCATAGTTACGCGCACCTTTAGAAACCTGCAGGATAACCGGAGATTTTGTTTCTACCGAAGCTTTGATGATAGCCTGCAGCTGCTCCATATTGTTGAAGTTGAAAGCCGGGATAGCGTATCCACCTTTAATTGCTCTAGCAAACATCTCTCTGGTGTTTACCAAGCCTAAGTCTTTGTAATTAACCATTGTTGTACGTTTTATAATTGTTAGTGAAATTAATTCCATTGCAAATGTAAAAAGAAATGTGGCAAATCCACCACATTCTTCCCGAAAAAACAATCCATGTTAAGGTGTTTTATTAAAATTCACACGTTTTTTTTAAGAATCAGCAAGGATGCAAAGTGAAGGTAGCAAAAACAACAAACGGCTGACAACCAAACACCCTGCCCCCCTTTGAAGAATAAAAAACAAAGAAAGCATTGTTTATTTCCGGTTTTCATCTCCTTAATCAAGAAATCTGCGAATTCTCTCGTGAAAAAACATCCAAAACTTTTTCTATTTCAAAGAAAAGCCGTATCTTTGCAACCCGAAACAAACCATTACACAACAATGTCCGAAAAGAGAATCGGATGTTACCAACAAAACATTGAATAATAACAATAAAAAGTATATACTGAAATGAAAAAAGGCATTCATCCTGAAAACTACCGTCCGGTAGTATTTAAAGACATGTCAAATGGCGACATGTTCTTGTCACGTTCAACTTGTGCAACCAAAGACACAATCGAATTCGAAGGCGAAACTTATCCTTTGGTAAAGTTGGAAATCTCCAGTTCTTCTCACCCGTTCTATACAGGTAAATCAAAATTGGTTGATACCGCAGGACGTGTAGACAAGTTCATGAGCCGTTACAACCGCATTAAGAAATAAAAATTTCGTATTTTGTTCCATAACAAGACCGGGCATCCTGCATTCCAGCAACGATGTCCGGTCTTGTTTTATTTATCCATTGTCCTTTTCCCGGATTTCCACGCGGCGGATTTTCCCGCTGATAGTCTTAGGCAATTCTTCGACAAATTCTATCACACGCGGATATTTATAAGGAGCGGTTACCCGCTTCACATGATCCTGAAGTTCCTTTATCAAGTCGGGACCGGCTTTTGCCTTATAATCTTTTGCCAATACAATGGTAGCCTTCACCACCTGACCGCGGATTTCATCAGGCACTCCCGTTATGGCACACTCTACTACGGCTGGATGGGTCATCAGGGCACTTTCCACTTCGAACGGACCGATGCGATACCCCGAACTCTTGATGACATCATCGGCACGTCCTACAAACCAATAGTAACCATCTTCGTCACGCCAAGCCACATCACCGGTGTAATATACTCCATCGTGCCAAGCCTCACGGGTCAGTTCGGGCGCACGATAATATTCCTTAAACAACCCCAGCGGTTTGCCTTTGTCAGTACGTATCACGATTTGTCCTTGTTCGCCATCCTCGGCAGAGCGGCCGTCAGGTTTCAACAGGTCTATCTGATATTGAGGATTAGGCACGCCCATGCTTCCCGGCTTGGGTTCCATCCACGGGAAAGTGGCAAGTGTCAAGGTAGTTTCGGTCTGTCCAAATCCTTCCATCAAGCGGATGCCCGTTATCTTCAAAAAGGTTTCGTAAACCGAATAGTTCAACGCCTCACCCGCCGTGGTACAATACTCCAATGAAGACAAGTCGTATTTGCTCAAGTCCTCACGGATAAGGAAGCGGTAAATGGTGGGAGGTGCACAAAGTGAAGTGATGTGATAATCGTGAATCTTCTTCAGAATATCAGAAGGTGTAAACTTCTCGTGGTCGTAGACGAAAATGTTAGCTCCTGCTATCATCTGCCCATACAGTTTTCCCCATACAGCCTTGCCCCAGCCTGTATCGGCAATGGTAAAATGCAGGCTGTCTTCGTGCAGGTTATGCCAGAAGCTCGCCGTAGTGATATGTCCCAAAGGATAGGTGAAATCGTGTGCCACCATCTTCGGTTCGCCGGTAGTGCCCGAGGTGAAGTACATCAACATGATGTCATCGTTGGTGTTTACATTCGCGGGACGTGTGAAAGGTGCAGCATTTTCGATGCCTTTATGAAAATCCTCAAATCCTTCGGGATACTCAGGACCTACGCTGACCAGCTTTTCTACGCTGGGTGACTGAGGCATTGCATCTACGATATGTTTCAGAATCACTCCTTCACCCGCAGCTACAATCATCTTGATAGTAGCAGCCTGACACCGATAGACAATGTCTTTCTTCGTCAGCAGGTGGGTAGCGGGGATCGCCACAGCTCCTATCTTGTGCAAAGCGATAATCGAGAACCAGAACTCATAGCGGCGTTTCAATATCAACATCACTTTGTCGCCCTTGCCTATTCCCAGACTCTGGAAATAAGAAGCGGTCATATCGGTATATTTCTTCAAATCGGCGTAAGTGAACTGGATACATTCGCCTTTGTCATTGGTCCACAACAGTGCATTCTTTTCCGGACGTTCTGCTGCCCAAGCATCCACGATGTCGTACCCGAAATTGAAATTCTCAGGCACATTTACTCTAAAATTCTTGATGAAATCCTCTTGCGAGGAGAAAGTTGTCTGACTTACAAATCTTTCTAACATACGTGTTTCGTTTTTTTCACCACAAAGAACACAGGGGCATACGGAGGAAAATTTAAAACCTCTGTGATACCCTGTGTCCCCTGTGGTGAATTTCCATTATATAAACCAATTTTATTGCATCACTACCGCAAGGAACTTCACGGTTTTTCCATCAAGCGCCAACATGCCGTGCGGCTTGCTTGAATCGAAATACAGGCTGTCACCCGGATTCAGTATCAGTTCTTTCCCATTGATGTTCAATAACAGGCGGCCTTCTATTACTAAGTTGAACTCTTGTCCTTCGTGTGTGTTAAAGTATACGGCAGTACCTTCGGGTTTAGGTTCTACCGTCACAATAAACGGGTCGGCTATCCTGTCCTTAAATCCCGAAGCGAGTGATTCATACTTATAAGCCTTGGTACGTTCTACCGAAACTCCTGTCCCTTTACGGGTAAGGAAATACGATTTCATCTTCGGCTCCTCACCAAACATCAGTTCATCTAGCGTAATGCCATATTTGTGGGCGATGCGTTGCAAAAGACTGACCGAGAGGTCGCTTTCTCCTGATTCAAGGGCACGGTATTCTTCAGCTGTCAGTTTACAGTCCGATGCCACTTCTTCCACGCTTAGCTCCAATGCGTCGCGCAATCCCCGCAAACGCTCGGCAATTTGTTTTATCTGTTCATCCATATCTATAATTCTGTTAGTTCTTGCCAAAATTACGAAAGATTTTGATAAGGAACGGCAGAAAATTGGAAAAATTATAAAAATAGTACGCCTTCAAGTCAAAAAGGCCTCTTACTCATTTCATTAGACAAAATGAGACACAATAACGGACAAAGTGAAAGCGACAAGTAACTCTTAGCACTTTGTCTGATATAAAGAATCAATAACTTTGCAAAAAATTAATATCTTATAACAATGTAGGCTTATGAATTTACGACTTCTTTTTTTATTGGCAACATGCTTTATGTTATCAACTGTACACGACATACAAGCACAAGTAGAACGAAACGCCATTTATAAAATAGGTATAGGGCACTTTAATTACACTCCGAAAGGAGAAAATGACAATGCCGGCAAAGTATTGAAAAATATCACTTCATCAATTATAAAAGGGAAAAATACCACCCAGCTGTCCGATTATGCCGATGATGTAAGGGCAAGTATCGCCAAAGGATTCGGGAATGTAGTCAGACTGCAGGTGATAGACGGGAAAACATTTCAAAACGAAAAACTTCAAGACAAAAATCTTCTTTACACAGACGGAACCATTGTCAGCATCAGTGCTACATCCAACGGTCCTTCGCTTAAAGAACGGAAAAGGCTGAAAAATTCAGCGTTTACACCTTATACGAATGTGGAAGCCAACATAAGCGTAACCGTTAATGTAAAGAATGCATATACCGGTGTGATGGAAGACAGCCGTACTTTCAATGCCAGTGGTTCTGATACAGCCAGCGAAGACAAGGCGGTGACGGCAGCACTCAGTAACCTTTCCGGAATCATTGCCGGTTATTTCAATGCCAGGTATCCCGTCAATGCCACTATCATAGAGCGGGGTGAAATAAAAAAAGAAAAACAAAAAAACGGTATACATTGATTTAGGCACTTCGCTGAGTGCTTACAAAGGCCAGCAGTTTGATGTCTATTCGGTAAAGGAGATTGCCGGGAAAGAGGCACGGATTGAAATCGGCCGTTTGAAAGTAGAAGAAGTACTGGGAGAGGAATTAAGCCTATGCAAAGTTACAAAAGGAGAGAAAGAAATAAAAACGGCATTAGATAACGGAAGCACATTAGTGGTTACCGTCAGAAGATGAGATTAATAATCCTAAAATAAAAAGTATGAAAACAAAGCAAAAAATTCAAAGAATGAAACAAATGATGCTTCTCATTTGTTGTTTGTTACCCATCTTTTCATCCTGTTCTTCGGATGAAAGCAGTACTGCAAATTTTACAGTGAGATACCAAGAACACTCTCCTTGGACCATAGACCCAGCCATTGTTGAAACCATCTTGGAATACCAAGACCAGCAACAGCTGATAAATAACTCTATCCCCATCACCATCGACCATGCCGAACTTACAGACGAAGATCTCAGGGATATGGCTATGCAGGCAGCCGGCCAAGCCATCCAAAACATGAAAAAATACGATTATAATCAGGTAATACGGGATGCCGGACTCAGTGTTTCTGAGCCTGTCACCTTAACAATCAGCTATCAAGTAGGACTTATAGGAAATTGGGGAGACGACATTATCTCTTACGTAAGTTTCCCATTAGAAATCAACCTTCAATAATCCATGCACACCGACCGGAATCCGGACGACTCTCTGTTTGTGTGATTTCATTCAAACTGAGAGTCGTTCTCTTTTCCGAATGCCTTCATATATTGTGCCGGAGTCATGCCGCAGACCTTATAGAAAGCACGGTAAAAAGTGCTATGACTGTTGAAACTTGCTTCTTTGGCTATCGCATCAAATGACAGGTTCGGTTTTTCTTTCATCAACTTTATCGCATATTCCACACGCAAACGATTCAGATAAGAACTCACATTATCTGCATTGGCATACTTACGGAGGATACGCGGCAAATCGTTCTTATTGATATTGCTCAAGCTTATCAGTTCATCTCGGCCAAAATCGGGCTGGAGGAAAAGCTTGTCTTTCACTACGGCATATTCCATACGTAAAAAACGCCTGTTCTCCATCGAGATGTTATCTGCACAATCCGATACCGAGTCCGAAATTCCTGTTCCATCAGGTTGGCTTTCCTGATTTTTCCCTTTTTCATCCAACAATGCTTCAGGATTTCCACAACAAACCTTATGCAATTCTTCACGTTGTGCCAACAGTTCTTCGATTTGCTTTACAACTATGCGGTTTTTCCGACGGGTAATAGTCAGATTCCGGCAAGTAATCACTAAAAAGATTACCAAAAAGAACAATAAGCAACATAAACCACCCATCAGGAAATTGCGCTTCTGCACTTCAACCTGCGTATTTGCCAGTTGCAATTCTTTCTCATGCAAGCGGAAAACCGTAGCATACTCATGTGCCCGACTCGCCTGTTCACGGCTATAAATGCTATCGAGCAACACAGTAAGCCGTTGCTGGTAGGCATCCGCTTTCTCATAAAGTTTCAACCCACGATATGCCTGGGCAAAACGGTCTAATATCACACTATAATTATAGTTTAACGTATCATTGCCATTTCCTCCCTGCCGGTAAGCCAGCATATCAACCGTATTCAAACGCAGCACTTCCTCATATCGCCGCATCTCCAACAAGTATGGAACAATCTCACTGGCACCGAAAGGTGACTTTGACATTTCGGTCTGTTCAAAACGATTGTAATATTCAGCCGCTTCTTCCTTTTTACCTACCTGTAAAAAAATGTATGCCATTTTCGAATAACAATACCCATATTGCTGGTCAATGTATCCGGCAGGCGGACCAGACATCTTGCTCATGCGACGTATCAATGCCTCACGCAGTTTGCCTATTTTAATGGCTTCCTCATAATTACCACTATCAATAAAGATTCCCATCATTCCACCATAAGCTGTAGAAAGGCGTGCCATGACACTTACATTTTTGGTATCTTCGATAAGACTGATGCCCTTCCGGTAAAATGTCAGAGCCTCATCCCTCCGCTCCATATTCCGGTGCATGCGTCCTAAATTAAAATATACGCTAGCCTCTTTATCCGGTCTATCCAATTGACGTGCCAGCTCCATCATCTGCTTTCCGAAACGGATAGCATCTTCGTTTTTCCCCTGTTCGACCAAAGTCGTAAGCAACATTGCCAGCATTCTCAGTTTTCGCATGGGAACCAACCGTATAGAGTCTTGAGCCAAAGCTTTCCGCGCAAATCTTTCCTCCAGCAGATATTCACCCCTTACCTCATAACACATGCTTCGCAACATGTCTATCTCGAAAGGCTGTAACCCTGGCACATGATGCTCTTCGATGGAATCCAACAGTTGTAATGTCTGGTTGGGTTCCTGCAAATGAATCCGTTGTATGTATTCAAAACTGATGACACTATCGGGCACCTCCGATACTGCCCAACATTGCCCCACTCCCAATAGGAAAAGGAATAAACAGATAATTTTCATGTCTCTAAAAACCACATGTTGATGGCAAATATAGATAAAAAAAAGAATGCCTGCAAAAAACAAATGCATTTCATCCATACATTATCTGTCATTCCAGATACAAATAATCGTAATGCACCAGCGGACGTTTTCCATGTTTGCCCAACATCAGTCTGGCATCTGCCGAACTTACTCCGATACGCCCTACCCCTATCTGTATTCCTCCGGCATCCATAATCCTCACTATATCATCTTTTTCAAAATCTCCCTTGATGCATGTTACACCTACCGGCAGGATACTTACTGCCTTCTTGCCTTTTAATGCCTCTACAGCCTGAGCGTTTAAGTGCAACTCTCCCTTGGCGAACCCTTCACTATGGGCTATCCATTTCTTTACACTCGATACAGCTTCGGATGCAGGCACAAACCGTGTACAAACCGTGTCTTCGGGATACTCCAGCAAATCGGTCAAAATATTATCCCGTTTTCCATTGGCGATAATAACCGTGATACCCTCGTCTGCTACTTTACGGGCAATAGTGGTCTTGGTAAGCATACCACCCCGACCGAATCCAGATTTTTCGGTCTGTATATAGTCGGACAGATCTTTCCCTTGCTCTACTTCCCGTATCACCGAAGTGCCAGGCTCTGAAGGCGAACCATTGTAAATGCCATCGATGTTGCTCAGGATAATCAACGCCTGCGCATCAAGCATCGAAGCCACCAAGCCCGAAAGCTCATCGTTATCCGTAAACATCAGTTCGGTCACCGAAATAGTATCGTTTTCATTGACTATGGGAATCACTCCGTTCTCCAGCATCACCTGCATGCAATGCCGTTGGTTCAGGTAATGCCGGCGTGTGCCAAAACTTTCTTTCGTGGTCAACACCTGCCCTACGGCTATGCCGTGCTCGCGGAACAGTTCATAATAACGGTTAATTAATTTGGCTTGCCCTACGGCCGAATACAGTTGCCGTTGGTCTACGCTGTCCAGCTTACGCGAAACCTTTATTTCACTCCGCCCCGAAGCGACTGCTCCTGAAGAGACCAGCACCACTTCCACTCCTGCCTTGTGCAACTCTGCTACCTGGTCGACCAGTGCCGACATACGGGTCACGTCCAGCGTTCCGTCTTTGCGTGCCAGCACATTACTCCCTATCTTTACCGTTATCCGACTGTATTGATATGCCATATTTTCCTATACCTTATATTATATATACTTGATTCACCCTGGCCGCACCACAGACGACATAGATTCGTAGCTTTCATTTCTGCCATCCACACTCCGACAACAGGAATACAAAAGTATAAAATTTCCGTGGAATAACCTTGCACTTTTCAGCGGATTGAGCCAAGAAGGTTTCTTTTTTTCATTTTCCGATAGGCGGAAGGCGTTACTCCATACCTTCGCTTAAAGGCAGTTCCGGCACTCCAGCATTCCTTCGGCATATTCGCTTACCGCAAGGACGGCTAATCCACACAGCTGTACCGACATTCCATACGATATTCATCGAACAGAGGAGATAATAGTGTCAATCGGTTTTATAATATAGAAACTAAAGTTTAAGTGCAATGAAACTGTAGTTTTAATAATATGAAACTATGGTTTCAATGCTCTGGAACTACTGACACTTATAACTTCCTCTGGAAAGGCATACAGAAGACATCGGATTTTTATCTTATCGCGTAAAACAAAGCGGACGTCAAACGAAAAGCAATACACGGATTTTTAGTACAACCGGATACAAAATACAAAGGTTTTTATTAAGTTTGCAAACAAAAAACGTTATGAATCGAACTTCACGTACAAAAAAACCTATTCATATCAGACAAATCCTTTGGTTGCTCTTGCTACTGTTCTTCTGCTATTACGAGTTGTTTCCCCTGTCGGAAGCTGACACATTTTTCTTCCCGACCTTGTTTCTCCTCAGCTTGTGGTTCACCGCACAGCGCCGGCGCATACTCCCCCTTGCATGGCATAACGCACTTGCCTCTTTCCTGCATCCTCTCACGGTGCGCCTGCGTGTATTCCATATCTGGCAGATACGTGGCAATGTAGCTCCGCCACTGAACACTAAACCTTGCACGTGCAAGAATTGTGGCAATACGTTCACGGGCAACTACTGTCCGCGGTGCGGACAAAGCCGCAACACTCCGCGATATGTACTGAGAGGCATTGTGGGCAATATACTCCGAACCGTGTTCCGCGTAGACGGGAAGTTCGCCCATACCCTGCTGGAACTACTCTACCGTCCCGGACACATGATGCGCGACTTCATCCGTGGACGGCGCATAGGTTATACCCTCCCGCTGGCAATGGTATTCCTGATGACCGCCTTCTATACGCTCACCGCCCAGCTGATAATACCCGAAATACGGGAAAAGAAAGAAGAACAGACCGCAAAGAAAAACGATGTTCCACTCACAAAAGCAGAAACCCTGCAAGCTACCATCGACAAGCTGGAACTCGAAAAAGGACAGACAGACAATCCAGCCATGCAAAAGAGCCTTGAATTTTCCATCAGCGAAATAGAAAAGACACTAGCCGAAATACAACGCCAAGACTCCATTGCAGGCAAGCCCCAATCTAATGGCGACCTTGATGAAATATCGTCCTCCGTCTACACAAAAGTAGAAACATGGCTGGAAGATGTACCCTTTCTGGCGAATGTATGGAACCTGCTGAAACGATGGGGGCACGGCAACAAGGCTTTTCACATTCTTCTTACCCTGCCCTTGCTTGCCGTCGCCACCCGCTGGGCATTCTACCGGCGCAGGAAACCTGACATGTTCAACCTGATGGAACATATCCTCATACAGGCATACATCGCTACACAGATTTTGCTTATCAGTACCCTTGTAGTACCGTTCAATGGCACGGCACACGTAGACGACCTCTATGAAGTACCCTTCTGGTTCATCTTCCTCCTTTTCTGGTGGGACTATCACCAACTATACCTCTACACATGGTGGCGCAGCTTCTGGAAGACGGTCCTGATGTTCACTTACTGCCTGGTGATAGTGGTCATCCTCGCCATGACAGGTGTACTGTTGCTTTGCCTGATACAAGGAACCACCACGCTTCATTTGTAAATATGCAGGGAATTGTCTACTTTTGTACCCAGAAATACAAGTCAACTTATGGTCAAAGCAATCTTTTTCGACATAGACGGGACATTGGTATCATTTCATACCCATACAATTCCCGAATCTACCCGCCAAGCTCTTGCCGCTGTACGCGAAAAGGGAATCAAGGTATTCATCGCAACCGGACGCCCCAAAGTATTGATGCAGAAAGCAGTGGGCAATCTGCCTTTTGACGGCTACATCACCTTGAACGGTGCCTATTGCTTCACTTCCGACCACAAAGACATCTACAAAGGCAGCATTCCGGAAGATGACATCGAACGCCTCATCCTGTTCAATAAACAACATCCGGAACTCCCGTTCGTATTCGTCCACGACGATACATGGTTCATCACAGGGGTGAACGAGGCTGTACAGGAAGTAGCAGACCTGATAAAAATCGACATACCTCCCGTACAACCCATCGAATATGCACGAGGCAAGGAAATTCTGCAAATCATGGGCTACTTCAAGGCGGATGATGATAACAAAGTATTTTCGGGTATACTAAAACACTGCGAACCGATGCGCTGGTATCCCCTCTTTGCTGACATCATCGCCCGTGGAAACAGCAAAAGCCACGGCATCGACAAGGTCATCGCACACTATGGAATCGACCTGAAAGAAACCATGGCATTTGGCGACGGAGGCAATGACATTCCGATGCTACGCCACGTGGGCACAGGCATAGCCATGGGCAACGCTACTCTCGAAGTACAAAACGCGGCCGACTATGTAACCACTTCAGTAGATGAAGACGGTATTCTGAATGCGCTGAAACACTTCGGCGTGTTGTGATAAAACTCACCACAAATTACACAGATTTGATAAGAAGCTGTTTTGAATTTATCGTGCGATGATTTGGGATGAGTTTTTGAGGCATTTTCGCTTCTGTGATAAGGAAGATAGCGGGCTATCTGACGAAGAACAGGAGCGGAAAGGACCAAAAAATCGCCCAAAGCACACACGAAAACGGATACATCAAGCCAAGAAAAACTTTTTGGAGAAATTCAGAAGCTGTTTTGAATTTATCGTGCGATGATTTGGGATGAGTTTTTGAGGCATTTTCGCTTCTGTGATGAGGAAGATAGCGGGCTATCTGACGAAGAACAGGAGCGAAAAAGACCAAAAAATCGCCCAAAGCACACACGAAAACGGATACATCAAGCCAAGAAAAACTTTTTGGAGAAATTCAAAACAGCTTCTAAAATATTTTTGTGGATGGTTTTCTGAAATGAATATCCGCTTTTTGCCTCTACATGGGATGTTGCGGATATTCAAATTTTATAACCTGTGATGAAAAATCCTCAACGCAAGGACAGCCGCGCAAGGTAATCGTAATGCTCGCCCTCCATCACCTTTTCTACCCGAAAACCATACGGAGTGGCGTATGCCGATAGGGTATCAAAATCAATGTAAAGCCAGTCGAACGGTTCTCCCTTTACCTTGCCATACTGCATCTGGAAGTCTACTTCACCATAATAATCAGCAGCAAGGTCGACAAGATAACTCCCGTCTTCATCTTCGTACAGATAGCGAAGGTCAGTCGAATCCATCAGTACACATCCTTCCGGAGCCAAAAGTTGCTTAACCCTTGTGAGAAAAGCCGGCATATTTTTCAGTTTACCAATGATACCCGAGCCATTCATCAGCATCAGAATGGTATCGAACCGCCCTGTAAATCCCATATCAAACACATTTGTCAGATAAGCGTCTATTCCCCGCTTTTTCATCACTTCCACCGCCCAAGGCGAGATATCAATAGCCAGGCTTTCTTTCCCCATCTCCCGCAAAACAAGCGAATGGCATCCACTCCCTGCTCCCACATCCAATATCCGCCCGTATGCCAGCTGCAAAGCCTTCTGCTCTAACAAAGGCATCTGTTCCAAAGTGCGGAACAAATCCTTTACCGGCAATTCATCTTCATCAAATTGTGAGGAAAACACCCTTAACTTTCCAGCTTTCCCAGTTGTAAAATATTCGTAAATGGCCCGTCCCATCGGGTCCTTGTCTTCAGTCAACCTATGTCTTTTCATGATATGATTTCTAATAGTCAGGCAAACTTACACATTTTCTCCGGAAATCGGAACAGATTGTTTGACAAAATGTAAAAAACGGCTACTGGTGAAGCTGAAAGCAAAAAACGTTGCGGAATTTATCAACAAAGGGAAAGGACTATTTCAAGCAATGCCGGATACCGACAACAGGAAAAAGGTGTAAAAGTGGATAAATACAAGTTTTTAGAAAAAATATTCGCTCAAAATGAATATTGTTTCCATATTATCTGTATATTTGCACCCGATTGAAGAATAAATATGCAGATGAAAAGCAAGAACAGCAGACTCGATTCCATCAAGATGATTATCTCAAGCAAAGAGATAGGCAGTCAGGGAGAACTTTTGGCAGAACTGGAAAAAGAAGGTTTCCAACTTACACAAGCCACACTCTCGCGCGACCTGAAACAACTGAAAGTGGCAAAAGCAGCAAGCATGAACGGCAATTACGTATATGTGTTGCCCAACAACACCATGTACAAACGCATGACCGACCCGCAAAGCGCATCGGAAATGCTTCGTCATACAGGGTTCCTGTCTATTGAATTTTCCGGAAACATTGCCGTCATCAAGACACGCCCCGGATATGCCAGCAGCCTTGCCTACGACATAGACAACAACCATTTTCATGAAATCATCGGAACCATAGCAGGCGATGATACCATCATGCTGGTCATGCGGGAAGGATGCACCCGTACGGAATTGAAACAGGCACTTGCTCATGTGATAGCGAATATCAACTTATAAAGAATAATCATACAGAAATGGACGCAAAACAAATAGACGTTATGGTGGCAGATGCTTCGCACGAAGCATACGTAGACACAATTCTGGATACCATCCGGGAAGCTGCCAAAGTGCGGGGCACAGGCATTGCCGAACGTACGCACGAATATGTCGCAACCAAAATGAAAGAAGGCAAAGCCATCATTGCCCTTTGCGGGGATGAATTTGCAGGCTTTACTTACATCGAATCATGGGGAAACAAGGAGTATGTAGCCACTTCGGGCTTGATTGTCCACCCTAAATACCGCGGATGCGGACTTGCCAAACGAATCAAACACGCTTCGTTTACGTTGGCACGCCTGCGCTGGCCCAAAGCCAAGATATTCAGCCTGACCTCAGGGGCAGCTGTCATGAAAATGAACACCGAACTGGGATATGTACCGGTAACATTCAACGAACTGACCGATGACGAAGCGTTCTGGAAAGGATGCGAAGGATGCATCAACCACGAGATACTGATGGCAAAAAACCGCAAGTTCTGCATCTGCACGGCCATGTTATACGACCCGGCACTGCATACAGACGATGAACATACAAACTTCTGACAAATGAAGAATTAAGAATGAAGAATTACACATAATAAATATAGCCTTATGGAAGAAAAGAAAAAAGTTGTCGTTGCTTTCAGCGGCGGGCTGGATACTTCGTTCACCGTGATGTATCTGGCAAAAGAAAAAGGATATGAAGTATATGCCGCTTGTGCCAATACGGGCGGATTCAGTGCCGAACAATTGAAAAAGAATGAAGAGAATGCCTATAAATTAGGCGCGGTGAAATATGTCACCCTCGACGTAACACAAGAATACTACGCCAAGAGCCTGAAATACATGATATTCGGGAACGTGTTGCGTAACGGCACCTATCCTATTTCCGTAAGTTCGGAACGCATCTTCCAGGCACTTGCCATTGCCCGCTATGCCAACGAAATCGGTGCACATGCCATTGCGCACGGCTCTACCGGTGCGGGAAACGACCAAGTACGTTTCGACATGACGTTCCTGGTCATGGCTCCGGGAGTGGAAATCATCACCCTGACCCGCGATATGGCATTAAGCCGTGACTATGAAATCAATTACTTGAAAGAGCACGGTTTCGAAGCCGACTTCACCAAGCTGAAATACTCCTATAACGTAGGCATCTGGGGCACTTCCATCTGCGGAGGGGAAATCTTGGATTCGGCACAAGGACTGCCCGAAAGTGCATACCTGAAACAAGTCACCAAGGAAGGAAGCGAACTGCTGAAACTGGAATTCAAGAAAGGCGAGCTGTACGCTGTCAATGGGGAAGTGTTCGATGATAAAATCAAAGCCATCCAGCGTGTAGAAGAAATCGGAGCACCTTACGGTATCGGACGGGATATGCACGTAGGCGATACCATCATCGGCATCAAAGGGCGCGTAGGATTCGAAGCCGCAGCTCCGATGCTGATAATCGGTGCACACCGCTTCCTGGAAAAATACACGTTGAGCAAATGGCAGCAATACTGGAAAGACCAGGTGGCAAACTGGTACGGCATGTTCTTGCACGAAAGCCAATACCTGGAACCGGTGATGCGCGACATCGAAGCCATGCTGACCGAATCGCAACGCAACGTAAACGGTACGGCTATCCTTGAACTCCGCCCCTATTGCTTCTCTACCGTAGGCGTAGAATCAGAAGACGACTTGGTAAAGAACAAGCTGGGCGAATACGGGGAAATGCAGAAAGGCTGGACGGCAGAAGATGCCAAAGGCTTTATCAAAGTACTCTCCACTCCGCTGAGAGCCTATTACGCAAACCATAAAGACGAAATGATGTAACACTAAACCAACAACTATGGAAGGAAAGAAACTCAGACGTCCACGCAATAGCAGAATGATAGCCGGTGTATGCTCAGGCATAGCCCGTTTTTTCGATCTGGATCCGACACTGGTACGGCTTATCTATGCATTGCTGACCGTCTTTACCGCTTTTGCAGGTGTCATCATCTATTTATTAATGTGGATTATCGTTCCCGAAGACAATAACTGAGTATGATAAAAGCTGGAATTATAGGAGGAGCAGGATATACAGCAGGCGAACTGATTCGCCTGCTTATCAATCACCCTGATGTGGAGATTCATTTCATCAACAGTTCGAGCAATGCCGGAAATAAGATTACCGATGTACACGAAGGACTGTATGGCGAAACCGATTTGACCTTTACCGATGCACTGCCACTGGATGAAGTGGATGTGGTGTTTTTCTGTACGGCACATGGTGACACGCGCAAGTTTATGGAAAGCCACAACCTGCCCGAAGATTTGAAGATAATCGACCTGTCGATGGATTACCGCATTGCCGCTGAAGACCATGACTTCGTATACGGCCTTCCCGAACTGAACCGCCGCACCATCTGTCATAGCAAGCACATTGCCAATCCGGGATGTTTCGCCACCTGTATCCAGTTGGGGTTGTTGCCCTTGGCAAAACACTTGATGTTGAAAGGTGATATCATTGTAAACGCCATAACCGGAAGTACGGGAGCTGGAGTAAAACCGGGAGCGACTACGCATTTCAGTTGGCGGAACAACAACCTGAGCATTTACAAGCCGTTTACGCACCAGCACCTTCCGGAAATACGCCAGTCGCTGAAGCAATTGCAGAACAGCTTCGATGCAGATATTACGTTCATCCCTTACCGCGGCGACTTCGCCCGAGGCATTTTCGCCACTACAATCATAAAGACGAAGGTAGAATTGCCCGAAATCGTGAAGATGTATCAAGACTATTATGCCGAAGACTCGTTCGTGCATATCGTAGAAAAGAGCATCGACCTGAAGCAAGTGGTCAACACCAACAAGTGTCTGATTCACTTAGAAAAACACGAAGACAAACTCCTCATCGTGTCTTGCATCGACAACTTGCTGAAAGGCGCCAGCGGCCAGGCAGTACACAACATGAACCTGATGTTCAACCTGGAAGAAACGACAGGACTCAAGCTGAAGCCAAGTGCTTTTTAATAGCCCTATTCGTTTCATCAATAAAAACAGTAAAAAATAACTAGAAGAAGAATGAAGAAAACATCCACTGAATTCTTCATTCTTCATTCTTAATTCTTCATTATATAAAATGAAATTATTCGATGTATATCCTCTCTTTGACATTAACATTGTCAAGGGAAAAGCCTGCCACGTGTGGGATGACAAAGGACAAGAATACCTTGACCTGTACGGAGGGCACGCCGTTATCTCCATCGGGCATTCACACCCGCATTATGTGGAAATGATAAGCAAACAAGTTGCTATGCTGGGATTCTACTCCAACTCGGTCATTAACAAGCTGCAACAGGAAGTTGCCGACCGGTTGGGAGCGATGTGCGGCTATGACGATTACCAGCTGTTCTTAATCAATTCAGGAGCCGAAGCCAATGAAAATGCCCTGAAACTGGCGTCTTTCTATAACGGACGCACACGCATCGTTTCTTTCGGCAAAGCTTTCCACGGACGTACCTCGCTGGCGGTAGAAGTGACCGACAATCCGAAAATCATCGCTCCTGTTAACGCCAACCAACATGTTACCTACCTACCGCTGAATGATACAGAAGCCATGAAAGCCGAACTGGCAAAAGGCGATGTCTGCGCCGTTATCATTGAAGGTATTCAAGGGATAGGCGGCATCCGGATACCCGATACGGACTTTATGAAAGCTTTGCGCCAAACTTGCGACGCAAACAACACCGTACTGATTCTGGACGAAATCCAGTCGGGTTACGGACGAAGCGGCAAGTTCTTCGCTCACCAATACAGCGGCATCCGCCCCGATATCATTACTGTAGCCAAAGGAATCGGCAACGGTTTCCCCATGGGAGGCGTACTCATCAGTCCGAAATTCAAACCCGTTTACGGACAATTGGGCACGACTTTCGGCGGTAATCACCTGGCTTGTGCCGCAGCAATTGCCGTACTGGATGTCATAAAAGAAGAGAAGCTGATAGAAAATGCGGCAAAAATCGGCACACATTTATTAGAAGAACTGAAGTGTTTCAAGGGCATCAAGGAAGTGCGCGGATGTGGTCTGATGATAGGGCTGGAATTTGAAGAGCCTGTTAAAGAGCTGCGTACGAAACTGCTCTTCGAGCAAAAAGTCTTTACAGGTGTAAGCGGAACCAATGTCATCCGTCTGCTTCCTCCTCTCTGCCTCAGCATGAACGAAGCGGATGAGTTTCTCACCCGCTTGCAGAATGCGATGAAAACAATAGGGTAATAAATTTGCATAGTAGCACTCCCTGTCTAAGGGAATGAAGTGAAGTATCTTCAATGTTTACGAGATGCTTCACTTCGTTCAACATAACAAAATAGAAAAATAAAGTTGTTTTCAATGGTTCAAAGATACTAATTTGAAAGCAAATCACAACCCACCAGGGAGTGCCGATAACCACCGTCCAGTTGTTTTCAATGGTTCAAAGATACCAATTTAAGAGCAAAATCACAACAGGGAGGTGCGCGAGTGCGCGCCGAAACTATTGTTTCCAAGGGTTCAAAGCTACACTGATAGTATTTGCCATACCAGTCCTCGCATAATCCTAATAATCGGGTAGGAGGTAAATGCTAATCATAGAAAGGCATTTGCCTCCTACTTTCACATTTACCGACCTCCCACACCACCGTACAAGCGGTTCCGCATACGGCGGTTTCGCGCTTTCTCATCTCACGATGTGTGGCAAGTTGTTTTCAGCCATCCCTCGGACTAGCGTCACTCCTACTCTATTGTCGGATTCCGTCCTATCGTGGTGAGTAGGGAAGCTCCTTTCGGACATCTGACTACAAAAGAGTCTCAAGGGTAGCAGTCATTTACTATTGCACTGCGCGATTCGGTCCTTCCCCATAGACACACGTGTCTTAGGTACTATAACCTCTGCTGACTTCTCACGGCAAGCTTTACTCCGTCAGGGCACATCGAATGGGTACGTCTTCGCCATGCGTCCGTGAGACCTCCTCGGATAAGGGCATTGTCTTTCCATCTTATGCCTACTTCATTTACACCGACCGTTCCGAATAGCTATCGGGCTTTGGTTTGTGTAGAAACCTTACCCACGGTCAAATGCCTTGTATGAAGTTTCTGTTCGTTAGACCAGATGTTTGCCGCCGGCTTCCTTCAGATTCCACCTCGCGATGGACACCCTTGCCTTGGGCTATGTGATTCCCGCTATTAGGGCTCACTCGGGACTTACACCCGTTAGACAATGCTCATGCCGAGCGTACTGCCAGGACTGCAGTCCTACTACCAATAGGACTGCAGTTTCTACTCCTCAACACAGCAGTCCTAATTAAGGAGGACTGAAAACAGAGTTATATGGAACGTTTCAAACAGCCATATGCATCGGGGTAAGTACCCCAGTCAAGCAGTGAAGCCGATGCGCCTCGCCAATGCAACCTTCGGGGCGTTTTCATAAAGGAAGGCAGGTTCGGCTCCGGCGACATCCGTTTCCTCTATCCAGCGGAACAATTCGGAGGATTCGGTGGAAAGCGGCAACGCCATCACCCGTTTTGCCATGCACTTCAAGATGCCGTGCTCTACCAGATTGTGTACCCAGCGGCCGTTGCCGAAATGCTCATCCTTATGCAAGACGGCTTTTTCTATCAGCTTCGCCAAGCGGACGTCTGCCGCCTCGCTCAGTTCGAAGTTACGCTCCGCCAACAAGTGCCGCGCCATTTCCGTCAATTCGTCCGATGTGAAGTCATCAAAGTGAAGGCGGAGCGGGAAGCGGCTGTCCAGCCCCGGATTCAGGCGGAACAACGCCTGCATCTGCATTTCATAACCCGCCAGGATGACTATCAGGTCGGGATTCGGTTCGGAAAGAACGGTCATCAAAGCATGAATCACTTCCTTGCCGAAGTCGCGCGAATCGTCTTCGTGAACAAGTGTGTAAGCCTCGTCAATGAAAAGCACCCCGCCACGGGCCTCAGCTATCGCGGCACAGGTTTTTTGCTCGGTCTGACCGATGAACTCGCCTATCAGTTTCGCGCGGTTCGTCTCTACGGTATGCCCACGTGAGAGCAATCCCATTTCATGGTAAATTTCCCCTATCAGGCGGGCAACGGTGGTTTTCCCCGTACCCGGACTGCCCAAGAACAAGAAATGATTACGGTTCTCTGCCGAAACTTCCAGCCCTAATTCCTTGCGGCGCCGGGTGAACAAAGCCATCGCGCAAGCCTCGCACAGTTCGTCTTTCACCCGCGAAAGACCTACCATTTCTTCCAACCGCTGCAAGGCAGGTTTCCTTTCCTCGTCCTGTACTTCTGCCGCTTCCGGCATTTCCGTTTCGTCCGGAGAGAAGCCTTCAGGCTCCGTCTTCCTTTCGGTAAGAAGCGTTTCGGGCAGACGAAAACACGTGTCTTCATTCTCGAAGAGCGAGAAATAAGGGTAGTAATCAGCATTCAGCCATTCCATGGTCAGAGTGGATCCGTGAAAAACAAATACCGTATCCGGAGCGATATGGGCGCCTACCAGGTAACACACCCGCTCCAACAAGTGAAGGGAAAGCATATCATCATCCGCCCCGCTCACCTCGGTCAGCACGCATTCTTTCCCCCATTCCTCCTTAACGCAAGGAACCAATACCAACGAAGCGAACCGCTCCGCCCAATCGGCATCGCCCGTCACTTGAAGCGGAGGTACCGAAGCCCATGTCTTCGTTTCTATATTTTGCGTAAAGAGCCGGATTTGCTCCATGAAACGGACGATGAAATCCTCGTCAAGATGAAAGCCTTCCAAAACAGGCCACCACGACCGGAAAGCCAACCGCCCGGCAAAGAGCATTTCGGGCGAAGAAGGCTCCAGGCTTTCCAAACGGGCACTCGAATCAATGCCTTCGCCCGTGTAAAGAAACAATTCCGCTTTCCAGCTTGGAACGCCGTTGACATAAACAAAAGCCCGATACGTCCCGCCCGTCCAGGCATCGGATGAAGAGACTTCGAAATGCCACGTACGTATCGCCTTGCTTGAGGACGCCTGCCGGGCAGCGACACCCATCAGCCGGTAAGCGGAAGTATAAAGACGGACAGACAATTCACGCACGTCGCTCCGTCCTTTTGCAAGGATAATATCAACATTCAAACAATTTACAGCATATTCGGGAGCAGAAACCGCACTCCCTTCGGCGCGCCTCGCGCGAATCTGATGATTTTTCATATACAACAAAACAATGAAAGATTAAACATAAGAAAACAAAATTTGAATATCCGCAAACATCCCATGTAGGGGCGTATCGCATACGCCCGAATGCATCAACTAACCCATGCGGATGTCTTCGGGGCGTATGCAATACGCCCCTACAAGGCAATTGGGTGGAATGCGGATATTAAAAAGCCCTTCTTCCCCATCCGGAAAAAAGGCAAATACACACGAAGCCAAAGAACACAACAACCCCTGCCGCTCTCCAGCGGTTGCCGATTCCATCACGTATGAAAACGCCATGCCTTGCCAAGCAAAAACATTCGCCCGACAAAAGCACACGTCATCCTCGCCCTTCTACGAAGAAGCGCTATGTGATAAACCGATTGTGTTGTGTCTTTGCATTGTTTTGTTGTTTTATAAAAACTGTTTTTGAATTTATCGCACGCTAATTGGGGGGATGAATCCTAAGATTTTTCCAATTCTTTAACCAGAAAGATAGCGTGCTATCTTACTTTCATCATCCCACGCAAAGGTATGGAAAAAGTTTGGACTTACCAAGCCAGACACCTTTATTTTGTCTGTCTATTTCCAGTCTTCTTTCCGCTTCTTGCATGTAGCGATAAGAAAGATTCCCAATAAAATAAGTGGAATACTTAGCAACTGTCCGATATTGAGCGTCATGCCTATCTCTTCGGCTACCTGCGGATTCTTCATAAACTCCAGTCCGAAGCGCGCGCCGAAAAATATCAACAGAGATACGCCCGTTATCAGCCCTACGTATTTTTGCAACTGATATTTATGATACATCACCCACGAAACGACCAATGCCACGAAACAATAGAGCATCTCGTAAATCTGTGTGGGATGACAAGCTTGAGCCAGTCCATTTTGGTTATACAATTCCTGCCACTCGCGCGAACGGACAAACTCGAATCCCCAAGGCAGAGTAGTAGGATAACCGAATATCTCCGAATTCATCAGGTTGCCAAAGCGGATGCACATACATACCACGGCTACGGCAGGTATCATCCGGTCGAAAAGCCACCAAACGCTTTTCTTGGTTACTTTCTTGGAATACCACACCAATGCCAGTATCAGGAGGAACACGCCTCCATGGCTGGCAAGCCCGCCTTTCCATATCTTCAGAATTTCTGCCGGATTGGCACTGTAATAGTCCCACTCGTAGAACAGGCAATGTCCCAGCCGGGCACCGACCACACTGCTTACAATGCAATATACAAAGAGCTTGTCTGCCCAATTGTCGGGATATCCTTCTTTCTTGAACAGGCGCGATACAATCTCGTACGCCAAAATAAACCCCAATCCCCACATCAGTCCATACCAGCGGAGTTCAATCTGTCCCAAATGTACCAAAACAGGATCTACATCCCATACTATGCTTGCTAACGTCATCGTCTTTTCCTTTTATGTAATTACGGTTGCAAAGGAACAAAAAAGCATCTGTTCTTCGGGCAGAAGTTCTGTTAAATTTTGAAACTATCCCTATCTTTTTGCCGGACTGGCAAATTATCGTTATATTTGTACTTGCATATATTTAATAATGTAGTACGATGAAATTCCCGATAGGCATACAGAGCTTTGAGAAAATGATAACAGAAGGATACTGTTATGTAGACAAAACGGATTTACTCTACCAACTGGTAAAGGAAGGTGCGATTTATTTCCTCAGCCGTCCCCGCAGGTTTGGGAAAAGCCTGCTTGTGTCTACCCTGAAGAACTATTTCTTAGGTAAGAAAGAGCTGTTCAAAGGACTTGCCATCGAGAAGCTGGAAACGGAATGGAGGGAATATCCCGTATTCCATATCGACTTCAACGGAAGCAACTTTACCGTTCCGGGTACGTTGGAAGACATACTGGAAGGCACCATAAAAGGTTGGGAACGGGAATACGGAAAGAGCCAGGACTATACGGATATAGGGAAACGCTTTGCCTACGTCCTCAAACAGGCTCACGAACAATCGGGAAGACGTTGCGTGGTATTGATTGACGAATACGACAAGCCTATCCTGGACGTGCTTGATACGGGCATTAAGGGAGAACAGGAGGAAATGTTGCTGGAGGACCGGAACCGGGAAGTGCTGAAAGGATTCTATTCGGTATTCAAGGCTGCGGACGATGACCTGCAGTTCGTCTTGCTCACCGGAGTTACCAAGTTCTCGCAGGTAAGCGTGTTCAGCGGTTTCAACCAGCCTGCCGACATCAGCATGGACAGGCGGTACGAAGCCCTGTGCGGTATCACCCAGGAAGAACTGGAACACTACTTTGCCGGTCCGATAAGTGATATGGCAGACAGGGAAGGCATATCCAAGGAAGAGATGACCGGTCTGCTCAAACGCCAGTACGACGGATACCATTTCAGTGAAAAGATGACCGATGTCTACAATCCTTTCAGCCTGCTCAATGCTTTTGCTTCCGGCTCTATCCGTGATTACTGGTTCCGTAGCGGTACGCCTTCATACCTAATCCGCCTGCTTGCGCATACCGATGAGAACCTGGATGAACTGACCGGAAAATATTACGACCCGCAGGAGTTTGTCGACTACAAGGCAAACGTAGAAAAACCGTTGCCGATGATTTACCAGAGCGGATACCTTACCATTAAGGACTATAAACCACGCCGAGGCACATTCCTGCTCGACTTCCCCAACAATGAAGTGAAGAAAGGATTTGTATCTCTGGTGGCTTCCGACTATTTCAAGCCCCAACGGGAAAATGTAAATAGTTGGATACAAGACCTTATCGATGCGCTGGAGGAAGGTGATACAGACAAGCTGCATAAGCTGTTCACCTCCTTCCTTGCCGACATCCCTTACACCATGCGTCGCAAGCAGGACGAGAGGGAAAGGGAGCGTTATTTCCACTACACGTTCTACCTGATATTCCGTTTGGTCAGCGTCTATACGGTCTATACCGAAAAGGAACAGAGCGAAGGACGGGTGGACTGCATCGTAGAAACACCCGATTACGTCTATATCTTTGAGTTCAAGCTCGACGGTTCGGCAGATGAGGCATTACGCCAAATCGAAGAAAAAGGCTACGCACGCCCGTATGCTTCCGACAGGCGACTTATATATAAAATAGGTGCCAGCTTCTCCTCGCAGACCGGAACCATTGATGACTGGAAGATTCAAGGCTAATCTTCCAAACGGAACTCTGCCATTAACAGAATCTTTTCACGATTATCCCCAATAGTGATTTCTTTGAAATAACGGTAACGTCCGGGTTTGTTGGGATGCACATCGGGATAAAGGTGGGCAGTAAGCTTTTCCGTTTTGCCCGGACACAAGACATAGCCTATACTTATTACATTCGGATTTATAGGCAAATGATACCATTGCCCCTCCCGTTCATAAGCCAACGAGTAATCGGCTCCATAATGGATATTCGTACCACTTTCATTTGACAAGATAAAAGTTACGGTTTCCGATTGGACAGAAAAAGACGGAGAAGTGGTTTTCAAATGTACGCCTAATATCCCGCTTATACCTTCTTTCGTACAAGGTTCATCCATACGACCTCCACTAAATTGTAAAGCAGGCGAATCAATAATCTTCTTTCGGAACGCCTGCTGACTTTCGGGTGTATTTACTATCAGATTTATGGATAAATGATGCGCCCCTATACCATACCCTACCACATTGGCATTGACATCGGTATTCTCCGGTAAAGCCAAACGCTGACGGACCTTCCTTTGCAATACTATCAAATCTTTCTGCGAAAACAACGAATCACCTGTCAACTCCAAATGAAAAGCACTGCTTCCCGTTTTCTGTTCCAAAGTCTGACGTATAGCTACAGTATCGCCTTCTACCTGAAATACCAACATGCCGTTATCGTAATATACCCCCTTCAGGAACGGCGGACAATAAGGGTCGCTTGCCAAATCACCCGATATCCCATACACTTTATACAAACGGTAAAGCATATCCATTCCCGTAGCTTGTTTTTCCACAGGTGAGGATTTTACCACCAATGTATCCGAAGAATCGATTCCTCGCATTTGCCTGCCTCCGCACCCGGTCAAAACCAATAACACAAACCATATCAATGTATTTACTCTCATAGCCTATCCATAACTCCATGCCCCAATATACGAAAAATTCTGCATCCCTAATATATTTGGCAATATAAAATATTCTCACTATTTTTGTGCTATACCAATAAGCCATACGATATGAAATACCCGATAGGCATCCAGAGCTTTGCACAGATAAGAGAGGACAACTACACGTATGTAGACAAAACCGCCCTGATATACCAGCTGGTATCAACAGGGAAGATTTATTTCCTCAGCCGTCCGAGGCGGTTCGGGAAAAGCCTGCTTGTGTCTACCCTGAAGAACTATTTCTTAGGTAAGAAAGAGCTGTTCAAAGGACTTGCCATCGAGAAGCTGGAAACGGAATGGAGGGAATATCCCGTATTCCACATCGACTTCAACGGAAGCAACTTTACCGTTCCGGGTACATTGGAAGATATACTGGAAGGCACCATAAAAGGTTGGGAACGGGAATACGGAAAGAACCAGGACTATACGGATATAGGGAAACGCTTTGCCTACGTCCTCAAACAAGCCCATGAACAATCGGGTAGACGTTGTGTGGTGTTGATTGACGAATACGACAAGCCTATCTTGGACGTACTCGATACGGGCATTAAGGGAGAACAGGAGGAAACGCTGCTGGAGGACCGGAACCGGGAAGTGCTGAAAGGATTCTATTCGGTATTCAAGGCTGCGGATGATGACCTGCAGTTCGTCTTGCTTACGGGGGTTACCAAGTTCTCGCAGGTAAGCGTGTTCAGCGGTTTCAACCAGCCTGCAGACATCAGCATGGACATACGCTATGAAGCCTTGTGCGGTATCACTCAGGAAGAACTGGAACACTACTTTGCCGGTCCAATAAGTGATATGGCAGACAGGGAAGGCATATCCAAGGAAGAGATGACCGGTCTGCTCAAACGCCAGTACGATGGATATCATTTCAGCGAAAAGATGACCGATGTCTACAATCCTTTCAGCCTGCTCAATGCTTTTGCTTCCGGCTCTATCCGTGATTACTGGTTCCGTAGCGGTACGCCTTCATACCTAATCCGCCTGCTTGCGCATACCGATGAGAACCTGGATGAACTGACCGGAAAATATTACGACCCGCAGGAATTTGTCGACTATAAGGCAAATGTAGAAAAACCGTTGCCGATGATTTACCAGAGCGGATACCTCACCATCAAAGATTATGATCGCGATTTCGGGACATTCCTGCTCGATTTTCCCAACAACGAAGTCAAGAAAGGATTTGTGGCATTGATTGCTTCAGATTATTTGAAGCCCCGGCAAGAAATGGGCAGTTGGGTGCGTAATGTGGTCCTATCTTTGCGCAGGGGAGAATTGGAGAAATTAAACAAGCTATTCACCTCCTTCCTTGCCGACATTCCCTATACCATGCGTCGCAAGCAGGACGAGAGGGAAAGGGAGCGTTATTTCCACTATACGTTCTACCTGATATTCCGCCTGGTCAGCGTCTATACGGTCTATACCGAAAAGGAACAGAGCGAAGGACGGGTGGACTGCATCGTAGAGACACCCGATTACGTCTATATCTTCGAATTTAAGCTGAACGGAACGGCAGACGAAGCCTTAAAGCAGATAGAGGAAAAAGGCTACGCACGCCCGTATGCTTCCGACAGGCGACTTATATATAAAATAGGTGCCAGCTTCTCCTCGCAGACCGGAACCATTGACGACTGGAAGGTGCAAGGTTAATATCTTTGAAACAAGAAAGACGCAGAAGTATAATAATCCCTTTACACTTCTGCGTCTTTGTTATTTCAATGTGATTCCGTCCAGATTATACCAGATGTGCCACCCATTCATCACGGTCTCCCGGAAGGAGGTCTACCACCGGAATCTCAATCATTGTGTAGCATCCCGGTTGCTGACGCATCGAGGCGCGGGCTACGCATACCAGTACTTGGGCAGTCAGAGCCGGATTGTTGATTTTCATATCAAATTCGAACAATTGGTTATGAGTCTTGCCCGATACACCTTTGCGAACCAAGTTCACACCGTGGCCTACATCGTTCAGGTCGTCCACACAAGCGACTTGTTTCACGTGCGTTTCGTCATTCACGAAATACGGGTCAGCTTTGATAGCTGCTTCTACCTGCTTGAAGTCGGCACCCTCTTCCAGCTCTACATATACCATACGGCGATGAATACCCGTACCTACCGGAATAGTCATCGACAACGCATCTTTCACACCGGCAATCGCACGCACAGCTACAGAATGCCCCATGCTGCGGCCCGGACCGAAGTTGGTATAGGTAATGCCTTTCGGAGCAATGGCTTCCAGCAAGGTACGTACTACCGAGTCACTTCCCGGGTCCCAGCCTGCCGAAATAACCGATACGGTATTGTTTGCCTTAGCCACTTCGCCCAATGTACGGCGCAAGTCGCTGATTTGTGTATGGATATCAAAGCTGTCCACGGTGTTGATACCGAGTGCGAGGATTTCTTTGGCGTACTGCTCTACGCTGCGCGTCGGAGTGGCAAGAATGGCAACATCCACGTCTTTCAGTTCTTTGATGTCTTTCACCACTTCATAGTTTGCCAACTCGGCAGGCTTGTTTTCCGCCCCATGACGGCGCACGATACCTGCCACTTCGAAATCGGGAGCCGCTTCCAGCGCTTCCAGCGTAAATTTTCCGATATTACCGTAACCCACTACGGCTGCTCTAATTTTCTTCATCGTGTTTGATGTTTTAAAATGAATCTTCAATTGAACTAATCTGTGTAATCTGTGGTGTGTCACTCACCGACTTTTACGCCACAAAGATAGAAAAACGAAACGATTCGTGACATACCGGAAAGAAGCGATTTTGAAAATATTATCACAAAACTTATGATTTATAACTTTCTTATGCCTATTTTTGCATCGAAATTAGAAATTGCAGCAAAAAAGATGATTGAATATATCAAAGGAGAACTTACCGAACTGACTCCCGCCATGGCAATAGTAGAATGCCACGGTGTAGGCTATGGCATCAATGTTTCACTCAACACCTTTTCCGCCATTCAAGGGAAGCAGGAAGTCAAACTCTTCATCTACGAGGCAATCCGCGAAGACGCCCATGTGCTCTACGGCTTCGCCACCAAGCAGGAGCGCGAGCTTTTCCTTTTGCTCATCACCGTTTCGGGCATCGGAGGCAACACTGCACGGATGATTCTCTCCGCTCTTTCGCCCAATGAATTGTGCAACGTCATCAGCAGCGGAAACGACAAATTACTGAAAACCGTAAAAGGTATCGGGCTGAAAACAGCGCAACGCATCATTGTCGAACTGAAAGACAAGATAGCCTCCACAGGTATTACCGAGGCGGAGACCGTATCATCCATATCTGCATCTGTCAACACCGAAATCTACGAAGAAGCCGTAGCCGCCTTGATTATGTTAGGTTTCGCACAGGCTCCTACGCACAAAGCCGTGGCTAGTATCCTGAAAGCCGATCCCGATGCTACTGTAGAACAAGTCATCAAGCTGGCACTAAAGATGTTGTAAGATAATTCCAGCAAACATCTTTGCCCGATAGCTTGTAAATAAGTATACCGGTCTATCATCTTCATCTGCCAATGAAAGCGGATGAAACTCCTTGATAAAGCCAGCAGATTCATCGCTTTATGCTGATACGGATTGCCAGATTTATCTTTAATGATCAGATAGCCCGCTATCTTCCTTATAGTAGAGATGCTAAATTTTGCGTCTCTACAAAAACATCCCCAATCAGCACACGATAAACCCAGACAGGCTCTAATCTTTATATTGATTTAGAAGCTGTTTTGAATTTATTGTGCGATGATTTGGGATGAGTTTTTGAGGCATTTCCGCTTCTGTGATGAGGAAGATAGCGGGCTATCTGACGAAGAACAGGAGCGAAAAGGACCAAAAAATCGCCCAAAGCACACACGAAAACGGATACATCAAGCCAAGAAAAACTTTTTGGAGAAATTCAAAACAGCTTCTATTTCTTACATGCTTTCCGTCTCATTCACGCCTTTCCCTAGAAAATTATCCGAATAAGCATAAAATACATGTTGTGAAACATAAATAGATCAATAAGGTTTATTTGTGGCATAAAAATACATAAAAAATAGTTAACTGCTAACTCTACATTGCAGAAAAAAAGCTATATTTGGAACGCTTTTTGAACAAAAGCAAGCATCCGTATGTTTACACGATGCTCGAATTAGCTGATTAATTAACCATAAATGATATTCTGGCCTTAGTCGGAAAAAGAGAAATCCGGCTGATGAATACAAGCAAAGAAGAAAGGCATATAATGATTTTAAAATGTATTAGAACAGTAGCGGTAGCTGCGTTGGCGCTGGTGAGCGTAAACGTATCGGGGCAGGACTTGCTGGCACGCCAGGCACCTATCGACAGAAAGCTGAAAGCTGTAGACTCGTTGGCGCTGATTCGCCAAATCAAGGCTGAACAAGCCGTTTATCCTGCCTATAATCTGTATCCGAACTGGCAGAACGACCGTGTACATGCTTATGGCAATACGGTACAAGTCCCAGATACATTCCGAATTGATTTAACCGGTTTCTGCATGCCCACTACGCATACGAAGATTACCTCAAAGTGCGGTCCGCGCTGGCGTCGTATGCATAATGGGTTAGATATTAAAGTATATATCGGTGATACCATTCGGGCGGCTTTCGACGGGAAAGTACGTATGGTGAAGTATGAGCGTCGCGGTTATGGCAAGTATGTGGTTATTCGTCACGACAACGGGTTGGAGACCATTTACGGTCATCTTTCCAAACAACTGGTGAAAGAAGACGAATACGTAAAGGCTGGCGATGTGATAGGTCTGGGAGGCAATACCGGACGTTCTACAGGTTCGCACCTGCATTTCGAAACCCGTTTCTTGGGCGAGGTGATTAATCCTGAATTTATGTTTGATTTTCCGAAACAGGATATTGTGGCAGACAGTTACCTGTTTATCCGTAACGCAAACCGTTATCCGTACCAGCGTACACGTGCATTGGCAAACTTGAAGAGCGGGAAGAAAATCGAGAACGCGGAATCTTCACCTGCAGAAGGTGGTGCTATCCGTTATCATAAGATACGCAAGGGAGATACCTTGGGACGTATATCTCGGATTTACCACGTATCTATCGACCGTCTGTGTAAGATGAACGGCATTAAGCGTACCACAACCTTGCGCATCGGTCAGGTATTGCGTTGCTCATAAACAATAGCATTTTATCATTTCGGTAAGAAAAAATAACCGGGCAGGAGGAAAACGAAATCGTTTTCTTCCTGCTTTTGTTTTCCTGCCTCATTACACTACTGTACGTGCCGTTCGGCATACCTGTTCCCCTGCTTTTTTGAGTGACGAAGACTGGAAAAAGGAGCATATTCTCTTTTTATTTGACAGGATAATCGTTATCTTTACCGCCAGATTGAACGAAAACAAGGATTATGATTAAACTTTTGTTGGTAGAAGACGATCCCAACCTGTGCTACATCGTACAGAGCGGACTGCAGGAACTGATAGGCGGATACGATGTGTGTACCGCTGCCAATGGAAAAGAGGGACTGGAAGCCTGGGAACAGCACAGACCCGACATCATTATCAGTGATATTGATATGCCTGAAATGGACGGATTCGAAATGGTAAAACGCATCCGGGAGACCGATGGTGATACCCCTATCCTTTTTGCTTCGGCTCTGACTTCTCCTAAAGACGTACGGAGAGGATATGGGTTCGGGGTAAACAATTATGTAAAAAAGCCCTATGTACCCGATGAACTGGACGCCCATATTCATGCCATCCTAAAGATGAAGAGCGGAGAGAAAAGCCGTTCGGAAAACGGTTGCCTCAAAATAGGGCACTATACGCTGGAACCCGCCCATGCCACTTTACGCAATGATACAAACGGAAAGCTTCAAGTGCTGACCCAACGGGAAGCTCAGATATTGCAGCTGCTTGCCGAGAACAAGAACGAAGTGGTGCGCCGCGAAGCTATTCTGAGCCGTTTTTGGAATACGGAAGACGATTTCTTTGCCTCGCGCAGTCTGGATGTGTTTATCAACAAGCTTCGCAGACATTTCGAATCTGATGCAGATATCGAAATAAAAACCGTGCGGGGCATCGGGCTGATGCTGGTAACGGGATAAGAGCTTTTTCACCACAGATTACACAGATTAAGTTACAATTAAGAGCGAATCATAAATAACCCAAAGTTGTGCTTGTCGTTATTAACTATTAATTGTTCACTATTAATTATTTTCAATCCGTATAATCTGTGGTGAACAAGCCATTACCGTTCGTAATCGGTAAAGCGGATGCCTTCGGCAGCATAATCATAGCTACGGGAGAGTTTCCAGCTTTGGCTTGCCGCGTTCCAACGGTAGATGTCTTTGCTCTGCAGTTCGCCTTTATCCGAATAAACCATTTCGCTACGCACCGATTTCACGTAACCCATATCGGTCTTTGCGCATACCTCGCGCACCGTCACACGCTTGCCCGCCAACTCATCGTTGAACAACTTCTCCGGAGTCTGTGCGCTCATCACTGTTGCTACACTTACCAATACCATTACACTCGCTGCTTTTTTCAAATTCATTGTTTTCATAATACGTTCTATTTTAATGTGATACTTTTGTTTTATTTTGATATGACAAAGGTAAGCGTTCCGTCTTTCCTTTTAGGTTATCGGTATGTTATCTTTAGGTTAACGGGGATTTTTTCGCGGATAATCGTATCTTTGCCTGCAGAAAACAAAATACATTACACGCTATGGACAAGAAAAAGATAAAAGAGTTTTTCGCCGATAAAAAGAACCGGCGATTCGCAGGATTAAGCGCATTGACTTTCTTAGGGCTTATCGGGGCATTGGCTTTGCAAGCGGTGTGGCTCATCAATACATACCAGTTGATACAAGCTAATATCCGCAAAGAAAGCTATGAAACGATTGAAAAAGCCCTGGAAGAAGAAGGGAACATGAGATTCGGACAAACCCCTAAAGGTACAAAAATCATGAGCGGCCCAACCAATGATACCATTCCACCAATGACCTATTTTTACCAACGCCTGAACGATATGGGGTATCCAATGTCGTTGCATAACTTAGATTCAATCACAAACGAACTGCTGGTAAATAAAGATTTAGGGAACAGATATTACATCTATCTTATTAACCTGCAAACAGGAGAAAGGCTGGACAGCATCGGGACACATCAAGAAATGTCGTGGCTAAGCATAAAACCTAAATATTTTCCGATACGTTCCGACTATACCCAAGTCATTCAACTCATACTGACCAATCCTTTTCAGACTTTTCTCGAACGCATGGGACTGCTCATTTTAGCCACCATCATTATTTTAATATTGGTGGTAAGCAGTATCATCTACCAAATCCGTATCATCGCACGGATGAACAAGATTTTCCAAATACGCGAAGACTTTACCTATGCCATGATACACGATATGAAGACTCCGCTTAGCTCCATTTTCACCGCACTCTATTTCCTGCATAGCGGAAGGCTGGACAACAAACCCGAGACAAAAGAGAAATATTACACCATAGCCGAAAACGAAGTGGACCACCTGCTGACCCTTACCAACAGGGTGCTCACCCTGTCGAAGCTGGAAAGCCACAAGCTGGAAATGAACCGGGAAGACGTACAGCTGGAACCGATAGTAGAAAACCTGACCGTGAAGTTTACCGCCAAGGCGCAAAAGCCTGTCCGCTTCACCGCCGACTTGAAGGCTCCGATGGTATATGCCGACAAAGAATACCTGGAAGAGGTATTGAGCAACCTGATGGACAACGCCATCAAGTATTCGAAACCCGAAGGAGTGGACATCCGTATCCGTTCGGAACTGAACGAGAAATACACCGTCGTCAAGGTACATGATAACGGCTTGGGCATTTCGGAAGCTGACCAGCGCACTATCTTCAACAAGTATGAACGTGCCGCAGCCGGACGAAAGAAGAACAAGAACAGGCCTTCCGGCTTCGGCTTAGGGTTGAACTTCGTGCAACAAGTGATGAATGCCCACGAAGGAAAGGTATTCGTCACCAGCATCGAAGGAGAGTTCACCGAGTTCGCCTTGTTTTTTCCAAAAGAATGAATGTGTTCATTCCATCACAACCGTAGGGGCGGGGTCTGCCCGCCCAAAAACACCAGCAACTGCATCGGTTGATACATTCGGGCGGGCAAACCCCGCCCCTACATAAGCTTTTTGCGAAATTCATGTCCGGATAAATAAAGAACAGATAGGAGAGGAAACAGGTATCCGGAGTTCAGCCAATAAAACCGATGCCTAAAGTAATATATACTGCAACCGCTAACAAATATATATTCATCGGCGGTTGCAGTATATATTCATTGGCAGATGAATATATTACTTTTCGAGGGCAATTATATAGCCGGATTACGGGTTATATTTTATAATCAATCAGAAATGAAATGCGACACTCTTCGTTCTTTGCCTTCTCAAAATAAAATGCCGAATGCTGTATTTACCCAATCGACTTGTAGGGGCGTATCGCATACGCCCGAATACGCCAACTTATCCACGTGGCTGTTTCTGGGGCGTATGCGATACGCCCCTACATAGGATATTTGTAGAAATTCAAAACAATTTCTTCTAAATATCCTTACTTAAAAACCTTTATCAAAAGTCCGATAAAGACTATCTCCAGCACGATACAGACAAGGGAACCTTCGAAACCGAACAGACCTCCGTTGATAAGGTTCGGATGAATCATGTTTTGGGTGATGAGTGAAGAAAACATATCCGTCCCGCTAACCTTGAAACCGAACACCGGCCCTTGAATCCAGTTCCAGGCACAATGGGCGATAACGGGAAACCACAGGTTCTTGGTAAACAGATACATGCAACCGAATGTGATGCCACTCAGGAAAAGCTCGACAAGCGCAACCGGACTGATACCGGAATTTGCCAGATGCAGGGCAGAGAATACGGCGGAAGAGATAATCAGGCTTACCCACACATTCATCCGTGTGCGGCACAAGCGGGTCAGCAGATATCCTCTAATTAATACTTCTTCGCTAAAAGCTCCGATAAAGAATACAAGCAGGCTGAGCGACAAGTCTTTCCAATGCCATTGCACGGAAGCAACGGATACCGAACCGCTCAACCAGCAAATGCCGAAACCGATAACAAACAAAGCGAATGTCCAGCCGATACCTATCTGCAGGTACTTGCCCCAAGTGCCGGAAGCAGACATTCCCAGTTCGCGGAACGGACGGCGGTCTATCAGGCAATGCAAAAGCAATATTGCCAGAAATGTCGCTCCAGCCTGCAATCCCATATACAGCAGGTGATACTCGCCCGTATGCCGGAAAGCCTCATCGGATAAAGCCAAAGCGAGAATATCCGCACCTCCGGCGGCTATAAAGAAAAAGACCGCAATCAGCAGAAGGTCCGCCCAAAGCGGCATTTTGTTTTTCCGTTTCTTTTCTTCCTCAAAAGTGTCCTCAAACAGAGTTCCTAAATTTGTTTTCATACGTCTATCCATTTTTATTGTTTACTGGTGCAAAAATAAGTATCTGTTCTCATCCCATAGGTTATCGGTATGTTATCTTTAGGTTAACGGGGATTTTTTCGCGGATAATCGTATCTTTGCCCACAGAAAACAAGATACATAACACGCTATGGACAAGAAAAAGATAAAAGAGTTTTTCGCCGATAAAAAGAACCGGCGATTCGCAGGCCTAAGCGCATTGACTTTCTTAGGACTTATCGGGGCATTGGCTTTGCAGGCGGTGTGGCTATATAATGTATACACCTTAATTAGAAATGACATCCAAAAAGAATGTACGTCCATTTTAGATACAGCACTATATGAAGAAGCTAATTTAATATCTAAAAAAGTTCCAGAAGGTACTATAATCGGAGGAGGAGCTCCAAATGATTCTTTACCTATAAACACCTATATCTATGAAGGAATTAATAAATTAGGTATTCGGTATTCTTTAAATGAAATTGATTCATTAGTTAATTTACATTTATGCAATAGAAATCTCAAAAGCCAATATGTAGTTTGTGTTGTCAATCCCTATAACGAAAACGAAATATTTCAGAAAAGTCAACAAAAAACAATACCCACGATAGGTAGTCTCAGAACCTCAATTATACCAATCAGAATAAACAAATCTTTAGGTATACAGCTTATTTTAACAAATCCGCATAAAGTTTTTTTTGAACGCATGGGGCTTCTCATTATCTCCACATTGATTATCTTATCTTTTGTCATCTCCTGCATCATCTACCAAATCCGTATCATCGCGCGTATGAACAAGATTTTCCAGATACGGGAAGACTTCACCTATGCCATGATACACGACATGAAGACACCGCTCAGCTCCATTTTCACCGCACTCTATTTCCTGCATAGCGGAAGGCTGGACAACAAACCCGAGACAAAAGAGAAATATTACACCATAGCCGAAAACGAAGTGGACCACCTGCTGACCCTTACCAACAGGGTGCTCACCCTGTCGAAGCTGGAAAGCCACAAGCTGGAAATGAACCGGGAAGACGTACAGCTGGAACCGATAGTAGAAAACCTGACCGTGAAGTTTACCGCCAAGGCGCAAAAGCCTGTCCGCTTCACCGCCGACTTGAAGGCTCCGATGGTATATGCCGACAAAGAATACCTGGAAGAGGTATTGAGCAACCTGATGGACAACGCCATCAAGTATTCGAAACCCGAAGGAGTGGACATCCGTATCCGTTCGGAACTGAACGAGAAATACACCGTCGTCAAGGTACATGATAACGGCTTGGGCATTTCGGAAGCTGACCAGCGCACTATCTTCAACAAGTATGAACGTGCCGCAGCCGGACGAAAGAAGAACAAGAACAGGCCTTCCGGCTTCGGCTTAGGGCTGAACTTCGTACAACAAGTGATGCATGCCCACGAAGGAAAAGTATTCGTCACCAGCATCGAAGGAGAGTTCACCGAATTTGCATTATTATTTCCAAGGTAATTATTCAGGTGACTAGGTACTAGGTGACTAGGTGACTAGATATTAAATACATTAGTAAACATCAGCAAGACTATATACTTGATAAAGTATTGTTTTTTAAAACCTAGTCACCTAGTACCTGGTCAACTAGTTAACTAAAATCACATCGGCATCACCACAAATACACGGTAGTTCTGCTGGGCTTCCAATTCTTTCATGAAGCCGCAGATATCCGCCGCGCTTATCGCTTCAATCACCGCCTTGGTATCGGCAGGCAATTCGGAAGGAAGCAGTTCGTTTCCGGCTATCTCGCCACACCAATAACTGTTGGTGCGCTCCATTTCGGCAAACTGCTTTACCATAAACTCTTTTACCTTGGTAAGTTCTGCCTCATCTACCTGTTGCGCCAGCTTCGTAAATTCGTTGCGGATAATCTCCAGCGCCCGGTCTTTCTTCTCCGGCTTCATCGGGAATACGGTCTGATATACCAAAGGCACATCCGAAGTACGCTCCAGCATACCGCTGGTAGAAATGGAGTAAGTAGCCCCCTCTTTCTCTCTTACCTCGCTGAGCAGGCGGGCACTCATCAGCTGGGCACACATCGATGCCAATATCCGGTTCTTGAAGTTATAAGGAACGGTTCCGCTTACGAAGATACCTCCATACGCCTGCGGCACTTCCATTTTCAGTTTGACCTCTCCGGTCTTTTCGCCTGCAGTCACCCCAATTCCGCTGATACGCTTGATTTCAGCCTTCTGTGTCGGGTCGGACGGCAACGAAGCCAGATATTGTTCCGCCAGGCTTTTCAATTCTGCTTCATCAAAGTTTCCACTGAATACGAAAGTAAACTGGGAAGCATTGGCAAGCTGTTCGCGGATTATCTTCAGGATATGCTCACGGTTCGCCCCGTCGACATCCGCTGCATCCAACATCTGCATACGCGGCGACTGATACATAAACTGATTCAATTTCTGCTGGAAAATCAGTTGGGGATTGGATTCCTGGTTCTGAAGCACGCCTTTCAACAGATTCTGTAATGCCGTAAACTCATCGGCGGTGACATTCAATTGCGTGAAGTTCAGATAAATCAATTCCATAAGGGTCTTCAGGTCTTTGGGAGTGGCATTGCCGCTGACATTGCGCACATAATGGTCCAGTTCGATATTGACAACCGCTTGCTTTCCTGCCATTTGCTTTGTCAAATCGGAAAAGGTGAACTCGCCCAAACCATGCTGGGCAGCCACGACAGGCATGAATAGCAAATCGTTTACCCATTCGTCGCCGTAAACCGACGTACCGCCTTTAGCCGTAGCACGGAATACGATTTCATCGTTCTTGAAATCGGTCTTCTTCACAATCACTCTCACCCCGTTCGACAGCATCCATTCCTTGGCACCAAACTGGGGAAGCGCTTTTTCCGATACTACCTTTCCGGCTGCCGGAAGCTGGCTTATCAGCGGTTCATCCTTTACATTATCCACATACGGGGCAATCTCTTCGGCATCTATCTGTGCCAATGAAGCCTTCAGGGCCGCGGCATCCGGACAAACGACACCTTCTTTTTCGGGAAGCGCAATCAGAACAGCCATGTTCCGTTCGTTGAGCAACCGGGCATACATCTGATTGACCGCCTCTACCGGAATCTGATTGGCAAGCATATTCATCAGCTGATACTCGTTCTCGATACCCGGAATCGGTGTCTTGTCGAGGAAGTTACGGACATAAGATTCTGCCAGCTTCCGGTTCTCCTGATGATTGCGGTTATTGTATGCCTGCTCCAGTTGCGACAGGTATTCAGAACGGCAACGGGCATATTCGGTAGCGGTAAAGCCTCCGCGTTTGGCACGCAACACTTCCCGATAGACCGCATCCATAGCCGGTTCGGTGTCGCTCCCTTTCGGCACGGCAATATATGCCATCGCCTTCTTGGTCTTACACAACTCCATGTCGCCATGCTGTCCCTGCGCCAAAGCATACGGAGCATCCGGCAGGGTGGAGATGTCGTGCAGGCGATACATCATCATCATGTCCGCCATGTCCAGCATGTATTCGGTGGTAAGCGCCAGCATCGTGTTGCGGAGCGAATCGGGCAATACATCATACTTGAAATAGAACTTCACCAGCGAGTTGCCCTGCTCCTTGTCCTGTCCGATGGCTATCACCGGTTCGGTAAAATCATCTACCGGATAATAAACACGTTCGGCAGGCTGGGCAGGAAGCTCAATAGGCGCAAACAGCTCCTTGATTTTCGCTTCGATGCGGTCTACATCCACATCACCTACCACCACGACTCCCTGCAAGTCGGGGCGATACCATTTCTCGTAATAATCGCGCAAAGCCTGATAAGGGAAATGGTCGACAACAGACATCAGTCCGATAGGAGAACGGCTGCCATACCGGCTATCCGGGAAAATAACCGGTGATGTCTTTTCAAAGATACGCTGCATGGGAGGCATCTGGCTGCGCCATTCTTCATGAATCACGGCACGTTCCTCATCAATGGCTTTGTCTTCGAGCAACAAACCGTTTGCCCAGTCGCTCAAAATCAGCAGGCAGGAGTCCTGCACGCCGATGCGTTCCGAAGGCACTCCGCAGATGCGGTACACGGTCTCGTCGACAGCTGTATAGGCATTGAGGTTCATGCCGAACTTCACGCCTACCGATTCCAGCCAGGGAATCAACGTGTTGCCGGGGAAATGCTTGGTGCCGTTGAAACACATGTGCTCTAAGAAGTGAGCCAATCCGCGCTGGTTTTCTTCTTCCTGAATGGACCCTACCTTTTGGGCGATATAGAAGTCCACCTGGTTTTCCGGATAGTCGTTGTGACGGATGTAGTAGGTCAGTCCGTTGTCCAGTTTTCCGATGCGGACGTTCTTGTCCACTGGTACAGGAGGCATCTGCTGTGCACGTAATCCCAAAGGAAGCATGCAGCATCCCGCCAAGGCAAAACAAATAAATTTCGTAAATCTTTTCATAAGTTTTTCTTACTATTTTATTAAACAATCTTTCTTTTAACAGCACAAAGATAAGTATTAGTCTCCACATATTATGTTATCACAATGTTATCTTTAGGTTAACGGGACTTACAGCATAGAGCTACAGACGTGGGCAGCTGATACCAAACAAAAAACAACCTTCTGTATAATCTGTGGTGAAAAAATGTACCTTTGTCGTACGACAAACCCATAAAACAATTCTGGTATGGAAAAGGAAAAAGTGAAAGGCATCCCTTACGGAGTGGCAAGTTTCAAACAGTTAAGGCAGGAAAATTCCTATTACGTAGACAAGACGATGTATCTTCCCATGCTGGAGGAGATAAGCAACTACCTTTTCCTTATACGTCCCAGAAGATTCGGAAAGAGCGTATTTGTCAGCATGATGCGGACGTATTACGACATTGCCAAAGCGGACCGGTTCGATACACTCTTCGACGGACTCTGGATAAAAGAACATCCCACACCGTTGAAGAATGCCTTTCAGATTATCTATTTTGATTTTTCCATTGTGGGAACAGGATTCAATGAACAGGAATTGGAAGAAAACTTCAACAAATATTGTGGACAAGTACTGGACGTTTTTGCCGAAATCTATGCCAGTTTCTACGACAACGGATTTGAGCAAGAAGTCAAAAAAGAAAGCAGCGCCCGTTCCAAGCTGAACTACCGCTTCTTAATAAAATCGATGAAAGGCAATTAAATCCCGAAAACCAATGGATAATTTCACTGAAATTCGTATCTTTGTAAATCATAAAAAACAAATTCGCTTATGGAAAGCAGAGAATTAAGAGACAGATACGTCAACCCGTATACCGACTTCGGTTTCAAGAAACTGTTCGGCACCGAGATAAACAAAGACTTGCTTATCAGTTTCATCAATAGCCTGCTCCATGGCAGAGAAGTGGTGAAAGACCTCACCTATCTCAATACCGAACACCTCGGCATCAGTGAAGCCGACCGCAAAGCCGTGTTCGATGTTTATTGCGAAAATGAAAATGGCGAAAAATTATTAGTCGAGATGCAGCGAGGCATCCAGCAGTATTTTAAGGACCGTAGTCTTTACTATGCAACTTTTCCCATCCGTGAACAAGGACAGAAAGGGGAGTGGGATTATCAGCTGAAATCAGTCTATATCATTGGCATCCTCAACTTCACGTTTGATAAAGATAACGACAATTATTTCCACCACGAAGTGCAATTATTTGATAACCAGACCAAAGAAGTCTTTTACGATAAACTGACTTTCATCTACTTGGAAATGCCCAAATTCAATAAAACAGAAGATGAATTGACTGACATGTTCGAGAAATGGCTTTTTGTTCTTCGCAATCTTTCCCGATTGATGGAACGTCCCAAAGCCTTACAAGAACGCATTTTCACCAAGCTTTTCGAAGCTGCCGAAATTGCCAAGTTCACTAAGGTGGAATACGATAATTACGAAGAAAGCTTAAAAATCTATCGAGACTGGAAAAATACGATTGATACCGCAAAGAAAATTTCATGGGAAGAAGGACATGAAAAAGGGAAAGAAGAAGGGAAAGAAGAAGGACGGGAAGAAAAGGCTGCCGAAATGGCTCGAAGTTTAAAAGCGGAAGGGGTTCCTGTTAATATTATCGCTAAATGCAGCGGTTTAAGCGAAGACCAAATCAACACCCTCTAAAAATGCATACGAATTCAATATAAATCAGAAACTGTTCTGAATGTCTCCAAAAAGTTTTTCTTGGCTTGATGTTTCCGTTTTCCCCGATAAATTTATTTGACCGAATATGAACCAATACATGATTGAATGGTTCATAATCTGCTTTAAGCAGTCTTACTTTTACGTTCTCCAATTGAAAACCGTACGTTCTCGATATGGAAACCGTACGGTTTTCAATTGGAGAACGTACGGTTTTGATATGGAAACCATAAAAGGATGCCGCTTGCATCGATAATATAACCTAAGCGGAAACTGAAATGTAGTGAACGTATTGAGGGATTAATTATGCGAATCAGGAGTTAAACGTAGTTATGTTTCACAGGAGTTATCACTTCGTTCAGGAGTTAAAGGCCAATAGCCTTGCTTCTGAAACCGGCGCCAAAAAGCATTGGCATCTAACTCCCAGCGGGCGATAACTTCCTATAACTCCCTTTTAACTCCTGATTGTATAAATGTACGCAACGTCCTTCTTTGATTCATTCAAAACTGTTTCCGTTTTTTTCAATCCGTGTAATCTGTGGTGAAAAACACTCACGCTTCCTCTTCTTCGTGCAGAATAAACCGTTCGATTTCTTCACAGACCCGCAGGCGAATCTTTTCAGCAGCTTGCCTTCACGCAGGTAATAGATAGTGTCGCACACCTCGTGCAAGGCATCCAGCCGGTGCGAAGATACGATGACGGTTTTCCATTGTGCTTTCAGGTTGCGAATCAGCTGCTTCATCTGGATACATCCTTTCAGGTCAATGCCATTGAACGGTTCATCCAGGATATAAAGGTCGGGGCCTTGCAGACAGACCGCCATAAAGCCTAACTTCTTTTGCATTCCTGTGGAATATTCGGAAGCATAGCGGCCGAGAGGAAGACGGAACATTTTTGTATTCAAGTAATCTATTTGCTTCCGGTTGACCTTCTTCCCGTATGCCCGCAGGCAAAACTCGATGTATTCGTATCCCGTCACCAGCGGATAAAAGAAATTATCGGCTGGCAAATAACCTACCGTCACCCACTCGCCTTTCCGAATCATGCCTTCATACGAAGCCATCCCCGTCAGGCAACGGAACAAAGTTGTCTTTCCTGATCCATTGTCCCCTACCAGTCCATACACTTTTCCCCAGTCGCAAACCAGCGAAACATCATCGAGCACTTTTGCGCGCCCGAACGACTTTGACATATTCTCCACACGTATTATTTCCATATAGCTTTCCATTTTATCCATACCGCATACGAAAGTATTCCCACGACCGTCAATTCTGCCAGACAGCCCACCCAGGCGAAACAAGTCCATGCAAACAAAGGAATACATACGACAAGCTGCATCACCGCAATACCGACAATTACCGGACAGACCCAACGGAACAACGCCATGCTTTGCAGATAGAGAATACCCGATGTCAGGCAGGAAAAGAAAAACAGTACGTCTTCTGCCCGGAACCCTCCGGCAAGGCACATCATCCCGAAAGGCAGGAACAGCACCGATGCATTCCAGCTATTCGCTTTCCATAATTCCCTCTGCAGGATATGATAACTCTTGAACTTCTGCAACAGATGTGCATCGAGTACGTAGCTGTAGGCACCCGACTGGATAATGCCCCAAACCAACATGCCCACCTTTGCCACCCGTACATTGCCGTTCAGACATCCCAATGCCGACATACCTATTACAATAAGGTATAGCCAGCTCATGCGACGGAACATCCGGAGATATTCCATATTGCCGGCATACAGGAATCCGAACCTTATGGGGGTTATCCGGAAACGGACAGGAGGCACGAAAGGCAACAGGCAAATCCCCAACGGCATGCACAAAGCTATCAGCCATTCGCCCCGTATCCCTGCTATTACGGCAAAAGGCAGGCTTAGCAAAAGGTATTCGTAGCAGAAGAAAACCGACACATTATCGGTAAACCTGCGCAAAAATTCCCTGTCCTTCCTTGCCTGGTGATAAGCACCTATCACCAGCAGGCAGGCAACCGGAAGCATCCAGCCTGTCTTTACCTTACACAATATCGCTACGGCAAGGACGAGCAGCCCAACCAGCAACACGCTCCGCACAATGCCCAATTCCTTCAGCAACCTGCCTCCGCTCTGCAGGCGTAACTTGACATAATATCCAAACATACCTCTGTGCCCGTTCAGCATTTTTCGTAATGATACAACTTACTGATTACTATTGTTTCATAGACTTATCTTCTTTAAAAACAGTTCTTATCTTCTTGCAGAATCCGAAGAGTTTCCCAACACCTGTTTCAACCACGGATATCCCCAAATGATTGCCATATAGACTATACCAATGAATAGAAGTGAACCGAGTGCCGCTCCCAATTCATACCTCCATTCATAAGTGTTCCAAACTACCTGACCATCAACAAGCCATTGTTTCAGGGGACGATAACCACATCTGACAAACAGATATACCCACGCAAAGATGACCAACATCTGCATACGATTCACATGCTTAGCTTTCATATTTCTCATTTAAGTTTTACTGACGCAAAAGTAAGCATCTGTTCTCACACACTATGTTATCGCAATGTTATTTTTAGGTTAACGAGAATTGGCTGGAGGTGCTGGTTGCTGATTTGCATCACTTGCCAAACCTCTCTACATAACAATCCGGAAATTTATGGCAAAGAATATACGGATTGCCACAACTTTTTCGTATCTTTCCGTGTTGATAATATATAAACCCTTTAAAAACAAACATCATGAAACATGCAATGCCTCAGCTTCCCTACACGATGGAAGCACTGGCTCCACTGATGAGCCAAGAAACTTTAGAATACCATTACGGCAAGCACCTGCAAACCTACGTGGACAATCTGAACAAACTGATAGCCGGAACGCCCTTCGAGGACATGAGTCTGGAAGACATTATCTGCAAAGCCGACGGAGGCATTTTCAACAATGCCGCACAAGCTTGGAACCATACATTCTTTTTCGAAACACTGACCGCACAACCTCAAGACATACCTGCCTCGGTGGCAGATAAACTGGCAAAGGACTTCGGGTCGGTAGAAGCATTCAGACAAGAGTTTACCCAAAAAGCTACCACTCTCTTCGGTTCGGGATGGGTATGGCTGGCAGAAGATGCCGGCAAGAAACTTTGCATCCTTTCCGAACCGAACGCAGGCAACCCGCTGACCCGAGGCATGAAGCCCATCCTTACCATTGATGTATGGGAACATGCTTACTACATCGACTATCGTAACCGACGGGCTGCATACATCGAAGCATTCTGGAAACTGATAGACTGGACAAAAGTTGCTGCACGCTTCTAAAACAACCTCTAAAATCGAAACACTGATTTGCGCCGATTCATGCGGATTGATTCTTTCATGGAAAATCCACACGAACCGGCGTTTTTCCACTATCTTCTGTTTTTCCGTCTCGTTTTTTATTTTTTATTAAAAACACTTGCCTTTATACTCCCTTCTTTGATTTATTTGTTACTTTTGTCGCCGAAATTTCATTAAAAGCAAGAAATATGAACACTACACTCTTACTCCTGGGCATCGGTATGCAAGAACTGATTGTCATCGTATTGATTCTGTTGCTGTTTTTCGGCGGAAGGAAGATTCCTGAACTGATGAAAGGACTGGGTAAAGGCGTGAAAAGCTTTAAAGACGGTGTGAACGGACTGGAAGAAGACTTAAAGGCAGACACAAAGAAAGACGAAAACACCCAACCGAATACCGATAAAGACAAATGATGAAAGAGAAAGGGGATAGCACAAAAACGAACGATGCATCGAACATGACTTTTTGGGATCACGTAGATGAATTGCGGAAAGTGCTATTCCGCATCATCATCGTGACGGGAGTGCTCATGCTTGCCGCCTTCTGCTTCAAAGACGAACTGTTCGGCATCATCCTTGCACCCAAAGAGAATGGCTTCATTGTCTACCAATGGTTCGACCGTATCGGAAACGCCTTACACATTCCGGGATTATCCGTCCCAGATTTTCATATACAGCTTATCAATACCAAACTTTCGGGGCAGTTTCTTACCCACATGAGCGTATCGCTCTATGCGGGCATTGTGCTGGCTTCGCCTTACATACTTTATCAACTGTTCCGTTTTGTCTCGCCTGCCCTTTATGCCAACGAACGACGTTATTCCCTACGCGTAGTAATGTGGGGCTACATACTGTTCCTGCTAGGCGTACTGTTCAGTTATTTTCTGGTATTTCCTTTTACTTTCCGCTTCCTTGCCCTTTATCAGGTCAGTGCGGAAGTAGAAAATGCGATTCTGCTCAGTTCATACATAGACACTCTGACTATGCTGAGCCTGATGCTGGGCATCACGTTCGAAATTCCCATCCTTGCCTGGCTTTTCGCCAAACTGGGATTTCTTACATCTACTTTCATGCGTACTTACCGCAAACATGCCATTATCATTGCACTGGTCATATCTGCCATCATTACGCCTACATCGGATGCCATTACCCTGATATTGGTAGCTGCCCCGATGTCCCTACTCTACGAAGCCAGCATCTTTATCGTGAAGCGGACTAATAAGTGACAGAGACACTCCGGATCAAGTGTGTATGCTGGCTTAAGAAGAGCGGTTCTGAACAGTTTGTTGTACTTGGGAATTATTCCTTGCCAGCTTTTTCCGCTTCTTCCATCTTACGGGTGACAAACTTCAGCTTCAGGTTTGCTTCGTTCTGTTCTTTACGGATTTGTTCCATTGCCGAAAGAATACGCGCCAAGTCACTAACAGCCGCTATAGCCTTCACATCATCGGTACGCATCGTAGTTGTATAATTTCGGTCACCGATAAATTCCAGCCGGAAACGGCGTTTGTCTTGATTGGCAACGATAAAGGCGGCTACCCCCCCGTCATCCTTTCCTACCCGATAGTCGGCTTTCTCGATTGGACGTCCCAAATCGGTCGTCTCATAACTGTCGGGCGAAGGAGCAGTCTGGGCAAACAGGTCGCCATCTGTGCTCACTTTTACTGCCGTATGGTGTATGCTTCCACCGGCACAATAAATCGAGGTAAGCAACATCTCTCCCAGCTCGTTCACCTGAGCCCGTAAGAACGAACGCCCGATGTTCTTCTCTACCACTTGTGTAGGATAAAAATAATTGCCGGTCTCCTGATAGGCAGTATCCTTCTCAAGCACGAAACGGTCTTTTATCGAATCAAGCGCAGCTTGCTTCACCTGCATCATACTATCCAGGTAAGCCAGCGTCTTGCGCTGTTCGTGCAGGTCGACCTGCTGCATCAGGCGGACACCTGCTTTACGCACATCCACGGCCTTAGGATAAAGCGTGCGGATACTGTCTATCTGCAGTTTGGCAAGGTTGTAGTTTCCGGAGGCAAACGATAACTCAGCCCGCTGAAACAATTCTCCTGCACGTTTCGAATCATTGTTGCACCCCGCAAGGAACATCACCAGGCACACAGCCGCTACCATCATCTTTTTCATACGCATCAGTTTTTAATATCCGAACACAGAGACAGGCAAATGCAAAAACATTGTAAATAAAACGTCCGGCATCGCCTTTTCACTTGAAATACAAAGGAAATTTTCCAGAGAGTCGTATCTCCGTGTTCATTTTTTATCATTATCAATCTCCTTTCATGAAACAAAAATACAATTTAATCGGTTCATATTCGGTAAAGCTCCCCTATTTTTTGTAATTTTGCACGCTATTTACGAGTTTTGAACACAAAAAACGAAACGAAAATCAACTAAGAATGAATCTGAAGGAACATTTTACCAACAAAATATTCAACTTGATTTCCGAAACCGCCGATGAACTGGGATTGGAATGTTACGTAGTAGGAGGCTACGTACGCGACATTTTCCTCAACCGGACTTCGAAAGACATTGACGTAGTAGTAGTAGGAAGCGGCATCGAGGCCGCCGAAGCTTTGGGCAAAAAACTGGGACGCAAGGCACACGTATCGGTATTCCGTAACTTCGGCACCGCACAAGTAAAATACTTCGATACCGAAGTGGAGTTTGTAGGGGCACGGAAAGAATCATACAGTCATGACAGCCGCAAACCCGTAGTAGAAAACGGTACACTGGAAGATGACCAAAACCGCCGTGACTTTACCATCAATGCCATGGCGGTCTGTCTGAACCAGGCGCGATACGGAGAACTGGTAGACCCTTTTGACGGGCTGAAAGACTTGAAAGAACGGATTATCCGCACACCGCTCGACCCGGATATCACGTTCAGCGATGACCCATTGCGTATGATGCGCTGCATCCGGTTTGCTACCCAACTGAATTTTTACATCGATGAAGAAACATTCAATGCCTTGGAACGCAACCGCGAACGCATCAAAATCATTTCGTACGAACGTATCAAAGACGAGCTGAACAAAATCTTGCTTTCACCCATACCGTCGAAAGGATTCGTCGACTTGGACCGCTGTGGCCTGCTGGAACTGATATTTCCCGAACTGACAGCTCTACAAGGTGTAGAGGTGCGGAACGGACGTGGACATAAAGATAACTTCTACCACACCCTGGAGGTGGTGGACAATATTTCCAAGGTTTCGGATAATCTTTGGTTGCGTTGGGCAACTCTATTGCATGACATCGGCAAGCCACGCACTAAACGTTGGGACCCACGTCTGGGATGGACGTTCCACAACCATAACTACATAGGAGAAAAAATGGTACCTGAAATCTTCCGTCGCCTGAAACTCCCGATGAACGAAAAGATGAAGTATGTACAGAAGCTGGTAGGACTGCACATGCGTCCCATTGTGATAGCCGATGATGTTGTGACCGACTCTGCCGTGCGCCGCTTACTCTTCGAGGCAGGTAATGATATCGATGACCTGATGGCATTGTGTGAAGCCGACATCACTTCGAAAAATGAAGCCCGTAAACAACGCTTCTTGGACAATTTCAAATTAGTACGTCAAAAATTGAAGGATTTGGAAGAAAAAGACCGCATCCGTAATTTCCAGCCGCCGGTAGACGGAGAGGAAATCATGCAGATATTCGCCCTACATCCTTGCCGTGAAATAGGTGATCTGAAGAGTGCCATCAAAGATGCCATCCTTGACGGCCTCATCCCTAACGAACACGATGCAGCTTTCCGTTTCATGCTGAAGAAAGCTGAGGAAATGGGGCTGAAGCCAGTAAATTTACCTAATAACAACCTCATATAAAATACACATATAATATAGGATTCCCGTTCGCCTGCAAATTGAATGGGAATCCTTTTATGAACCTGAGTTATCCAACATATTGTCCCTTTTGTTCTATCCATTGTCCAATATCTTACTTACCTTTGCCCTTATTATACTATATTAATGATAGAAATGAAAGAAGTAAATCCGAAAGAAACGACCCGTGCATACGCATTTGAAATGTGGATAGATGCCCCCATGCCCATGCTCACCTTTTTCAAGACCATAGATGTAACCCGCCTTGCCCGGATAAGCAAACGGCCTGGATTAAAGTTCAATATGCTGATGTGCTGGTGCATCGGACGGGCAGCACGCCATATCAAAGAGTTCTATATGCTTCCGGTCGGTAAAAAATTGATAGAATATGACAACATTGCCGTTTGTGCCGTTGTGGCTAATAGAGAAGGAGAAATAAGCTCCTGCGACATTCCTTTTTCTAATGACCTGAAACAATTCAATGAAGATTACCTGCGGCTGACCAGGCAAGTTGCTGAAAGCTGTCAGAATCATGACTTGACGGATTGCATGGTGATTGGCACATCTGCCCTTGTGCAATATGAAATAGACGGAGCGGTAGGTATGTACAGCGGAGTGTTCAATAATCCGTTTCTGATTTGGGGCAAATACAAACGGCATTTATGGAAACTGAAACTGACTGTTTCTTTCCAGTTTCATCATACACAGATGGACGGCGCGCATGCTTCGTGTTTTTTGGAGAATCTGCAAAAAGAAATCAACTGTCTGGTGGTATAATCAACAACAAATGTTATCTTTGCAGAACTAATGCCAGTCAGGAGTTAAACGTAGTTAAGTTTCACAGGAGTTATCACTTCGTTCAGGAGTTAAAGGCCAATAGCCTTGCTTCTGAAAACGGCGCAAAAGGTATTGGCATCTAACTCCCAGCCCGCACCGACGGGCGATAACTACCTATAACTCCCTTTTAACTCCTGATTCGCATAACTAACAGAAAAATACCAGTTGTTCAATCCTATGAAATGGCAAGTGTGCATATAGCTGCGCTTAACGGATAGCATTTCAGTCATAGCTATTCAGCAACGGACAGGCTTATAACAGGTTTGTCCTTTCTTGTTTTGCCATTATTCCAAATTTATAATTATGCGATGTGTCATGCCGCTACGTGCAGCAGGACTTGTCGCATCATATCAAGTTGAACAATGAACTATACATATAAGCATATTTGGCTCATCGCTTTTCCTGTAATGATGAGCATCCTTATCGAGCAACTTATCAATATTACCGATGCCTTATTCTTGGGGCACGTAGGCGATGTAGAACTTGGGGCATCCGCACTTGCCGGAATCTGGTATCTGGCTATCTATATGCTCGGCTTCGGGTTCAGTTTAGGGCTACAGGTAGTAATCGCCCGCCGTAACGGAGAACAACGGTATGAAGAAACAGGAAAAACGTTCTTTCAAGGACTGTTTTTCTTGCTGATGCTAGCGGCATTCCTTTGCCTGTTGTCTCAAATACTTTCTCCAGTTCTGCTGAAACATCTGATAACTTCAGACGATGTCTACAACGCAACTGTGTGTTATCTGAATTGGCGTATTTGGGGATTGTTATTCTCTTTCCCACTCCTAGCCTTACGTTCGTTTTTAGTAGGCATTACGCAGACAAAAGCCTTGAACATGGCGGCTTTCACAGCCGTACTGGTGAATATTCCGATGAATTGGCTCCTGATATTCGGATTCGATATGGGCATATCAGGAGCAGCCATAGCTTCTTCGTTTGCCGAAATGTGTTCGCTGGTAGTATTGACAATATATCTGTTCCGGCATATTGATGAAAAAGTATATGGCTTACGCTGGCACATTGAGATAAAGATATTAAAAGAAATATTTTCTATCTCGGTATGGAGCATGCTCCAATTCTTTGTCAGTGTAGCCATTTGGTTTCTGTTCTTCTTGGCTATCGAGCATTTGGGAGAAACAGAATTGGCTGTATCGAATATTGTAAGAAGTGTTTCAGCCCTGTTTTCCGTTATCGTCAATGCACTGGCTGGTGTTACCAGTTCTTTGGTGAGCAACCTGATTGGAGCAGGTGAAAAGGGAAAAATCTTCCCGCTTTGTCACAAAATTATCCGTTTAGGATATGTGACAGGTATCCCATTGATTGTTCTTGCCTTGGTCTTTCACCAACACATTATCGGGGCTTACACAGAAAATCCGGTTATCGTACAAGTTGCATGGTTGCCGTTTATGGTTATGCTGCTGAATTACTTCTTTGCACTTCCCGGCTATGTTTATCTGAACGCAGCGACAGGAACAGGAGCAACGCGGACTGTATTTGTATTTCAACTGACAACAACCATTGTTTATCTGTTTTGCTTATGGGGATTAAGCCATCGTAATGTTCCGTTAGCAGCTTATTGGGCAGTGGAATACCTGTTCGTGCTTGGGCTTGGGGTGCAGTCTGTCATTTATCTTAGAGCCTGTCGTTTAAATTTTCCAATAAAGTAATATTCTATCAGGTCCTTTTTCGTTTGTTTCCGGCCTGTTTTCCCGATTTTTTTCCTCAGATAGCCCGCTATCCTCCTCATAAAATCAGAAAAACATCCTCGAAAACAATTCGAAAAATTAACCTGAGCAAAATTTAAACGAACTCTTATTATTCTTTGGTGTCTATATAAATATGTAAAAGTAACACAATGATATATGATGTATATATTTTTAATTAGTTTTTAATAAGTTCTTTATACATAACGAGATAGATATGTAAAAAATGCAGATTTACACACTTTTGTCTCTGTGTAGGCTTATATGAAAATAGATATGATATAAAATAATTTGTTTTTCAATATTATATGCTATCAGATGATTTATATTTGTAATAATTAGGTGTGTTGTTTAGCAGGAATCGATTATTTTAGTGTAAAATGTTTTTAGATTATCTATATTTTACATACATTTGCGAGTGTCAATCTATTTCTTTCGGATAAATTGACGAAAGTTTAAATGCGAAAAGCAATGGAGATATGTGGTCAAATTCATTCGGTTTCGCCTGTCGGAAATGTGACAGACGAAAGCGAAGCATGTCCAAAGCATTGGTTTGTCGCTCTGGTTCAGATGAATTGTGAAAAGACAGCGAATAAAAAACTGCAGTTGTTAAATTTTGAGACTTTTCTTCCCATACAAATAGAAATGCATCAATGGAGTGACCGCAGGAAAAAAGTGGAGCGTGTGGTGATTCCTATGATGATTTTCGTTAAATTGACAACTAAAGAATTGGAGAAAGTTCGTAACTTGTCGTTTATATATCGTTTCTTGACGGCTCCTGGTGAGCATAAACCTGCTATTATACCAGATGAACAGATTGAACAATTCAAGTTTATGTTGGGAAATGCAGATTCTGAAATCACGATGGAGCCTTTGACTATTCGGAAAGGAGATAAAGTTAGGGTGAGACGCGGGTCGTTAAGAGGATTAGTCGGCTATGCATCTGTTGACTCTGATGGAAATTCCAAGATAATGATTGTGATAGATTGTTTGGGATGTGCCAGCGTGTCCATTTCAGCAAAAGATTTAGAGCATGTAAAATGATTTTAAAATTATCTTCATTTTATTTAGCCCCCTTTTCTTGTCATCATGAAACTTTCTAACAATGAAAGAAGAATCAATGTTTTCACTTACGATCAAGCAGACCATGTGAGAAATAAATCCCATCGGAAATATAGAATTGCAACTGGAGTAAAAAAATAGTGATTAATGATTACATTCCTGCAAATGAATATAAGTGAAATGACCATAAAAAGAAATCAATTAAAATTCTATTGCTTCTAAATAAAATAGCTGACTTGGCGTTTGAAGTCGGAGAAAAAAATGGAGAAATAATCTGTAATTTTTTAGAACTTTCATGATAAGTCATGTTTTATTGGGAAGAATAAATCCTGCATTAGGAATTTGGAAATGTAAAAAAATAAGAGTGATATAAAACTGTATATAAATAAATTATGAGCAGCAATAAAACTATTATTCCGGGAATGGAAGATGCATATACGGATTTACCGCAAAATCATCGCCAATCAGAACCTAAGCCACATGACGGCACTTTTGTCCCCAATCCATTTGGGACAGTGCCCAATAATGTTCCTAATCAGAAACCAGTTGTCGGTTTTCTGTATTCTATTTCAAGAACAAGTGCCGGTGAATATTGGCCGCTTCACATAGGTTCAAACAGTATCGGACGTTCTGCAGATTGTGATATTTGCTTAAGTGAAGCAACCGTATCAGATCAACATGCAGTACTGGTTGTAAGGCAAATGAAAAATCCAGAAAAAATCATTGCCTCTATTTGTGATGCCCGTTCAACTTGTGGGACAATGATAAATGGTGAGAGTCTGGGATTTGATCAAAGAGAATGTTTTAATGGTGATATTATTACTATAGGTGAACATTATGATTTGTTTTTTATCTTAATTGATGCCAAACAAATTGGTTTGAACGTTTGTCGTGAGTTTATGTCAACACAGGCCTCCAACAACACTCCCATAAATACCAATCCTTATGCAGCACCGGCCTTTAATCGTTATACTCAAGGATATGATGAGGGAAATGCTGTTTCCCAAGGTGGAACAGTCGGATTGGATGAATCAGGGAATAAGCCTGTCACGAAACCTGGTGGAACTATATTTATGTAGCAATCTCCGATGCAAATCAGAAGATTACAGGGACAAACCGAGAAACAGAAAGGCATATATTACGAATATGATGCCGATTCCCCTCCGCTAGGAGAGGGGGGAATGGGAGTTGTATATCGTGGCTTTTGTGTAGATGAAAAAAGCGGTGTGCGAACAGAAGTCGCGATAAAAGCATTGCATGACAATCTTCCTGAAGAAGTTTATGCCAGGGCTGAGCGTGAAGCTTCCATTCAATTTCGGCATGACAATCTTGTAGAGATGTTAGGGCTAATAAGTGTCTTTGAAAAAAATCGTTGGGGCGAAGTAATCTATCATCATTATGTCATTAGTGAATTCCTGCATGGTATGGAGTTGTCTGATTTATTAGTCGGGCATTTTGACAATGTAACGGATCAGGATAATGATTTCGCTCGTAACCTGTATAGAAACTACGTAAAAGACAAGGAAAATACATCCATATATATCATTAAGAATATTTTGTCAGGAGTGTTGGCATTGCATGATAAGGGGTATATTCATCGTGACATTGATCCAAGCAATATAATGGTGACCAACAATGGCTGCATAAAATTGATAGATTTCGGTATTGCAAAGAATCTGAATGCTTTAGGTTCTAAAGACAAGTTAATGACAGCAGCGGGAAAATTCATAGGGAAAGCAGAATATGCTTCGCCGGAGTTAGTATTGGGTGATGTCAAAAGCCAGAATTATACGACAGATATCTATGCTTTAGGTATTCTTTTTTACAGGCTTTTAGTAGGAGAGTTGCCTTTTACGGGCAGTCAATACGAGGTTTTGCAGGAACAGCTTAAGCGTAAAGTCCCTGTAAAAAATATAGAAAATAAAGCATTGGCGAAAATCATTCGGAAGGCAACAGAAAAAAAACAAACGAATCGGTATCATTCCATTGCTGAGTTCCGAGTTGCAATTGATATGGCAGAAAAATGTCCTTCGAAAAACAATCTTTGGAAATATGCTGTAGCCATAGTATTGGTCGTAGGCGTGGGTTGTGGTACGTGGTTTTACTTTGCACATAATGCCGAAAGCACAAACGCAATTCTTTCAGAACCGACACTATCTGAACGCTATAAAAAAGCTTTGTCATTATTAGATTCTAATATGGAAAATTCTGTTAAATTAGGGTTTAAGCAAATGCAGGAATTGGCTAATGAAAACTATGATAGTGCAAGAGTTGAAGTAGGAATTACTTATTTTTCAGGAACTAAGAGTGATATGCTCCTTCAAAGAAGGAAGCATTTAAATTTGAGCAACGATATTGATAAATTTGAGCTCAATAAAGTTATAGAATACTTGTCTAAAATACAAGACACATCAGTTTTAACTCCTGAAATGTATTATATATTAGGAGCCGCCTATTACACAGTCGATGCAGAGAATAATATATTGAAAGCTTTAAATTCTTTTGAAAGAGCTTTAAGGCTATTGGAACAAAAAGTAAACTCTCGGCACGGATATGATAACGAAGAACTTCAGAAAGTCTTAACGGAGAATATAGAATTGTTAAAATCCATCAAGTATGAATAATAACACTGTTCAGCAAGTATACCAACGTGAAGGGGATCCGCATATTTATCTACAGGTCTCGGGGCAGTGGTATTACTATGATCCGAACTCTACCCCATTAGGCAATGGTGCAATGGGAACAGTTTATTTAGGATTTAGTTGCAACTCCAATCAAAGAGTTGCAATAAAAAGGGTCAAGGATATATATGCCAACAATAAAATGATTAGAGAAAGGGCAAAACAAGAAGCCTCCTTGTCTTTTTCCCATCCGAATCTGGTGCAGATGATAGGTCTATGTGAATATAATCCTGATTATGGACCTATATTTATTTTAAGCGGTTATGTAGCTGGAATAACCTTAGAAACCCATGTCCGGGAACAGTTAAATGCTTTACCCCCGGCAGATAGAATAGAAAAGATTTCTAATGAAATTTGTAATGTGTTGGATGCATTGCAATATCTTCATTCCAGAGGGGTGGTACATCGGGATGTAAAACCATCTAATGTGATGATAGAAAATGGTTCAACAGTAAAACTTATGGATTTAGGAATAGCCAGGATGAGTGGAGGAAATAAATATTCATCTTTTGGTTTTATCGGAACCCCACAATATGCTGCTCCTGAACAGATTTTGCGAGATTCTGCCGATACGGAAATCAATGCGCAAACAGATATTTATTCTACAGGAATCACGTTCTATGAATTGTTAACAGGACATAATCCTTTTAAGACAAATATAGAGGCCGAGATTTTATCCAGACAAATATCCATGAAGTTGCCGTATGACAAAAAAATCCCGAGAAGATTATATAATGTTATATTAAAAGCAACAGAAAAATCCCCATCAAAACGCTTTAAATCTGCACTTGAGTTCAAATTAGCAATAAAGGAAGCTCTTCAAGGGGAAAGTAATCCGATCAAGGAAATGTTTGAAGAACACAAGAAACTGATAATAAGCATAGCTGTATTGTTGTTTGTTCTTTTAATTATCTTATTTATAATATAATTATGGTCACACCAATTGAAATAAATGGAGAAATATTAGGTTTTATCGATTCCCGAATAGGAGGAAGAAAAGAAAATCAGGATTCAGCCGGTATAAAAAAAACGACACTCGGATATCTGATAGTAGTATGCGATGGTATGGGGGGTATGCAGGGTGGTAGTGTTGCATCTCAGCTTGCTGTCCAGAAGATTCTTGAGACCATGGCTTCAGCAGATAAACAGGCTAACCCTTCTATGACGTTGATTAAAGCCATCAGAAATGCGAATATGGCCATTATTGAGGAGGGTAAAAACACTCCGGAACTTCAAGGTATGGGGACAACAGTAACAGCACTCCTTCTGACACCCCGTTCTGCTATTGCAGCTTATGTGGGGGACAGCCGGATATATCAATTGAGGAAAGGGAAAAAAATTTTCAGAACGTTTGATCACTCAATGGTATTTGAGATGGTCAAGAAAAAAGTCATATCCGAAGAACAAGCCAGACTGTCTGCACAATCTAATGTTATATTAAAAGCACTCGGAATAGAAACAGATATGGAAGTTGAGACAATTGAGCTTCCTTACCGAAAAGGGGATCGGTTCGTTCTTTGTACAGATGGTTTTTGGGGAGCCATGCCGGAAGATGAATTTATTAAACATTTATCCGAAAAGAAATCCATTGACAAAATACTTGATTCCACGGCAAATGTTATAGAAAGCATAGGGAGGAACAGCGGAACTGAATATGACAACTTGACTGCAGCCATATTGGAGATGAATGGCAATTCAACTTTAAAGAAGAAGATGAAAAAGTCTACTAAAATCTTATTGGTTATTTTGTCTTTATTGCTGATAGGAGGGGTTGTGTTCAATATCCTTATGCAACACGGTGACTATTCTTTTTGGGAAAGGATTTGCAACATGATTAACAGATAAAGGAAGAATATCCTTTTATGGGAAATAAGCCAAATAGAAATATAGGAAATGAAAAAGATATATACAATAGGTAGGGATGAAGGATGTGATATTGTAATACCGGACAACACCGACATTATCAGTAGGCTACATGCAACCATTAGGGTTGAGTCGAATGGCAAGATATTCTTGACAGACCAAAGTCGGAACGGTACTTATGTCAACGGAATGAAAATGTCCTCCAATGTAGAGATACCCGTATCGCGTAAGGATGTTGTATCATTTGCGCATATCTATAATTTGGATTGGTCATTGATCCCTTTTCAAAAGAAAAATACACTTCGAACAATGCTAGTAGTAGTTATGTCGTTAGCTGTTTTAACTGGTATTGCTTTAGGAACAAAATATCTCTATGATAATAACCGGCAGGTGGCGCCAGTGGAGCCTCAACCAATAGCAGAACCACCAACAGTCATTCCGGAACCTGAACCTGATACGGTAATTGTCAGAGACACTGTAGTTGTGAAGCCAGAAGCCCCCGTTCCACCTAAGCAGGAAAATAAAGACACGATTAAAGCGAACAAAACAAAAGAAGAAATTTACGATCCTATATACTAAATAAAAACATATATACGCATGAAGCTGATTGTAATAGGAAGTGGGAATAATTCTCATATAAGATTAAATAGCCAATTTGTTAGTGGTTATCATGCCGAATTGCTGTTGCTTGACAATGGAGAAATCCTGTTGACAGATAAAGGAAGCAGGAATGGTACTTATCTTAATGACCATAGGCTGCAACCGGATAAAGAGGTTCCAGTAAAAAGGGGTGATGTTATCCGCTTTGCTGATCAAATATTGGATTGGAATAAAATACCTGCCCTTCCCATGCCAGACATGTCTAAAATTAAAGAGATGAGAGGGATTGGAACGAATTTCAGAAACAAATATCAATTACAAGGGGATAAAGTCAGCCGTTTCCACGCAACACTCAAATTAATGAGCGACAAGAAATGGTATATACAAGACCATAGTAAAAACGGGACAACAGTGAACGGGCGGGCAATCCCTCCCAATCAAGATGTGAAATTAAAAAAAGGGGATAAGATATTATGTGCTGGGGTATCGGTTCCAAATCCATATGGTGAAGGGAAAACTGTCAATTATAAAAAAATCTTTTCCGTTTTGTTCATTGTGCTCCTATTATGTGGCGGCATATATGGAATTTATCGCCTGATTGGCAATAATTGGGATAATAAACCTACAGCATTGTCTTATTCTGGCAAGCACATGTCAGATGAAGAAATTTATACCAAGTATAAAAATTCGACTGTGTTATTATTGGGATTTTATTATTACAAAGTTTCTGCCGGTAATTTGGATTTGGAGAAATTGGGACTGCCTACTGAAGTCGTTTGGGCGAATGGAACAATTCAAAAGGTTGATGGAGGGCGTTCTAAAATGAATAGCTTTACTGGAACAGGATTCTTTGTTTCAGAGGACGGTAAGATTGTAACCAATTTACATATCACTAGACCTTGGTTGTTTGATAAGGAATTGTCTATGATATCAGATAAATACAAAATGCTTATCGCTACTGTCGCATCCGAGAATCCTGCACTTAATGCTTTTACTTCTCAAATTAAGGTAGAGGGAGTGCTTTCTTATATTGGTATGGTACCTAACGGCTCCTATTTTAGCGTGGAAAACTTAAAGCAATGTCGGGAATTGGTCGGGCATGACAATATAGAAAAAGATGTCGCCATACTGCAATTGGAATCCAAAAGGTTACCTGATGAAAACATCTGCATAGTAGACTTGAATCAAGCTGTTATTGATGATTCGGAAATAAGGGTCGGATCACATATATACACGATGGGATTTCCTTTCGGTTTAAGTCTTCAAGACTTGAAGTCATCTAAAGGAGTACAACTCCTTGCAAATGGTGGAAGCATCACACAAGAATGCACCAGATATTCCTTTGGATTTAATGCCCCATCATACGGAGGTGCAAGCGGATCTCCTATATTCAATGACAAAGGCCAATTGGTTGGGGTATTGAACTCTGGAGTGAGCAAAAGTCAAGGTTTCAACTATGCCATAAAAGCAATTCATGCGAAAGAATTATTAACCCAATCAATGGAGGATAATAATTGAAAGCTTTTATTCTATTTGTAATAGTGTTGTTATTCCCTGCTGCCAGTGGTATGGCTCAAAGTATGGAATGGTTGTGTCGTCCTGGAAGTTTTTCCGGAATACAATACATGGGGCATGATTTATTTAAAGTACAATCAGAGGGGAAATGGGGGATAATATCCGCTGTTGACGGGAAAGAAGTGTTGGAAGTCAAATATGATAGTATAACTTCTTACGTTGAAAATAGAGCCTTGGTTTTGGATAAAACGGGACGTAGGATATTGAGTATTATAGACCAAAACGGGGAAATTTTGCGTAGTTTTGCAGATAAACCCATATATGCGACAGCCTATCCTTATTATAAAGAAGGGCTGTTAGGGTATAAAGACGAATCCGGCTTATGTGGTTATCTAAATAATCAAGGTAATATTTCGATTAAAGCCCGCTTCTATTTAGCTGCACCGTTTCAAAACGGCATTGCAACTGTTCAATATGCCGATGGAGATGGATATTATGGCCTTATCAACAAGTCTGGTGGCTCTGCTATTATATCGGATACAAAATACAAGTTCTTAAGTTCTTTGGTTGATGGACGACTATTGGCTGTAACTTCATCTATAAGAGGAGGTGACTTGTTGAGAATCATGAAGCTGGATGGAAACAAGTTAGATGGTGTTAAAAAGCTTGAAAGCAGAATGTTCGTTGACCTGTCTGATGATTTTACATATTTGGCAAGCCAAAACGGGCATCATTACTACATTGACAATCAGTGGCGTATATCAGGGGCAAATTATAATTTTGACCTGCCTTATAAAATAAATGATACGCCATTGTTCATTACCGAAAGTTCTGAGTTGCTCAGCAAGCAAGAGACGCAGGATGGAATTCAAATAACATACTTAGGAAAACCTATATTGGAGCATTCGTTTAATTCTGTAGAAACGTATGAGAAAAAGTATGCAATAGTCGGTGCAAAAAATAAAACAATAGGTATTCTCAAATTGAATCCTTCAGCCGGCATTGAACTGGTTGCTCCTACTCAAGTTATTGTCTTCCATCATAATCCGCTATCAAGCAATTTGACAGGGAATTTGGACGAAATGGAGCCTCAACAATATGTGGAAGTTGAAGTGGACATGAAAGATGTGAATCCTTTACGCTTGAAATGCTATATCAACGAAGACGGCTACTTGCGTTATGCCCCATTAAAACGACACGGAGAAGTTTGGAAATTGCATCTGCCCTATTTTCAGTCCGATACGAAATTTGATAATGTAACAACCCGACAAGTGGATATTGCAGTAACTTATGATGGTTTGGAATGGATGCATCGCTTGATAACCTTGTCTTCAAAACACGAAGAAGGGTATGATGTTAGTGTAACGGGTGGAAATTCAACTGATGAAAAAGGTAATGCTTTGCTTAATATCGTAATAGAATCGAAGGTCGGAAAGTCTAATGTTACTACTCAGGTTAAAGTATCAGGGGGCGAGGAATATAGTTTTGCACCTGGGGAAAAAATGGCAATCTCTATACCCGTTTATATCCCTGAAGGGGAAAGTAGAACGTTTACATATAATATAACTATATCAGAAGAAGGTTGCCCTACGATAAAGAAAGAAATCAGCAAGATGGTTACTCATCCAAAACGGGAAAGGGAAAAGAAAAAAATCACTATTATATAACCATTTAATAATTATTTTATGAGAAAGAAATTGTTCATCTTAGCTGTCAGTGCCTTTCTTGCATTGAGCAATGTCATGGCTCAGGTCAAAATAGACAGGGGGTATGGCAATCCCAAAACTGAAACAGATGGGAGATTGGTAACAAAACGTCATGGCTCTGCTTTGGCTATAAAGTATGGTGTAAAAGCTGGAGTCAATCTTTCGAATATAAGCAATGATATGACGTTTGACCCTGGTTTCTCTATGGGAACAGGATTTCAAATTGGTGCTTTGATGAATTTCCACTGGGGGCAACGGACGGCAAGCAGTCTGCCTGGGACGGGACTGTGGGGACTGCAACCGGAAGTGTTATACTCATATCAGGCGATAAAAAGTGACGGTGGTGATATCAAACTCAATTATATAAAAATCCCAGTAATGCTGAAAGTATATCCGTTGTCTGCGCTTAGTATCGAGGTGGGACCGGAGTTCTCTTATCTGTTGTCATCTTCCCCTGATTTTTTAAAGTTGAGTGATGCCAATGTGAAAGTAGGCGACTGTAAAGGTTTTAATTGGGGTATAGGAGTAGGTGCTGCATACGAGTTTGATTTCGGTTTTATGGTTGGTGCAAGATACTCAATCGGTCTTACCGATTTAGGGGAGAATTTGAAATGGAAAAACAACAACATTCAAGTCACGGTAGGCTGGCTGTTCTAATCCGATTTATTAACGTTATAACATAGGAATATATATGAAAAAGATAATAGCAGGTCTTCTTGCAATAGTGGCAGTATTTGTCTCATGTACAGATCAAGAAGAAATTGAGATTAATTATAAATCAGAAATTGGTATAACTGCAGCTCACATATTTGATGACTATGAACAATTTCAGGCTGGGGATTTTGATATGAACAAAGATGGATGGAAACTTAATTTGTTAGCTTTAGTTTATAATGAAAATGGTCAGCTTGTAGATAAAGCAGAGAAGCTGTGTAATAACTTATCTGAATCTTTGAATTATGCACCATATTTGGCACTTGGTAATTATACTGTAGTTTGTATAGCTGATTTTAGAGATGGTCTCGGTGGCACTGGATACAAATTTTGGAATATAGAAAATGAATCTAATATTCAAGATTTATCGATAACAGAAAACAGCAGTTATTTTCCTGTCGTATTTGAAACTCTCGGCATAGATGTACAAAAAATCGAAATAACAAATACATCTAAGGCTATTACTGCTGATATCAAACCTGTAACAAGTTTGGTACATGTTTATATGAGCGACAAAGACTATTCTGGATGGGGTATTGATGGTTATAGTAGATTCTCTGTTTTGACCGACGGCTACTTTATTAAAGCGCTTAAAGCTAAAAATAATGTAAGATTTGAAAATGGGAATTTTTCTTTTAACTATAGTGAACAGTTATCTAATTATAATTTGGCAATATCAGAAGTACTAACGAAATGGACTGATAAAAAAGCTCCAACAAGTTATCTTTATCGTGCATTACTTCCGGAAGAAAGCAAAGGATTCAGTTTCCATATACAAAAAAGAGAATTACCCCCAGAGTATTACGATACATTTATTAAATTTTGTGGTGAGTTTGATACAGAGGGTACAAGTGAAATCTTGCCGGAAATTTCATCAAATAAGCAATATGTAGTTAATATGATTCTTGATGCGATGCAACTTGTTGTAATGGAATATCCCGCCGACTATAATCATGAAAGATACACAGAGCAGTTTGTAGCTGACTACAACAACCAGCTAATGGAGGATATGGTTAATACTAAGTATGAAAATATACTTGGAGAAAATGAAGACTATGCAAACGTGTTCTTAGATATGGAACCATATGATCACAATACATTATCTAATCTATATGTTTCTTACTATCCACGCTCAAAGGCTAATCATTATGAACAATTTGTAACAACAGCATATTTAAATCCGGATTTTAGCAGTTGTTGTCAAATTCAACTACTTCTTCCGACTTTATCAGATGAATCTTTTGATTATCTTAAAGGTCTCCTATCTGAGAAATTCCAAGCTGAAGAAGAAGGCAAATATGGTCCGAACAATTCTACATACATTGAGTTAGGAAAATCTGAAGAGGATTCAAAATTCCGTGTTGCATTAGAAAGGAGATATAATGAAGATGAAGATCAATATACTTATTTCTTGAGTTATAATCTTCGTTCAAAATTTTATCCTCAAGAAGAAAATTTGTGGATAGACTTTACCACTCTGTTTGGCTCTGATAAAAATACGGTAAGATCAGCAATGGAAGATTACGGCTGTAACTATAGCTTCTCTGACAATTCTTATTCTGCAAATGGAAGTGATTATTACTACATCGAGAATAATGATTATGCAGATATTGTAGGATTCGTATTTAATACAGATAACCAAGTCTCTGAATATTGGGTTTACTATAAACCTATTAAAATTAGTGATATCCGTGACTATTTGTCAAGGATATACACTGCGGCAGAAAATGAGAGTAATGAATTTGCGCATGTGTTCTATAATGGCAATAGAGATTTGAAAGTCGTGCTTGACACAATAAATGGTGCTGTTATTTACACTAAGTTGGATATGAAACAGCATGAAACGCCTGTCTAATCCAATCAATAAAGTCAAATGAATATTCGCAAGTTACAGAGACTATTACTACTCAAAACGAAGGTATACTTACTTTGCCCACTTAGTATATTTCCGAATGGAGTTGAAGTTATCTCCGCATGCTATTGAAGTATATATTCATTTTCAGAGGGTATGAACTTGCTTTTACGAGCATTCACATAAAATCATAATGTTGCATATAATAGATTGCTATGAAGCTTAGAAATAAATACTTCTATATGTTAATCATGTTTTATGTTAGTGCAAATGCATTTGCACAAAACATCGAACAGATTTACATGAAGAACGGCTCCATTATAAAGGGATATATTGCTGAACAAATCCCCGGAAAACAAATAACGCTTCAAACTGAAGAAGCTACTATCGTTGTAAATAGTGATTCGCTTCTGAATAGAATAACCGAAAGGATTCCATCAGAATCATTATCTCAAGAATGGAAAGAATGGGCGGAACAAAATGATAAGTACGTAAAAAGCACAAGTGGTAAATCGTTGGAATTAACGACTTTGGAGTTTAAGAATAGTACATTCCACAGGGTTTTTTTATTGGAAAAAGGTTCGTTAATTAAATTTCTAGATCTTGGGCGAAGCCAATATACATTTGCTTGGGGGGATATGTATCGCAGTGTGAAAAACAGACGACCAGAGAATCTCTTTTCAGGTGTCAAAGAAATAGTGGTACTTGATGATGGTACTGAGATTACCGGGCAAATCATAGAACAATTTCCAGGACGAAATTTGAAAATACTGACCGATGATGAAGAGGTATTGTCTTTCAAATTCAGCCAAGTGCAACAAATTCGAACGGAAAAGCTAAGTGATAAGTTGGATTTATGGTCACAAATACAGTTGCTTGACCAAATTCAGGTTAAAGAAGAACATGGTCCTTTAGTGGGTTTTATTTCCTCGAGGACTTCAGGTAAAGAACTTGTTTTCAACTTTGAAGACGGCAGCAAGCGTACGATACCACTCAATAAAATTGTATCGTATGCTAAAATTCCCAACGAGAGCTATGTAGCTGTATATGATAAAATTTTGAAAGAAGGCGAAATCCTTCTCAATGGAAAACCTGCATATTTTGTACAACTTAACCCCGTTGGCTCATATCTTGTGTTAACTTCAGTTGTATCTGCACAAGCAACGGTGGGTGATACCATTTGTGTAGAAGCCAATTTGGGAAATGTAGACAATGTAATAACTTTGGTAAAGGCTCATGTTGAAAATGTAACAGTTCCAAACGGCAAAAAGAAACGGATTGTCTCTCTGCCAGTTATCACTTATCAAGATTTGGTGCAATCACCCATTGGAATTAATCGCGAAGTTACTCCATTAAGCAACATCAAAATTACATTTCCCTTAAACGAAACCGGTGACTATGTATTATATATTCAAGGAAAAGAAGACTATATAGTGATTAATGTCATAAATAAAAACGGCAATAGTAAGAATTAAGCCATTAGGCAATTATTTTGTAGGTAGTTGATGCTTATTTAGCTAAAATTTGAAGACATATTATGGCAATAAGAAAATTGCAAGGACAGAAAGAACGTAACGAAGGTGTTTATTATGAATTCGACACGGATGCTGACATTTTAGGTGAAGGCGGAATGGGGCGTGTCTATCTTGGCAAAAGAATTGACAGCAATGGAGGTGTAACTCCAGTAGCTATCAAAGCGATGTTTGAAGGACTTCCAGATCTTGTGATTGAACGAGCCAGACGGGAAGCTTCCATACAACTGCACAATGAGAGCCTCGTCCTTATGTATGCTTTTATAGAAACCCAGGATAAAGACATGCTTGGTGCTGACGTCACTCATTATCATGTTATCAGTGAATATCTGGATGGCATAAGTTTGGCGAATTTAATTGTTGGTAATTTAGAGGATAGACACGGTGTGGTGCACCCCAGTATAGAAAAACTTTATGAAGAATACATTGATAATCGGGAGCAGAAATCCACAGAGATTATAAAGAAAGTTTTGGCAGGAGTAATGGCTTTGCATGATGTGGGCTACATCCACAGAGATATAGACCCAACGAACATCATGGTAACTACAGACGGGAAAATCAAACTCATCGATTTCGGTGTAGCCAAGCAGTTGGTTCGGCTTAATACGGCAGATAAAGGATTAACTTCTTCCGGACAATTTTTAGGAAAAGCAGGGTATGCAGCCCCCGAATTGATTCTTGGAGATATCCGGCATCAGAATTTTTCTACAGATGTATATGCGATAGGTATTCTATATTTTCAGCTATTAACAGGGCATCTACCTTTTAAAGGCACTTCTTATGATATGATGGAAGCCCAGTTACAGAAAACGATACCATTGAAAGCCATCCAATCTTATCAAATCAGAACTGTCATTAAAAAGGCCACTGCTAAAAAGCAATCGGAACGTTATACGACATCGGCTCAATTTAGAGCTGCAATTGATGCTTTTGTCTTTCCCGAGCCATGGTACAGAAACAAAACGATACTAACAAGTGGTATTGCAGTATTGGCAGCAGCCGTATGTGGGTGTATTGTTTATTGGTCATTAGCCTCTTCTGCCTCTGAACCTACTCCGGAAGAATTATACCAAAGTTATTTAACCGAACTAAACAGTTCGGAGCCAGAAAAGACATCACAAGGCTTTGACGGCATGTTGAATTTAGCGGAAAAGGGTTACATGCCTGCAATGTACCAAGTCGCTTATACGTATGTGTGGGCGCCAAAGGATAGTTTGTCTTTATTGCGCAAAAAGAATTTAGGACTTATTACAGATTCATTGGGACTTCTGATTGAAAATGCAAAGAACGAAGAAGCAATGACTTGGTTGAAAAAGGCTATTCAAGCGTCAGATTCGACCAACTATCAGGCCATGTCTTGGTTAGCGCAATATTATCTGAATGGGATGGTTGTCAATCGTGACATTGAGGTCGCAGTTAAACTGCTAAATAAGAGCAAAAATGAGGCTATAAAGAATCAAGACAAAGAGTACATAGAAAAAATAAATAAAGTCTTATCACGCATTAAAAAAATAAAGCATGAAAATGAATAAGAAAATGTTAGCTTGGGTCATAATGGCATGTTTGAGTTTATCTGTGCAAGCACAAATAGCCAAGTGGTTGGTACGCCCTAATTATGACTTTATAGAAATGATGGATTATGGTTTATTGAAAGTTGCTTCAAATGGTAAAATCGGCTTGTTGAATAAAGAAGGGAAGGAGATTCTTCCATTGGAATTTGACAGCATTACTGCATTTAAAGAAGAAAGGGCTTTGCTTTTCAAGTACGGGAAACTGTATGGTATAACAGATCCTTATGGGCAGATCTTTTCTATAGAAGGAAAAGAATATAAATTACCTGACGGAGTAAACCGTTTTTATTCTGGGTTGTTGTTGGTTAGGCAGAACAATCAATATTTCTATCTCAATACTGAAGGCATACAAGTTTTCGGTCCGTTTGCTGAAGCGTATCCATTTTTTGATGGTCATGCTTTGGTGAAGTCTTACGCAGATTATCCTAAGAATCCGAATGAGACATATTGTGATTTTATCAATACAGAAGGTATTCCTTTTGTATTGCAAGATGAAGATAAAAAAGATATTAGTTTTATGTCTTCATTTCATAATGGAAGGGCAATCATAGCAATTAAAAAGAAATTCTATACCATCGATTCAGAAACCTACGAACTGACTCCTATTTCGATAGATAGCACATTCAACAAAAAATCATTGGTTGTTTCTCCTGCAAAAGAAATTCCAATAATAAAAGGAGACGAGGGTTATTTAGTTGGTGCAAAGAACGGCAAGTTCATTTTTGATCAATTTATGCGATTAAAATATATGGAGCTTTTGGGAAACGAGCCGGTAATCAGTGAATTTCCACTGGAGTCAGAGCGTACTTATACGAGTGTATTTAAAAAGTTATCCAAGGATAACCGTTATGGGCTGGTTTTTAAAGGGAAAGAGCTTCTTCCTCCTCAATTTGACGAGATTCTTCATTTGGAGGATGATTTGGCTATAGTGAAGTCTGACGGCAAATGTGGGGTGATAACCGTAGACTCGGATAACAATTTCTTGTTTAAGTTGAATAACAATGAAAACATTGGTTTTAATCATCAATATTATGATGCTAAGCTGACAACTTTGATGCCTCCTTATATTAAATGCACATCAGCAACAGTGGCAAGCCATTCAGAGGATTGTGAAATACAAATAGAATCCCGTACGGAAAATGAAAATGTCGAAGGGAATACATTGACCTATAATTGCCGTTTATCTATACCCAAAGATTTGACCGATACATTGACTGCACACGATTATTTTTATTCGTTACGTTACGATGGACTACTTTCTGTACCTCATAAAGTCACGATATCTGAGTGGTATGTAAAATACTACGAAGTGAATTTATCCAATACCAATTTCTCTATATCTTCAGCCAATGATACAATTTCAGTTGAATTTGATCTGATAAAAACTGATGTAGCAAGAAATGATGAAAGCAATTATTTCAAGAATGTGGAAGTTGTCGCTTCAAATTTTTCGGAGCAGCCTATCTTGAATAAAATAACAGAAAACCATTATATCTTTCAGTTGTTTGGCATAGACCAAGAACGTATCAATTTCTCTGTTCGGATTACGGAAATTGGTTGTCCAACCATTGAGTATCCATTTGAAATGGTATTTGTTAAGCCAAAGCCACGAGAGAGGAACAAAAAAACAACAGTGACTATCACTCCTATACAAAAGAAAACGACTCCGGTTGCAAAGGAAATTATTTTGCTGGATTAATGAATTAATGAATACAAATATGTTGAATAACTTTAGTGATAGTACCTTAGAAGTCTTCCAAATTGCGGAAGCCTACGCTAAGGAAAACATGAATGCGGCAATAGAACCGGCTCATATCCTGAAGGCATTGCTTCATAAAGATGTGGGGTTAGTCTCATTCATTGAAAAAAGCTTGAATGCGGATTACTACTATATTCTTGATTGGGCAGACATGCGGATTAAGATGTCCAAAAAGAATTATGATTCTTCTCCGCAAAAGGGTCTTTCTCCACTTTCAAAAGCTGTCGTTAATGAGGCTGACAGTGTCCGAGTGGCATTGAAAAAAGAATCTATTGATCCGGTTTCATTACTGATAGCTATTGTAACTCCTGGGGTTGGTTTCACATTTGAACAACTTAAGACACTTCCGCTTCAGAAAGAAGATATTATGGCTGTTTGCGGAAACTTTGGAGAGGGTCAAACAAACGCAGCGAACAATTCTACAACTCGAACTAAAAACAATGGAAATAAGAATGTAGCAACATATTGCATTTGGAAAAACCAAGAACAGATAGAAGGAAAGCTTCCTGAAGCTGTAGGTTTTGAAAAAGAACTGAATGAAATATTCGGCATTCTCGGAAGAAAAACAAAAGCCAATATTCTTATCACAGGAGAATCCGGTGTGGGCAAAACCACCCTAATCCACGCACTTGTACAAGCTATAGTAGCAGGAAGAGTACCTACCTTTCTTCAGAATGCACAAGTTTACGAACTTGATACAATCGCTCTATCTATCGGGGTTTCTTATAAGAGCGAGATTGAAAGCCGAATGAAAAAAATCTTGGATGAATTGTCTGATATGGATAATGCCATCCTAGTCATCGAATCGTTCGACCAATTAATGGACAAGCAAGGAGCGTTGAATGGAACCATAAACTTACTGAAAGCTTCGTTAAATCAAGGATTGCTGTGTGTCTGCACTTCTTCTATCGAGGGATTTACAAAAAATATAGAAACAGATAAAGAGATTACCGGAAAGTTTGAGCGGATTATCCTAGAAGAACCATCTATCGAAAGTACTGAAATCATACTTCAGACTGTAATAAAGTCATTTGAAGAATTCCACAAGTTAAAGGCTTCTGATGATTTATTGATAAATGCCATTCGACTTGCCAAAAGATACTTCAGCGAGAAACACTTGCCTGAATCGGCAATTGACTTGATCGACCGTACCATGGCTTTATTGAAAATAAAAAATGATTTACATCCCAATGAACGGAAAGAAATCGTAGGTGTAGAACATTTGAAAGAAGTCGTATCTCAGAAAACCGGTATACCCTTAGGCGATGTGCAAGCTGCCGAACGCGAGCGGCTTGTCAATGCTGAGGAAATTTTAAAGAAGCGTGTAGTCGGACAGGATCATGCCATTAAAGCCGTATTGGATTCTATCTATGAATCCCGTTCCGGTTTGAATAAGAAAGGGCAGCCTATTGGTAGTTTCTTTTTCTTAGGACCGACGGGTACAGGGAAGACTGAGTTAGCAAAATCGTTGGCGGAATTTCTCTTTCAAGATGAAACCGCAATTTTGCGTTTCGATATGTCTGAATACAAAGAGGAACATTCAGTAGCGTTACTTTATGGGGCACCTCCGGGTTATGTCGGTTATGAGGAAGGTGGTCTTTTAGTGAATCAAATCCGACAAAAGCCCTATTCGATAGTTTTGTTTGATGAGATAGAAAAGGCACATCGTTCCGTATTTGATTTGTTTTTGCAAATTTTAGATGAGGGGAAATTGCATGACAGATTGGGAAGAGTTGGCGATTTTTCCAATGCTTTGATCATATTTACATCTAATATTGGGAGCCAGTATATTTTTGAACAATTTGAAAAAGGTTTAGTACCGACCCATAATGATATGCTTGAAGTAATGCAGGGATATTTCCGTCCTGAATTTTTAGCTCGTCTAACAGAAATAGTTCCCTTTGCGCCTATCAACGAAAAGATTGTGACTGTGATATTCAACATTCATTTAAAAGGATTATTGAAAACATTAAGTGAGCAGAATATCACTCTTCAGGTAGACGAAAAAGCAATTCATAAGATTGCTATAAATGGATTTAATGCTCAATATGGAGCAAGACCGATTCTAGGCATTCTTCGTAAAGACATCCGTCGTCCCTTGTCGAAAATGATTATTTCCGGCGAACTGCGAGAGGGTGATCATGTTACACTTGCTTTGGACGAAAGGAATGAATTGAAATGGGAAATTATACATCATGAATAATTATTTAAACATGCAATAATATGGCAAAGAAAACCGTAATTTCAAAAGTCCTCGATGCGGAGGCGGTAGATGGGATTATTGAGTTTCCTCAAAACAAGACCCTCTATGTGGATCAGTTTACTGATATGGCACCTGTTAAACCGGGTGATGTGTTCCAGCCGGAAACAATGGAAGATGTGTTTAACCATTACCAACCGGAAAAACGCAATGTGCAAATGTTGGATTTGGAAGGACGTCCGGTTAAAGAAAACTTCAAGTTTAATGCCCTTAAAGATTTTGATGACAAGGAACTTATCAAACAAAGCGCTTATCTAAGTCAGCAAAAAGCGACAATTGATTCTTTTAAAACTATTGAACAACAAATGATTAAAAATAAAGTGCTTAGACGTGCTTTTGAGAACGAGGAGAGCAGAAAGCACCTTATTACTGCTTTGCAGTCTTTGTTGGCTGAACTGGAAAAGAATTAATTATACTATGGCAGTATGGATTTGTGTGTTTTGTCCCAATCCCCCTCAAACGAACATAAGTGATAGACCAGACTTACTTATGTGAAACGTCCGAGTTACTTATGTGAAACACCCAAGTCACTTATGTTCATCAAAATGCATGCTTGAGTCATCACATGGTTTACAATATGCACATTTTAATGCCGCTTAAAATAAAAGTCTAACTCAATAAATTCAAATAATATGCCAGAAGAATTAAAATTACAGCCTCAAGCAGCCAATACCATAACAACAGCAGAAAGTGCTTATTTGGATGAGGTGAAGAAAATTGAAAATCCGGCTGAACGTCTGAAAGAAAGCTTGGAAGGACTGGAAGATTATGGAGATTTCGACCTTTTGGAGACAATGGCTGACGGACTTGAGAATATGAATCCGGAAAGCAGGGCCGCTAAAAAGATATTTTTGCAAGACAGTGAATTCGCAGAGCAACGTAAACGTCTTAAAACAGACTTGCTTATGTGGTTGAGTATCTTGGATAGCGATGCAACCACAGCTTCAGAAGCAGTGGACAAATGTCAGGAGGCTGCCAAAGCCGCAGAGAAGAATCTTCTTCAAAATTTAGGGAGCGTGCATGAGCAGACACGTAAACTGGAGATTGCATACCGTTCGCTTGGAGAGTTTTTTGCTAATTCCGGCCAATCCAAATTGAAATGTTTAAACCTTATCAATGTAGATAAAGAAGATTTAGGAGATCCAGATGGTCGTGTATTTGCAGCTGTCCGCGATGAGCTAAATAGAAGTTTTGACCGGTTATCCCTCAAGGAAAATTATTCCTTGTTAGTCAGTCCCGGTTATCTTGGAAGTAAACAGATTGTAAATATGTGGGGACAAATGGCATACCGCAACAAAGTAATGTTGGTTACAGACTATGCAGATTCTCCTACATTGAAACTGCTTAATAAAGGATTGGACAAAGCAAACTTAAGTGACACCGATGCATACTTGGCCAACGTCATTATGGCTTGTAATTACATCCTTGGACGTAAGAAATCAGATGAGGCAAATGATGAAGAAGAAGATTTGTTCTTGCCGCCTTCTGCAGCAATTGCCGGGCGCATGAGCAATACGGATGAAACCCCTATTTCACAAGGTATCGCCGGGAAAAAGTATGGCACAATAGACATGGCAAAAGGGACACGTCTCGATTTGTTAAAATCTGAATTGACTGCTTTAATAGACAAAGGAGTAGTTCCTATGACGTTTGAAGAGAACCGTGTAATGGCTTTTTCAAACCGTTCTCTTTATAATGGTGCTACTATTGGTTTGCAGGAATATCCGATTGTACGGGTTTTCGATTGGATAGGCAAAGTGTTTTCTAATTTCTTTAATGACGAGGCTTTTAAAAATTGGAACGGTAAATTGGCACAAGAAATCCGTGAGCAGGTTATTGATTTCTTGGAAGATTACAAGGGACCTGGCAAACTTATAGAAGGGTACTCGAATCCCAAAATCGTTCGTAACGAGAAAACAAAAGATATTGAAATTGAGATTGAGTTAAAACCATTCTTTGCAGCTAAGAATTTCTACATTAAGTTGACCGGACATAATGGGGATAATGGCGTAACAGAATGGACAAATGAAATCAAATAATTTATTCACTTAAAAAAATTAAAATCATGGCAGCACCTAGAACAGCGCAGCTAAAGGTTGACGGATGCGAAGATCGCGAAGTCACTTATGTACAGTATCAGTTCAATCAACAGATTGACGTGGAAGGACAACCTACAGGTACAACCCGTGGTGGAGTAATCAACTTGAAGGTTAAATCAACAGATGCCGGTAATACAGACTTATTGGAGTGGACATGTGACTCTTACGGTTCAAAGAATGGCACCATCACATGGCCTAACAAACTTGGCGGTATCATGAAAACTCTTTCTTTCATTGACGCTTATTGCGTAAGTTATGAAGAAGTATATGATGATACCAACACAGATCGCATGTATGAGTCTATTACTATTACTTGCCGTCAGCTCACAGTGACGGGTAAGGGTAGCGTAGAATACGATAATCACTGGGCTCTTTAACTAATTTAAAATTAAAACACGCGACTGCCTGCGTTGCAGGCGGTCGCATTCCTTAACTCAACGAACGCATGGCATTTAAGGCGACTTTGATAATGGACCAGCAAAAAACTTCGGCTGCAGAGGTCGAAGCTTATAATGGGAAAAAATATGAATTGGTAGAATGTGAGTATGAATTTTACCAATCGCTAGACGAAAGCAGCAAACCTGCATCCAGGCCGCAAAGCGGATTGATAAAATTTGTTATGCCCGCCCAAGGGGACGATGATTTGTTTTTTTACAATTGGATGTTCAACCGCGCGGAGACACATGACGGGACGATTGAAATGCTGCTGTCGACTGACGACAATCAAAAAAAATACCTCCACCTCTTTTTTGAAGATGCCTACTTGGTGAACATGTACCAGTATTTTAACAACAGCAATAGTCTGTTGGTGCGGACAAAAATCACACTTAGCGCAAGGAAATTCACTTTCGGCGGTTCGGCCAACTTTGAAAATGATTGGATAACCCGATAACAATTGTTCCTTATGAATAACCCCTACCCCATTTATCCTCAGGCCATAGGGCGGTTTAAGTCAAAGTATGAGGCACTTCATGAGATAAATGAAGTGCAGAGGGCTAACTACAAATCGCTGGAAGAGCTGGAAAATGCCAGTAAAAAACTGGAAGAGCTGGATACCCGATTAGCCGCTGCCGAAGCGGAAATCGATGATAAGCTTATCAAGACTTCCGATGATTTGATGAAGTTGGATGACATAAGCAAAATCGACAAGGAACTTGATGAGGCCAAGAAAGACATTCAAGACAGGATAGCGGATAAAAAAGCTGAGCCAGTGGATCCTGAACGTGAGAAAAGGCGACAAGAACTGGAAGAAGAGCTGAGGCAGCTTAACGAACAGAAAAAGCAACTGGACAATGTAAATAAAGAAAAACAGCAGCTTGACGCTTCTGTAGCCCAAGGAGTGGGAAATTTCGATAACTTGTCCGATACCCTTTCTGGAAAGGTATCGCCCCAAGATATGGCCAATGCTGCCGCACAAATGGACAAAGGCTATGATGAGGCTATAAGCGATTTATCCTCAATTGTTACAGGTGACAGTTCTACGGAATATATTGAGGCTTGGGCTCGATATCAATTTGGAGACCAACTTTATGACGCAGCGTCTGCTATCAAGAATGGAGCCTCGGACGCAATAAGCGGCGTGAATGAGTTCATGCAATTGGGAGATGTCTTCGGTGGAAGTTGGCGCGACCCTTCGACCGCTGCCAAGAAGATAGAAACAGGACTGAAGAACATAAACAATGCCGTTAACAAGGTCAATGCTATCACCAATAATCTATTTTCGGCCGTAACAGGCAGAGACAGCGTAATTCTTGGAAAGTTAGACAACCTGAACAACATGGGCGTTAACTCGTTAGGCTCGTTGGCGGGTGCGGCATCGATAGGCATAGGCAGCTTTAATGCATTTAAAGAGGGAAATATATCGGCGGGAATCAGTGGGGTAAAAGACACTATTAATTCCATCCGCGGAACATACTTGGACTTTAGAAGCAAAGACATAAAAAACAAGATAGAGGAGAACGAGTTAGGAAGATATGAACCCAATCCTGACCCAACTGAAAATACCGATGGCAACGGCAGCCAAGCTAAAAACACGGGAAAGGAAGAGGGTAAGGACGAAAAAACTCAGACGGGACAATCTGATCCAAACGAGCAAAAGAATAGCTCGGAAAAGAAATCTGGTACCCAAACACAGACACAGGGTGGAAACTACAGCGCAGACATGATTCACGAAATCGAGGTGGTTTTAGAAGGCTGTCCATCTTCACAAAATTCGTGTTGCGTCATTAATGGTGAAAATTATGTGTTGAACGGTTATTCCCTTTCTCAAGAATTACTGCGACCGATGTTGTTAAGCTTTTCTTTGGAAAAAGAAGACAAAACAGAAACACAACAGGATGTGGTGTTTGCTAATATCACGCAGTTGATTGGGAAATCATTGGAAATAAATGTTTCAACGATAAAGGCCAGCCAGGACGATGAAGAAGCCAATCCTCAAGTAGCTTTCGTATTTAAAGGAATGATTATAGATGTGTCTGCTTCAAGAGCGACAGCAAGTGCCCAATCAGCAAGTATCACTGTAGCCACATGGGATGCCTTGCTCCAAAATGTCCCACATTGTCGTTCTTTTGAAAATATGACATTGAAAGAAATAATAGATACTGTCCTTGAACCATACCGCGACATAAAATCAATTGTGTCACCAAGGTTTAAGGATAAGATACCCTATATTGTACAATACGACCAAAGTGACTACGCTTTCATTAGCATGTTGGCAATGCGTTTCGGAGAATGGATGTATAATACAGGAGATACATTTGTTTTTGGTGAATTGGATATAGAAGATTCATCGGCTGCAAATTTGGAATATCCGGGAGGAAGCTTGATGTCATACAGCCTGCATCAAAATGTGACTTCATTTTCATTCAGTCATTTACTTCCGGATTATTATCAGTATGGAAAGGGTAAGGACATTCTAAAAACGTCAGCACAAGGTATGGCCGATGGAACAGTGAATGATTGGACTGACAAAGCATACAATGCTTCAATACAAAGATTTCAAGACGAACAAACCGTGGCATTGAAAGCTGGCGGATTTGACAGTGGAAAGGAAGACGAAGGAGCCGATGCTATATTAGATTATTCCCTGAAAGTAGAAGCAGAAGGGAAGAAAACGGGTATTATGACCGTTCAAGGATTTTCTAAACTGGCTATGCTAAAAATCGGACAGACATTTCTAATTCGTGACAATGTCCAAAATAAATCTGGAGAAAGCAAAGATGTGGAACAGAAATCATTAAAGGTCATAGGCATTAACCACTCGTTTGATTATAGGCAGGAATATTCCAATAGTTTTATGGCCATACCTGTGGCATGTGACTACCCTTCCTATTCTGATGCTGATGTGTTTGCGTCGGCTCCCCAGCAAAGAGCAAAAGTTGTCGAGAATAAAGATGAACAGATGTTAGGCCGTGTGCGGGTACAGTTCCCATGGCAGGAAATACAAGACAAGGACATGAAAACACCTTGGTTGCGTATAGCCGTTCCTTATGCTGGTCAGAGCAAAGGACAACAATTCGTGCCAGAGATAGGTGAAGAGGTTATGGTCGGGTTCGAAATGAACAATGCTGAACGCCCATATATCATCGGTTCATTTTATAACGGTGGGACAGGAAAGCCTGATGAGGCATGGGCTGTGTCGCAAGAAAAAGATGGGACAAGTAATAATGTAAAAGCTATCAGGACTCGTAATGGACATACGATTCTGTTTAACGATAAAGGTGAAGCGGGTTTAATCGAAATCTATGACAATAAAAACAATACTTATCACATAACACTGTCTGCCGATGACAAGAAAATAACCATCTATTCTGCTGGAGAGGTAGAAGTTGTTGCAGATACAGATGTAAACATCAATGCCAAAGGGAATATAGGAATTAATGCAGACGGGAATATCGGGATAAAATCTAAAGGGAATATTTCAATGGAAGCAGAAAGAGAAGTGTCTATACAAGCTTCGAAAGTCAAAGTACGCTAACATCCAACAGGGCTGATTATGAAATATGTTTGTACAGGGGCAACGCTGAGATGCACGATGGGAACATCGTGTCCCAAATTGAAAGCAACGCCTAAAAATGTTTCTTTAACTGGAAAAGATCAAGCCAATATAGCGGATTATGTATCCATAAAAAATATCCCAAGTTTTGGTAGATGCCGTTCATTGGGTTATCCCCCAACTGCATCTGCAACAGCCGCTAATCATGGCAAGCTTACTCCCATGCCTTGCGTACCGGGGACATGTCCTAAATGGCAGGCTATAGATAAAGACAGCCTGATATGTGGAGAACCGGCTTTATTGGAGCCTGCGACTTTAAGGTGCATGTATGGGGGAACAATTTCGATTGTAAATCCGGGGCAAAGTTTAGAAATAAAGGTACGTGGTGTATCTTTCTCACAAAGGAGTGAAACACAGCAGGAAAAAGCGATGCAAGAAATTCCGGAAGAACTTCTTCAAGAGTTTAATGCGCTTGATAGAGAAAGATTATCGCAACAGTCAGTTCTAGATGGTGTACAGATGGCATTGGATGTTGCTGGGATGACACCGGGCGTTGGAGCTATCCCGGATTTGATGAATGCCGCTATTTCGGCATTGAGAGGTGATTGGGTTGGTGCAGGATTATCCATCATAGCAGCCGTACCTTTGATTGGTGATGTCGTTGGCGGAGCTAAAATTGCGTATAGGGGGGCAAAAACAGCGAGGGTATTGCAAAAGACAGGAGTAATGCAGAAGATTAGTAAAGCAGCTAAAGAAACTGACAAATATAAGCGGCATGCCCAATTAGCTCAGGCTTCTAAAGAATTTAAATATATAGACATCACACCACAGAAATTAAAACAATTAGGAATTTCTGACTCGGATTCTGATTTCTTTATGAAGAAGGTGCGTTACTATAGAAGAGATGAAATCTCTAAGCTATATGATGGTTCGGATGTTGACATGTTTGAAAGAGAATCTCATTTGAACTGTGTTGATGTGTCATCACCTATCATAGAAAAAGGAATCGCACAGAAAGGAGATAGATATTATATGTTCAGAAAAGTTAACGAACATGGAACTATCATAGATGCACCGGGTAATTATGGAATAAGAGAAATCGACTCTTCAAACACAACACCTGGACGTGTTGGCATCGCCGATGGAGGTAAGTTGGAAACTTCAGAGGGAAAAGAAATTCCATTTAAAAGAGAAATGTACTCTGTTGAAATAACAGAAAACACACCTTATGTTGTTACAAAAGCAAGAAAAACAACGGACTCATGGAGTGATCGTAAAAATCCGGTAAAAGTACCGGGCGGCGGTACGCAAGTGTTCTTTGTTAAGAAATCGAACATTAAATAAAATATCATTCAAATCATGTACAAGCGATTTTCTGAAATGCCGACAAAGTTCACTTATAGCCAAGTCGTAAAAGACACTATAACTTATGTGAAAGAAATATCAGATAGTAATGATGACCCTATTTATCCTTATATATTAAATCAATTAAAAGACATTTACAGAGAAGTGATAACAAATAATTCGATACATGAACCTGAGGATATTTATGACAGATATGATATTGGAGCAATAGGTGTCCGATACTTTGATGAAAATGATGAAATGCATGAACGGTTATGCGATATATTTTATGGGGCTGTCCACTATAAAGAGTTGAAGTGATGCTGGCTATAAATACAAATCTTTTAAGAATCTTATTGTATTCCATATTCATTTTGTATGGGTCGAGTGCTTTTGCGCAATCAAATGATAATTTCAAAAAACTGCAAGAAATATCGTTTGACCAGATATTCCAAGAGAAGCAAAAGTCCAAATCAAACTCAAAGCCTCAACAGCAGGAAGAACAAATTGAATTAAGTATAAATGATTCCATTTTCAAACTTTTTGATGTGGACATTGATTTGACTTTAGGCGAGATTTCTTTTGATACTTCATGGGGAGACCCTGTCGCCAATCCCCAAATAAGAGCCAATAAGGCAAGCAATCTATTTGGTCCGGTAAGACATAATGCAGATGGCAGTGTGCGTTGGCATCGAGGATTTGATTATTATGCACCTCAAGGAACACCTGTTTATGCAGTGGGAGATGGCGTTGTATCATTGATTCAGAATCATCCTGATTATGGACATTGTGTTTTGATTACCCACAAAAGGCCTAAACGAATTTATTATTCTTTTTATGCCCACTTGAGTACAGTTTCTGTAAAATATGGCGAGAAAGTACGAAAAGGCACTGTATTGGGTAAAAGCGGTATTACAGGGAATGCTTATAATTTGTCTGGCGAGGATGAGCACCTGCATTTTGAGTACCGTACAAGTCCTAAGCATGGCGATAGAAAACAAGAGAATCCCAATGCAATTGTCAAAACCAAGTTCTATAGCGCAGATCCGAAGAACAAATGGCAGGCAAACGTAAAAGTTAAGAAGAAAGAAAGTTTTAGTTTGTTTTGGTAAGCAGTCAAAAAATGGCTATTGATTGAAATGGGTAACTTCGCTGCCAACCAAATTTATAGAATTATGTATAGCAGTGAAGATCTTGAAAGGTTTTACTTTCAGTACCAGACGGAGGCGTTACCCCGTGGAGAATCTCTCCAATCGTTTTGTGTCAAGAACAAAGTCCCTTATAACATTTTCCAGAAATGGTTTAAGGATACCCGCAAAAAAGTAGTTGAGATTCAGGTTGACGGTGCTCCTGAGATTACCCATGAAGAAAAGACTAAAATTGGTGACCGGCCTAAACCTGTATCAAGAAGCGGTAATGACAATCCCGTCCGCATATGGATAGACATCCGTATCAGTAATGGATTGCACTTGTCCCAAAAGAATTTAAGCTATCAGGATTTAGTCCGGATGATAGAGAAGCTGGAGGGTCTATGCTGAGTGTTACCGGCCTGAATCATTTTTATTATGTGCGTGACTTTACCGACATGCGTTGTAAGCACAGCCGTGTGTTGTCCATCATCCGTGAACGGCTTCACCGGGAACCCTGTGACGGGGATGTCTTCATTGTCATGTCGCGAAACCGAAGGATAGTCCGTATGTTTTCATTTGACAATCATTCATACAGCCTGTTCGAAAAGAAGTTTGTCGCGGGCTACCAGTTCATGAAAGTGGAGCGGAACGGGGCGGATACCATTTATCGGATTGACTGGAAAGATGTGGTCCTGATACTGGAAAACCCTATAGTTAAAACATTAAAAATCAGATAATTAATATGTCTATTTGCTTGCGTTTTTGCGATTATTTTAGTACCTTTATATCTGTAAATCAAAGGTTTAAACATGATCGAACTGCAACATATAATAGACTCAAAAAGGGAATTGTTGAGTAGGGAAACCTACTCACGGAACCCTATAAATTATAGTGAAGGTATGGCAGACGATCAAAAAGACCGGTACATACAATACCTTGCTGAGCAGAATCAGGACCTCAGGTTGACAAATGACGCCATGAAGCTTGTCTTGGAGGATTTTATGGTTCAGATGAAGGAGCTGAAGGATCAGGTGTCCTCCATGCAATCGAAACAGTCCGATTTGGAAAACCGGTTATCGGAAGAGCGCAAGCTTCGCAAATCGGCTGAACGTAAGGCAAAGTCCCTTCAGGAAAAACTTGATTTTGCCAACCAGGAACGTTTTGGTGACAGGCGTCAACGGATAAACCCTAAAGCTAAACAGAACGCTTCTGACCGGCAAAAGGAAAAAGATGATTATGACGGTACGGACGATACGCTCCGTACGGACTCTGTAGACAATAACGAATCCCGGAATGAGCCGGCCCTTCCCAGAAAGGAACGTGACCTGGGCAATCGTCCCGACGGGTATAAAACGATGGGAGTGTCCGGAGAAGTGGTAGAGCATCCGTCAGATCTGACAAAGGTTCCCGGACGTATCATTGAAAGAAGGATGGTACGTGTATTCAGTTTCCGTACCTTCCTTACGGAAGAATGTTTTGAGATGGTCCATTATGCAGAGCCTGGCAAAAAGCCGAAGTGGGGTTATTTCCCCTCTGAAGGCCATCCGGAGGTGGTAACTAAGTTTGAGGGGACTAAAGCCACTCCTGAATTTCTGCAGGCCATCGCCTATGAAGTTTATGTAAAGAATGTGACCTTCGGCCTTCTGCACCAATGGCTGACGGATATGGGAATGACCATTTCTAAAAACACCTTACGCAACTGGCTTAAGAAAGGCAAGAAATACCTTGATGAACTGGTTCGTGTATTGAAGTCCGTTGCCTTGGAAAAGGACTCGGTTGTGAACTGCGATGAGACCTGGTGCAAGGTTCGCAAATATGACCGTTATAAGAAGTGTTATATCTGGGTATTGGTCAACAAGGCTCAGAAAACAGCCATTTTCTTCTATGAGGATGGCTCCCGCGGCCGTGAGGTGCTTACGGATTTTCTGGGTGATGCGGAATTGAAGAGTATCATGTCCGACGGCTACAATGCTTATGTTTTTATCGGTGATGAGTTGAAATCGGCTCAGTTTAAGGATACTATCCATCAGGTTTGTATGTCCCATGCGAATAATAAGTTCGTTAAAGCCGGTAATCAAGGAGGCGAACCGCTGGCCGAACGTTTTTCAAAGCTTTTAAAGTGGTTCTTTTCTAAAGAACATATTTATGATGAAGCCGGTCTTACTCCGGAAGAGAGACTGCGGGAAAGGCAAAGCCTGGAAACGAAGGAACACCTGATAGAATTGCGCAGCCTGTTGGAGAGTGAACTGTCGAAGAATTCAGAATTTAGAAGCCAGTATTATACAGAAGCTCTTAATTACTTGAAGAAGTTTTGGAAGGAACTATTTGCTTTTCTGGACGATGGGGATCTTCCGATAGACAACAATCTGGCAGAACGGACCATCCGGAAGCTGACTACCCAACGCAACAATTCACTTCATTACGGTAGTGATGCAGGCGCTGAGATGGCTGCGACTTACCATAGTGTAATAGGAACGGTAAAGCTTCATGG
>NZ_NFIC01000010.1:0-79147 GCF_002161565.1 Bacteroides sp. An51A
TTATTTAGAAGCTGTTTTGATTTCATTCGATAAATTTGTTAAGCATGATTTGGATGAATGCAATCTGTACCATAGCTTCTGCGGTTTCAGCAAGGAATTCATAATCGATGGTCAGCCTTCTGAAGTTTTCCAGCCATGAGAAAGAGCGTTCCACAATCCAGCGTTTGGGCAGTACTTGAAATTTGGATGGACATTCGTCCGGTCTGAGTACGACCTCCAATATCCATCCGAATTTCTTCTTGACCCAATCAGCCAAATCTCCCCTGTAGCCTCCATCCGCCAATATTTTAACCAAGCGCGGAAATTTATAAGCGAGTTTTTCTATGGCTTGTGGGGCGCCCTTGCTGTCATGCAGGTTGGCTTCATGGATTGTGACGGCTAACGGAAGGCCAAGCGTATCGACTATGATGTGCTCTTTCCGTCCCTTGATTTTCTTGTTCCCGTCTATACCACGGTCAGAATCAACATGATGGGAAGTCTTTACGCTTCTGGAATCCATGATGCCAAGACTGGGACTTTCCTCCCGTCCCGCCTGTTTACGGATAAGGGAGTGCAAGGCATCCATCACCTCTTCAAACACACCTTCAAGCTTCCACTTGCGGAAGTAGTAATAGACGGTTTGCCAAGGGGCGAAGTCAGAAGGAAGCATACGCCACTGGCAGCCGGTCTTGTTGATATAAAGGATGGCATTCATTATCTCTTTAAGCGGATGTTTTCGGTTCCTCGCTTGCGGCTCTAAAATATTTTTTATAACTTGCCACTGTTTTTCAGTCAGGTCGGTTGGATACTGTGTCATAACTTTATTGTTTGGTACCTTTAAAGATATAACATTTTTCCAATTGACCGGCTGATTTGAGATCTGAAGATGCTTATAACATTATTCTTGAATCAATTCAAAACAGTTTCTGAAACTTTATGCAAATATATAACGATTAAATAATATACAATGAAAACGATGAAATTATCAGGCATTTCTTTCTTAAACAAGGAAGATTTGAAAAAAGTTGAAGGCGGCAAAGTTGTACGCTCTTCTTGTCCTACAACAGGTTCTTGCAGTGGAACTTGTACTGATTTTATGGGAAATGTTGGAGTATGCAGAACTAGTTCAGGTCCAACTTATGATTGTCAGTGTATAACAGGTGCTTAGCACATATATAACAATTTAAAAGGAGCTGTCTTCAATTTATAAGACAGCTCCTTCACATAATCAACACTATGAATTTAAAAACATTCCTAATATTATTATTTACATTTACTCTATGCAATAATATCAAATCCCAAAATATAGAACTACGAGTAAATGAAAATGTTGAATTAATGAGTATTATATCTAGAATGGCTGGATATCCAGAATACCACATGGACATTGCTGGACAATATATCAAGGATATAGACCAACATTTCAGTCCTGTGAAAAGACATCCGATTATACCATTTATGAAAAAAGTTAGGAAGCAATATGGCATTTCTTTTGATGCAGTCATGTCAATGGCTATCCACCTCCAAAAAGAAAATGATAATTTCTTTTTAATAAAAGAAGAAATCAATACATTAGAAAAACGATGGAACGAAGTGGATAAAACTCAGTTTCTTAACTTGCTGACCGATTTCTATAAAGAGAGTTGCTTTCATGATTTCTTTGAAGCACACACAAAAATTTATAAAAAAGCTATACAAGATTATAAAGAAAAGGTACTCAATCACTTGGATATAAGCTGGTATGAATCATTTTATGGTAATAAGCCAGAAGAAAACTTTTCAGTCATTATCGGCTTTTGTAACGGCGGAGGAAATTATGGCGTTAACCGCCACGCAAGAAATAAAGAAAAGGAAGTATTTGCCATTGTGGGTTATTTCGTTAATAAGGATAATGAACCACAGTACAGTAAAGACTATCTTCCCACCCTAATACACGAGTTCAACCATTCCTTTATCAATTATCTACTGGATGAAAGCAAATATCCAAATCATGTAGAAGAACTTGAAAAAGCTGCTACAGATTTGTTCGAATCCTCTCAATGGGCTATGTCAAAACAAGCATACGGAAACTGGAAGACCATGATAAACGAATCATTGGTACGTGCCGCTGTCATTTGTTATATGCTGGATAAGAAGTATCCTTTGTTAGAAGTAAGAAAAGAACTATCAGCGCAAATACAACGCAACTTCAGGTGGATGCCTGAACTTGTCTATCTACTAAGAAAGTATGAAAAAAAACAGAGCCAATATACAAGTCTAAAAAATTTCTATCCTCACATCATCGATTTCTTTTCTGATTATGCGGAAAAAGAAAACAATAAACTAAACATAATGTATTAGCTATTCCCCTGCTAGGGACATACACTAAACGGTAATAATTAGCCAACTAATTTATATACACAAAGTATTGCAAATTAGTTGGTTTCTTATATATTTGTCTTGTACGCCGAACATGCTTTTTAAGCCATCTATCGTATGAATCAAAACTTGAATTTTCACCCTTCTTTTTATTCTTAAAGGCTTTTGCTGTTTTTGCCATAGCTACCTAAAAAGGGATATTCAGTAAATGCTAAGTTACTCACGACTTACAGTGCTACACAACCTGTCCACATCGCTTTCATCCCACAAGTCGAATACTTCCATATCTTTTAAACCAGGATAAACCAACTTACAGTGTGGAATAGCAGGAACTTTATAAGTATTTCTGATACTCTCTACATCACGACAAAACATAGTCCGCCAAGGAATAGCTTTATCTTTTACAAATGCTCTCCATTCTTCTACAGTATTTTTTTCATCAATAGAAACTGTTACCATATCCAACTTTTCTTTCAATCGCGCATATAGTTTTTTCTGCAATGGCAGTTGCTTATGGCATGGCTGACACCATGAAGCTGAAAACAGAATAAGAGTGTATCTAGAAGAATCTGCTATAACATATTCTTGCTTACCGGTCTTAGCATTTTCAAGCAATTCATTGGAAACAAGTTCATCCAAATATTTTTGTATTTTCTGACCAAAAACAGACTGTTTCATTCTATCACTAAAACAATCATACATACGTTTTATATCTTCTTTTGTCTTATAAGACTTCAGTTGGGTTGCAAGACGGGATATATAATATCTTGAATCTGGATTTCGTTTTACTTTATCCAGATATTCATCATAAAAAGTCCGATAAGGATAAATTGTATCTTTCGCCAAAAACATGGAGAAATAAGGATCATCCATGCGCAACAAAAAATCAAGGTTCTTTTTCGGTTCTTTCAAGGAAAAAAATATCTGCTTGTATGTACCACACACCAATTCCCCATTGGGAGCGGACATAAAAATACTATCGTGTATGACTGTTTCTTTATATTTAATAAAAATAAAATCCAAAGAATCATTGAAATTTAACTGCTGCAAATTACAAAGTTTACCATTAACTTGTTGTTGAAATACCATCCGATAACTAGTACTCTTATTATAATCAAAAGTTTGTGGGACAAACTCAAAGTCTACTAGATTATTATATACAGTATCAGGGATAGAGAAAAGCCATTTCCCTTTTCCTTTTTTTTCACCTGCAATTTTCAGTTTTGAGAAATCACCAGGAGAAAAACGGTAAATGAACAATGAGTCATAATCAATACCTTCAATTTCTACCGTCAATTTATGCTCTGGAGCTGGTTGCTTATTTTCTGAACATGAAATACAAAGCAAACAAAATAAGCAATAGATAAAACATTCTTTTCCCATATTTTTAGAATTAAGTTTCAAACAAAATGAATATTATAAATTCTGACTTACAAAAATAGATTATTTCCATAACTTACGAAATAAAATCACAAATAATTATCAAAACAACATTTAACTTACCACACACTATATGGATAGTGTAAAATAAACTGTATCACGCATTATTTTTCAGTAGAAAACTCATTGGTCGAAACGGTCAGCACCAAGGGGCGAAATCACCCGTATCGATGAGCGAAAATTACAATAATTAAAATTGTTCTCCAAACTTTATGCCAGTTGCTGTGAGATTGTAGCCCAATTGGCCAATGTCATAGTCCACTTCTTATGTTGCGGTATGCAAGATAAACCAATTTTTCAAGGGCTGTATCTGAGGGACACTGTCTAAATTTATTTATGTAAGTATGAATATATATCGAAGTAAGGACGTTAAATATATATTATTCCTTAACTCTGAGCTTTTTTATCTTATTACAAATTCGTTTTGATACAAACTTAGTACTTTAATTTTGAAAAGATATTCATATTTAGTAGAAAGATACTGAGTCTGAGCATCAATTAGAGAAGACATAACATCATTATATTCTAAAATACCAGCGGCTCCAGTTTCAAATTTTAGCGTTATCTGTCGTATCGCTTCTTTGGCAGAAGACAGATATTTCTTTGACCCTTGAAATTTCTTCCATGCAGTTTCTACATCCATCATTGCCTGAGTAAGTTCTTTCTCGACCTGTTTCCTTACCGTATAGAAAGCATACTCATTACGTTTAAGTTCCAACTTAGCTTTTTTTATGGAATTAACAGTCGAATTACTAAGAAACTGTTTTGAATTGATTCAAGAATAATGTTATAAGCATCTTCAGATCTCAAATCAGCCGGTCAATTGGAAAAATGTTATATCTTTAAAGGTACCAAACAATAAAGTTATGACACAGTATCCAACCGACCTGACTGAAAAACAGTGGCAAGTTATAAAAAATATTTTAGAGCCGCAAGCGAGGAACCGAAAACATCCGCTTAAAGAGATAATGAATGCCATCCTTTATATCAACAAGACCGGCTGCCAGTGGCGTATGCTTCCTTCTGACTTCGCCCCTTGGCAAACCGTCTATTACTACTTCCGCAAGTGGAAGCTTGAAGGTGTGTTTGAAGAGGTGATGGATGCCTTGCACTCCCTTATCCGTAAACAGGCGGGACGGGAGGAAAGTCCCAGTCTTGGCATCATGGATTCCAGAAGCGTAAAGACTTCCCATCATGTTGATTCTGACCGTGGTATAGACGGGAACAAGAAAATCAAGGGACGGAAAGAGCACATCATAGTCGATACGCTTGGCCTTCCGTTAGCCGTCACAATCCATGAAGCCAACCTGCATGACAGCAAGGGCGCCCCACAAGCCATAGAAAAACTCGCTTATAAATTTCCGCGCTTGGTTAAAATATTGGCGGATGGAGGCTACAGGGGAGATTTGGCTGATTGGGTCAAGAAGAAATTCGGATGGATATTGGAGGTCGTACTCAGACCGGACGAATGTCCATCCAAATTTCAAGTACTGCCCAAACGCTGGATTGTGGAACGCTCTTTCTCATGGCTGGAAAACTTCAGAAGGCTGACCATCGATTATGAATTCCTTGCTGAAACCGCAGAAGCTATGGTACAGATTGCATTCATCCAAATCATGCTTAACAAATTTATCGAATGAAATCAAAACAGCTTCTAAATAAGGGGATATTTAAATTTAACAATATATATTGATTAGCATTATCTTTGTATTGTTCCCCAAAAGAATATGGACTATATAGATATGAACCATCTTCATTTTGCAAAACTTTTTGTCTTGCACTGGAAAAACTTGTTCCATAACCTAAACTTAGTGACAAAGTTGGGTAATATTGGGCTTTTGAGATTTGTATACTCTTTCTAGACAACTCAATATTCTTTTTTGCCAAAGCGATTTCCGGTAGAAAATCAATTCCTCCTAAAATATCCGTATGACTATAAGAGGAAAATTCTATACTATCTGTATTTTCTACACTTGGAATAAAAGATGTATAATTCTTAATCTCCAAAAGCTGACATAAGTTCATTCTGGACAAATCATAACTGTGCTCCGCGGATAAAAGTGTATTTTCAGCATCCGCAAGTTTTGATTGAATTTGCAATAAATCGGCTTCAGTAACTTTGCCATGATTGACCTTTACAGATACTAATTCTTCTTGTTCTTTTAACGACTCTACGATACTCGTACAATTCTTAATATTCTCCAGCGCACAAAGAGTCTCCAAGAAATAAGCTGTTATGTTTAGATACAAATCATTTTCAGCCTTTTTGTATTTCAATGCAGCAGCTTCCTTATTTAATCTAGAGTATTGCAGTTGTCGTAAGCTTTTTAAACCATCGAAAAGCAATATATTTGCAGAGACGGATGAACTAGAACTTTCCATCATCTGATTCGTTACAAATTCATAAGTAGTTTCATCAAGAACACGACCTATTGAAAGATTATATGAAGTACTGGCTGAAACATTTGGAGCAAAAGCCCATTTGCTGTCAGAAAAAGATATTTTGCTTTCTTCCACAGAAAGCTTTTCAGACTTTAATTCAATATTATTTTCCAAAGCATAACGAATACACTCTTCCAAAGTCCAATATTTTTGCAAACGATTATTCTCCTGAGAATATGACATATTCTCAGAGAAAATTAAAAATGCTATAAGCCAAAGATAAGATTTCATCTATATACCACTTTTTAACAATGCAATAATAGGATCAATTAAACGCATCATTAGACTACGCTCTTCTGTTATTATTTCTGCGGTTCCATTCATCTTTTGAATAAGCCTTAGTTCTTTTCTATAAGAAGTCTTCATACCATTAGGAAAAACGATTTCTGCTGTATATTGAGGAGAAGATTGTTGATCTGTAGCTTCTTCTGGAACAGAAGACAAATATCCGATAACCCCTATCAGCAAACCATACTCCATATAAGGATAGCCATTTAATCTAACATTTACCTTTTGTCCTTTTTCAATCTTACCAAAATTTTCTTGTGGTATTTTAACAATGCCAATAACCTTATAGTCTTTCTTTGGTACTACTGTCAAAAATGCTTCCCCTGTATTAATAAATTGTCCTTCATCCCATTTCCTAACAAAAGAGATAGTGCCATCAATAGGAGACACTAACAGGTTTGATAATTTCCAGTTTTTAATTAAAGCAAGCAATTTTTCCTTGCTATTATTTATATTTTGCTCCATTTCCAGTACTTCATCATCCTGTTGTATAGATAATTCTATTATCTGTTGTCTGTTCTGCAAAATAGACAATTCTGTCGATGTCATTTGAGCTTCAAATGAAACAACATTATTGCGTGTCTGAAGCAATTTTCGAGCTGATTCTTCGTATTCGGTTTCCGAAATCGCCTTATGAATGAACAATGAAGAATCACGTCTGTAGTCTTTTTCTTCGTACTTCAAATCGTTCCTCAAAATATCAGCTTGATCTTTCATCTGGGAGTAATACTCAGTCTGTTTGCCTATTTGTTCTTTCAATAGTCCTTTCTTCTGCTCTATAACAGCTCGTTTTATATAATCACGATACTTTAAACAAGCCGAAGAGAATGAAGTCCATTCACTTTGTAAATCGCCAAGGTCATATAGTTTATATATCCAGTTATCAAATACAGCAAACTTCAACACAGAATCATTAACCTGCATAACATCTCGTTCAACAGCAAGAATATCCCTGTAATTAGCATTAGAATGTATAACACCAAGAATTACATTACTTTTTATTGAATCACCATTGTTCACAAATATTCGTTCAATGTTGCCTGAGCTTTTTGAAACGACATCAATGGGTGAGCATACCGTTGTTATGGTAACCGTACCGTTAACTCTTTCTGGATACTTTATAAAGCAACATCCAATTATAATTGCCAAAAAAATTAGGAATATCAATGTAATGCCCCACCGTATAATCCATGATGGTATCTTTCCTAAAATTTCTTGAGCTTCTTCACTATGAAAATTAGTATCATGCGGCATATTCTATATCTTAGTTTATCAGTTTCCTAATTCTAGTTGGTTCTTAACTAAATTATAATAACATCCCTGTAATTGGGTAAGTTCCTTATGTGTTCCCTGTTCAACAACTTTCCCTTTGTTCAAAACTATTATATTATCGGCATTTTTCACAGTGCTTAATCTATGAGCAACAATAACCACAGTTTTGTTTTCAAAAAGTTCATTCAAATTTTCCATTATGACTTTTTCATTGTTTGCATCAAGAGAATTTGTCGCTTCGTCAAAGAATAAATAACGTGCATTTCTATATGCCGCTCTTGCAATAAGCAACCTCTGTCGTTGTCCTGTACTTACACCATTACCTTCGGCTCCGATTTTGGTATTATATCTGAGCGGAAGCCCATTAATAAAATCATCAATATTAGCTATTTTTACTGCTCGTTTTATCTTGGCCATATCAGGAACTTCGTCTGAAACTCCAATATTATTCGATATCGTATCAGAGAAAACAAATCCCTCCTGCATTACTGTTCCACATTCTTTCCTCCAAACTGTAGGACTATAGTCGGAAATTTTATATCCTCCTAATAAAACCTCTCCAGAAACCGGTTCGTAAAATCCAAGCATCATCTTCAACATGGTTGTTTTACCACTTCCTGACGCTCCAACAATCGCTGTTACTTTATTATGTGGTATTCTTATATTTATATTATTCAAGACTTTTTCTGAATGAGGACCATTGTATTGGAAAACTACATCTTTAAATTCAATATCAGCATCATCAGGAATCTCATTAATATAATCCCGGTCATTATCTTCTTCATCTTTCTTATCATTAATCTCACTTAATCTCTCCAATGATATTTTGGCATCCTGAGCTTCCTGAACAAAAGTAATAAATTGGGAAATAGGAGCATTCAGCTGACCTATAATATATTGCATTGCAGTCATCATGCCTAAAGTCATATCTCCGTTTATCACAGCTTTTGCAGCCAAAAAAGAAATGAATACATTCTTGGTCTGATCAATGAATGTACCTCCAACCTGTTGCGTCTGTCCTAGAACCAAACTTTTTACGCTGACACTAAATAGCCTTGCTTGTATTCTTTCCCATTCCCATCTTTTTTGTTTTTCGCAACCATTCAACTTAATATCCTGCATACCAGTTATTAACTGAACAATACTACTCTGATTGGCTGATGCTTCCTGAAAGCGCATATAATCCAATTTTCTTCTTTTCTTCATAAAAAGCAGAACCCATATCACATAAAGAATACTGCCCAACATGAAAATTCCAAGAATTTCTATGTTATAACCTCCCATAATAAGAAGCTGTTTTGATTTCATTCGATAAATTTGTTAAGCATGATTTGGATGAATGCAATCTGTACCATAGCTTCTGCGGTTTCAGCAAGGAATTCATAATCGATGGTCAGCCTTCTGAAGTTTTCCAGCCATGAGAAAGAGCGTTCCACAATCCAGCGTTTGGGCAGTACTTGAAATTTGGATGGACATTCGTCCGGTCTGAGTACGACCTCCAATATCCATCCGAATTTCTTCTTGACCCAATCAGCCAAATCTCCCCTGTAGCCTCCATCCGCCAATATTTTAACCAAGCGCGGAAATTTATAAGCGAGTTTTTCTATGGCTTGTGGGGCGCCCTTGCTGTCATGCAGGTTGGCTTCATGGATTGTGACGGCTAACGGAAGGCCAAGCGTATCGACTATGATGTGCTCTTTCCGTCCCTTGATTTTCTTGTTCCCGTCTATACCACGGTCAGAATCAACATGATGGGAAGTCTTTACGCTTCTGGAATCCATGATGCCAAGACTGGGACTTTCCTCCCGTCCCGCCTGTTTACGGATAAGGGAGTGCAAGGCATCCATCACCTCTTCAAACACACCTTCAAGCTTCCACTTGCGGAAGTAGTAATAGACGGTTTGCCAAGGGGCGAAGTCAGAAGGAAGCATACGCCACTGGCAGCCGGTCTTGTTGATATAAAGGATGGCATTCATTATCTCTTTAAGCGGATGTTTTCGGTTCCTCGCTTGCGGCTCTAAAATATTTTTTATAACTTGCCACTGTTTTTCAGTCAGGTCGGTTGGATACTGTGTCATAACTTTATTGTTTGGTACCTTTAAAGATATAACATTTTTCCAATTGACCGGCTGATTTGAGATCTGAAGATGCTTATAACATTATTCTTGAATCAATTCAAAACAGTTTCTAAATGCATATACAACAAATGTAACTGTAGCCATCATGATACTGAGCAAGGAGCCTGTAAGAAAGGATTGAATACGACTATGATCTCCTATACGCTGCATAATGTCTCCCACCATTTTAGAATCAAAAAAAGAAATCGGAAGTTTCATTAATTTAGCAAGGAAATCAGATATAAGAGAAATACTGACTCTTGTTGTCATATGGAGCATTAGCCAACTACGTATTAATTCATTCGCCATCTGACCTAGTACCAAAACAATCTGTGCAATCAAGACAACTATAACAAAACTCAAATCACTTACTCCAATACCAACATCTATAACTGACTGAGTAAGGAATGGCAATATCAAACTTATTATACTGCCAGTAAGCATCGCTAAAAAAAGCTGTACAATAAAACGCCTATATGGAAATAAATATTTTAATAGGTTCTTAAAATTCAACCTAGCATTTTCATCTTTTTGTTCTGCAAACTTTGGAGTTGGTTCCAACAATAAAGCTATACCAATTGACTTATTACCAGAATTTTGCAACACAATTTGCGCCCAGCACTTTAGAAACTGCTCTTTTTTATATTTTAACAACCCAGAAGCAGGATCAGAAACGTAAATATAAGTCTCATTTTTCTTTTTCTCAATTTTGTATACTACAACAAAGTGGCATTGATTCCAATGCACTATACATGGAAAAGAAACCTCATTACACAACTGTTCAAAACTAATTTTTACCCCCATTGTACGGAAACCAATCCTTTCCGCTGCATCACTTATACCGAGAAGAGATACACCTTCACGATCAATATGGCAATAATCTCTTAATTTTTGTAACGAAAAACTTTTACCATAATATTTAGCAATAATTCTCAAGCAAGTTGGACCACAATCCATAGTATCCAATTGAGTATATGCAGGAAACTTATTTAACATATTTCTTATACATTACTAAAAGAAAAATAGAAAGATTCTTTTTACCAATAAAATATAACTATCATGATACAAATATAGTGAATTTTCTACAAAACTCTTTTCAAGTAATAAACATTATATAAATTAATTTGTTACATGTCTCATTTTGTGATTGATTCTGAAGTTATGTAACTCACAAACAACAAGAATCACCATATCTTCGAAACCGAATTTATGGCATCAAAATAGTTCTTTAACCATACGACATTTTTCATACGGCTTATGGTATGCTCCACTTTAATCTTGATTCCGGCAATTCGCTTAATATTTTCAGCAGTGGTAAGCTCTTTACCTTTAGGTTTCATCTTGGACATGCATATTTCAACGCTATCCAATCTATGTTCGATGAGATCAATATCTTACTAAAGTCTAATGTCTTTTGACTGAGAGACTTTGGAAAGTCTTTTGTTCATCGCGTACCCGGCACAGTTCCCGGTATGCCTTTTCCTTGTAGGCTTGCAGCTCTTTGATTTCGTTACGTAACCGGTTGCTTTCTTCCTGAATGAGTTGAAGTTCCTTTGTCTGTTCTTCAGTCCGTTTTTCAGCTTTTGCTTTTTCTTCTGTAGCCTTTGCTATGATTTCAGGAGCCGGAAGCTGTTTTGAGGTTTGTTCCTGGACCGCCAGAAGAAGTTAGCATTGCTGTGTTGTATGGGCTATATAGTTATCCGTTTGTATCGCCATCAGGTTTGCCGATGGCGTACGAGACGGAGAGTGGCCTTCGCGTCTATGGCTACAATTTAGCACGAAAAGCCAAACAATATAGACGAATTTTATAGAAATGTCAATTAAATCTCTCGGCCATTCAAGTTTTAAGTTTATTTATTTTTACTGTAAGGAGTCATTTCTTTATATGTTCTTGACATGCCTATTTCTCCAAATTCGCCGCTTCTGTCGTAAAATGCAAATTTTTTCTCGTTAAGTTTGTCTATATCCCAATAATGTTTGTTCCCAAAATAAATAGTGTTAAAGGCTGGGTCATAAAAGGACCATTGTCCATTTAGTGTGCCAGTGTTTTCTGCACCGTTATTACTTGTCGTGATGATTAATCGTTGGAATGTTCCATCACGATTAAATTGGTAGATTTCTTGATATGTACTTCCATTGTCATTATAAATTATATCTTTAGCCCATGTTATATCACATATTAGTGATATGATGCGATTTTCACCAGCATTGTAATACCCAGTTTTTTCTATACAAGCAGTTGGGAATATTACAATTATTAGTATGAAGATAAATTTTCTCATATAAAAATGAATCTATATTTTGTACATATGCAAAATTAATTGTATTTTTGTATAGTACATTCATATTAAACTGTTAAATAATTATTATAAAGGAGGTTTTTATGAAAAATTTTTATTTTGTTTGTGCTACTTTGGTTGCTGGATTTTTCATGTCGTCATGTACTCAGGATGATGGTATTGTAAAGAATTCTGTGAGAGATACTCATACGGATATGGAAATTCTATCTCGTTTCATTGACATAAATGAGGCTACAAATGAGTATTATCTCAATGAAAATAAAAAGACAAGAGCTTTGTCTTATGTGACAAATTCTGATTTTGAGGAATTAGAAAAAGTTAGCCCGGTTAATGTTGAAAAATGCCAAAAGGAATTAAACGAATTAAACGCTAAAGTGGCGCAAGCTATGGCTGATCCAAATATTGCTTATTTAGTACTTTCTGTTGAAGGAAAAACTGTTGTGAAGAATGTTAGAAAAGCAAACTTTGAATTTAAACTTGATGATAATGTTAAGGTTATAGCTTCTCGTGCTATTCCATCTACTTTGATGGTTTATGGTGGCTCTACGCAAACGACAAATGAATTTTTAGATGCGACTCGTACAATTCGTATGTCAGTTATAAAGGATTCTTTTGTTTCTGGATATTATTATTTTACGGTAAATAGCAAAAATGCAAAAGTAAATCCTGATGATAATACCACAACTCCAGAAACAGTTGCTTTTAGCGGAACAGGATCATTATGGAATACGTATTTTACTTGGACTTCTTATGCAGATTCAGAGGCAATGCAGGATGGAAAGTATAAATGGGAATTTAAAGCAACAGGTATAACTCCATCATCTGGAACGATTGCAACTTTAAATTTTAGCAAGTAATTTTTATGGCATAGATACTGCCTCGGATACATTCTGAGGCAGTATTTTTTTATTGCCGTTCTTTATCGTTGATTGTATTTTTCGAAAGTCTTTTGTTCGTCACGTACACGGGCAAAGTTCCCGGCATGCATTTTTTGTAGACTTGCAAGTCTTTGATTTCGTTACGCAATGGTCGTTTTCTTCCTGAATGCGTTGAAGTTCCTTTTCCTGTTCTTTATCCGTTTTTCAGCTTTTACCTTTTCTAAAGAAAGTATTTAACTGAAGAATAAATAACTAATCAAAGCAACATTTCAGAACAAACAATATCTATAATAAAAGAATTTCTTTCAATTTCGCCATCCCCAAATATGACTTCAAAAACACATCCAGATACATCTTCACATCTGGGAAAGAAACAAACGATTTCCGAGCAAAAGAAAAACAAGCAAACGGTCTGACCTCACAAGCATCCATATCCGGATAACGTTTCTTCGTCTGTTCGGAAACCGTTTTATTTAATGTAGCCACAAAGTTAGCCAAACGGATAGGATTCCATTGCAACATTTCTAAAATGACCATTCCGTCTTTCCTTTCAACGATAACGGCATAATCATCCTGCACATTACGGACATAATAACATATAAAATCAAAGGCTTCAGATACCTCATCCCCTACATGAATGCCGATTATACGCTTTTCTTTCTCCACAGAGGAAAAACACTTTTCTATCTGCTTCAGCACGTAACCGCATACAACGGGAGAAGAAGAAGCCAACAGATAAACCGGTGCATCCGGTTCTCCCCCCTTTTCAATGGAGTGGAATACACAAGGATTCCAACACAGGTGGATGACGCTCCCTTGGCAATCCCCACGTAAAGAAGCGGCACAGTTTCTGCTGTCAAACAACAGACGGGATTCTTTCTTCTCCAGATCAAACTGGAACAAGTTTCTGACCTTATCCGCTTTTGCCAAATCATACAAAAGATACCCCTGCAAACCGGAAGTATGGCGGATTTTCGCACAACCTTGGCTTTCCTTCACATCAAACAAGTAATCAATGATCTGTTCCTTCGTACAGCTTGCGGAAAAGGAAAACTCATCTTGCTCGTCTTTGGGCTGAAAGGTCAGCAACAAGGCCAACTGCATGGGACTTATCTCTGAGAAGTTGTACAATTCGATGCAGGAAACCATATCCTTTTTCGGAGAGAACAGCACATACCCCCTGCCGTTTATCTTATACCTCAACATAAAATCTCCCTGCTCGATTGGCAGGTAATCATTTAGAATAGTACGGTAATTCATCGTATTTTAAGTTTAATAATTATTTACATCTGTCACAAAGAAAAGCCTTGCTCATTCTTGCGTTTCTTCTTTTTCTTGGACGGGATGAAATCATCCTCATCAGGCTTCTTGCTGCCACCCGTTACATCCACATCTGGTATATAAGGAATCGAACCATGCTGCATATACATTGATTCCCGTTCCACCCTTTTACGGAACTCCCCTACCCTATCAATATGCGGCGACATCCCTGCTGCCACACCGTCAAAATGCTTTTGTATATTCCGGTAGGTCAGCTTGCGAGAAATGTCAGAGCCTTTGAACATTTGAGGGCTGTCAATGCCGGACATGCCGAACGAGATGCCATATACACCGCTTGCATTCTCATGTTCCTGCACCTGAATGCCTTCCTGCTCCAGCTTTTCCTTAAACTGCCGGTAACTGCCGGAACCGTTCAATGCCATGAACACATGGTCATAGAGATAGTGTTTCTGCTCATCGACACTCATGCCCTTACCGTCAAAGCGGATATGCCCGAAACGGTATTTCATGGGCAGTGAGGTATCTTTGACATAGAAAGATGTGTCTTTCATGCCATAGACATAATAAGACTTGTCTTTCTTCGTGACCAAACGCATATACAACCCTTCATACTCCAGATTCTTCCGGAAATCCGCCGTATTCTCAGAAAAGGCATAAACACGGTCAAGCTGATGAAGCAGTTCGTCTTTGAGCAAAGGTTTGAAGAATCCTCCTTTTTCCAATACATTGAAAAGGTCATCATACAATTCATCACCAAGCAGCACCCGCCATTCCTCATTGGATAGCGTAATCTCCTGAGCCGGTTTCCCGGAAGATCGCAGGGCATCCGCATGACACAACAAGGACGATACCTTATCCCGGTAAGCATGGTTGCGCAATGCCTTTTTCATGGCGGCATCGAAATAATAAGTACGATAGTGGGATTCCCCTAAGGTCGCTTTGGCGGAATGGCTGTTCTCTACCGGCATCAGCCCGTATTTCCGTTCCAGTTCACGGGAGATCTTTTCCGAACGGCGGTAGTTGTTTCCCGATGGGACGCTTCTTCCTTCTTCATCTACCGTAGTCAGGAGCACATGCACATGCTGATGGGCTTTGTCGGTATTCAACACCACAGCGTAACAGCATTCTCCGTAACCCATCCGCCTGACATATTCATTGACCAGCGAAAGCCATTCCTTATCTGTAAGCGTTTCCCCAGGATATAAGCTAAGGATAAACTCGGCATAGGGTAATTTTACCCGCTCATTCATTCCTGCGATCAGCTGCATATATTCCGGAATGTTTTGCAGTGCATCACCGGTCGAGGTGAACAATACCCGTGCGTCACCCTGCTCTATCTTCGTAAGCTGATAGGCCACTTTGCGTTCCATTGCAGCCGATGAGGAAAATGAAGGTTGTATCTCGGCTATCATAGAAGATTCTTTTTTATCCGGTCAATATCCGACAGGTATTCGTTCATACGAGCCAATAATTGCCTCACGTTTTCATCAACTGGAAGCATATTCGCGTGCTTTACCAACTGGTTGATATTGGCTCCAATTTTCTTCAGTTCATACACGGTTTGAATGTCTGTCTTGGAAGTTATATTACCTTTCAAAGACACCTCGCGGATGTATGAAGAAAGGGATTTCCCAACAGAACCGGCTTGTTTTACCAGCTTATTCTTTTCTTCTTCCGTCAAGCGAATGACTATATTCTTCGTCTTGTTTTCTTTCATTGCATACTATCTTTTAATACACTTACTGCATTGGTGAGCAAAGCGAATGGACTCGGCTGCCCGGCTGCCGCAAGGTTTTTTGTATATACAAAAACATACCTTGCATTCCACAAAGATAATGATATATTTCAACATGGAGAAACATCCGATGATTGGTTGCCGATTTCTTAATCTGCATTAAGAATACACAGCCATATACAAGCCTGCACAGTACAAATGTAACAAAGTAACAATGTTACATCGTATCATAGTTTCATATTATACAAACAACAAATATTACTTAGTTACTTATGTAACATAGTTACTTACTTAATTATGTAAGTATGTAATATATTACTTAATTACGAATATAGGTAAGAACGTAATAAATTGATTGCTTAATTTCATTCTTATTTACTTTATAAATTACGTGATTAATTAAGCTACTAAGAAATAACTAAATTTCGTTGTTGATAAAGAAATAAATTACTATATTTGCAACGTGCTTAATCAATAAAGGAATTAAAGATGGGACAGAAATTACCAGGCATAACAGTTGCCTTTGAAAACCCCAAAGGCGGGGTAGGGAAGTCAACACTGACCGCCTTGTTCGCCGGTTACATCCAATCCATGAATGAGGATGGGGAAGGACTGGCCGTTGCAGTTGTGGATATCGATGACATGCAGAATACGATCGGAAGATTGCGTGAGAATGAAACCTTGGAAGATGGGGATAAAGAAAACGAATATCAGGTTATCAACATCTCATCCTCCGAGTTCATCAATCAACTGGACTTTTTGAAAGATAGCTTTGATATTATCTTAGTTGATTTTCCGGGAAACCTGAAACAGAACGGCGTGATAGAAGCGTTACATTTCATTGATGTCATTATCATTCCGTTCGAGCCGAACAATACGGATTTGTCGGCCACGCTCTATTTTTATAACAACATTTATAAGGACATCCTCTCAGCCCGGAGCAAATTGGGACAAAAGACAACGGTGCGTGGAGCCATGAACCGTGTCATGCCGAATGTTCTGGAGTTCAAGGAAATCACGGCGAACAAGAGTGCGCTTCCATTCGAGCTGATGGATAACTACATCAAAGATTCGAGGGTGGACTACCAGAGGAACCTGTCGACACTCAGTAATGCGTATCATCATCCGTGTGACGCATTCTGCGAGGAAGTATTGGAACTGATTAGCAACCACATTAAAAATTGATTCACATGAAAGGAAATACATCCCAGGCAATGAAGAATCTCCTGATGCAAAGCGCAAAGCAAAAGGAGCAGGAGGTAAAGGAAACGACAAATGTAGCGGCAAATCCGGAAACGGAAACAACAGAAAACAAACCTTCAGCAATGGTCGAAGAAACTGTAGAAGCAGAAGAAAAGCAGCCTAAAGATACGGCGGAACCGTCCTCCAACGAGCCGGCTACGAATGCCAACGTGCGGAAAAGGAAATTCTCAGACTACCTGCAAGACCGGAAGATAAAAGGGAACGAAGTCATCCGCATATCCAGCGACACGCACAGGACGCTCAAGCGCATTTCAACGGCAACGGGAGTCAGCATGTACATCCTTGCGTCCAACATCCTCGACATCGTATGCGAAGAACACAATAAGGAGATACAGAGTCTCTTAAAAAAATACATGAGCATGTAACGAAGATACTTCCGGAAAAAAGCTATCTGCCTTAGAAGCCATATAGGGATGAATCCACCACAGACGGGGTTCATCCTTTTTTTGTTTAAAAATCGTTACAACCAAGGACACTTTTACACTTCAAACGCTTCATTCATCATTCCTGCAATGTTAAATAATGTAATAGCATAAAACCTTTCCCCTAAAAATTTTTTCCGAAAGTATGTTATGGTCAGTCGAAACATTTGTTTCCCCGTATTTTAGGTTTTTAGGTAATTATGAGTTTGTGGGACAGTTGTACACATCTAAAATGATGAAAGTTAGTACTAGTGCATTGAATATTAGTGTGTTGTGAAAAAATCTGCTTCAAAACAGACAAGGACAGTTATACACATCTGGGAGAATGGTCGGGACAGTTATACACATCTAAATCGGGAAGTAAGGACACCTGTACACATCTAAATCGGGGATCAAGGACAGTTATACACATCTAAATCGGGGATTAAGGACAGTTATACACATCTAAATCGGGAAGTAAGGACACCTGTACACATCTAGAGAGGGGAAAAAGGCACAAGTATGGACAGTTATACACAACTGATCGGGAGGGCAAATGCAGGACCGGAAAGTAAAAGCTCCAAAGAAGCGACTGATTGAAAAAAAATCCCTATATTTGTGGTCGTTATAGGAGATTATGGAGATAGTGGAAAAAGAACTGAGCCGCGTGCCACGAAGCCTGAACGAATCTTCCAATACAGAAGTATTGGAAGTGTTATTCGATTCTGCGGGATCCATTATGTCAGACATCATCATCTATGCCGCATCCTCACAGATGAAAGACCTGTTCGGTGAATGTTGGTTTACGATCAATGATTTCTGCAAGGCAATGGGTTATGAACGCACGCGCCTACAACGGAAGTTGCCGCAAGATGTGTTGGAGAAGCTTTTCGGGAACCAGTCTCCCATATACATGACCGAACAGAACGGGCGGAAAATCGAGCACCCCATTGAAAACTCCTTTGAAGCGGCCATCTACCGGTTAGGAACCTCCAACCTTACCGTCGCCTATTCCAAAGACGGGAAATCCAAGTATAAGTTCATCCAGATATTCGACAGCTTTGAAATCAAGGATGACTTCTCAACCAAGAAGAAAACGAAACGGGTCTACAACATCCATCTGAGCAAAGATCTGCTGAATACACTGTTCACGGAATACAACCTGATTGAGCTGAAGGATTACCGGAAACTTCCGAACCGCAAAGGCTACCGTAAGTTCTATCTGAACCTGACCCGGATGATTTATCTTATCAAATATAAGATCGAGCAGGGAAACGAGCCTTGCTTTACGGCTACTGTAGACCAGCTTGCCGACATATTTGAGGTGAACATCACCAATAATGCAGACCGCAAAAAAAAGGTAACCAGCATCTTGAATGCAATCAACAAGAATTTAGAAGTCACGAAATTCAAGTTTAAGTATATCAAGGGGGAAGGAGACCGATGGGCTTATACCGTGCAATTCCTGTTTGAAGAAGAAACGCTCAACTACTTTGACGAGAAACTGAAAGCTGTTCTTTTAGCCAAATACTATGAGAACCTGCAAAGCGAGTTTCTTAAAAAAATGGGCATACACATCAGCCAGCACTATCGCTACAAAGAACAATTCAAATTCGGCTCTGGAGAGTATTACCAATCGTTCATAGAATGGGCTTATTCTGAGGAAGATCGTCCACTCAAAGAAAATGTTTATCGGGACACTTATATCAAGGTATTAGGCGTGGCTCCAAGGAACTTTGACCTGCCAACTCTGAAAATTTGAAATAAAATCCCTATATTTGCAACGGATTGTCCGAAAAGGCAGTCCGTTTTTTTACATATTTACGCTTGCTCAACCAAAGAGTGGCATCTGAAAGTTAAAACAACGGCAAGCGCGTACCTGTATCGAAAATTCAAATCGGTGCGGGGCGTGCTTCTGTTGTTTGGGCGAGCCACTGCCCCGGTTGAGAGGTGCGCTTCCGCACCTTCATATATAAATAGACAATGAAGAGAGAAATAGCGATAGCCAGACTGATTGACGAAACTATTCTTAAAATGGGCATACATTCCCATGTACGGATGACCGAAGGCGAGAAGGCATTCATCAACGAGCACTTTGAGCCGATGACCGTCAAAAAAGGAGAACATGTAGTGAACAAGGGCGAAGAAGTCCTCTACCTGTATTATTTGGAGAAAGGGAACATAAAACTATGGTTTCCCGACAAGGATAACCGGGAGATAACCGCCAAGTTCGTAGAGGAAAAAGAGTTCATCAACTTTTTCCTGTCACACGATACACATTATGCCTATTACAACGTAAAGGCTTTATCGCCATGCAAAATCTGGCGGATGGAAAAGAGCAAGCTGCATGATTTCTATGACCTTTCGTTCAGCTTCAACAAACTGGCCAGAATTCATCTGGAGCGTTCGATTATCCACAAGATTGAACGAGAAAAAGTATTTCACACACTGACCGCAGAAGAACGTTACAGACACCTGCTCAATACAGAGCGGTGGCTCCTGCAATTCTTCTCACTGAAAGACATCGCCAGTTACCTAGGCATCACACCTCAGGCCTTGAGCAATATCCGGAAAAGGATATAAGAGAAAATGCCGTCAGCGACACAGCCGGAATAGGGACAGTTATACACAACTAGCCTATTCTGGCTATTTTATTGTGGAATAATTCCCCAACCCGGACAATCCGGAAGCCCGAAAATTTAATGCAGATTAAAGAAACAAACGAAACATCCAAAATGCCTTTCACAAAGTTTGTCGCATCGTATATAATCTATATGTTTGTAAGCGGAAAGCAGAAAAATAGAGCCATCTGTTTCCCATAAACAATACAAAGCTAACAATTTGAATATACAGATGAAAAAATATATATATCAACTTAACAAACTAACACTTATCGCATATGGAATGGATAAAAATTGCTGCGGCGACAATCGCGGCATTACTGTTAGGCATTGGGGACACTTACGCACAACAGCATTACAAAGGAGTCTCAGCCCTCGAAGTGAATTACGGAACCAACATTTTCGGTGACGCGGACAATTATTTCAACCTGTCCTATTCCCGATACATCAACCGGAAAAGCTATTGGAAAATAGGGGCTAACTACTTTGAAAAGACATACGATTATTCCGTCACACTCACAGAGGGTGAAATCCCGCTCACACGGGAAGCGAAAGGCAAAGACATATATGTGGACGGGAGCTATCATTATACCCTCGCCAGCAATCTGAAATCCGTCTATTGGGGGCTAAGCATCGGCGCATTTACCGGAGTAGAGCATACCAGACATCCTGATGAAGAATACCAGTTCATCATCGGTCCGAAGATCGGTACGGAAATGGAGATATTCATCCTCCCCCGGATGGCCTTGTTAGCCGGCATACAACAATATTGGAATCCGCTCTCATTCCATGAGTGGAACACCGTCTGGAACATAGGAATCAAAGCATTGTTATATTAGCATAATCACTGCATCATGTTGATAAGCATATTGTTATCCGCCACAGATGTGAGCGGACTGGTAGCACTGTACCGTGAAATAGGGGCATATTTAGTCGGGGTCGGTTTCATCTGCGCCGGATTAGCCGTATTGAAGAGACTGATAACCAACCATGAACGGACAAAAGAAGCGGTCATCACCTATGTCATCGCCCTCGTTGTCTGGCTAGCCGTATGGCAACTGCTATGAGCACGGCAGACTTTCTTATCATGGCCGCGATATGCCTGCTGTCGTATTTTTACTTCCGGAAAAAACAGCGGAAGGGCAGCGAACCGGAAAGGAATACCGGGCACAATCCGAACGGGGAAAAGAGCCAGAATGACCAGACAGGCACAAGCCCGGTCATCCATGTCATCTTTCAGAAAGAGGTCGAGGACGAAAAATTGGCCGCAGAGATAGCGGACATGTACCTGCACGGACGGGCTTTCTATTACACCGGGAAGCACGCTACAGACACACAAAAGGAAGACACCGTTTATGTACGGCATAAGGATGTGCAATGGAACAAGCTGAAGAACATTCATGTATAATCATTAAATATCAACAACTATGAACATCATCAAAACATCTATCAAGAAAGCAAAGACAGTCATCAATCGTCACGGGAAAGGGATTCTCACCCTGTTGGCATTCTGTACCCTGTTAGGGACAGCCGAAATGTCTTTTGCACAGAGCGGACTGAAAATCAACAGCCTGTCTGAAGTTACCGATACAGCCAAAGAAGGGGCAGACACCATCCTTGATGTCGCCAAATACATTCTTGCCGCCGTGCTCGGAATCGCCCTTGTATTCGTCATTTATTCATTGGCCACCAACAATCCGCACGCAAAGGAGTATCTTTTGGGGTGGATTATTGCGGTAGTAGTCATCATGGTAGCCTTCCTGATTATCTGACTTATGAGGACAATGCGCAAAATCAACAAACCTATCCGTTTCTTCGGGCTTTCTTCGGGTCAGTTCGGCATTTTCATGCTGTTTGTAGCCATCACTATTATTGTGAGCATCTTCAAACAGTTTCATCCGCTGCTCATCATCGGCATCGTATCGGCAATACTGTTTTTCTCAGCCATGCTGTTTAAGACCCTGAAGAAAGAGCACAAGGCCGGAAATCCCGATTACCTGAGCGGACTGAGCGTCCGAAGCGCGACACCCAGACGGATAACGGACAAAAGGAGAATATTCAAGTTCATTCTAAACACCGACAGCCCATGATAGGAATCATCTTACTATTGACAGCAGTAATCTGCCTGTTGAGCCTGCTGATAGCCTTGATTTATGTCAGGCAGACAGAAATCCGCCTGACGGACAAATCCGTAGATTTGGGGGATGTGCTGCCTATACAGACCATTACAGAGGACGCGATCATCAACGGGAACGGAGACATCACGGTCGGCTACCGCCTGTTCCTCCCCGAAGTGTTCACCCTTTCCGAAAATGACGCGCAATACATCCATGAGCGGTTGGAAGCCCTGTTTAAGATGCTTCCGGCAGGGACGGTCGTACACCAGCAAGCCTTTTATTACAAAGGGGAATACCATAACACGGAATATTCCACCAATGCCTTGGTTTCGGAGAACAACCGCTACTTTGAAGGGAAAGAAATCCTGAACAGCTATACCAACCTGTATGTCACGTTCACGAACGGCAAACGGAACGGCAAGATACGCAAAAGCGCATCCGGCACCTCGCTCATGCGCAAGCTGCACTACCCGTTTAAGCAGCCGTTTAAGGACTACCGGGAAAGGCTTGCCGAGATGGAAGCCTTTCTGCTGAACTTCGAGAACGGGCTTGCCTCCATCCAACAGTTTGAGATACGGAAGATGAACAGCCGTGAACTCAACAACGCCATATACGACTACATCAACCTCTCCTATGAGACACCCACTGACGATGCCACACAGAAAACGGTCAATCCGATGGCAGTCAGCCAGAACGGGGACATGAAGATCGGGCAACAGTTCGTAGCGATGCTGTCACTCACAAACGAAGGGGAACACCTGCATGAACTTGTCGTGCCGCATACCGGCAAGTCAAAATCCTACGGCGGACAGATAGAAGTGCCGGACAGTATCAAAAGCAAATGCTCGATGCTATATCCGGTAGGTTTGGGATTGCCGTTCGACCACATTGTGAATGTGGTGATAGAAATCACAGACCCTGATGCCACTGTAACCGCCATCGGCGCGGAAAAGGATGCGTTGAACTACATTACCAACTTCTATCCTCCGGCCTCAGAGAAGCAGCGCGAACAGGAAGCTTTCTGCAACGAAATTACCAAATTCGACTACCAGACCGCATACACGGCTTTCAATGTCATTGTGAACGACACGGACAAGACCACCCTCATGCGCAAAATCGCATTGGTACAGCAAGGTTACTCCTTCATGAACCAGAGCAGTTGTTACGTGGAGAATGCGGAATTGTGCAACTTGTTTTTCACGAACATTCCCGGCAATGCGAGAGCCAACTACCGTGGCTTCATCAACACCACGAAACAAGCCATCTGCTATTTGCAGAAAGAAGGGATGTATCTGTCTGACAGCAAAGGACACATCTACAATGACCGTTTTGGCACGCCCGTCAGGATCAACCTGTGGGATTATCCCACATTGAACAACAAGAACCGCATCGTCATCGGCCCGTCCGGTTCGGGAAAGTCATTCTGGCTGAACAACTATATCCTGCAAAGCTATGAGCTTGGCAGGGATGTCATGATCATCGACATCGGCGGCTCGTACCGCTCGATGATCGCGCTGAACCGCGGCAAGTATTTCGATTCGACGGAACAGAAGAAATTCGCGTTCAACCCCTTCCTCTGTGACCGGGACAAGAACGGGAAGTACCTGTACATCGACACCTCGGATGCCGAGTCTGCGGATGACCTCATCAAGACCATCGTAGCTATTATCAGCTACATTTGGAAAGCCCGTGAGCCGATGCTTCCGGCAGAAAGTGCCATCCTCCGGAAATCCATTATCGGATTTTATGACTATGTGAACAATTCCTCGATAGGGGAGAGGCATGAGCGCATATTCCCCTGCCTGACCGCATACCGGAAATACTTGCAAGATGTATTCGGCAACCGCATGAGCGAGTTTGAGAAACAGAAATTTGAGATAGAGGAACTGATACTGCTTCTGGAGCCATACACCGAAGGAGAAATGAGCTTCCTGCTCAACGCCAAGGAGAATGTAGACATCGTGCATGACCGTCTCATTGCGTTTGACATGGAAGATGCCAGCAAGAAAGAATACTTCCCACTGGTCGCCATCATCACCCTTCAGATGATTGTAGACAAAATCAAGAAACGGCAGGGATTCATGAAGGAACTGATCATTGACGAAGCGTTGGATTTCCTTCAGGACGAAAAGTTCGGCGATTTTATCGCCTACCTGTACCGCACGTTCCGAAAAAAGGAAGGAAGCATCACGCTTGCCGCCCAGAATATCCTTTTCCTGAAGAACATGCCGCCCAGCATCAAGGACTCCATCATCATCAACTGCGCGACCAAGATTATCTTAGACCACTCGGAACACCGGCAGAATTTGCCGGAAGTGCAAGCTGTCCTATCTATCACGGACGAAGAACTGTTTATGATAGAATCCCTCCAGCGGACGGAACGTTGGCGTGAGTTCTTCATCAAAATGTCGAATGACGCATTCATTTTCCGCAACGAGGTCTCCGAATTTGCGGCAGTCGCCTTCGATTCCCGTCAGGCTACCGTTGTCCGGTTGAAGCAACTGTTTCAGGAGACCGGTTCCACCTATACGGCCATCAATCTGTATCTTGAAGAAAGGAGGCGGCGGTATGGATGACGCGACACAAGGACTGAATGAAATCCTGAACTGGTCAGGCGACTTCAACAGCCAGTCTTACGCACTGGCCGGAAGCATCGCATCCGCCATGCTCGGAGTAGCCCTGATATTCGTAGTCTGGGCATTGGCCACCAAGAAAGACAATGCCAAAAGCTATCTGATAGCTTGGCTTGTCTGCGTGATATTCACTTTATTATTCATCCTCAAATAAGAAAAGACAAATGAAAAGGACACTTCTGGCTTTCAGCCTTATCGCCGTCTTGCTCTGCACGAACATCCGTCAGGCACACGCACAGTTTGTCGTGTCAGACCCCGGCCATACCGCACTGAACGCCACAGAATGGGTAGCCAATGTCAAGCAATGGATATCCCAAATCAATGAAATGATCGATGCCCAGGAACTTCGGTTAGGGTTACAGAAGATAGACCAGCTAAAAGAACTGCAATCGCTCAAAGAGCTTGCTGACCTGTTGGATGATGTGGCTTGCCTGAGCAGCGAATACAGTTTCTATCTGAATGTCGGTTCCAACTACCACTGCCTGAAGTTCCTGAACTTCCAGCGCGTGACCGTGAATCTCAGCCTGAGCACTGACCTGCTGTTTAAGGTAGCTACGGTGACCAGCTACTTCTCCATGAACTCGGAAGGGCGCATGTCGTTTATCGAGCAAGTGAAGGAATCTGTCGAGAAAGCCTCGGAACAGATGAGAGAGTTCAACGAATCGGTACGTTCTACCGTTATCTACAAATCATTGAAAGGGCATAACCGGAAAACCTATTACCAAGGACGGTTATCCGCCTACACACGTTATACCAATTAGCCGTTATGAATCAAGACAACTTTTTATGGGGCTTGCAGATAACAGACGGGCTGACGATGGAACTTGTTTCCCAAATGACCGTCATTGCCTTCGGCGTGGGTGTCATCTGCTTTATCTGCAACATCGCCTACAACTACCTGACTCATGGAGCCAGCCAGTTATTGAACCCGAACGAGGACAAGTTTCCGGACATGATGGAAATCGCCCGCTGCCTTGTCTTGTTCTTCTGCCTGACTTTATATAAGCCCATCGCCCAGACGATAGTCGGTACGATGGAAGTCATCAACGAGGCCACTTCGCTCACTTCGGACAGGGCACAGGAGTTCGCGCAATTCATGGCACAGTCGGCTACCGAACAGGGAGAAATGATTGCCGAGTACGACAAGCATGCCCTTGAATCGGAAGTTGCCGCCGGAGAGGACACGACCGGTGCCATGCAACAGGAACTGGACAAGATGGAAGAAGAGGATGAAATGACCGGCGTGCGCTCCAGCGTGGAAAAGATCGCCCAACTGCTCAATCCCGCCAACCTTGTCACACTGGTGCTTCACGCGGTAGCCGCCCTGCTTGTCGGCATCATCCAGATCATCATCTTAGGGCTTGGCGTGGTCATCGTCAAGATTCTGGTCATTCTCGGCCCGTTCGTGTTCGCCGCGAGCATGTTGCCCGTATTTCAGAAGCAGCTGAGCGTCTGGTTCGGCACGCTCTGTTCCGCCTGCATGGTGTTCACCGTCATCAACATCCTCAATCAAATCATGTGGCAGACGATGAAAGCCATCTATACGGAAAGCGCGGACACTGTGGATGCAGCCACCCAACAGCTTCAATATCTGGGCATGGACTTGGCATTGATCGGAGCCTATTGCAGTTGCTTCTGGCTGTCCTCTAAGATTGTCGGACACAGCGATGCCGGGAAAATCATCTCAAAGACCGTTTCCATAGTGACCACAGCCGCCACGATCGCACTGATGGGCAGTGCTGCCGCCAGCAAGCTCACCAATGTAGGAGCCGCCGCAAGTGCAGGAGAAAGTATCATAGACAACAATAAAAAATAGCATATTATGGACTTGACAAAATTCAAAGGAGCAGATGATGCCGTAAAACTGACCGTCCGTCTTTCCATCGGCTATTGCTTCCTACTGACTGCCGCTTTTGTAAGTTGCCTCATCTATCTGACCGTAAAGATAGAGAAAGCCTACAGCCAGGCATTGGTCATCGACAAGAACGGGGAAGTGTATGAGACAAGCAGCCTGCCAGCAGGTGCCATGCGCAAATACGAGTACCTCAACCATGTGAAAACCTTCGTTACCCACTGGTACGCATTCGATGAAAGCACGTATGAAGGCAACATATCCCTTGCGCTGAACCTTATCGGGAACAAAGGGAAAGAATTACTGAACGAATACAATGATGTGAACATGCTCAATTCGCTCATTCAGAAAAACATCCGGTACGGAGTCACCATCAAGGATGTGGAAATCCATACGAATACCATTCCCGTATCAGGCAAGATTCTGTTTACCCAGACCGGCTACCGGGCAAGAGGAAGCGTATCGCGCGACATTGAAGCCGAGTTCACCCTTTATGATGTATCGCGAAGCGAGGACAACGCGCACGGGGCAAAGATTGAGGACTGGATTGTCCGCTACTCAGAGCCTGTAGAAAACGGCGATGACCTGCTCCGCCACACCAACCCATCCTTCGCGGATGGAGATGAACCAAATCCTGAAAACTCAAACTGATAAGCCATGAACATGAAAGATTTATTGAAAGACAAGAACAAGCTGCTGATGGCCATTCCCATCCTATTGAGCATCCTGTTCATCTATGTGTTCTTCCTGCACGGTTCCGGTCAGGAAAAACAAGAGTCATCCGACAACCGCACAGCGGAAACTTTGTTGGAACCCGAATCGCGTGTTGCCGAGAAAGCTGACAACAAAATAGATGCGTATAAACAGGACGAACGTGAAAAGCAGGAACAAGCGCGGCTTCAGGAAGCCTCCCGTGTCAGAGGATCGGACTTCTATTTCGATATGCAGAACCGGGAAGAGAAGTATGACGAAGCGACACTCGAACGTATCCGGCGGATGCGTAAAGACCCGTATTCAGAAGTCATGGAGGGATATGGGGGAGGAAAAGACGGGCGTTTCTCACGGCAACTGGAAGCCCAACTAAGCGGTCTGGAAGATGAAGAAGCCCTGAATGAGATTATCCGAAAAGCCAAGAAAAACGCCCGCATCCGGAAAGACCTTGAAGAATCGAGCGCATACCGGGAAAAGATGTATGAACGTATTGCCGGGTACGACAAAGAGGAACAGGCAACGGAAGGACAGCCCGCTTCTTCAGACACCGTAAACAACCGGGTGCGGCACACCCCCATCTATCTGGCCGGTAACGGGAAACGGATGCGCAGACAACGTTCCGCGCTTCCCAAGAGCAGCAACCTTATCAAAGCCTGCATTCACGGAGACCAGACCATCGTCACAGGCAGCACGGTACGGATGCGTCTGTTGGAAGATGTGCAAGTGTCAGGGATGAAGATACCAGCCAACACGCTGTTCTACGGCACCGCCACATTAGGAGCCAGCCGGTTAGATATTGTCATCAACAACCTGAAAGTCGGCAACAGCATCAATCCCGTCTCCTTCCTCGTTTTCGACAATGACGCGATGGAAGGTCTGAACCTGCCGAACAACATGAAGGCGACTGCGGCAAAGCGCATGGAGCAGGGGCTTGTGCAGAACATCGACATGCCGCTCTCCAGTATCGGGACGATGACCAGTGAGGTCACCAGTGCCATCAATGCCACGACACAGATAGCCAAGCAGATTCTGAACATGAGTCTGTCGCAGACCAAGGTACATCTGAAGAGCAACTACGTGATGTACATACAGGAAGAAAGCGAGGAATCAAAGCTCAAACGGGAAGCCATACAGCAGGAACTGCAAAGGCTATACAGCCAACTGGAACAGGAGAAAGAGAAAAAGAAGTCTCACCCATTAAAAACTCTCATAGACAAGTTATGACCGACATGCTCAACTATCTGTTGGCGTTATCCGCAATTTTCTTCGGCTACCGCATCTATGTATCACGAAGGAAGGGGAAAAGTTTCCGGGAAATCCGTCCGCTTACCCTCTCATTCGCTGTCTGCGTTCTCCTGCTATGGGGGATCACCGTATTCACCGCATTTTTCAACTAAAATACAGAAACATGAAAAAGATAAAAATCGCAACCATACTGTTCGGGCTGCTCTGTTGGCTGTCCGCATCCGCACAAGAGACCGATACACCCCGGAAAGAGGCTATCGCCCAAAAGGATATCCGCATCTCTTTCGACTTTGTGACACACCTTGTCTTTCCCGTGCAGGTATCGGACATCGCCATCGGGAAAGAAAACCTGATACTGGCCGAACGGGTGGAGGAAGCCCCCCACATCGTCCGTTTGTCCGCACAGACCGAGGACTTTGAAGAAGAAACAAACCTTACCGTTGTCTGCATTGACGGAAGCGTCTATACCTATCACATCACTTACCAGTCAGGCGATGAGACAGACGCATACCAGGTCATCTGCGAAGACAACGGCAAATGGCAGCACCATGACTACCGGGCGGAAGTGAGTGACCTGCACATCACCGAGTTCTTTTTCCCGGCAGATGTCGTTTACGGCACTCCCGGCAATGAAATGTCATTCAGCCTTTCCACCTACAACAACCAGTTGAAGGTGGTTACCGCTCCCGATGCCGTGCCACATTCCAACCTGTTTATCATCGACAAGGACATGAACACCTACCATATCACAGTGAAGAAAAGCGAAACGGCATCCTATACCTACAACTTCGACAACGCACGCCAATATACGGCTCATGTCGATGTGAACAGTCAAGAGATGGAGAAGTGCATCCGTGAGCTAAGGACAAAAGAGCGGAACATTTTCAGTCTGGGTGTCATCAAGAACAAGTTTGAGCTTTCAATGGCCAACCTCTATGTACACAATGACTTCATGTTTTTTGTCTTTGACATAAGAAACAATTCCTACATTGATTACGACATCGAGTTTGTGAAATGCTTCCAGCGCGACCTGAAGAAAAGCAAGAACGCCATCCAACAGGAAACGGCCATAGATCCCGTTTACCTGAAGGACTTCGAGAACAAGATCAAGGGGAAGAGCCGGAACCGTCTGATACTCGGATTCCAGAAATTCACCATCCCGGATGACAAAGTGTTTGAAATCGAGATGTATGAGAGAAACGGCGGACGCCACATGAAGCTCGCCGTATTCAATGAATATATCCTTTCCGCAGAACCTTTATACAAAGAACGCCCATGACCCTGAAAGAAGCACTGGATTCCTATCAGTTTGACAACGTAGGACAATTCAACGGCATAGCCCGTTCGCTCGGCTACCAGACCGAATACAAAGACCAATATTTCCGTTTCCGCAAAGACGGAGAAGAAACCGTCCTGCACATTGACCAGATACGGGCGTTAGCCGGGAGCAAGACCGATGAGAGCTTACGGGAACAGTCAAAGGAACGTGTCGCCGGGATTTTCGACAAAGACCGGGCCAACGATCCTGCATACGCCGCAGAACTGGAGCGGAAGGGCATCAGCATCATCCGGTGGGAGAACCTGAAAGGGCAGGACAAGGACGGGTTCACCGTTATCGACCATCGCCACAAGGTCTGTTATACCGGGCAGTCCTTATACGAGTACGCCCATAAGAACGGGAACATCCTTGACGGTAAAGGGACGAGACTGGAGAAAGGCATCCTGTCTGACATGATGGAGATTAACGGCAAGCAGGGCAAGCTGCGGTTCAGTGAAAACGGCATATCCGTGTTCTACCGTAAAGAAGCACTGACCATTCCCGACAAGATATTGGGGAAAAAGCTCAGCAAGAAAGACAAGGAACTTCTGCTTGCCGGAGAAATTGTCCCACTTACAGTCAAGAAAAAAGACCTGATGCTGCAAGTGGACAAAGACTTGAATTCCGTCATCGTCCGTTCCAACCAAGAGATACGGATTCCTGAAGCCATCGGACAAACATCCGAATATCAGGGATATAAACTGACCAAAGCGGACAAATACCTGCTTGCCAACGGACATGCGCTTGAAAACATACTGATGCACAGTAAAGAAGGGTATTTCATTGCGGATGTCCGGCTGACCGATGACAAGAAAGGCATCCAGTTCACCAACATACAGAGCCTCACACCGTCAAAAGCACAGGAACTGATAAAAGAGATGACCCCTAAATTGGACTCATCCCCCAAACGGGATATTCCTCATGAAGAACGGCCAACGCGCGACATGGAAGCCGAACTGAGGGAAGCAATCGGAAAGAAAGACTTCGAGAAGCTGCAAATCCTGAAAGAAGAAGGCTACAGACCCAGCGAAGAATATATCCGGGGAATCGCCAAGGAAAAAGGACTGGATGAACACCAGACCGCATCCGTCTGTCAGGTGTTCGGTGTTCTTACCGAAACAAAGAACGAACAGAAAACCATAGCCAAAAAACTTTATGATGCCGCATTGAAAAACGATTTCGAGACGATACAGAAAATACAGTCCGGCGGTTATCGGCTGCGCAATGACGATCTCACCCACATGCGTGAATCCGGCGTACAGTCCAACACCCTCATCGCCATACAGAAAATATTCGGGCTGAAAGCCCAAGAGAAGAACATGGGAGATGTGCGACTTGCCAACAGCGCAAAACCGGAAAACGCCAAAGACATGGCGCGGCCAATAGCCAGCACCATCAACCGGGCATTCAATGACCTTTAAAAAACGATACAATGGATTACGAAGAACTGGTACAGAGAAATCAGGCAGGAGAAATCAGCGATCTGGAGTTCCTGCTTGCACAAGAAGAACTTGCATCAGCCTACAAGGAGGCGATGCAGGAAAACCATCAGGAGATAAATGACGAGACAGCCCGAAAATGGCTGCTCCAGTATGAAAACGACAAACTGTACGAACATGGAAACAGCAGGTGACAAAGCTCTGAAATTGTTTGCAGACCTAATGGTCGAAAAAATCCGCCAAGTCGAAGACAACTGGCAAAGACCTTGGCTATCCATCCGAGGCGGAGGATTGCCACAGAACATTGAAGGGCGTGCATACAATGGTGTCAATTCCTTCATGCTGTTTCTACTTTCGGAAAAAATGAATTATTCCCTCCCGGTATATATGACCTTCATGCAAGCGAAGGAGAGCGGCGTGAATGTCCTGAAAGGAGAGAAGTCCTTTCCGGTCATCTACTGGAACTTTTCTATCAAAGACAAGGAAGGGCGGAAAATCACACTTGACCAATACCGGGCACTGAGCAAGGAAGAGCAGGAACGGTATAAAGTCACCCCTTTCATGAAAACATACAACGTGTTCAACGTGCAGCAGACCAACCTGCAAGAAATACATCCGGAGAAATGGGAAGCCTTGAAAGAGAAATTTCAGGTACCTGCGTTAAAGGACGAACAAGGGATGTTCACCATGCCGCTGTTAGACGCTCTGATGCGCGAACAACAATGGCTTTGCCCGATCCATCAAAAGGAAGGGGACAAAGCCTATCATGTCCGAGGGGCAGATGGTTATATTGTCGTTCCGAAGAAAGGTCAGTTCGACTGCGGAGAGAATTTCTATTCAACCCTGTTGCATGAAATGGCACACTCTACCGGTGAACCAACATACCTGAACCGTGAAAAAGGCATGATTTTCGGAGATGAAAAATATGCAAGGGAAGAACTGGTAGCTGAACTCACTGCGGCAACCACCGGTCAGGCGATGGGCATATCCACCCACATCCGCGAAGAAAACGCCATGTATCTGAAAAACTGGCTCGCCGCATTGAAGGAAGACCCGAAATTCATCTATTCCCTCCTGTCTGATGTGGGCAAAGCCAGCGGCATGATTCAGGAGATAAGCCAATCCATGCATCCCTATCTGAGCCAAGAGGAACAGTTTATGTTGGCCATGCTCAACCATGACGGGAAGCAGCTTGAAAAAATGAAGAAAGACGGTTTCACACCTTCGGAAAAAGACATCGAACGGGTAAGGACGAACGGCATTACGGAAACCGGCAGCGAACTGCTTGCCACCATCTATGAAATCGCCGTCCCGCCAACGATTGAAACGGGAACCATACATAAAGGCCATGAGCCACAACTTGGATTATAGATTACAAACAACTAAAAAACAATCATTATGTTTACAGGAGAAATTATCGGTTATGTCGGTGCGGACGCACGCGCCAACAAGAACGGGAAGGGATTCAACTTCCACGTATCACACAAATTCAGAAATGCGGACAGCGAAGAACAGACCTTGTGGGTATGCTGCTTCGTGAACTTTGAAAGCAAAGTAATGGAATACCTGAAGAAAGGCACGCAAGTCTATGTTTGCGGAGATGTCTATGCCGATGTGTTCCATAAAGAGGACGGCACCCATGTCCCTTCCGTCAGCCTGAATGTCTCGCGCATCGAACTCTTGGGCAAAGCGGACAAGAGAGAAGAATCACCGGCAACCCAATCATAACAAGCGGACTATGGAAAGAGAAAAGAAAGACCTGTCATTTATCCTGATTCTGCTCTCCACCTTGATAGGCATCGCCGTACTATTTCAGTGGGCGATAGTAAACGGGCTGTATGTACCGCTCCGTAATCCGCCACTGTGGGAAAAGCTGATGGAGAAAGGCATGATGTTCCGGTTCCTGTATGTCATCCTCATTGGCGGGCTTGCCTTTCTCTTTCCATTCGGTTTACCGAAAGACGAAAGCCGGAAATGGTTCTATGCCAGCATGACACTGCTGACCGCCTCGGTATTGGTCATCGGATTCAGCCGTCTTTCCCATTGGTACAACCTGTTCGTTTTCCCCTGCCTGTTTGTCTCCTATACCTTACTAGTCATCAAGACACTTCCGTACTTCATCCGCAAGCATGTCAAGTCTGATGAAAGCATCTTCGGCCTGAGCAACGAAGAATCTCCGTTCTACTTCCGGTTTGAGACGGCGAACGGTCCGCTGACCGTCCACAAGCCCCAACAGAACATCTACATCGATGGCGGTCCGGGGTCAGGCAAGTCCGAAAGTTGGATAAAAGGCATGATTTACCAGTGCGCCGAACGTAATTACGCCGGATTCATTTACGACTGGGAAGGAGACCCGACCAAAGCCAACTCGCCCATCCTCTCACGCATTGCCTACGGCAGCATCGAGCACTTCAAGAGACAAGGAAGGGAAGTGCCCGGCTTCGCCTACATCAACTTCGTGGATATGTCCCGTACAGTCCGTGTGAATGTCCTTTCGCCACGCTACATGTACAAAGGCAACGAATCTCTGTTTATCCGGAACATTATCACGACATTGATGAAGAACCTCGAAGCCAGTTGGAAGGAAAAGACCGACTTTTGGGCAAACAACGCCATCAACTATGTCTATTCAATTGCCTACAAGTGCTTTAAGGAACGTGAGCAAGGCATCTGTACGCTTCCCCATGTCATCGCTTTTGCTCTTTCTGACAGCGATCTTGTGTTTCACTGGCTTTCAGAAGACCCGGAAATCGCACTGAACATGTCATCGATGCTGACCGCATGGAAACTTGGTGCCCAACAGCAGACTGCCGGTGCCGTTTCATCCGCACAGACTCCGCTTGTCCTGCTGAACAACAAGTACATTTTCTGGGTATTATCTCCCTTGCCTGAAGAAGAGTTCTCATTAGACATTACCAACAAGGAACATCCTACGCTGCTCTGCGTTGGCAATGCACCCACCATCAAAGAAGCCGTATCTCCGGCGATCTCCTGCATCGGAAGCGTGCTCATGTCGCAGATGAACAATCCGGGCAAGGCGACCAGCGTGTTCATGGTGGACGAGTTCCCCACCATCCTCCTGCAAGGAATAGACACCTTCATCGGAACAGCCCGAAAGCACAACGTATCGACCATCCTTGCCGTGCAGGATTTCAACCAAGCGATCCGTGATTACGGCGAGAAAAGCGCGAATATCCTGAAAGCCTCCTGCGGGACACAAGCCTACGGCATGACCGGAAACGAAAAGACCGCCAAGGACATTGAAAGCCTCTTAGGAGAACAGAAGGAAGCACAACAGTCTTATTCACATCAGGAAAGCGGAAGCAACAGCATGACTGAAAGCCTGCAAAAAGAAAAGGTGCTGAAAGCCCGTGAAGTGGCCGGTCAGTCTGCCGGTCATTTCACCGGGAAAATTGCCGGTGGGAAACCGCCCTATTTCAGCGTCCAATTCCAAATGTGCCGGTTTGAGGAACAGGAAATACCCCGTTTCTCTTTTCCGGTCAGGCTTGGAAAGGGAAAGGAGAAACTGGAACTGGAGATACTGGAAGAAATCGTACAGCAGAACTACATCAGAATCATCAGCGATGTGAATGCCATCCTTAACAACGTGGCAGACCGGTTGAAGAACCAAACCGCAAACACAACCAGCCAACGGAAACAATAATGAAATTACAAACCATTTAAAATTTTGAAACATGAAAAAGCATTATCAAGCATTCTTAGCGATTTTATGCACAACCTTATGCATCATGACCTCATGCAGCAGTGAAAACGATCCATCCGTAACAGACAGCGGAAGCATATACAGGGTAGTCGTGGAAGTCAGCGGAAACAGCCCTAAAGGAAACCTGCATCTGTATAACCTTGACGGAGTAGCGTTCAGGAACGAACAGACCGGAGAACGGACGGAACAAGTCAATGAGAGTTTCACCAGCCGGACTTCCTATGTAACTGACGGGAAAGTCAGCAAGATCACGGCACAAGGCATCCTTTATTCAAAAGAAGATGCCAAACTGACCATGAACGTATATAAAGACGGTGAAACGGTATTCAGCCAATCCAAACAACTGACTACTGCCGTGCCGGGCACAGACACCACCATTGACCTAGTGTACAGTACCGTAAAATGAAAATTCCTCTGTCCGATACCTGCCTATATCGGGCAGAGGCCCAACTGCCCGCCGCATGGGGTGATACCCTAAGAAAAGCCTTACCATAGCAAAAAAACATGCGCTTTTTTTCTCTGCTTGAAAGAAAATTATTATCTTTGTGAAAGATAATTTTTGTTATTTATAATTCCAGAAGAAACCGATGAGATTTGACAGATTCATAGACAGACAGGATTCGTTGGAACGGATTAAGGGAGCGTTCCAACGGCAGCATCCACAGTTCGTTGTCATTTATGGCAGACGGCGCATCGGGAAATCCACGCTTATTAGGGAAATCCTGACGGAAAATGATGTGTATTTTCTCAGTGACCAGACCAATGAAGCCAACCAGCGGATGCTGTTCGCCAAATCCGTTTCCGACATCATCCCCCGTTTCGACAAGGTGGTTTACCCTGATTGGGAAACACTGCTGTTGGAACTGAATGAACGGATAACCCGGCGTATCGTGGTCTGTCTGGATGAATTTCCGTATATGGTCAAAAGCTGCGCCGCACTTCCATCCGTTATCCAGAAACTGCTGAACGGAAGGACGCTCAGGTTTGACCTGATTGTCTGCGGCTCTTCGCAACAACTGATGCAAGGCTATGTGTTGGACAGGAAAGAACCGCTATATGGTCTGGCTGATGAAATCATCAAACTGGAACCTATCCCCGTCCCGTACATCTGCCAGGCATTGGGTGTGGATGAGACAACCGCTGTGGAAGAATATGCCGTTTGGGGCGGGATTCCCAGATATTGGGAACTGAGAGCCGATTACCCGGATCAGGACACCGCCATAAGAAAATTGATTTTAGACACCAAGGGGATATTGGCGGAAGAACCCCAAAGGCTGCTCCGGGATGACCTTCGCGACACGGTGCAGACCTCCACCATCCTTTCCATTATCGGCAACGGAGTGAACAGGATTACCGAGATTGCGGCACGTGCCGGAAAAGAAGCCACCCAAATATCCGAACCGTTAAGCAAGCTCCGTGAATTGGGGTATGTCAGACGGGAAGTGCCATTCGGCGAGAGCGAGAAAAAAAGCAAGAAAGGCATCTACCGCATCAACGACAACATGCTGCAATTCTATTACCGGTTTGTCGCGCCACACCGTTCCATCCTTGAATTGGGGCGTGTCGATCGGGTCATGAGCCTCGTTGAATCGCAGTTCAACCAATATGTCGGCGACTGTTGGGAACATCTCTGCCGCCAGTTCGTGAGCGGCAATGAGATTGACGGAATCGCATACGGCATGGCTTCCAGATGGTGGGGGAAAATATTCCCGGATGACAGCAAGGCAGGGAAGATGGCTGAACTGGATGTCGTGGCTGAATCCTTTGACAAGAGGCACATCCTTATCGGAGAGTGCAAATGGACGGGTGGGGAAGATGCCCAAAGGCTGCTCCACGACTTATCCGAAAAAGCCCGGTGCCTCCCGTTCGTCAAGGACAATCAGGAAGTGCATTTCGTCCTGTTTCTGAAACGGGAACCTGTACACAAAGAAGCCGTCCGCTATTTCCTGCCGGAAGATATTCTAAAGAGTCTCTAACCCTACAACACCAACAAGATGAAAGTAGACTTCAATCAGATAAAGACCGCCATTTCCTTACCGGATTTCCTGTTGCAGTTGGGATGGAAGTTCGTCAGCGGATCGTCAAATACCTGCCCGAAGATGAGCAACGGCACACACACGATTGTCATCAAGCGCAACGCACAGAACCAGTACACCTATTGGGATGTACACAGTGACAGCATTCGTGGAAGAAGCATCCTTGACTTCATGCAGGAACATCTGTTTGAAACGACCGGGAAAAGACCGTCATTGCGAGAGGTAGGGGAGATACTACAGAAATACATAAACACCAACCGGATTGTCACGCCCGAACAAAGCAGGTATGATGTAGGAAACACTTCCATGAACATGAATGAACTGCAATTCTATCTGAACCAACTGAAGCCTTACAGCGGCAATTACCTTCAGAAAAGAGGCATCAAGAAAGAAAGCATCGAGAGCAAAGTGTTTCAGAACACCTTCTTCATCCGCGAAGTGCGGAACAAAGGAAGCGTCTACTGGAATGTCTGCGTAAAGATGTACAGCGAAAAGGGGGTGGAAGCCATCTCCCAGCGGAACGAGACCTTCAAGGGCATCATCGGCGGAAAGTTCGACTGTCTCGCCACAAGCTCACACGACAAAAGCCGTCCGATTGACATCCTGTATGTAGGTGAATCCATCATTGACTGCATTTCGCATTACCAGTTGAAACACGAAAATACACCGCTGAACCTCGTATATGTATCTACCGAAGGCACACTGACCGAAGGGCAGATGCGTCTGCTCCGCATCATCCTTGACAAAAATGAAGTGAAGGCGATGCGCACGATATTCGACAACGACAAACAAGGGTATAAGTACACCCTATGGATGCAGCGTTACTTCTATGGGAAAGATATCGACACGGAAAACATGAGCACAACGGAACTGGCAGCAGAGGTGGCGATGTTGGATAGTGTGGAACTGCCGGAACACAAGGACTGGAATGATGACCTGAAAATCGTCTATAACATAACAGAGGAATCACATTAATACAAACGAGCTATAAAAATCCTAATATTTTATGACCTATAATGACAATCAAATACTAAGATACTTGTATGGTCTTGATGAAAACCGGGATTATCCCCAAAGTATAAAACGGTTCTTAAACAGTATAGGCAGCATAATTGATGAAGACCGTGAAGCTGCCATTGATGAATTATACAGAATAAAAAACAACTGTAAGAAGTTAGCTGTCTTATCTAAAAGTTTCGTGACAGCTATGGATAAATCATATATGAAATTTACACAATTCCATATAGATATATTAGCTGAATGTGACGGAGAGAATGGCGTTGTGAAAAGCCCATATTTCATTGAGGGATGCTTTGTCATATACTCAATAAAGAATGGCTCACTATCGCTATGGGTATTCCAGAACCTTCCGAATGCCAACAATAACTTAATGGCTATACCTACATTTTACATTGTAGCAAGTCCCAAAGACAGGATACAAGGTGCCGGTCATCAATTGGACTGCATGATAATTCCAATAATAGACAACTTGTATGAAGCCAATTTAAGGGATTATATTGATATGGTCTTGGACTACCTTTGCCTTAGACAATGGGCGGAAATTGAAATATCAGAAATACAAACAAAACAAAAGAAAAATGTAAAGGGCAAGAAAATAAGCCTTATCCAAAACGGCATATCATACTTTGTCTTTGACAGCAAATGGTTTACTGAAATATGTAATAACAATGAATTTATTGTTAGCGGACATTTCAGGCTACAACCATATGGCGATGGCACCAAAAAACTTATTTGGATTAATGAATTTAAAAAACACGGCTACCATAGAAAGGCTTTAATCGAAAAGGCTAATGAAGGAGAAGATTTTCTTTCTTAAATGCAAGCATCCAAATCCATTAAGCCCGACAAACATGATAATACACTTTGCCAATCAGGACAGATTGATTTTGGCATCATCAAAAGGAGCTTCCAAGTCGGAAGCTCCTTTTGATGTTTACTGAAGATAAATAGGCTCAGTGCCTTTATTATACATATACATCGGGTCATTACGAAATCCCTCAAAGCACACATTAAAATCATCAAAATCCCGCTCGGTAGCCAAACGGACTTTATCGTCAAAGGACACATAGCGTCTCATATTGATAGCATCCAACAAAGAAACACAATCCCCCGATTCAACCGCCAATGCAACCACAAAAGATGTCTTGTCCGGGTAGATATATCCCAGCATCCTTTCATTAAGTACCACCAAGCGGATAACATATTCATCCAACTTTGGTATATTATTCAGTCTAACTTCCATAGTTCATTACTTTATTTTAATGATTCATCACTTCCGGAAAAAATACTCTATTGCCGAATGCACCAAGATATAATGAGTGTCTGTCTGCCTGCACCGGTCGGCATAAGGGTTGGGGAACTGCAATGCCAAAGAATCATAGACATGTGGAAGCTCTTTTTTGATGCGATTGACAAGAAGCCTGTAAGAGCAGCGTCTTGAACGGCGCATAAGGCATCGCCATTCCTGCATGGTCAGCAGCGTACAATTCGTTTCGTAAGTCATAGGATAACAGTTCTTAGCAGGGTAGGGAATACCCTACCCTTGAATTATCAGTTACACAATCTCAATCTCATGCACAAGCAAGAACGAATGTCCGTTCCATTCGGTAAGCATCGGTTCCACATCTTCAAATTGCCTTACCTCGATACCTGTCATCTCCCTGATTACAGAAGCTACTTCTTCAAAATCATCAAAATACTCACATCCTTTGCTCTCACTATCCACCATATATCTGGCAGAGAAATAGACACCTTCCGCATCGTTCGTCTGGAAAATGCCCATACCCGGCTCTTCCGTATAATAATATGGATGCAATGCATATTTGTCGGCAATCCTTTGCATCAGTTCCTCACAAGCACACCAAGCGGTTTCCGTTGAGAAACGGACTCCCGCAAGCCCATCGCTGTACTCATGCAGTTCATCATCAAGATAAGAAACCTCACCTCTGCATGGAATATCCATACCGCATGATTCAGGCAACAAGGCTTTCCTCACATAAGCCAACCAACTATCGGCGCATACTGCCTGTTCCAAATCAGCCAATAACCTACGTGCATTCTCTGTAGCACCCACAAACATATAATCCGTTGAACACCAATTTGCCATAACTCCACATTTTAAAATTAACAAACCATGAATTTTTCTCCAACGAAAAGGGATTTCAGGCAATCCCCGACAGTCAGACCTTCGGGCAATTCACAATCCACCTCAGCAGTAATCCCGTGCAATTCCAGTTCCGCAATCTCCGAAAGGGTGAAATACCCCCATTCCCATTCAAGGATATGGCAATACCCAAAGAAAATCCAATCCCCGTCCTCTTGTCTCTCCGCTTCGGTAACAAGCCACACGGCAGAAGTGAACGGCATGAAAAACTTGGCAATTACAGTAGCCTCAAACCCCTTTCCCTCTTTGGAATACAAAGAAGCGGAAGCAAATGCACCCAACATCGAATCTGTTATCTGTATCATACGCAAAGAATTAAAAAATTAAACTTGATTTATGCTTCAGCCAGATTTAAAGACCTTTTTCTGAAAAACTTCCGTCCCGTCCTTTTCCTCTCAGCCGACTTTTTTTTAACGCAATTCATGCCCCATCCGAGTTTATGAGCCTTTTCCTACGGCAAAACAAACGGATGGAAAAGGGGAAATACGAAAAATTTTGATAGGGAAAAATGTTGGGAAGGCAAGGACTTCATCGTTATTTTTCCTGAAGCAAAGGCTCTGACGGAATTTTTCATTTTCCCCTCACATCAGAAATTTGCCGACGGGAAAAGGCTTCCACGGATGGGGTGGACTGCCAAAAAACGGGAGTGCAGGAGAGACAAGGAAAAGGACGGGACGGAATGGGAAAAGAAATGATTGAAACGGAATCCGATACTGGGAAAGAAACCCATGAAACACTAAATTATATGGAAAGCTGACTGACAGCTTTCAAGGGGTCAGACAACGGGCTGCCGGAACAGACATCAGGAATGGCCGTGTACAGAAAGGGCATCGGAAGTTGTTAAGGCTATAGCCTTAGCTCAGGAGAGGAACATCCGGACACCGTCTTTCGTCTGTTCTTCCCGGATGGCATATACAGTTCCGTGAGCCAGTGAGCGGATCTGTACATGTCATTCACACGGGACAGCCATTCCGCTACAGGGTGGGTGGGACATCAATGCGTACACGCAAACCGTTTCCGTCCGCCGTGCAAAAAGAAAAGCGGCTTAAAGCCGCTTCGTAAGGCTGAAGGATCATTTCTTCCTTCTGGATGCCCGTTTTTTGGGGGCGGGTACTTCTTCCTCCTCTTTTTCAGGAGTAGGATAGAATTTGACACCTGCAAAAACAATGCGGTTCCGCTTTCTCTTCGTTTCCTGATCAAACCATTCTTCGGGTTTGAAGAATCCCTCTACAGTAATCAGCGTGCCTTTCTTCAACACCTCAAAGGTATCGATGGCTTCATTATTACGCCAGGCTTCCACGTTGACGAATGAAGAAACATATTTCCCGTCTCTCTCCGGTCTGCTGATAGCTACAGCGAATCTGGCTACGCTTGCCTTCTCAAAATTGATGATTTCTGCATCCTTACCGATGAAACCTGATACTGCGAATGAATTTTCCAACTTTTTCATGACTGTAATTTTTTGAAGTTAATAAATCATTTTTACAGTGCAAACACCGAATGACGGCTTTAGGGTACACCAAGAAATCCGTTTGAAATACGCTTTTTTATCCTTAAAAAAGGAAGATTTTGAATGGATTTATTGGTTAAGATGGCAGCGAATAATTTGCGCTTAAATACGCTTTCCTAAGAGGGAAGGAAGATTTCAGCCAAATAGGAGAACGGTATTTGCGAATCGTCCCTAACCCATGAAGGGTTAGCGTCATACGAAATTTGCACGAGGAAAAATGATTTGACTTCCAGAAATAGCAGGGAAAGGGGGAAAATCCAGTATCAGGTTCGGCAAGGATGCGATTCAGCAGCCAAGGCAAGCGGAGTTCCATTTTTGCATATCATAAAAAGGAGAGGGACGGGGAATATTCCATTACAGCCAATAAAAGTCTGGCGCAACAATGAAGCACCACCTGAACACATCAAGAAAGGCACGCCGATTACCGTAGAGATACACAAGCCACATATCCGGTTTGGAAACGAAAAGAAAGCACTGCCGGACAATGCAGGTGCCTACCATAAGGCACACCGAAAAAGAAGAGGAAGAACCGCCCCTACCCATCCAAAGAAATCCTTCAGCCATACGAAGCCTTACCGAAATCAAAAGGCACGGCGGATGCTACCGCTCTCCCTTACATGTAAGGGGTCTGACGGGTCATCCTCCGGCTGTATGCAGCCCTACCGATAATGGGGTGGGTGGGGATTATTGGATTAAGTAAAAATACTTCCCGAAAGCCTTTTTTGCTACTTTTTGGGGTGACTGCCAAAAAGTAGGGCAACCGCCCGCAACCCTTCAGGACATCAAAACAGGTTACGGACAACCACCCGTTTGCCATTTAATGCCTTTCGGACAGTGTAGGAAGTCCCTCCACAGGAAAAGCCGTCCCAATAGGCAATCAGGACACTTGAATGCAGCAGCATAAAATCATTGCGTTTGAGATAGCATTCAGGGCTATAACTTTCGGAAAGAATGACTGCCGCATCCGCTTCTTCCAGAATCCGCTTGTACCGCAGCTTGGCTGACTGGCTGAAAAGTGCATCCTGCCCGTTGAACGGCACGGCAACCACCAGCACCATGTCCGGACAGTTCCGTTTTTCCGACAATACGGCTTCGGCTGCCAACGTATCGAATCCGACTGCCCCACCCGTATAAAACAAGCGGTAGCCCGAAGCGTAACACGCACGGATTTCCGACAACAGGCAGGGCAATACCCGATTGGGATTACCCTGCAATTTACGATGACCGCTGAAAGCCACAGAACGCTTTTTCAGCCATTCGGCGCAATGCTTCCGGCATTCTTCCAATGAAGCCGCCTCCGTTTCATAGGCAACACACCCCACCATGAATCTGTAACGGCATACGGACACATCACCGAACAAGCCTTTTCTTATTTCGGTGACGGTCTCTGTTCCTACATTTTCAAAAAATCTTTCCCTCATCCTGATAGCTGTAATAGGTATCGTTCGCCACAATGATATGGTCAAGCAAGCGGATGTTCAACGCTTCTCCTGCCTTGCGCATACATTCGGTCAGTTTATCATCCTCCGCACTCGGTCTGTTGTTTCCGCTTGGGTGGTTATGGCAAAGCACCATTGCCGTAGCCTTAGCCAACAACGCTTCTCTCAGCACGATACGGACATCCACCTGCGTAGAAGCATATCCACCGCAAGAAATACGTTTCTTGCTTATCACTTTTGCCGACTGGTTCAGAAGAAGCACCCAACATTCCTCCGTCACGATGTCGCCGACAATCGGCTGCATAATTTCAAAAGCATCCCTGCTGCATTGAATCTGAAAGCCATTGAGCGATTTCGGCGCACACCGCTTGTAAAGCTCGATTGCCGCCATTGCCACCTGCCTGCGTGCAGGGGTCATGGAATCAAGCACCGCATTGAGGTCAAACCTCTCGTCAGTCCGCATTTCCTTTTCCCTTACCTTACCTGCCATCCGCTCGCTATTGGTCAGGATATACACAAGTTCCGTATTCTCCATAACCCGATATTCACTGTTGATTTCAAAATTTCCTTTCATGATTTACGATTTAAAGATTATTATTCCGTTAGTTGCTATGAAAAATGGTTTTACCCAAGAAGAAACCTCCCAAGATTTCAGCACCGAATTTCTCCAGTTGAAGCGCAAACCTCGCATACGAAAACCCTTTGGTCAGAATGTCATCAAACACCAGCACTTTCTTTCCGTTGAAAAACTCCTTGTCAAAGTCAACCACCTGCACATTCCGTATGCTTTTCTCGTCAAACCGCTCATGCACCCCCAAGCGGTTTCCCTCGATACGGATATGGTCGTATGCGTTGATGGCTCCTGTCAGACCGCACACCTTTTCCGCGAATTTTCTATATCTTTTCTCGTTCTTCGCTGCCGAAGAAGCGGGCACACATGCAAAGACGATATTCCTTGTCTCCTTACCGAAAAACCTCACCAGTGCGGATGCCGTGATTTCAGCCACACTTTCATAGGCTCTCCCGTCTTTGAAGTCCCAAACGAGATGCCTTATCTGCCAATCCCGTGCGCTTGCGTTCTTATACTGCATGGGCAAATAGTCATAAAATGCGTACATCAGCTTCCGCCATTGCCGTTCCAAACTTGGGTATTTTCCTTTCTGTGCCATAATCTGCGATTCTTAGGGTTGAACTTCCTGATTTATGCTTCGGCAAGATTCAAAGACCTTTTTTCAAATTTTCCTTTCCGTCCTTTTCCTTCTGCCGACCTTTTTTTAAAGCGGGTTCTGCCCCGACTGAGTTCATGAGCCTTTTTTCACGGCAAATACGAACTAATGAAAGGGGGAATACGACAAATTTTGATAGGGAAAAATGTTGGGAAGCCAAGCCTTCATCGTTATTTTTCCCGAAGCAAAGGCATCGCCGGAATTTGTTCATTTCCACCCCTCATCATACCTTTGCCGAAGAAAAAAGGCTTCTCGGTCGAGACAGTACTTCATACAAGAAGGGGGAGGTAGAAAGAGGGAAAAGGGCGGAAAGGAATAAACAACAGATACCGCTTAACGCATAAGGGATAGCAGAGTAAAGCCCACAGCCACAGCGAGGACTTGCAACGGACAGCCCGGCGGCTTGCCGATATGCCCCATATAAATTTTTCCGAAAGTAAAACCTGCAACGCCCATAGCCCGGAGTCAAAAGAAAGAATCCAAATAGAGAGAACATCGCAATCGCTAAGGCAATGAAACAAGACAATATGCCATTTGATAAGATAGCAGAATACACCAAACTATCTGAAGAAATAATAACCTCTTTATAAAAAAAGGCGTGTTACGGACTTGCACCGATTAGAGAATATGGTAGTGCTGGCCGAACTGAAAAAAGGCTTGTCCGAATGAAACTGACAAGCCTTTTTTCTTTCTATAGATTCTGATTATTTATCCTGAGTATTATGCTAGGAATCAACTTTTTATCAATTTCTCTATCTAGTCATTAAAGTGTCTACATTTGGCACGGAGCGTTTCAATCCCAATCTGTTTGGCCATATTTTTCCCGTAACAGGCTTATTATAATTGTAGTGTGTCTTTTTATCTCCCTCTATTGCCTTAATAATACGCTTCGTCTACCGGAATGTCTGCGTAAAGATGTACAGCGAAAAGGGGATGGAAGCCATCTCCCAGCGAAATGAGACCTTCAAAGGTATCATCGGCGGCAAGTTCGACTGCCTTGCCACAAGCGCACACGACAAAAGCCGTCCGATTGACATTCTGTATGTTGGTGAACCCATCATTGACTGCATTTCGCATTATCAACTGAAACACGAAAATACCCCGTTAAATCTCGTATATGTATCTACCGAAGGCACACTGACCGAAGGGCAGATGCGTCTGCTCCGCATCATCCTAGACAAGAATGAGGTGAAGGAAATGCGCACGATATTCGACAACGACAAACAAGGGTATAAGTACACCCTATGGATGCAGCGTTACTTCTATGGGAAAGATATCGACACGGAAAACATGAGCACAACGGAACTGGCAGCAGAGGTGGCGATGTTGGATAGTGTGGAACTGCCGGAACACAAGGACTGGAATGATGACCTGAAAATCGTTTATAACATAACAGAGAAAAAAGATAAATCAAGGAAGCGCATGTACGGCATCTTCCTTACTGCATATTGTATGTGTCTCGGGGCCGAACCATAGGATGCAAACTCACCGATTTTTGATTCGATAGTATAAATATGCTTGGTGTAGCGTTCAAATAGGCAACCTTTTTAAAGTTAAGACAATCTTTAATTTCTAGGAGGAAGGCGCATTGGTAACATTTTATTTTGTTGTTTATTATCTTTTATACTTCTTACAATTTCGTATAATATACCTCCAATATCAATTCCTAAATCAAACTTTTCAAATTTATAATAGGGTATGAAAATTGGGACTGTTTTCCAACCGTTCTGAGCATCGTAATATCTTTGTACTCCAACTTCTATACCGACTCGCTCTGAAAATTCATAACCTATTGTAGTACCATAATATGAATTATTAAAATTGTATATATTGTTAGGAGTATAACAACCAAAAATACTGATGTGTAGTTTTTCTGTAGGTAAATATGTAGCAGAACCCAATAGGCCAAAAGATTGTCCGCTTTGTTTTAAGTTGGGTAAATGGTATTTTATAGCATTAATTCCTATCTTAATATTAAAATACGAATTAAAATTTTTCTGATATATTAATGATGCTTGATTAATAATGCCAATACCAGGAAGTGTATTTTGAGAACTTTGACCATACATATAAGATGCAATTTTTCCCCATCTATTATAATCATAGGAAAAAGTATTGGAATGATTTATGAAATTTGGAAAGGCATCATACTTATAGCATTTCATATCAAATATTTTATTCATGTATGTATTCTTTCTTATTCCAAAATCTGTATGATTATTATAATGAATTAGGGAAATAGGACATTTATAATAATCTTCAAAATAGTGAACATTATTATTTATCCTTAATTGAATAATACTATCATTTTGTGAATAGATATTTAATGTAAGTAAACATAAAATCAGTAATGTAATATTTTTATACATGCAATGATTACTTTAATTTATGTGTCTAAAATGTATTCTTTATAATAGAGTTTATACAGAATAAGAAACAGGGCTATTGGTTATCAGTGCCCTAAAACCTTATTCGATATAATGTCTAATATTTATTTGAACTAAGTTAAATAAAAAAGTGCTAAGTATTATTTGCTATATAGATAATAGCTCATAATAGATAGCACAAAAAATCACTTTTTTCTTTTAGAAAGTAACACTCCCTGTGACTCCTATTCCGGTTATAGTCCTATCTGTACGAGTAACAGATATAGGTCCAACTGGAGGTTTACCCAAAACAACCCCTCCTCCTTTTACTTCATTTAGAGAACCTTTACTTAATCGGTCTAATTTCTGCATTTTTTCAGAAACAGATTCTTGCATAACTTTTTTCATATTTATATAAATTATTCAAGTTTCGCAAGTTAATAGAAAACCTTCTTCTTGGGATATAAAAGGGGCACAGGGATTTCCGCATATCGCAGAAAATGAGTAATTTTATAGTTGCAAATCAAAACATTACTCAGCCCTATGCCCTTGCACAAAGTTACAGACTTTCTTTCAGAAATCAGCGCATTTTTTAGAAAAAATGACGCGCATAAAGCGATGTATTCCATACTGGACGTTATCAAATGGTTAAGAATGAATGAATCCACCTTGTTCGGCATGAAGAGCAAGTGCAACAATGTGTATCCGTTGTTGCAGGTGTTCCAGGCTTTGCTGTTGTACCCGTGTTTCATGGTCCGTAACCCTTATCGTTTCACCGGGTCTTCCTTAAGCGGCTTGCTGGGATGCAAGAAAGACGTGTTCTACCGTTTCATGAGTAATCCCAAGATAAACTGGCGGAAGTCCGTCTATCACCTCACCCTCCAGCTTTGGTCGAAGATCAGACTCCGCTCCGGGCGCAAGGAAGGCACGGTCTGTCTGATAGTCGATGACACGGACTATCCCAAGACGGGACGGCGCATGGAGAACATCGGCAGGGTGTTTTCCCATGTCCATCACAGGTGCATCCTCGGTTTCAAGGCATTGTTCCTTGCCGTCACGGACGGGACAACCCAAATGCTTCTGGATTTTGCACTGCTGGGTGAAAAAGGAAAGGATGGAAAGTTCGGGATGTCCGATGAAGAGCTCGCAAGACGTTTCACCAAAGGACGTGACAGCGGCGACGCCTTGCAGGAGCGTATCGATGAATACACGGCAAAGAAAACCGACCTGATGATTGCCATGATAGGACGCGCCATCCGCAAAGGGCAGAGTCAACCAGCGAGTGCAACATTACGAAATATTTTTGAAAAAGACCTCAGCCGGAGTCAAGAAATTGAGTTTTTCTCTCGGTCTGGCATTAATTTTCTTCCTGATCTTGGTTATTTTTCCTTCTGTAACCGTACTGATGTCGGTTCCTTTCGGGATATATTGCCGTATCAGCTTGTTGCCGTTTTCTATGGCTCCTTTCTGCCATGCGCAATAGGAATCGGCAAAATACACGGGCACGTTGAGCTTCTTGGTTATCCATTCATGCTCGGCGAACTCACTGCCGTTGTCCGTGGTGATGGACTTCAAGGCCTCTCCCTTGTATGGCAGCAGCAACCTCCACACGGTTCTTGCCACAGGCTTCGCTTTCTTCCCGTGCTTGAGCCTTTCCATCAACAGGAAGTTCGTGCTCCTTTCCGTCAGCGTGAGGATGGCGTTGCTGTCCTTGTCCACGATGAGGTCCATCTCCCAGTCCCCGAAACGTTTGCCGTCGGCTTCCGCCGGACGCTCGTGTATGCTCACACGGTTACGGATGTTCGTGGCCTTAGTCTCATGACGGTGTGAGGCCTTGCGCTTGTATTTCATCTTATGCCGGCAATGGGAAGCCAGTTCCCCGCTTTCGTCCTTGCGGATGAGGGCGTAAATGGCTTCATGGGAGACGTTTATACCCTCCAGCTTCAAACGTCCGGATATCTGCCGGGGAGACCACTGCTCGTTTTTTATGAACTCAATGATGCGCCATTGCAGCACATCATCCAGCCCCCTGTTGCCGGGCGTATGACACCGGCGGGATTCTGCCATGTCATGCGCCTTGTTCCATACATACTTGCCGCTCGGCGTGGAGTTACGCTTTATCTCACGGCTTACCGTCGATTTGTGGACTCCTATGGAACGAGCAATCATTTCCAGAGTCTCACCCTTTTGTCGTCCCAGGTAAATTGCGTACCTTTGCTCACGGGTTAAGTGCTTATACTTCATAGACAATACAAAAGTAATTAATCCGTGGGAGACAGAGGTCTCCCTTTTTTATTTTGTATTGCCGGATGACCCTGATTCCGGGCTTCCACCGCCTTCCTCCGCCCTTTCCGCTACGCTCCAAGGACGGAGGAAGGCGGTGGCGGAGTTGCACTTCTAACTTGACGGTGGGGTTTTTATAAAAAATAACTTCTAATGAATATAAAGCTTTTTGACTGAAGTTTATATAATTAGGCAACTATTCAAATTTCTATTATATGACATTTTATTTACAATGTAAAAGTATCTTTTTTTGTCAGTTATTTCAGTTTTATATTAAGATAGCATTTCTAAAGAATATTATTATTTTTCTAAGATATATTTGTATTTTGGTAAAAATCTTAAGTGAAAATTTTATCTATAAAAACAAATGTTGATAAATTAACGTGAGTTCGACAAATTCAGAACAATGTAGACTGTGTGTCAATAGTTCTCGTAACATTGATACACGGCTTCTTTGGAAAACAGCAGTATGCTGCAATCGCACTTAAAAAGTTGACAATAAAATCAACAAAAGCTCTGTATCTTGAATGTTCCACTTGTGCTATATTCTTAAGTTCGTCATTGATGGTTTCGATTATGACCCGTTTCCTAAGAAGAAGTTTGTCGGAAAGTGACATTAATGCTCCTTTCATATTGCTTTTCAACTTAGTTATAAGTTGTATGCCATCAACAAACAGTCTCTCAAAGAGCTTCTTGCCAATATATCTCTTGTCGCCGACAAGCCTTCCATAGATGAAATCTACAAATGACCTGTACTCAAGAGGCTTACGATCATCTACATCACCGGGCGTAATCATGAAATTCAAGAGTTCTCCACATTCGTTGCATATCAGATGTAGTTTGAATCAGAAGAACAAGCTCATAGAACATTTACCTCTTTGGGCTATTCATTTGAACGCCTTATGAATATGAATTCTCTGGTTTTTGCATACCCGTAAGGAAGTACTGTCAACAAAACTGATACCGGTACATTTGCCAAAAAATACCTTCTTAATGAACAGAGCCAATGGAATTGCCACCTCTTTTTCCAACTCTACAAAACGGTTATAAGAGACGACCTTTGGAAAGAGATGGCGTATATTTTGCCATCATTTCATCAAAAAAATGGCAGAAATCATCTGCCATACAGAATAATTCTATAACTTTGCTCTCGGTGATTATAACGATTATTGTTTGTAAATCTTTGTAATTCAGCACTATAAAGATACAACAATTTTCGCTAATCACCAAATTCTCAACTACTTATAATTCGTCGAACTCACGTTAAATTAAAATTATATGAAGAATAGAATAGTTTTGAATTGGTGTCCGCCAGCAACAATCGATATGCCATCACCAAGTATGTCTGTTTTAAAAACATATTTAGAGAGATTTAATTTTAACGTTGAAATAAAATATTGGAATATTGCGATTTGGAAGCTTCAAAGAGAATTTGTTTTTGAAGTTCAATGTGCTAACGAGATGTTGTCTTTGTTGCTTTTTTATAATTATTTAGCTATAAAATATGATGATAAGGATGCATTGTGTAGAGTAAAAGCTAATTTAATGAGTGTAAAACCTCAGTATTTAAATTTGCCGAACGATTTTTTTGATAAACATATGCTAGCATATGCAGATAAATTGCATGACATAATAATACAAGAGCTAAATAATATAAACTTTGAGAATGTATTATTTATAGGTTTTACTGCAAATCTTTATCAATGGATACCATCTTCTATAATTGCAAAAATAATTAAAGAGAAATATAACATTCCTATAGTAGTAGGAGGTATAGGAACAAGAGGTAGTGCATTATCTATTTTAAATAATTTCCATTGTTTCGATATCTCAACATGGGGAGAAGGTGAGAATATCTTGTTGAAGATATCATCTTTTTTGCAAAAAAATGATACTACTAATGATAATATGTTGTTAATACCAAATATTGCAATTCGAAAATCTACTGGCGTAGCAGTTTCATCAAACATAAATCATGATTTTACGAATTTGTCGGATAGTCTAAATTCACCAAATTTTCAAGATTATTTTAAGCAATTGTCTGAATATTGTATACTTAATGAAAATATTGCTTTAACTATTGAAGGTGGAAGAGGATGTCATTGGAAAAAATGCAATTTTTGTTATTTAAATATGGGTTATAAATATAGAACCAAAGCGGTATTGACTATTATAAAGGAAATTGCATATTCAATAAAGAATTATAATATAAAGAAATTTACTTTTCTAGATAATGATCTTATAGCAAATGATATAGAAAGATTTGATTCTTTGTTAGATAGTTTAATTTCAATAAAAAAGAAGTTTCCTTCATTTCAAATAGAAATGGCTGAAATAATAACAAAAGGGGTTAATGCCAAAACAATAAAAAAAATGTCTTTAGCAGGTTTTAAACATGTACAAATTGGCTATGAATCTGCAAGCGATGATTTATTAAAGAAAATATCAAAAAAAAATTCATTTGGAAGTAATTTATTTTTTATTATACAAGCTATAAAATATGGAATATCTATTGAAGGAGCAAATATTATTAAGGGACTTTTTGGGGAAACAGAAGATAATATATTAGAATGTATAGAAAATTTAAGGTATTTACGATTTGTTCTATCGAATGATAAATTTAGTCATAGCTATTCAACTTTAACAATTTCTCATTCTAGTAAAAATTTTCAGATATTGAAAGATTCTCCTAAATTTATAACTAGTCATATTTTGTATTATTTACCAAAAGGATTTATTCTCCCTGATGAACTTGAGGACTGCTTTTTTACAGAAAGGCTTTTATGGGTTGAAAGTCCTCTTTGGAGCCATTTTGAATTAATTGAACGTTATTTTAGATCTTCCATCTATACATATAGGTTAATAGAATATAAAAATCAAATTGTTTATACAGAATTGTTAAATAATGAGACAATCAATATTTTAGAATTTTATAAAGATTCATTGGATTGTTTAATATTGAAAACTATGAAGCTGTTTTGATTTCATTCGATAAATTTGTTAAGCATGATTTGGATGAATGCAATCTGTACCATAGCTTCTGCGGTTTCAGCAAGGAATTCATAATCGATGGTCAGCCTTCTGAAGTTTTCCAGCCATGAGAAAGAGCGTTCCACAATCCAGCGTTTGGGCAGTACTTGAAATTTGGATGGACATTCGTCCGGTCTGAGTACGACCTCCAATATCCATCCGAATTTCTTCTTGACCCAATCAGCCAAATCTCCCCTGTAGCCTCCATCCGCCAATATTTTAACCAAGCGCGGAAATTTATAAGCGAGTTTTTCTATGGCTTGTGGGGCGCCCTTGCTGTCATGCAGGTTGGCTTCATGGATTGTGACGGCTAACGGAAGGCCAAGCGTATCGACTATGATGTGCTCTTTCCGTCCCTTGATTTTCTTGTTCCCGTCTATACCACGGTCAGAATCAACATGATGGGAAGTCTTTACGCTTCTGGAATCCATGATGCCAAGACTGGGACTTTCCTCCCGTCCCGCCTGTTTACGGATAAGGGAGTGCAAGGCATCCATCACCTCTTCAAACACACCTTCAAGCTTCCACTTGCGGAAGTAGTAATAGACGGTTTGCCAAGGGGCGAAGTCAGAAGGAAGCATACGCCACTGGCAGCCGGTCTTGTTGATATAAAGGATGGCATTCATTATCTCTTTAAGCGGATGTTTTCGGTTCCTCGCTTGCGGCTCTAAAATATTTTTTATAACTTGCCACTGTTTTTCAGTCAGGTCGGTTGGATACTGTGTCATAACTTTATTGTTTGGTACCTTTAAAGATATAACATTTTTCCAATTGACCGGCTGATTTGAGATCTGAAGATGCTTATAACATTATTCTTGAATCAATTCAAAACAGTTTCTATAAATAATAGGAATATTTCTATATTAGAACTTAAAGAAATATTAAATGAATATTCGTTTGAAGAGATTCAAACTACTTTAAAGGCATTAAACGAAGAAAAGTTAATTTATGTCAACGCTGACTTTTCGGAGATAGTTCCTATTATAGATTTTGAACAAATGAATTAGTTTCTTAAATAAATATTAAATTCCTAAATTATGAAATACATATTATTGACACTGTATTTATTGTTAGTATCTACTACATCTGTTTTCAGTCAATCTGCAAATAAAATCATAGTTGATGCTATAGATGTAGGTGATTGGAGGACTTTACGTGAAACATATTTTTCTATTGGAAAAAGATTAGAGCCAGAATATTTATCAGTTTTATCTCGATTCTTTATATATCATTTTTACAATCAACCAGATTCAGCTATCCATTGTGGTACTATATTATTGAATGATTATCAAACAGAAATAAGTGAATATATAGGAAATGTAATGTATTTTATGGCAGAAGACTATGCGAAGTTTGGTGAATATGAATATGCGGCCGATATTCTTAATATGTATAATAGCGCTGTAGAACAGGCAAATCTTGAGGAAAATAACTTTTTTATAAACTCTGAACATCAATATAGATTTCGTTCTAAGTATAAACCATTTGAAGTTATAAAACCAAGTCATGATGTAGTTATTCCAATGACATATTGCAATGATAAATCGAATAAATTACAAATGATTTTCGTTCCTATAGAAATTAACGGTCTTGGGTGTCAAGCAAATTATGATACTGGAGCTGGTGTAAATGTTATATCATATAAAATGGCAAATAAAATAGGAGCGCATATAACAGAAACAAATGGGGTAACTCTACTGGGAATCGCTTCGCACCCTTCTAAATTTGCAATAGTAGACTCGATAAAAATAGGTGAAATTACATATAGAAATATACCATTTCAAGTTATTGATTTTGAAACGGGAGATAAAATTGCGGACAAAAAAATGGAGGAAATAGGGTATCAATGTATATTAGGTAATCAAAGTATGTTTCCGTTAGAAGAAATACATTTTAATTTTAAAGAAAAGAAACTTATTATACCACATAAAATCGCAGAAAAAACGCCTTTTGCTCCCAACATATATAAATCAGAAAGTGGTTTATTGATATTATCGATATTTGATAAAATATCAGGCAAAGTAATTGATGGCAATTTGGATACAGGGGCTAATGTTGCCAAATTAACATCAAAATACTTTAAATGCAATAAATCATTGTTTTCCAGTTATTCTGAAACAGATACCTTAAAAGTTGCAGGTATTGGGGGGGTAACATTTAGTAATGTTTTTTCTGTTAGTTGGGATTTTGAAGCAGGAGGAATGTCTCACACAGAACCGTCTATTCTTGTTGATACAAATTTAGAAATAAAAGAAAATTATGATTGTTTATTTGGTCTTCCTTTACTTATGGAATATAATTCAATCATTCTAAATTTCAAAGATATGTGGGTGAAATTTTTAGATGAGTAATAAATAACTGTTAGTCTTGTATATTATTTAAAGTTCGAATTCAGTAGGAGCGTTGCTGCAAAAATTCTAATGTAAGTAGCTGATTATTTGCAAGAAATAATTTCCTTTTTTTTTGGGAGGGAGGATATCAAATGGCCGAATAATGGGTCAGCGGAAATTTCCGGTTGGTATCACTTCTTTTTCATTAACATTTCCTATCTTTGTTACATGAAAACAGAATTATTCCTTCGTGCCATCCTTCTAGATGTACTCATATAGTTAGCCTTGACAAGAGTGCCGATCGTTTTGATATTTTTTTGACGAGAAAAAAGTTCGTGAGCATCCTATAAAGTACACATTGTAGATTCATATGGCTTACCATCCCCCGACAATGAAATGGAGCGAAAAAAACTTCAAGTAAATGTTTAACAATTAAAAAACTTGAAATTATGCCAAATTGGTGCAGCTTATCAATAGATTTTGATAATGAACACCAATTTGGCATAACATTACATTTTAAATTTAACAACTATGGATTCATCTCTCACAAAAAGGGATTTCAGGAAATCCTCAACAGTCTGACTCTCCGGCAATTCACAATCCAGCTCAGCCGTAATCCCGTGCAAATCTTCTATCTTCAGGACCATTAATATCGCATTTATCAGCAATCCTTGAATTACCAAAAACCAGTTTGTCCTTTGACTCCTAACTCCATCTTCATGCTCTAACATTCGTCTAATGGAGTCGTTATATTCCTTAATCTCTTTTTTGTCCATTTCTTCCGTAATAATTAAAGTTCATCATATATTAGGTTGTGCTTAACTATTCTAATATGCATTCATTGTTTATGAATGTCATAAAATAAATATCATTATTAATATAAAATGAAATCACATAAAATATTAAAGTTTTTTATCTATTTGTTCATGGATAACGTTTATTCATAGTGCTTGAACAGAAATAAAATCATGAACAAAAAAATGGCAGAAGAAATCTTTAACGGTTCTTTCATTTGCCCTGTTCTTTATGACGAATACGTTATACCTTCTTTTCCTTGAAATACAAACAAGGGGATTCCGGCAACAGCCCATCGATTGAACCAATCCGCTCAATGACTTTCAGCAATAACAAGAAAGTCCCTAACGAAGTTTGAGGCTATTCCCGTTATAGCTTATGAAGTATCATTACCGTAATCCCTGAGAGTTCAGACTCCTAAATTATCCAAACAAATAAAACGTATGGATTTTTAAATTTTCCAAGCAAATAATTCCTTCCCTTCATAAAGAATCCAAATATCTGAATCTCGAAAAGAACTATGAATTTATTACCTATCGAATCGTTCGGAGACTGATTTTTCAGTCTCCGAAGCGACTTTAAAAGTCAAAAGACAGTTGCAGCTGCCTCATGGCTTTTGCCGCTTTTATCTGAGGCGTATTCTGAATACGGGTAATCAAAGAAGTATCTCCAGCACCGCATACAGACAACAGCGGCAACCATACGCCACAGACAGAAACAAGCTCAACCTTATAACTCCGCCAATGCTTCAATGTCAGCGCATCCATCCAAGCGACCTCACCCGGTATTGAGTTCATCAGGAGATTGACCGTTGCCATCTTCACACAATTTAAATCAATGTCCGAACCATAGCAGAAAGGTCTATTTGAAACATCAGACTTCGTGCTTGCCTTGACTGCCGACAAAAGCATCCTGCCGGAACCACAACAAGGGTCATAAACAGACTGACCACGCCGCAATGTCTCACAGCCAGACACAACCGCCATAAAGTCAGAGATAGGTATCGGAGTGAAAAACTGCCCGTGATGCCCGTGACTGACATGCTCCATAAACACATCCCCCAACACATCATTGAAACCCTCCGAATGATTGGCAACAGAATGCAACATCTGTATAAAAATCTCCATTTCATTTTCTTTATAAGAAATAGAAAGCCTGTCGTAATCTTCCCGATATGTACCACCGGACAACATAAAAAGAGACACATCCAAAAAATCACGGAACACATCTTCACGCCCGTGCGTATAAGACAGCCGGTCGTATAACTCTAAAAAATCTTTCGGTGTCATAGCTTATTCACTTTTAACGGTCACACGAACATCATCATACAGCATATCAAACGCATCTGCGATATTGTAAGGAAATTGGCAAGCAGATTCAATCACAAGCTCCTTCAACCAAAAATCAAAACTGAACCAATCAATCCCGTCAACATTCACACAAACATAATCAGGCAGACCGCTCCGGCAGACAACCGCATGAACACCCATTCTAAAGGAGATATTCAACGGAGTGCCGCATCTTGTTACCTTCTCTACAATTTTATCAATCCATTTCATACGCAAAGAATTAAAAAATTAAACTTGATTTATGCTTCAGCCAGATTTAAAGACCTTTTTCTGAAAAACTTCCGTCCCGTCCTTTTCCTCTCAGCCGACTTTTTTTTAACGCAATTCATGCCCCATCCGAGTTTATGAGCCTTTTCCTACGGCAAAACAAACGGATGGAAAAGGGGAAATACGAAAAATTTTGATAGGGAAAAATGTTGGGAAGGCAAGGACTTCATCGTTATTTTTCCTGAAGCAAAGGCTCTGACGGAATTTTTCATTTTCCCCTCACATCAGAAATTTGCCGACGGGAAAAGGCTTTCACGGATGGGGTGGACTGCCCAAAAACGGGAGTGCAGGAGAGACAAGGAAAAGGACGGGACGGAATGGGGAAAGAAATGATTGAAACGGAATCCGATGCCGGGAAAGAAACCCATACCAATACAAATACATAAGAAACGGACAGACTGCATATCCCCAAAGACTGATAAGGAAACCTAACCGAAACAGAATTAAGGTCGTAAGCAAGAATCCGGTCGCAGGACATGAAAGAAATTGCTATCTTTGCAGCCCAACTAAAAATGAGATGCAATGACCAAGGCAGAATTGACACAAGAAATATCAGACAAGACCGGCATAGACAAGCGAACCGTCTTGACCATCGTTGAAAGCCTGATGACGGAACTGAAAGAATCATTGGCACAAGGAGAAGAGGTCTATCTCCGTGGATTCGGCAGCTTCATCATCAAACGCCGCGCAACAAAAACAGCCCGGAATATCTCGAAGAACACGACCATTCTTATACCGGCACATGATATTCCGGCATTCAAGCCGTCAAAAGAGTTTATAAAGAGCATAAGCAAGTTAGAGACCATCAAAAACTGATTCAAGATGAAAGACCAGTTACGCCTGTTAAGAGACTGCATCAATGGCGACATCCCTGCTGTCGTATTCCAAGGGGATGACCGTTGTGCGCCTGAGATATTGGAAGCAGCCAAGGAAATATACCGGAAAAGCGGATGTTCTGAAGAGTTCCTGTACGATTGGCAACTGTTGATTGACGAAGTGAAGGCATATCAGAGGGAAAGCCCGGACACCGTAAAACTGCCCAGACTCTCACCGACAGAGATAGAACTGGCAAGGGAAGACATGCAAAGAAAGGGCATCAAGGCATGAAGCTGATTCTTTATTCCGCAGATTTGAGCAGTGAACTGGAACTACTGTTCGCTGACCAAGGCATCCGCGCCGGATTTCCATCCCCGGCCCAAGACTACATGTCGGAAAGCATAGACCTGAACCAAGAATTGATACGGCATCCGGCCACAACCTTTTACGCACGTGCGGTAGGTGATTCAATGAAAGGCTGCGGAATTGATGACGGAGACCTGTTGGTCATTGACAAAGCCATCTCCCCACAAAACGGAGATATAGTGGTCGCCTATATTGACGGTGAGTTTACTTTGAAAAAAGTAAGACTGGAACCGGACGGAAGCTGCCTGTGGCTTATTCCCGCCAATGACGAATATCCGCCTATAAAGATCACGGAAGAAAACGACTTCATCATCTGGGGCGTGCTTACCTATAACATCAAACGGCAGCTACGGAGATAAACATGGTCGGGCTTATTGACTGCAACAACTTCTACTGCTCATGTGAAAGGGTATTCAACCCCAATCTTCGCAATGCGCCTGTCGTTGTTTTAAGCAACAATGACGGATGCGTCATCGCCCGAAGCAACGAAGCCAAAGCTTTAGGCATTGCAATGGGGACACCGTTTTATCAGATAAGGAACCAATTGGAAACAAATAAGGTGGCGGTATTCAGCAGCAACTACACCCTATACGGCGATATGAGCCGCCGCGTCATGATGCTGCTCTCGGGGTTTTCCCCTGAACTCACCCAATACTCCATCGATGAAGCCTTCATTGACCTCAACGGGTTCGGAAACGGAGAAGCATTGCATACTTACGGAAAAAAGATTGTGGCAACTATTGGAAAAGGAACGGGCATACCCGTCACTATAGGAATAGCCCAGACAAAAACGTTGGCAAAGGTGGCCAGCAAATACGGAAAGAAATACAAAGGGTATGAAGGGGTTTGCCTGATTGATTCAGAAGAAAAGCGCGTCAAGGCTTTACAAGGATTCGACATAGCCGATGTATGGGGAATCGGAAGAAAGCACGCCGAGAAGTTGCATTATTACGGCATCCGGACAGCATGGGACTTTACGCAGAAAAGCGAAAATTGGGTACGGAAGATGCTGACCGTAACCGGTGTCAGGACATGGAAAGAACTGCAAGGAATAAGTTGCATAGACATCGAGGAACTGCCGCAAAAGAAGAGCATCTGCACCAGCCGCAGTTTTGCAGACCAAGGGCTTTCCGAACTCACCCAAGTAGAAGAAGCCGTAGCCAATTTTGCCGCATCCTGCTCACGCAAATTGAAGGAACAGAGAAGCTGCTGCCGTTCAATGACCATATTCGCTTATACCAGCCGATTCCGTATGGATTTACCCTCACATGCCATCAACAGAACCGTTACATTTCCCGTTCCGACCAATGACCAACAGGAACTGGTAGCCGCCGCCGTTGGAGCACTCCGTTCGGAATGGCGGAAAGGAAACACATATCTATATAAGAAAGCCGGAATCATTGCCTGGAACATCTGCCCGGATTCTGCCATACAGACCAATCTGTTTGATACCATTGACCGGGATAAACAGGCTCGTCTGGCCGCTGCCATAGATGCGATCAACCGGAAGAACGGTTACAACACGGTCAAAGTTGCCGTGCAAGGAAACAGCAAAGGATGGCACCTGAAGTGTGAACACATCACCCGGCAATATACAACCAATTTGAAAGAGATTATACAAGTGAGGTAGACAAGCTGAATCACTATAAATTAAGGTTATCTATTCACATATAAAAATAGTTTCAATATGTACCACCATCAATTGTTATTGAAGTTATATTCCCTTGCTCATCTTTTTGAACTCTAAGGGCATTTTCTAATTCTTCAATACTTTTTTCTTGCTCTTTAATTTTGGTTTTCTGTTTCCTTTCACATACTAAACTTATCATTGCAACTAAAATAGATAAAATTGAACTACTTGTTGAATATCCAAATATAATCAATATTATGGAAACAACCAATAAAATCATTAGCACCTTCTGAATCATAAAAATATTTTTTACTTAAGATAATATATAGAAATACTATCACATTATCAAGCAAGTTCCAACACATCCAATAGCTTAATGCCAAGTTTCTGCTCCAATTCAGCAATACTTTTAAACGAAAAATTCACTTTCCCAGATAAAATTTTACTAATGTACTGTGGAGAAACACCCAGACGCTCTGCCAAGCCATTTCTGTTCAATCCATTGGAGTCCATATAGTCCACTAAAGACAAAGCGATAGAGCGTGACCATTCCAGCCAAACTTTGTTTTCTTTTCTCCATTTCGCATTTTCTTCAAAATAGGATGGAGAAATACTTTCATGCTTTTTTAAAAAATCAATAGCCTTATTCATAATTCAGTCCTCACTATTTAAATCCATAAAACTATCTTTGTCAAGGCTCATCCGAAACTATGAACACATTCTGATTCAACAGAGGGGATAGTCAAATTAGTTTCTATAGAAATGTTACAAAATACAATTAATAAGCTCTTAATCTCCGATTTTTTCTCCAATATATCCTACATAAAAGGTTTGTTTCGGTTCATCTGGACAAAAATGTATTCGCCCCGCCCCAGGGGTAAAACGTGAATGCCAAGAACAAGTTCTGGTCTCTCCATCTGCAAATAAGATTTTCAATTGTGGCAATCTGCTACGCTGTTCTGATTCCGGTGTCGTTTTATATTTGAACTTTTCCGGTAAAATAGGTAAATTGGAATTAGCCGCAACTCTCTCCAAATCCAGTAGCCTCCAATAAATTTGTTGTATAATAACCGAATCCCTGATTTTATCAAGTTGATTCAACGCCTGTTTTGCAAATCTAAGATGTGGAAACAATTTCTCAGAACGTTTAACCAATACTTTCCCGTTAGTTGGTATATGAATTTTCTGGAGGAGAAAATCTCTTTGATTTTCTATTCCATCTGAAGATGTTACATGTTTACATTCAGATGTAAGCGATTGTTCATTTCCATCCTCATCCAGCAAATTTATATTCACGTTATAACTTTTATCGTCCCAAACGCCTTCTTGCTTGAATCCTAAAGCAATTGAATTTTCCATTGCTTCTGAAGCCCATCCTAAGCCTTTACATGGCATTCTATTATAAGAGAAATCCAAGACGTTATACTTGTCTTCAAGACCGTCAACAGGCTCCAATGTACACAATTTAGCAATTAATACGGACTTCAAATCTTTATCAATCACTGTTTCGTTATTCAATATCCTGTTCCATGTTTGTCTGGGAAGTATTTCCTTTCCCATTACTTCATTTGTCATACGAACATTTGAAACGCCCAATTCGGACATTTTTTGCAAACATCTGCCTAATAGCAAAAAAGCGTCCTGAGCATCTTTGTTATTTGAGAATGGTCTTATACTTAATTCATTAAGGTATGCTTCCATGCTTTTAGTCAATCAATCTGGTCAATATATCATCCCAACTGTCAAAGAAATTTTTAGGACGGTCATTTAATTTTCCCTCATCTGTTATTTGAATTTCATCGATATAAGTAACTTCTGTATCATCTCCTGTACCAAAGTCTCTTTGGACAAAGATTATATTCAAATCTTCCTGTGAAATAATTCCTTCTTTCCTTGCCAATCTTAAGCTGTTCAATATATGATCACTATGTGATTCTATTATGATTTGCACTCCCTTACCGGAAGCCAATGCCATCAATTTACCCAATTCCACTTGTGCGGCTGGATGCAGGTGCGCTTCCGGATTCTCAAAAATGAGCAAATCATTCGCCCTTGCCCTAAGCAAAGCAACGATAATAGGCAAACAAAAGGTAAAGCCAAAACCGACTTGCAAAGCCGAGTATTTCTTGCCTTTGGTTCCGGCCATGCCATATTCCAATCTGATTTTATCTTTGTCTATCTCTGTAGTATTTGCTTTTAACGAAGGAACTTGCATGATTTGAGCCATCCAAGCATTCACGTTTTCTGTCAGTTGTATTTGCTCTTCTTCCAGTTTTGGATGTTTCATTTCTTTTATGCCAATCTCCTCATTGGTTGACAAGGCGTTGTTTAGGTAAGCAGGAGTAAGTTCTCCCTGTATGCCCAATGACGTATTATATGCTCTCGTTTCCGACTTGTTATATTGGGCTTTGGGTCCCCATCTCTCTGCCGCCAAGAATATGAATCTGTCATCAAATAAAGAAAGTCCATGAATATCACTGCCAGTATATTTATAGCCGACCTCCTCGCTTCCTGCTTCATTGGCATCCAACACCCATTGATATTCATTTCCGTTATCTTCTTTGACCGATAAGCAAACACTCTTTTCTTCGGCAAACGTATAACATATATCTCCGGCAGACTCCAAGTTGATGAAGTCATGTTTCAAACGTAATTTTTTATTTGGATTAGATAAATACCCCAATTCATAATTCTGTTTGAGGAACAGCAATGATTGTATAATAGTGGATTTACCCATTCCATTTATACCTGTAATTAAAGTTAGAGGCTTTATGTTGAAAGATTCCTCTTCAAAAACTTTAAAATTCTTAAGTCTTATTTCTTTTATCATAATATGCTATATAAACTGTTTGACGAACTCACTCATCATATCAAATCGTTTTTGAATAGCTTCTTTTGAAGTCTTCCGCAATTCTCTTTCACATAAGAATCCTTTTCCCTCAAAAAGTTGCATATATTTTTCTTTAAACTGTCTTACTTGCTGAAGTAAACTCTGATATTCATTATCATTCAACTTTGATATTGTATAAGAAAACGCATCAAACAAATTTTTATTTACCCGTTTTTTTGCAGCATTTAAATTGATGAATGCAATATCCTTCAACACGGTATAGCAACGTTGCATTGTTGTTTTAAACCGGGCCGTTTCCCTTTCTAAATCGTCTTCAAACAAAGATGAAAGAGCATCCATCCCTTTGTCTAAGAAATCATCCATATTTTCTGTCGTACCAAAGAACGGAAGAAGAAGCCTGAAAGCAAAATATCTACAAACAAGTTCCCGATCGGCCATTCCTTTTTGGCTTATCATTTTATGAGTAGCTTGTAGAAATTCTGATGATTCCGCCAATTTTGCAATACGCTTTGACACAGAGTCTTGAAAGAAAATATTTCTTAATTCTTCTCTATTACGCTGTTTCCCTATTTTATTTATTCTTTTGAAAATGTTGAATTTCACAGCATTCGGAGTGCCGGGATTGATGACATAAGCCACTATATTTGTCGATTTTATCCGACTTCTTAGATAAAATGGGATAGAGGAAAAAGACTTTCCTTCGCATTCTTTACTAAAATATTCTAATCCATTCAACACCAATTTATTTTGGACGAACCTATGAATCGAACTAATCCGCTGTAAACCATCGATTACTGTCCAAGGAGTTCTGCTTCCATCCAAATAGACTAACTGAACAGGCAAGTTAGCCATAATAGATTCTATAAATGAACTTCTTTCTTTATCGTTCCAAGCATTTGACATCCTTTGCAATTCTTCCGTTTCGGGCATACGCAATTTACCCGTTTCAATCATTTTTTCCAATTGACTTACGGATATATATTGCAACCTGATGTCTACGTCATCAGGATTGAACGACTGCGGAAAAACATACTCTATTCTCATTATAATCCTGTTACCGATTAGGTTATAGTTGCTTTAACTGCAAAGTTACAACAAAAAATCATGCCTGTCGTCTTATATTATAAGATTCTGATTTTTATTTGCAAAATAAAAAGCAAAAACAACAGCCTCCTTAGTTTTTAATATAAATTTTATAATCTCGTGGACAAATTTAGTTTTCTAAACAGAATCTAGCTGATACACTGCGGAGGAACTAACCATAAACAACGCATTACATCGTTTCTGTTTTATTAGAATAAAAAAGAAACGCACAATATAACAATCATAGCAATTAAAAAAGGCAAAAACGTTTCTATTACTTATTTTTCTCGTCATAATAATTAAATAGAAACAAAAAACATATTGCACAACCTCTCATTATATTTAATCCTACAAGCATATATGAAGAATATTATTACAGCGATTTGGAGTCCCAACACACATAACAAATTATAAACAATATACTTAACTAATAACTACAGATGATTTATTCAGAAAAGAGAATAATTTTCATATGTTAAAAACACATACATACATACGTACATACGTTTATTTGATTACCTTTACAGACAAATTAATAAAACAGTTAAATATGAGTACATATTCTTATAAAAATCCAAAGTTCATAAATTCACCAAAAGGTTTGGTTGAAGTTGTAGAAGTTATTTATGATGGTCAAACTGATCCAGCCTATTCATTAGCCGTCATTAAATGGGAAGGTGATTATAAATTAGGTATTCGTTGGAATATTGCCTACAGTGAATGGGGAGATTATAGAAAAGAAAATGGACAAGATGAATGTATAGGAAACCCACAGTCACGAGGTATTCCTACTTGGTTTGTTCTGCCTGATGACATCGATTTTAATGAAAAGTTTAGCCTTGCTATGCAAAAATTAGAAGAATTAAGAACAAACAAAAAGTAATGGAACAAGGAGAAATCATATTATACCAACCCGATGAATCGCTAAAATTAGAAGTGCGTTTAGAGGGAGACAATGTCTGGCTAAACCGTTCGCAACTTGCCGAGCTTTTTGACCGTGACATCAAAACAATAGGCAAGCATATCAATAATGCCCTTAAAGAAGAACTGGATAATGTTCCAGTTGTCGCAAAATTTGCGACAACTGCTGCTGATGGCAAAGTTTATCAGACTGAGCATTATAATCTTGATATGGTCATATCTGTAGGTTTCAGAGTGAAATCAAAAAGAGGCGTTGAGTTCAGACGGTGGGCTAACGCCATTCTTAAAGACTATATGTTTAAAGGATATGCTATAAATCAACGTATTGAACAACTCGAAAAAACAGTAGCCCAACATTCTGAAAAGATAGACTTCTTTGTACGCACTTCCCTGCCTCCGGTGGAAGGCATATTCTACAACGGACAGATATTCGATGCTTATAAGTTCGCGACAGATTTGATTAAAACCGCCAAGAGGTCGCTTCTTCTGATAGACAACTACGTGGATGAAGCCGTACTGCTTATGTTAAGCAAGCGCAATGCAGGTGTGTCAGCGGTCATCTACACGCAACGGATCACGCCACAGCTTCAGCTTGACCTTGACCGGCACAATGACCAATATCCGCCTATTGACATCAGAACCTACCGGGACAGCCACGACCGTTTCCTAATCATTGACGATACGGACATTTACCATATCGGTGCTTCTCTGAAAGATTTGGGAAAGAAGATGTTTGCTTTCTCCAAATTGGAGATACCAGCCACAGCCATTACCAACCTGTTATAAGATAAGGCATTTATGAAAATCGGTTATGCACGTGTATCAACCAGAGAGCAGAACCTCAACATGCAGATTGAGGCGTTGAAAGCCGCAGGATGTGAAAAGATCTTCTCGGAAAAGCTGTCCGGACGCATAGGAAGCCGCCCGGAACTGGATGCCTGCCTGTCGTTCATCAGGCAGGGAGATACCCTTATTGTCTATAAGTTAGACCGCCTCGGACGCTCTTTGCGGAACATACTCATGCTGCTTGACGGGTTCAGGGATAAAGGTATTCATTTCGTCTCGCTGCAAGACAACATCAGCACCGAAGGAGCCACTGGGCAACTTATCACCAACGTATTGGGAGCCTTCGCCCAATTTGAACGAGACCTGATTGTGGAAAGGACACAGGAAGGAAGAAGGATAGCCAAAGAAAAGGGGGTGAAATTCGGACGGAAGGCAACCATCAACAAAAATAATGTCGCCAAGCAGAAAAGCTGCATCAAGCTTTACCAGACAGGGACTTCCATCCGGCAAATACAGAAGATACTGCATATCGGAAGTACAGGAACTGTTTACCGGATATTACGGAGAAACGGCATTGAACTGAAATCAAAACAAGATGAACAAAGAGAAAATAAAACCAGTATAAACAAACAGTAAATCACACGAATCATGCATAATAACGAATACAGTCAGATTCCTTTTTCGGAGTGTCAGGTTATGACCGATGATGACGGACAAAACATCTACATCTATCATAACGGGAGTGAGGTCTTATCCGATTACAACCATACCGGATTCTACTTGGAAACGGCAATCGCACTTTTCATGGCCATTAAAGACCAGAACCAATCATGGATGAATTTGGGGAACCTATGGAAACTACGAAACTGCATCCGGGAAAACCTCAATCACAACCTGAAACTCGACCGGCTTATTTACGGAGAATCATTTGACGGGAGCAATGTCTCTACCCTTACCCCTCTTACAGAAAGCTGCTTCTATGAAATAATAAAGGAAATCCAATCATTGGATGAGTATGCCACCATTTAACATATAGTTACAGCTATGAAAGAAATAAAGCAGATAAACAAGATACGAACACCGCTATGCACAGAAAAATGTTACTGCATAGCTGATTCAGAGACAAAATATAGCCTCTATATAACAGAGAGCGGAATTGAAATACAACCCTTCAAAGGATATTTCCTGACATTCTACAATTATGAAGAGTGCTCCGAATTCCTAAAAAGGCCGGAAACCATCAAACGCAGCCAAGAGCTCAACATACAGCTTCAAATCAAAGAAATACCCATGTAACTGACACAAATATTTTATATATACATTTATATATATTATAAGCAAATACACAGTTTAATACTTGCATTTGCATATATTATTTTATATATTTGCAGAAAAAGAAGAGTATATGTGGCAGGAAATGAGCAACCCGGCGGTATTGGCTAAGATAGGCCGCCGCCTGAAAGACATCCGCATCAAACAGAATATGACACAGGGAGAACTGGCAGAACGGGCAGGCATGAGCATATTGACCGTAGCCAACATTGAGAAAGGCAAGCCCGTCTCGATGCTGCTGTTCCTTTGCGCCATCCGCGAATTGGGACTGTTGGAGAATCTGGAACTGTTGGTGCCGGAAACAAAGATAAGCCCGATTGAACTGAAACGGATGCAGGGAAAGAAACGCCACAGGGTACGGCATACGAAAGACGACAGCCATGAGTGATTTGATTGTAGACATCAAGCTATGGGGGAAAGCGGTAGGATCGCTTTCATGGGACGAAAGCACCGGAACCGCCTTGTTCGATTACGAGCGGAGTTTTATCCGAAGCGGGCTTGACATCGCGCCGATTGCCATGCCCATAGGCAATTACAAAGGAACGCCCTACCAGTTTTTGGAGAACAGGAACAATTGTTTCAAAGGACTTCCCGGACTGGTTGCCGATGCGCTGCCGGATGCATTCGGGAACCAGATTATCAATGAATGGTTTGCCAGCAGAGGACTGGCGGAAGAAGAAATCACCCCACTCGACAGGCTGTGCTACACGGGGAAGCGTGCGATGGGCGCACTGGAGTTTGAACCCAGCCAGCACATCGAGGGAATGGAAGAATCCAGCATCCTCCATGTAGAGGAACTGACAGAACTTGCCAAATCCGTATTTACGGACAGGGAAAGATTTCAGGCACAACTGCACCAGCAGGACAGGAAAATACTCGACATCCTGAAAGTCGGAACCTCAGCCGGAGGTGCCAAGCCCAAAGCCATCATCGCCTATAACGACACAACGGGCGTAGTACGTTCGGGACAGGTGAAAGCACCGGAAGGCTTCGGCTATTGGCTGCTCAAATTCGATGGAGGCACATACAGTGAGCATACCCAGATTACGGACAATCCCCAAGGAATAGGCAACATCGAATACGCCTACTACAAAATGGCCACTTCCTGCGGAATCCGCATGACCGAGTGCAGGCTGCTTACTGAAGGAGACTCACATCATTTCATGACACGGCGTTTCGACCGGGAAGCGGACGGTGAGAAAATTCATGTACAGACACTTGCCGGACTTGCGCACTACGACCGTGACGCACGGCATTCTTACGAAGAGATGTTCCGCATCATACGCTTGATGGGACTGTCATACAAGGAGCAGGAAGAACTGTACCGGAGAATGGTGTTCAATGTCATGGCACGAAACCACGATGACCATACCAAAAACTTCTCGTTCCTGATGGATAAACAAGGGAACTGGAGCCTTGCGCCGGCATACGACCTTTGCTATTCCTATACACCAGGAGGCAAATGGACGAACCGACACCAGATGTCGCTGAACGGGAAACAGGACAACTTCAGCACGGATGATCTGCAAAAAGTGGGAAAAAACATGGGAATACGAAGCCACAAGGCAATCATTGAAGAAGTCGCCGAATCCGTATCACACTGGATGGAATATGCAAAAGACTGCGGTGTCAGAGCGGATCACGCCGATACTATCGGAAAAAACCTGTTCCTGTTCGGCAAGCGTCTGCACACCGTCAATATGCCGGACATCGCCCACGAACAAGAGCAGTCATTCATCAATGCCGTACAAAAGGATGACTTCAATGCCATTTTGGAACTGAAAATGAAAGGGTATCAGCCATCGGAGAATTTGTTGAAAAGCCTTCAGCCGGACATATCCTCCAATACATTCATCGCCACTGTCAAGATATTCGGGATGGATGAAATATTAAGAACCATTGAGAACATAACATTATCACAAAACCATATTACAGAAAGCTATAAACACAAACAAGGCATAGAAATATAGAACAAACTCCAGTAATATCATTTTGTGAAAAATATGTGCTAGAAGATAGCTTCACCTTCCCCATATAGATAAGGAACTAGAAACACTACTAACATAAATATGACAAGAATAAATATAGCAGCGATTCAATGTGTTAACACCTTTGAAATCCACTGATGACGCCATTCAAAAATTTAATTATCTTTAGAGACGTTTTATTTAGAAGCTGTTTTGATTTCATTCGATAAATTTGTTAAGCATGATTTGGATGAATGCAATCTGTACCATAGCTTCTGCGGTTTCAGCAAGGAATTCATAATCGATGGTCAGCCTTCTGAAGTTTTCCAGCCATGAGAAAGAGCGTTCCACAATCCAGCGTTTGGGCAGTACTTGAAATTTGGATGGACATTCGTCCGGTCTGAGTACGACCTCCAATATCCATCCGAATTTCTTCTTGACCCAATCAGCCAAATCTCCCCTGTAGCCTCCATCCGCCAATATTTTAACCAAGCGCGGAAATTTATAAGCGAGTTTTTCTATGGCTTGTGGGGCGCCCTTGCTGTCATGCAGGTTGGCTTCATGGATTGTGACGGCTAACGGAAGGCCAAGCGTATCGACTATGATGTGCTCTTTCCGTCCCTTGATTTTCTTGTTCCCGTCTATACCACGGTCAGAATCAACATGATGGGAAGTCTTTACGCTTCTGGAATCCATGATGCCAAGACTGGGACTTTCCTCCCGTCCCGCCTGTTTACGGATAAGGGAGTGCAAGGCATCCATCACCTCTTCAAACACACCTTCAAGCTTCCACTTGCGGAAGTAGTAATAGACGGTTTGCCAAGGGGCGAAGTCAGAAGGAAGCATACGCCACTGGCAGCCGGTCTTGTTGATATAAAGGATGGCATTCATTATCTCTTTAAGCGGATGTTTTCGGTTCCTCGCTTGCGGCTCTAAAATATTTTTTATAACTTGCCACTGTTTTTCAGTCAGGTCGGTTGGATACTGTGTCATAACTTTATTGTTTGGTACCTTTAAAGATATAACATTTTTCCAATTGACCGGCTGATTTGAGATCTGAAGATGCTTATAACATTATTCTTGAATCAATTCAAAACAGTTTCTGAAACTTTATGCAAATATATAACGATTAAATAATATACAATGAAAACGATGAAATTATCAGGCATTTCTTTCTTAAACAAGGAAGATTTGAAAAAAGTTGAAGGCGGCAAAGTTGTACGCTCTTCTTGTCCTACAACAGGTTCTTGCAGTGGAACTTGTACTGATTTTATGGGAAATGTTGGAGTATGCAGAACTAGTTCAGGTCCAACTTATGATTGTCAGTGTATAACAGGTGCTTAGCACATATATAACAATTTAAAAGGAGCTGTCTTCAATTTATAAGACAGCTCCTTCACATAATCAACACTATGAATTTAAAAACATTCCTAATATTATTATTTACATTTACTCTATGCAATAATATCAAATCCCAAAATATAGAACTACGAGTAAATGAAAATGTTGAATTAATGAGTATTATATCTAGAATGGCTGGATATCCAGAATACCACATGGACATTGCTGGACAATATATCAAGGATATAGACCAACATTTCAGTCCTGTGAAAAGACATCCGATTATACCATTTATGAAAAAAGTTAGGAAGCAATATGGCATTTCTTTTGATGCAGTCATGTCAATGGCTATCCACCTCCAAAAAGAAAATGATAATTTCTTTTTAATAAAAGAAGAAATCAATACATTAGAAAAACGATGGAACGAAGTGGATAAAACTCAGTTTCTTAACTTGCTGACCGATTTCTATAAAGAGAGTTGCTTTCATGATTTCTTTGAAGCACACACAAAAATTTATAAAAAAGCTATACAAGATTATAAAGAAAAGGTACTCAATCACTTGGATATAAGCTGGTATGAATCATTTTATGGTAATAAGCCAGAAGAAAACTTTTCAGTCATTATCGGCTTTTGTAACGGCGGAGGAAATTATGGCGTTAACCGCCACGCAAGAAATAAAGAAAAGGAAGTATTTGCCATTGTGGGTTATTTCGTTAATAAGGATAATGAACCACAGTACAGTAAAGACTATCTTCCCACCCTAATACACGAGTTCAACCATTCCTTTATCAATTATCTACTGGATGAAAGCAAATATCCAAATCATGTAGAAGAACTTGAAAAAGCTGCTACAGATTTGTTCGAATCCTCTCAATGGGCTATGTCAAAACAAGCATACGGAAACTGGAAGACCATGATAAACGAATCATTGGTACGTGCCGCTGTCATTTGTTATATGCTGGATAAGAAGTATCCTTTGTTAGAAGTAAGAAAAGAACTATCAGCGCAAATACAACGCAACTTCAGGTGGATGCCTGAACTTGTCTATCTACTAAGAAAGTATGAAAAAAAACAGAGCCAATATACAAGTCTAAAAAATTTCTATCCTCACATCATCGATTTCTTTTCTGATTATGCGGAAAAAGAAAACAATAAACTAAACATAATGTATTAGCTATTCCCCTGCTAGGGACATACACTAAACGGTAATAATTAGCCAACTAATTTATATACACAAAGTATTGCAAATTAGTTGGTTTCTTATATATTTGTCTTGTACGCCGAACATGCTTTTTAAGCCATCTATCGTATGAATCAAAACTTGAATTTTCACCCTTCTTTTTATTCTTAAAGGCTTTTGCTGTTTTTGCCATAGCTACCTAAAAAGGGATATTCAGTAAATGCTAAGTTACTCACGACTTACAGTGCTACACAACCTGTCCACATCGCTTTCATCCCACAAGTCGAATACTTCCATATCTTTTAAACCAGGATAAACCAACTTACAGTGTGGAATAGCAGGAACTTTATAAGTATTTCTGATACTCTCTACATCACGACAAAACATAGTCCGCCAAGGAATAGCTTTATCTTTTACAAATGCTCTCCATTCTTCTACAGTATTTTTTTCATCAATAGAAACTGTTACCATATCCAACTTTTCTTTCAATCGCGCATATAGTTTTTTCTGCAATGGCAGTTGCTTATGGCATGGCTGACACCATGAAGCTGAAAACAGAATAAGAGTGTATCTAGAAGAATCTGCTATAACATATTCTTGCTTACCGGTCTTAGCATTTTCAAGCAATTCATTGGAAACAAGTTCATCCAAATATTTTTGTATTTTCTGACCAAAAACAGACTGTTTCATTCTATCACTAAAACAATCATACATACGTTTTATATCTTCTTTTGTCTTATAAGACTTCAGTTGGGTTGCAAGACGGGATATATAATATCTTGAATCTGGATTTCGTTTTACTTTATCCAGATATTCATCATAAAAAGTCCGATAAGGATAAATTGTATCTTTCGCCAAAAACATGGAGAAATAAGGATCATCCATGCGCAACAAAAAATCAAGGTTCTTTTTCGGTTCTTTCAAGGAAAAAAATATCTGCTTGTATGTACCACACACCAATTCCCCATTGGGAGCGGACATAAAAATACTATCGTGTATGACTGTTTCTTTATATTTAATAAAAATAAAATCCAAAGAATCATTGAAATTTAACTGCTGCAAATTACAAAGTTTACCATTAACTTGTTGTTGAAATACCATCCGATAACTAGTACTCTTATTATAATCAAAAGTTTGTGGGACAAACTCAAAGTCTACTAGATTATTATATACAGTATCAGGGATAGAGAAAAGCCATTTCCCTTTTCCTTTTTTTTCACCTGCAATTTTCAGTTTTGAGAAATCACCAGGAGAAAAACGGTAAATGAACAATGAGTCATAATCAATACCTTCAATTTCTACCGTCAATTTATGCTCTGGAGCTGGTTGCTTATTTTCTGAACATGAAATACAAAGCAAACAAAATAAGCAATAGATAAAACATTCTTTTCCCATATTTTTAGAATTAAGTTTCAAACAAAATGAATATTATAAATTCTGACTTACAAAAATAGATTATTTCCATAACTTACGAAATAAAATCACAAATAATTATCAAAACAACATTTAACTTACCACACACTATATGGATAGTGTAAAATAAACTGTATCACGCATTATTTTTCAGTAGAAAACTCATTGGTCGAAACGGTCAGCACCAAGGGGCGAAATCACCCGTATCGATGAGCGAAAATTACAATAATTAAAATTGTTCTCCAAACTTTATGCCAGTTGCTGTGAGATTGTAGCCCAATTGGCCAATGTCATAGTCCACTTCTTATGTTGCGGTATGCAAGATAAACCAATTTTTCAAGGGCTGTATCTGAGGGACACTGTCTAAATTTATTTATGTAAGTATGAATATATATCGAAGTAAGGACGTTAAATATATATTATTCCTTAACTCTGAGCTTTTTTATCTTATTACAAATTCGTTTTGATACAAACTTAGTACTTTAATTTTGAAAAGATATTCATATTTAGTAGAAAGATACTGAGTCTGAGCATCAATTAGAGAAGACATAACATCATTATATTCTAAAATACCAGCGGCTCCAGTTTCAAATTTTAGCGTTATCTGTCGTATCGCTTCTTTGGCAGAAGACAGATATTTCTTTGACCCTTGAAATTTCTTCCATGCAGTTTCTACATCCATCATTGCCTGAGTAAGTTCTTTCTCGACCTGTTTCCTTACCGTATAGAAAGCATACTCATTACGTTTAAGTTCCAACTTAGCTTTTTTTATGGAATTAACAGTCGAATTACTAAGAAACTGTTTTGAATTGATTCAAGAATAATGTTATAAGCATCTTCAGATCTCAAATCAGCCGGTCAATTGGAAAAATGTTATATCTTTAAAGGTACCAAACAATAAAGTTATGACACAGTATCCAACCGACCTGACTGAAAAACAGTGGCAAGTTATAAAAAATATTTTAGAGCCGCAAGCGAGGAACCGAAAACATCCGCTTAAAGAGATAATGAATGCCATCCTTTATATCAACAAGACCGGCTGCCAGTGGCGTATGCTTCCTTCTGACTTCGCCCCTTGGCAAACCGTCTATTACTACTTCCGCAAGTGGAAGCTTGAAGGTGTGTTTGAAGAGGTGATGGATGCCTTGCACTCCCTTATCCGTAAACAGGCGGGACGGGAGGAAAGTCCCAGTCTTGGCATCATGGATTCCAGAAGCGTAAAGACTTCCCATCATGTTGATTCTGACCGTGGTATAGACGGGAACAAGAAAATCAAGGGACGGAAAGAGCACATCATAGTCGATACGCTTGGCCTTCCGTTAGCCGTCACAATCCATGAAGCCAACCTGCATGACAGCAAGGGCGCCCCACAAGCCATAGAAAAACTCGCTTATAAATTTCCGCGCTTGGTTAAAATATTGGCGGATGGAGGCTACAGGGGAGATTTGGCTGATTGGGTCAAGAAGAAATTCGGATGGATATTGGAGGTCGTACTCAGACCGGACGAATGTCCATCCAAATTTCAAGTACTGCCCAAACGCTGGATTGTGGAACGCTCTTTCTCATGGCTGGAAAACTTCAGAAGGCTGACCATCGATTATGAATTCCTTGCTGAAACCGCAGAAGCTATGGTACAGATTGCATTCATCCAAATCATGCTTAACAAATTTATCGAATGAAATCAAAACAGCTTCTAAATAAGGGGATATTTAAATTTAACAATATATATTGATTAGCATTATCTTTGTATTGTTCCCCAAAAGAATATGGACTATATAGATATGAACCATCTTCATTTTGCAAAACTTTTTGTCTTGCACTGGAAAAACTTGTTCCATAACCTAAACTTAGTGACAAAGTTGGGTAATATTGGGCTTTTGAGATTTGTATACTCTTTCTAGACAACTCAATATTCTTTTTTGCCAAAGCGATTTCCGGTAGAAAATCAATTCCTCCTAAAATATCCGTATGACTATAAGAGGAAAATTCTATACTATCTGTATTTTCTACACTTGGAATAAAAGATGTATAATTCTTAATCTCCAAAAGCTGACATAAGTTCATTCTGGACAAATCATAACTGTGCTCCGCGGATAAAAGTGTATTTTCAGCATCCGCAAGTTTTGATTGAATTTGCAATAAATCGGCTTCAGTAACTTTGCCATGATTGACCTTTACAGATACTAATTCTTCTTGTTCTTTTAACGACTCTACGATACTCGTACAATTCTTAATATTCTCCAGCGCACAAAGAGTCTCCAAGAAATAAGCTGTTATGTTTAGATACAAATCATTTTCAGCCTTTTTGTATTTCAATGCAGCAGCTTCCTTATTTAATCTAGAGTATTGCAGTTGTCGTAAGCTTTTTAAACCATCGAAAAGCAATATATTTGCAGAGACGGATGAACTAGAACTTTCCATCATCTGATTCGTTACAAATTCATAAGTAGTTTCATCAAGAACACGACCTATTGAAAGATTATATGAAGTACTGGCTGAAACATTTGGAGCAAAAGCCCATTTGCTGTCAGAAAAAGATATTTTGCTTTCTTCCACAGAAAGCTTTTCAGACTTTAATTCAATATTATTTTCCAAAGCATAACGAATACACTCTTCCAAAGTCCAATATTTTTGCAAACGATTATTCTCCTGAGAATATGACATATTCTCAGAGAAAATTAAAAATGCTATAAGCCAAAGATAAGATTTCATCTATATACCACTTTTTAACAATGCAATAATAGGATCAATTAAACGCATCATTAGACTACGCTCTTCTGTTATTATTTCTGCGGTTCCATTCATCTTTTGAATAAGCCTTAGTTCTTTTCTATAAGAAGTCTTCATACCATTAGGAAAAACGATTTCTGCTGTATATTGAGGAGAAGATTGTTGATCTGTAGCTTCTTCTGGAACAGAAGACAAATATCCGATAACCCCTATCAGCAAACCATACTCCATATAAGGATAGCCATTTAATCTAACATTTACCTTTTGTCCTTTTTCAATCTTACCAAAATTTTCTTGTGGTATTTTAACAATGCCAATAACCTTATAGTCTTTCTTTGGTACTACTGTCAAAAATGCTTCCCCTGTATTAATAAATTGTCCTTCATCCCATTTCCTAACAAAAGAGATAGTGCCATCAATAGGAGACACTAACAGGTTTGATAATTTCCAGTTTTTAATTAAAGCAAGCAATTTTTCCTTGCTATTATTTATATTTTGCTCCATTTCCAGTACTTCATCATCCTGTTGTATAGATAATTCTATTATCTGTTGTCTGTTCTGCAAAATAGACAATTCTGTCGATGTCATTTGAGCTTCAAATGAAACAACATTATTGCGTGTCTGAAGCAATTTTCGAGCTGATTCTTCGTATTCGGTTTCCGAAATCGCCTTATGAATGAACAATGAAGAATCACGTCTGTAGTCTTTTTCTTCGTACTTCAAATCGTTCCTCAAAATATCAGCTTGATCTTTCATCTGGGAGTAATACTCAGTCTGTTTGCCTATTTGTTCTTTCAATAGTCCTTTCTTCTGCTCTATAACAGCTCGTTTTATATAATCACGATACTTTAAACAAGCCGAAGAGAATGAAGTCCATTCACTTTGTAAATCGCCAAGGTCATATAGTTTATATATCCAGTTATCAAATACAGCAAACTTCAACACAGAATCATTAACCTGCATAACATCTCGTTCAACAGCAAGAATATCCCTGTAATTAGCATTAGAATGTATAACACCAAGAATTACATTACTTTTTATTGAATCACCATTGTTCACAAATATTCGTTCAATGTTGCCTGAGCTTTTTGAAACGACATCAATGGGTGAGCATACCGTTGTTATGGTAACCGTACCGTTAACTCTTTCTGGATACTTTATAAAGCAACATCCAATTATAATTGCCAAAAAAATTAGGAATATCAATGTAATGCCCCACCGTATAATCCATGATGGTATCTTTCCTAAAATTTCTTGAGCTTCTTCACTATGAAAATTAGTATCATGCGGCATATTCTATATCTTAGTTTATCAGTTTCCTAATTCTAGTTGGTTCTTAACTAAATTATAATAACATCCCTGTAATTGGGTAAGTTCCTTATGTGTTCCCTGTTCAACAACTTTCCCTTTGTTCAAAACTATTATATTATCGGCATTTTTCACAGTGCTTAATCTATGAGCAACAATAACCACAGTTTTGTTTTCAAAAAGTTCATTCAAATTTTCCATTATGACTTTTTCATTGTTTGCATCAAGAGAATTTGTCGCTTCGTCAAAGAATAAATAACGTGCATTTCTATATGCCGCTCTTGCAATAAGCAACCTCTGTCGTTGTCCTGTACTTACACCATTACCTTCGGCTCCGATTTTGGTATTATATCTGAGCGGAAGCCCATTAATAAAATCATCAATATTAGCTATTTTTACTGCTCGTTTTATCTTGGCCATATCAGGAACTTCGTCTGAAACTCCAATATTATTCGATATCGTATCAGAGAAAACAAATCCCTCCTGCATTACTGTTCCACATTCTTTCCTCCAAACTGTAGGACTATAGTCGGAAATTTTATATCCTCCTAATAAAACCTCTCCAGAAACCGGTTCGTAAAATCCAAGCATCATCTTCAACATGGTTGTTTTACCACTTCCTGACGCTCCAACAATCGCTGTTACTTTATTATGTGGTATTCTTATATTTATATTATTCAAGACTTTTTCTGAATGAGGACCATTGTATTGGAAAACTACATCTTTAAATTCAATATCAGCATCATCAGGAATCTCATTAATATAATCCCGGTCATTATCTTCTTCATCTTTCTTATCATTAATCTCACTTAATCTCTCCAATGATATTTTGGCATCCTGAGCTTCCTGAACAAAAGTAATAAATTGGGAAATAGGAGCATTCAGCTGACCTATAATATATTGCATTGCAGTCATCATGCCTAAAGTCATATCTCCGTTTATCACAGCTTTTGCAGCCAAAAAAGAAATGAATACATTCTTGGTCTGATCAATGAATGTACCTCCAACCTGTTGCGTCTGTCCTAGAACCAAACTTTTTACGCTGACACTAAATAGCCTTGCTTGTATTCTTTCCCATTCCCATCTTTTTTGTTTTTCGCAACCATTCAACTTAATATCCTGCATACCAGTTATTAACTGAACAATACTACTCTGATTGGCTGATGCTTCCTGAAAGCGCATATAATCCAATTTTCTTCTTTTCTTCATAAAAAGCAGAACCCATATCACATAAAGAATACTGCCCAACATGAAAATTCCAAGAATTTCTATGTTATAACCTCCCATAATAAGAAGCTGTTTTGATTTCATTCGATAAATTTGTTAAGCATGATTTGGATGAATGCAATCTGTACCATAGCTTCTGCGGTTTCAGCAAGGAATTCATAATCGATGGTCAGCCTTCTGAAGTTTTCCAGCCATGAGAAAGAGCGTTCCACAATCCAGCGTTTGGGCAGTACTTGAAATTTGGATGGACATTCGTCCGGTCTGAGTACGACCTCCAATATCCATCCGAATTTCTTCTTGACCCAATCAGCCAAATCTCCCCTGTAGCCTCCATCCGCCAATATTTTAACCAAGCGCGGAAATTTATAAGCGAGTTTTTCTATGGCTTGTGGGGCGCCCTTGCTGTCATGCAGGTTGGCTTCATGGATTGTGACGGCTAACGGAAGGCCAAGCGTATCGACTATGATGTGCTCTTTCCGTCCCTTGATTTTCTTGTTCCCGTCTATACCACGGTCAGAATCAACATGATGGGAAGTCTTTACGCTTCTGGAATCCATGATGCCAAGACTGGGACTTTCCTCCCGTCCCGCCTGTTTACGGATAAGGGAGTGCAAGGCATCCATCACCTCTTCAAACACACCTTCAAGCTTCCACTTGCGGAAGTAGTAATAGACGGTTTGCCAAGGGGCGAAGTCAGAAGGAAGCATACGCCACTGGCAGCCGGTCTTGTTGATATAAAGGATGGCATTCATTATCTCTTTAAGCGGATGTTTTCGGTTCCTCGCTTGCGGCTCTAAAATATTTTTTATAACTTGCCACTGTTTTTCAGTCAGGTCGGTTGGATACTGTGTCATAACTTTATTGTTTGGTACCTTTAAAGATATAACATTTTTCCAATTGACCGGCTGATTTGAGATCTGAAGATGCTTATAACATTATTCTTGAATCAATTCAAAACAGTTTCTA
>NZ_NFIC01000011.1:0-67500 GCF_002161565.1 Bacteroides sp. An51A
GTTTGCCAAGGGGCGAAGTCAGAAGGAAGCATACGCCACTGGCAGCCGGTCTTGTTGATATAAAGGATGGCATTCATTATCTCTTTAAGCGGATGTTTTCGGTTCCTCGCTTGCGGCTCTAAAATATTTTTTATAACTTGCCACTGTTTTTCAGTCAGGTCGGTTGGATACTGTGTCATAACTTTATTGTTTGGTACCTTTAAAGATATAACATTTTTCCAATTGACCAGCTGATTTGAGATCTGAAGATGCTTATAACATTATTCTTGAATCAATTCAAAACAGTTTCTTAGATTGAAGAGGATTATCTTCTCTAGCGGAGAAGATAATCCCATATTCAGTATCAGATAATTACATTGTATGTATGCCTGATATGAGTATTTTTAATCCTCTTGCATCCCACAAGGTTTCATTTGATTTGTAGGATTCGAACAGGTTGTTGTTTTACTTCATCCAGTGGGACGGCTTGATAGGCGACTTTTGAAAAATCAATATCTTTGAGTCGGATACTACGTATCTCGCTGTTGTACATCGTACGGTAATAAATAATACGGTGTTTCATGTCTGTAGCCGAAGTCCATTGGGTAGCACTGGGAATGTCGGCGGGGATTTTTCCTCCGGTAAATTCAATGCCTACGGGAATGTCGAAATTGTTCAATATCTGGAATGACTGAAGAACCGTTTTTAGTGCGTTTTCCTGTTTGGGTGCTGTGGCTTGATAGAATGCAGCTCTTACGAAACGTGAAGGAGGAGTCACATCACCTGGGATACCGAGGAATCCGCTTCCTGCCCCGAAAGAAGCCAGTCGCGTATCGCCCAATGATTGGGAAGGAGCTGAACCGGGATAGAGGTTCACGTAGTTATTAAGATTGGTCAGGTGCCATTCGAATCCGGGTGAATTGGTCAGTACGCCTAGGTCGTTTTCGTAAAACCGGGCTTTTCCTTGAACGATTTCCAGTACAATTTGTCGTCCGCTGACATCGGTAAACCGCCAATGAACGGTAGAAGCACGCGGGTCGATACTGATGATGTGTGCTTCGTTTACTTTTTCTGTCACTTCTTCCAGTGTAGCACATTCGCCCAATATCCAAGCAACCAGTTGCAGGTCGGCTATGCTGGTATCTTTTTGGGCAGGGTTGTAAGTTTCGTATTCTCCATAATTGGGAAAATAAAATAGTCCGGCAGATAAGCCGGCTTCATTGATACCTTCGGCAATGAAGTCTTTTTGTTCTACTGCAAGCCCTACATAACCATAACGTGCAGTAAATGTCATGCCTTTGTTTCCATCGGGAGTAAGCGAATGCATTGTATAGCCTCGTGGTACAATGATATACTGGCTGTTCAGGTCGCTGCCTCCCCATTCGATGGTACGGGCTACGATGGTGGTACTGTCTTGGCTGGTTAGGGTGATTCCTGTACAGGCATTTGCCGGGAGCGATACGTTGAGCATGCCGGCGAAGGCTAAGATTGAAATGATGGATGGTGTTTTCATGGTTTTTGAGTTTTTAAGTTTTTGAGTTTTTAAGTTTTTAAGTTTTTGGGTTTTTGAGTTTGAGCGTTCTTAAAGGGTTTCCCGACTTATAAACTTATTAACAATCTATGTGGTTAAATGGTTCAAGTTTTCATCAGATAGAGTTTTCCGTTCTCTTGCTTGATGCGTTCTTCCGAAAGCAGGTACGTCAGTACGTTCAGAATTTTTTCTTCGGGTACAGACAAGGCATGAATCACTTCCTGTGGGGTGTGGGGATGTCTGTTCAGCAAGTTTTTTATATCGGAGGCAATGTCTTCGTATTCACCTTTTTTTAATCCGGATGTATGTTTCTCAAGGCATACGTCACATTGTCCGCAATTATGTTCATTATTTTCACCGAAATAATGCAGCAGCATCCGGCTTCGGCACTGGTCGTTGCTCTCGGCATATTCCAACATTGCCTGTATGCGTTTTTCATAACTTCTTTTCCGGTCTTCGTATACTTCTTTGTTTAATACAATACGGTTCGTGTCTTGCCTCTCGCGTGTATATATAATATAAGGAGTCTTTTTGCCCGGTATATAGTGTAGGATATGTCGTTTGGTCAAAAGGATGAGCGTATCATATACCTGTTGGCGTGAAAGTCCGCTTCTTTGGGCTAAAGTTTCTTCATTGATGTATGCATAATCGCTGAACAGGCCGGTGTACGAGCGCAGGATAATGCGGAGCAGTTTTTCTGTATCCTGGTTATGCTCTTCCATACGGTATAATTCATCGCGGCGCAGGGTGAAAATAAGACGGGAGGCATTGTCTTGTTCATCGGTATATTCCAGGTATCCTGCGCGGGTCAGTATTTTCAGGGCACTGTCTACGCGAACTGGAAAATGCTTGAAGCGCTGACAGAACTCATCGATGTTGAAAGCGAAAGTACATCCTCTGCCATCACCCATGGCCATCTGGAAATAGTAGTTGATGTGTTCATATACTTGGCGGATATAGTCTTTTTCTGGAAAGGCATCACTTATCCGTTTTTTCAAAATAGTCTTGTCACTTTGTGCATACAGTAAGACCGCGTATGCTTTTTGTCCATCACGTCCCGCACGTCCGGCTTCTTGAAAATAGGCTTCCGGTGAATCTGGAAAATCGATATGAATAACCAGCCGCACGTCCGGTTTATCAATGCCCATCCCGAAGGCATTGGTAGCCACCATTACACGATACGTACCTGCCTGCCAGCCTTTTTGTCGCAAGTCTTTGGTTTTGTTGTCTAGTCCGGCATGGTAGAAAGTGGCACTGATATCGTGCTGGTTTAGGAATAGTGATATTTCTTTGGTGCGTTTCCGGTTTCGTGTATAGACGATTGCAGAACCTTGCACTTGGTTAAGGATATGTAGCAATTCACCGCTTTTGTCTTCTGTGCGGCGGACAATATAGGCAAGGTTTTTGCGCTCGAAACTCATCCGGAATACGTTTTCTTCGCGGAAGGCAAGCCGTACTTGGATGTCCTTTACCACTTCGGGGGTAGCTGTAGCTGTCAGTGCCAGTACGGGTACATCGGGCAAGAGTTTGCGCACATCGGCTATTTTCAGGTAGGCAGGACGGAAATCATATCCCCATTGCGAAATGCAGTGTGATTCGTCTACTGTTATCATGCTTACTTTCATACTGCGCAACTTGTTCTGGAAGATTTCGGTGCCGAGCCGTTCGGGTGAAATGTATAGAAACTTATAGTCACCGAAGATGCAGTTTTCCAGTGCAATGACAATCTCCTCACGCGTCATACCCGAGTAGACTGCCTGTGCCTTGATACCGTGTTTTCGCAGGTTTTGTACTTGGTCTTTCATCAGGGCAATCAGCGGAGTGATGACCAGGCATAGTCCGGGATTCGCCAGGGCAGGCACTTGAAAGGTAATGGACTTTCCACCGCCCGTAGGCATCAGCCCCAACGTGTCACGTCCACTACCTATACTGGAGATAATGTCTTCCTGTATGCCTCGGAAATTGTCATATCCCCAGTAGTGTTTCAATATGCTTTTATAATCGGTCATGTCTGTTTGCTCGGTTTAATATCCTCTATTTGTAACTGAATGTCTCCTCGTTTATGAGTGTTTTCTTCAATGGTATAGCAGATATTAAACGATTGTTTGGTCTTGATATAACGAGCCTGTGAACTTTGTCCGAATGCGATTCCGTTCATCACATTGTTTGACTTGTTGTCTACCAATTCCAATTTGATATGCTCCTGGTCACGTCCTACTACTTTACTCGTGCCATAATCGTAAACGTTCAGCGTAGAAAATACCGGTTTCGGGTTTTCAGGTCCGAAAGGATTGAACTTCTTCAAGTCGAAGAAGAATTTCGGGGTGATATCCCTGAAATCCAGTTGGGCATCGATATCAATGGTGGCACTGGTCTGTTCAGGCAGGATATGGTCGGTTACATACTCTTCGAAACGCCGGGTAAACTCCGGTACGTTTTCTATTTTCATCGAAAGCCCTGCGGCATATGTATGTCCGCCGAAGTTTTCCAGCAAATCCCGGCAATATTCGATGGCTTTATATACATCAAATCCCGATACCGAACGTGCAGAGCCGGTGGCAAGATTATCGGTTCGTGTCAATACAACAGCAGGTCGGTAATAGATTTCCGTCAGACGTGATGCAACGATACCGATTACTCCTTTGTGCCAGGCTTCGTTGTAAATGACAATAGATCGCCGTTCGGACAAATTGTCCAAATGGTCGACAATCTTGTTTGCCTCTTCCGTCATATTCTTATCCAGGTCTTTCCGTGTTTCATTATACCGGTTGATCTGATTTGCTTTTTCCAATGCTGCGGGGAAATCTTTTTCCGTGAGCAGGTCTACAGCTTCCTTTCCATTCTGTATACGGCCGGACGCATTGATGCGGGGACCTATCTTAAAGATAATGTCACTCATGTTGAGTTCCCTGTCAGACAAGCCACATACATCGATGATGGCTTTCAGTCCTACGCTGGGGTTGGTATTCAGTTGGCGTAAGCCATGATAAGCCAGTACCCGGTTTTCTCCCATGATGGGTACAATATCAGATGCGATGCTTACTGCTACCAAGTCTAACAGAGGAGTCAGTTGATGAAACTCTATCCCGTTGTTCAGTGCAAAGGCTTGCATAAACTTGAAGCCCACTCCACAACCCGACAAGTGATCGTAAGGATAAGTCGAGTCAAACCGTTTCGGGTTCAAGATGGCAACCGCGACCGGCAATGTATCGTCGGGTACATGATGGTCGCAGATGATAAAATCGATACCTTTTTCCTTGGCATAGGCGATTTCCTCTACCGCTTTGATGCCACAATCCAACACAATAATCAGCTTTACGCCGGTTTCGTACGCATAATCCACTCCTTTTTTCGATACTCCATACCCTTCGTTATAACGGTCGGGGATGTAATAGTCGATGTTCGAATAGAACTGCTGGAGGAATTTGTATACCAGTGCAACGGCGGTTGTGCCGTCCACGTCATAGTCTCCATACACCATGATGCGCTCTTTCCGTCCCATGGCTTTATTCAGGCGCTCCACGGCTAGACTCATGTCTTTCATGAGAAACGGGTCGTGCAGCTCGTTCAGTTGCGGGCGGAAAAAGCGTTTGGCTTCACCAGCCGAGGTAATACCTCTTTGTAAGAGCAGCCGGCAAAGAATTGGGCTGATGCCAATTTCTTTCGCCAGAGCCTTAGCTGCTTCCCGTTCTTCGAGTGTAGGAGGTTGATAGTTCCATTTGTAGTTCATTTATATATTTTTTTTCTTTCTTTTTCTGCATTCAAAGGAGCGGGGTATGAATACTGAAAATATGCCCTGCTCTTTCAACTTGTAAAAGTAAGAAAAAAGCAAGAAAAAAACGGCTAATTCCCGAATTATTTTCAGGAACCAGCCGTTTAATTATTTATAAATATTCTATATTATTGATTTACAGCCCCAGTTTTTTGGCTATATCTGCCGGGATTGCTTTTTTATGTACCAGTATATTCATAGTTTTATAAGCGACGAAAGTTTTCGATGCATACCAGATGCCTTTGTACTTGCCTTCCGTGCCCCATGAATTTTTTACCATAAAGTATTCTTTTCCGTTCTGGTCTTTGGCGATGCCGTAGATGACCATGCCGTGGTCGTCGGTCGTTTCCCAATTGTCGAAAGCTTCCTGGCGCATCTCTTGGGTTACGGTGATTTCCGGAAGCGGTTTGGCAGTAAGCTCTTTGCGTTTGTCTGCAGGGCTCAAACCCAGCCAATGTGCCATATCCGAGCCTGTCAGTTCGGCGCCTTTTTCCACATCGGGGCATACGGCAACTCCATTGCGTGTGAAGCCTTGTTCGCTTACATCAGCTCCCCAGGCGAATGTGTATCCATTGTTGATGGCGTTTTCCATTACTGCCATCAGTTCGTCAATGGGAAGGTTATACGACAAAGCGTTGCGCCAGTTGTCTTGCACTTCGATGCTGAACTGTTTGTAGAACGGATGGTGTGTGTACGAGGTCAGCGAAACATAGTCATCCATATTCAATCCCAATACTTCATCGGCGAAGGTTCGCGGTGTGTAGGTCTTGCCTTTATAGGTGAATTGTTCCGGACATTTGCCCAGGTAAGTATCGTAAATGGCACATACTCCGTTTTTCCAGACTGGACTTAATTTTTTCAATTTGCCTTTGGCTATGGCATCTACATACCCTGAAGCTACGGCATCCAGTTCGTTGTGGTTCGGGAGTGAATCGCCGTACATGATGCCCGGCATGGCTTCTTGGGGCACCATTCCATAGTTTTCGTAACAGTATACGATATCTTCAAAACTTCCGCCCGGCGAGAAGGAAGCATCGCCGTGATAACGCACGTAGTTTACGGCACGGTCTTCCATCGTATGATGTACAACGAACATTTCCGACAAGTCGAACTCTCCTTTTCCCAACCGGAGCAGTTCCGATTCGAAGAAACCGAGGGTAGAGAACGACCAGCACGTGCTCGACTGGTTTTGATCTTTGATGGAAGTAATCGGGTTTTCTTTTACCGTAGTAAATACAAATCCTTCTTCTTCTGTCTTGTCTTTCTTAGGACCTTTGGCATATACATTGCTAAAGCAGATGCCCATTGCTAAAATTGCGATAAGTTTATTCATTGTTATTTATAGAGTTAATAGTTAATAATTAATACTTAATAACGGCGGATGCTTTCGATTTCCGCTATTCACCATTAATTATTAATTGTTCATTATTTAATTATTAATTACTTCATGATTTCTTCCACTTCCTCGATGGTGATGGGGATATGTTTTTCACCGGTGAAGCGCGAACCGCCGGGGATAATCAGGATATCGTCTTCCAGTCGGATGCCCCCGAAATCCTTATACTTATCAATGGCATTGAAGTCGAGGAAGTCGGTATGCATTTTGTCGGCACGCCATTTATCTATCAGGTCGGGGATAAAATAGCAACCCGGTTCGTCGGTGATGACGAAGCCTTCCTGTAAGCGTCGTCCCATACGCAAGGATGCCAGGCCGAACTGTTCGGAAGGACGTACTTCATCGTCATAACCAACGTAACATTGTCCCAGGTCTTCCATGTCGTGTACATCGATACCCATCATGTGTCCCAGTCCGTGGGGCATGAACAGGGCATGTGCTCCTGCTGCTACGGCATCCTCTACGTTGCCTTTCATTAGTCCCAGGTCTTTCAGCCCTTGTGCCAGTACACGGCACACTTCCAGATGGACCGATTTGTAGGTGATACCCGGACGTGCCAGTTCCAGGGCACGGTCGTGACAAGCCAGCACGATGCTGTACACGTCACGCTGGCGGCTGGTGAACTTGCCTCCTACCGGGATGGTACGTGTATGGTCCGAGCAATAGTTGGTCGTACTTTCGGCTCCTGCATCGGTCAGCATCAGTCTGCCCGCCTGAAGTATCTGGCTATGGTCATGGTTGTGCAAGGTCTGTCCGTTCTGGCTCAAGATTGTGGCGAAAGATACCATATTGCCGTAAGATGCGGCAATGCCGTCCAGTACACCGGCGATGTATTGTTCGGATACACCCGGTTTGCAAAGTTTCATTGCTGCGGTATGCATTTCATAACCGATGTTGCAGGCTTTGTCGATTTCTTCTATTTCGCAGGGTTCTTTTACCGAACGTAAGGCTACTACCGCCTTGATGAGTTCAAGCGAGCTGTGCTGTCTGACCAGTGAGGCACGGATGCCGGTCAGGTCTTCCAGCAAGAGCATGTTGTCGTAGCGGTAAGGAGGCAGGAAATGAATTTTCCGACGTTGGGCGATGGCTTTGCCTATCACCTCTTTCAGCTTACCGAAGGGGAAACTTTTGTCTATTCCTACTCGTGCAGCCAGTTCTTTTACGCTGGGTTGGAGACCCATCCAGATGATATCGTCCATCGTGACGTCATCGCCGAAAAAGTAATCTTCGCCGGAATCTGCATCAAGTATTCCTGCATATCCCGGATGGGCATGTCCGAAAAAATAAAGAAACGAACTGTCCTGACGGAATTTATAGGTATTGTCGGGATAATTGGCTGGTGCCTCATTGTTTCCCAATATCAGGATCAGGCCATTGCCGACCTTGTCCCTTAACGCCTGACGGCGTTTGCTATATACGGTAGATTCGAACATATTGTTATGGTTTTTGGTAATACCTTTGTAGTAAGTATTGCAAAAGTAGAAAATTAAATTGAAAAGTTCTCTCTATATTCTGAAAAATGTATCTTTGTAGCAAATAAAAGAAATGAATATCCGCATTTTGCTCAATTGGCTGTAGGGGATGTTTGCGGATTCAAATAAAAGAAAGGTTATGGCTATGGATTATTCAAAAATGGGTTTAGTATTGGAAGGAGGAGGCATGCGTGGGGTGTTCACCTGCGGTGTGCTCGACTATTTTATGCAGAAAGGCATAGAGTTTCCTTATGTTGTCGGCGTTTCGGCTGGTGCATGCAACGGTCTGTCTTATTTATCGCACCAGCCGGGCAGGGCACGTTACAGCAACATCGAGATGCTGGCTAAATACCGTTACATCGGGTTGAAGTATCTGTGGCACCAGCACAGCATTCTTGACCAGCATCTGCTGTATGAAAAGTTTCCTGCTACGATATTGCCTTTCGATTACGAAGCATATTTCCGTAACCCTGCACGTTTTGAGATGGTGACCACTAATTGTGTCACCGGCAGGCCCTGTTATCTGGAAGAGAAACACGACCGCGGGCGCCTGCTGGCAATTGCCAAAGCATCGAGCAGCTTGCCTTATGTGTGTCCGATAACGTGGGTAGACGGGAGTCCCATGCTCGATGGAGGTATTGTCGATTCTATTCCGGTGATGCGTGCTGTTTCGCAAGGATATGCCAAGAATGTGGTTGTGCTTACCCGGAACCGGGGCTATCGGAAGACGGAAAAAGATATCCGCATACCGCGTATCATCTATACGCGCTATCCTCGTTTGCGTGTAGCGTTGAGCCGGCGGTGTCAGGCATACAATGAGCAGTTGGAAATGATAGAGAGGCTGGAAGATGAAGGGCGTATCATAGCCATCCGTCCCGAAGCGCCCGTGAAAGTAAACCGGATAGATAAAGACATTCAGAAACTGACCGCGCTTTATGAAGAAGGTTTGCGTTGTGCCGAAAAAGTGGTGGGTTAATGGGGTGATTCCGCATTTGCCTACAAGAAGTTGTTTAAAGGAGTTAGAGGGAGTTAAAAGCCAATACTTCTGTGCTATTGGCATTTAACTCCCTCTAACTCCTTTAAATTCTTCTAACTCTTTCTAATTACTGGGGTTTTGAGAGCAGTAATGACTATTTCGCGAAGCTTACGGCGCGTGTTTCGCGGATAACCGTAATCTTGACTTGTCCCGGATATGTCATTTCGTCTTGTATCTTTTTGGCGATTTCGGTAGACAGGCTTTCGGTCTGCTTGTCGTCTATCTTGTCGGCACCTACGATGACACGAAGCTCTCGGCCTGCCTGGATGGCATACGTCTTGGTTACGCCCGGATAAGACATGGCAAGTTGTTCCAAGTCGTTGAGACGTTTGATATAAGCTTCTACAATTTCGCGTCGTGCTCCCGGACGTGCTCCAGAGATGGCATCGCATACCTGTACGATAGGAGCCAGAAGGCTGGTCATTTCCACTTCATCGTGGTGGGCGCCGATGGCGTTGCAGATGTCTGGTTTTTCCTTATATTTTTCAGCCAGTTTCATACCCAGCAGTGCATGGGGCAGTTCGGGTTCTTCATCGGGCACTTTGCCGATATCGTGCAACAGGCCGGCACGTTTGGCTTTTTTGGGGTTCAGTCCCAGTTCGGATGCCATGATGGCACACAGGTTGGCTGTTTCACGTGCATGTTGCAACAGATTCTGTCCATACGAAGAGCGGTATTTCATCTTACCGATGATACGGATCAGTTCGGGATGCAAACCGTGGATACCCAGGTCGATGGTTGTCCGCTTACCGGTTTCGATAATTTCATCTTCTACCTGTTTTTTCACTTTAGCCACCACTTCTTCGATGCGTGCCGGATGGATACGTCCGTCGGTTACCAGTTGGTGTAATGCCAAACGGGCTATTTCTCGGCGTACGGGGTCGAACGCCGAAAGGACAATGGCTTCGGGCGTATCGTCAACTACAATTTCCACTCCCGTAGCGGCTTCCAAGGCACGAATATTTCTTCCTTCCCGTCCGATAATCCGTCCTTTTATCTCGTCCGATTCGATATGGAATACGGTTACAGAGTTTTCAATGGCGGTTTCGGTTGCTACGCGCTGGATGGTTTGTATGACAATGCGTTTTGCCTCGCGGTTTGCCGACATTTTGGCATCATCCATGATGTCGTTGATATACGATTGTGCTTCCGTTTTGGCTTCTTCTTTCAGCGATTCGACGAGCCGTTCTTTAGCCTCTTCAGCAGACAGTCCCGACAAGGCTTCCAGTTTTTTACGTTCTTGTGCCTGGAGGGCATCCAGTTCTTCTTTCTTCTTGTCGATAACCACCAGCTGCGCATCAAGGTTTTCGCGGATGGCTTCGGTTTCGTTCCGTTTGCGTTGCAGTTCCTCGTGCTTTTGGCTTAATACCATTTCGCGCTGCTTCAGTTTGTTTTCAGCCTGTTGGATTTTCTGGTTGCGTGCTGTTACTTCTTTTTCCAGCTCGGCTTTCTTGTTCAGAAATTTTTCTTTGACCTCCAGCAACTTGTTTTTCTTGATTACTTCTGCTTCTGTTTCGGCCTCCTTTATAATTTTATCGTATCGCGATTTCAGGCCGAACTTGAAAAAAGCGTACGAAATTGCTCCTCCTACCAGGAAAGCAACAACCGTGAATATTACTACTGTTGTAAACATTACTATTTAGTTTAAAAATATAAATAAAAAACGCACATACTTTCCTGTCGGTTTGTTCCGGCATTCCAGTTGTGCGTAAAATCTTCCTTGTTCTATACTAAACTTTCCTGTCTCCTAATCGTCAGGTTTAGGATGAATGCATTCATCTATATCATCAGCCAGCTGTTTCAGTTTTTCTGCATACGGCTGTGTATCATTCCGGTCTTTCAAGGATACATTCTCAAAAGAGAGTTCCAGTGCAGTCATAGCCCAGTGTTTGGCCAGGCTGAACTCCGGATACATACTGCGATATTTGTTTAGTTTATAGTCAATCTGCTTAGCCGCCTTCCTATATAGTTCTTCCTTGTCGCGGTCAATGACCAAGGGATATAGTTCGTTGTCGATCCGCAGATGTATTTTTAATTTGTCGTCTTTCATGACTCGTTTACCTTTGGGCTTATTCATTCAGCAAAGCGATACATTTTTCGACTTCACGCACCAGCCTCGTCAACCTTTTCTTCGTATCATTGAGTTCCGTATCGTTGATACTGATTATACGGGCCATTTTCAAATTGGCATATCTTGACTCCAGTTCTTTCCGGTCACTTTCCATACGTGCGATAGCAGCTTCCTTTTCTTCCAAAAGGTGCCGGAGTGAAGCTATTTCCTTTTTCTGTTCTTCGAACAGGAACAGCAGGTTTCTTAATCTTCCTTCAAACGTATTCAGTAGCCTTTTGTCTTCTTCCGTCATTTTTTGCCAAATTCTACACAAATATAATGGATTGCTCAGAAACTCAAAAATTTTTGCGCTTATATTTTCAGAAAAAGTGGATTTTGCGTTTTTATAACATTATATGAATGCCCGCATTTCACCCATAAGGAGTTATTTCAGGGAGTTAGAAACCAATACTTTTACTAATGGAAATCCTAACAGAACTATTGTCTTTTAACTCCTGTGAGCGAAGCGCAGGACAGTTCGTGTTACCCCGGAATGTCCATGTTCCAGCAGCGGTCGCACAGGTTCAGGTAATCCATTTCGGGACGTGTTCCGAACACCAGGGCATAGAAAGCCGTTTCCTTACGTTTCAGTCCCAAAATCTGTTTCATCAGTGTTTCAGATATGGGGGGCATTTCGAAATCGGAAATCATCACTACATCCGAACGGTGCCATCCGTTGCTGTTTATCATTCGCACCGCTTCGTCTACGGCCTGTTCCATGCTGGTGCCTCCCCCGAAACTATGGTTCAGAAATTCTACCAGCACAGGTAAGTCGGTATACAGGTCTTTTACCAGCAGATGTTCGGTTTCTTCCGAAAAATTGATGATGTAACACTTGCGGTGTGTGCTTTCGGTAAGGCGGGCAATGGCGAGTACGGCCGATTTGGCAAGTTGCTCCCGCTTGCCTTCCATCGATCCGGATGTATCCAGGCAAATGACAAAGGGACCTTGTCCGCTTACTTCCCTCTTGCCCGGCTGTGCCGCCGAACGGTCTTCTTGCGAACGGCTGTCGAACATCTGCAAGCGTTTTTCCGTGTAGCGTTGCATAAAGACGGGACGTAGTGTTTCTTCGGCAAAATAGCAATACTCTATGGGTAACAGGTGATTCAGGTCGTTGCCCAGCGTAATGCCTTCGATGTCGCTTTGTGTGGCATGACGCACCAACTGCTCTTTTTGTGCTCCCGATAAGGGGTCGAAGCGTTTCTTTTCTCCCTGGCTTCTTTTGCCCAGTACCCGTACCAGTTCGTGTATGTGCCGGTTCTGTTCCATTGTTTTCTCGTAATGCATCACCTTCCGGTACAGTTCCGGATGGTTGTACAATAGCCAGCGGATGCGCGAACTTATCAGGTTGGTCTCGGTCTTCATGCCTGTACTTGCCTTCAGCAGTGCAAAACTGTTGCATAAAGAGGCGATGTGATGATACTGGTAATCGTATTCCTTGGCGGTAAGCAGGCGGTGCCACTTGTTTAGAAAAAACTCCTGTAAGTTTTTCCGCCCGGCATCTGTGCTGGCCGGTTGTTCCAGTTTTCCGATGTAATACGGCACATCCAGTTCGGTAAGTGCATAGCGCTTACGGAAAGCCGGGAGCATCCGCTTCAGAAAAAGTAGGAAATCGCCGGGCGACAAAGACTCAGCATCGTAGAACATCTCCCATTCGGGCGTATAGCGGGAGTAAAACTCCTGGAGCGATGGAGATGTCTTGCGGTAATACTGCCATATGGCGTCCTCCAGTTCGGCAGGGAACACGATACGTTTATGTAACGCTTCCTGCAGATGTTTGGAGCAACGCTGACGAAGCTCAGCCAAATAGATTGCCTTCAATGCTTTCAGACGGATATTCCGTGTTCTCTTCCCGATATGCATGTTCCAGTTCGTTTAGTTCGTTCCGATAATCTGCTACCGATGTCTGCTGATGTTCCAGCAATCCCCGTATGATGTCTCGTTCCTGCTCGTTCAGGAACAGGTGCCGGTCTGCATATGCCCATTCTTGTGTATAAAAGTCTTTGCATCCTCCTTCCACCCGTAGCAATAAGTCGTTCAGCTGGCAGAAGCGTTCCTCCAGCTTTTCCTTGTCCGTCCCTGCGGCTTGTGGGGGCAGCGGTTCACAACCGGGCACACACACCAAAGGATATTCGTAATCATTGATAAAGACCGAGCGGTTGCCCTTGCGCAGCGAATAGATTTTATGCTGCGGCACCTTGTTCCGCATCGACAGGTCGTAGCGCTTTAAGATAAAACACTGGCTCTTATACTTGTCTTTGTGCAGGTAGAACAGTTTCCCGATGGTGTCGAGCGACTGATAGTCGGATGCAAACATCAGCAATCTTCCTGCCAGCCGCACTTTGTCTATCTGGTGATAATACGAGTCGACCAACAGCAGTCCCGGATCTCGGTTTTCGTGCACGGCTGCTGCCGATGACAGCTCGTCTTTCAGAGCTTCCATCTCCCTGTGCAAGCCCTGCAGGTTCAACAGATACCCTTCGGCGCTCATCCGAATGGCGTCTGTTACCATCTCATTTATTTCCTCCAGCTGTGATACCTCGTTCCACAGGCAATGGCGTAACAACAGGCAGTCGGTCAGGCGTATGGTGTCCGAACCGTTCAGGAAAGCCGATGTACGTAGCAGCTTCACCAGTTTTTTCCACCTGCGGTCGGACACATACAGAGGTTGCTCCGTTGATTCGGCATTCTGTAGTTTGTGGTTGTGGTCTTCTATTTTTTCTTTCAGCGTATGTATCACTTCGAAAATGGAATAGTGGATGCTGATTGAGCCGATTTTGCCTTGCCATGTCTCATATTCTTGTTCTTCTATTTGCAAGGCGGTATTAACACAAGGTTCGCTTTCGTCTGGCGAAGCTATCATACGGTCGAAGTCAGACTGGTCGGTTATGCCTGTCACCAGCATCCGCACCAGGAAGCGGTCCCACAAGGCGTCCAGTCCCTGTCCTGAGGCAGGCAATTCGTTAGAGGCAGCCACCAGCCCTTTCAGCGGTACCCGGAAAGTATGGTTGCCGTTGCGATATATTTTCTCGTTCAGAATGGTCAGCAGGGCATTCTGTATAGCTGGTCCTGCCTTCCAGATTTCGTCCAGAAAAGCAATGGTAGCAGTAGGCAAATAGCCTTCTGTCATCCGTTCGTACGTGTCGCGGTCTTTCAATTTCGAGATGGAAACCGGACCGAAGATTTCATCGGGGGTACTGAAGCGCGACATCAGGTAATCAAATGAACCCGCATTGCGGAATGCTAGCTTCAATCGTCGCGCCACCATACTTTTTGCTACTCCCGGAGGACCGAGCAGGAAGATGCTTTCGCCTGCCACTGCCGATAGTAGTGACAGGCTTATGATATGCTCTTTGCCGAATACTCGTTCGTTTAATGCTTCCAGCAATAGCCGGATGCGTTGTGTCAGATTTTCCATATTTGTAAAGGAGTTAAGCCGGTGCTTCTGTAAAACCGGCATTTTGCCTGTTGGCTTTAACACTTTTGTTTTTTTACTTTTGTTATTATCCGCAGGGTCTGCATCACCACCGACAGGAATATCATCCCCAGCCCGGCATAAAAACTTGCGTTCAGGTCTTTCGCTTCGCCGAAGATAATCATGGCAAGGATGATGCTGTAGATAGGCTCCAGGTTGTAGGTCAGGTTGAACGTGAACGCCGAAATCCGCTTCAGAACCTGTATCTGCAGGATGTACAGGCATACCGTACAGAGCGAAGCCAATGCCAGCAGGCTCCCCCAGTCGGCGGCAGAAGGCACGAGCGACGTAACCGGAAAGAAATGCAGGTAGAAGGGCAGCAGCAGGCTCAGCCCTGCGAAACCTCCTCCCATTTCATAGAGCAGCACAGTGCCCGACGGATAATCAGACGCTACCCGCTTGTTGCAGATGGTGAAGAGCGAAGCCAGTGCCGACGAGAGGATGCCCATCAGGATGCCCACACGGTAACGGGTATCGAAATGGAATATCAGCACGATGCCCGCCACACCTATCAGGCTGAACAGCACCTCGCTTGCCGATACCCGGTGTCGGTTGATAAGCGGGTCGAACAGGGCGGTAAAGAAGCTCATCAGCGAGAGGCAGACCACTCCGATAGACACATTCGATGCCTTGATGCTGCCGTAGAAGAACAGCCAGTGCAAGGCAAGCAGCACACCCGTCGCAGCAATCCGTACCGCATCCCGCCGTTGCACCTTGCGTAATTTGTCTAAAACAAACAACACGGCATAAAACATCAGTGTGGCAAGCAGCAGCCGGTACCACACCAGCAGTCCTTCGTTCAGCGTAATCACACGCCCGAACACTCCCGTACCACCTGCTATCAGCACCGACAGGTGGAGTTTAAGTAAAGCTTCTTTCATCGTTTAACTGTTTTCCGGTGCAAAGGTAGTCATTTCTCCGGCGAACAGGCAATATGGGCAATAAAGATTTATGCATATCCGCACTTTACCCAATTGGCTGTAGGGGCGTATCGTATGGGATGTTTGCGGATTCAATTAGTATAATCATGATAGAGAAGATATTTTTTCCGCATGGTTTTATATTGCTGGAGGGCGGGTTGCCATGCTGTACGGATTTCAGCTTCAGATTTTCCTTTCAGTATGTCCATCCGCACACTGTCGGTGCCCATCAGCAGGTCAAACCAATGGGGACGGGTGAAGAAGCCTTTTGGATTATTCCGGTAAAGCCGGTAAATTTCAAGGATGTATTTTAAAGAAAAGCCTTCAGGTGCTTCTGTGTGCCGCAGGTCTGAACCGTAACAATAGGTGTTTTTATGCAACGGGTTCATATCCGAACCTTTTAACGGGCGAGGCATAAAACGGAATGTGCAGGTCTTGAGCGTGGGATTCCCGATTACTTGAAATGGGAAAGGGGTACCGCGTCCTATACTTACCGATGTACCTTCGAAAGGACAAAGGGAGGCATAAAGTGCGACGGCTTGATCGTTGGGCAGGTTAGGCGAGGGCTTGACGGGAAGCGAATAGGGCTGTCCGTGATGCCAGCCTGCGACAGGGATTATTCTCAGTCTGCAATGCAAGCCATTCCCCAACCACCCTTCGCCGTTGATCATTTGGGCGATTTCTCCTACCGTACATCCGTGTAATACCGGAATGGGAAGCATCCCTACGAAGCTCTTGAACTTCGGTTGCAATACAGGTCCGTCTACATAGTCGCACGGATTCGGCCGGTCCAATACAATCAGTTCTTTCCCGTTTTCGGCGCAAGCTTGCATCACATAGTATAAAGTACTGATGTAGGTAAAGAAGCGTGCACCTACATCCTGAATATCGAATACGATGATATCGGTATCTTTTAATTGGTCGTTTCGGGGTTTCTTGTCCTTGCCATAAAGAGAGAGAACCGGAATGCCGCTGCGTGCGTCTTTTCCATCTTTGACGATGGCTCCGGCATCTGCTTCTCCCCGTATTCCGTGTTCGGGAGCGAAGATGGATGTTACTTGTATGTTTTGCGATAACAGGGAATCGAGCAAGTGCGTCTTTCCGATAAGAGAAGTCTGGTTGACTACCAGTGATACATGTTTCCCTCTGAGCAAGTGCAGGTACAGTCCGGTCTGTTCGGCTCCAGTACGTACTTGGGCATAGAGTGAGGTGAGGGCAGTTGACACGCTCCAACAGATGAAAAACAGGAATAATAATCGATATTTCATAACGGATGAATATTTTTTTGTAATTTCGCGTGTTACAAATATAATAAAATAAGTATATGAATCCATTCGCATTGATTGATAAATTTTATCCGGAAGATAATGAATTGAAGCATATCCTGCTGGTACATAGCCGTTCGGTTGCCGACAAGGCGCTGGCTTTGGCACAGAAACATCCTGAACTGAATCTAGACTTGGCTTTTATTGGTGAGGCGGCGGTGCTGCACGATATTGGCATATTCCAGACCGATGCTCCTGACATTCAGTGTTTTGGTACTTATCCGTATATCTGCCACGGATATTTGGGAGCAGATTTGGTGCGTAAGGAAGGTTTTCCGCGTCATGCTCTGGTATGCGAACGGCATACCGGTGCCGGTCTTTCTCTGCAGAATATCCTCGACCGTGGTTTACCTTTGCCACATCGTGACATGTTGCCGGTGAGTATGGAAGAACAGATAATCTGTTTTGCAGACAAGTTTTTTTCGAAGACCAAACTAGACAAGGAAAAGAGCCTTGATAAGGCACGCAAGAGTGTTGCTAAACACGGAGAAGAAGGTGCCGTGCGTTTCGACCATTGGTGCGAGCTTTTTTTATAGTCTTAAAAATACATTAAAAACAAAGGCTTCTGTGTTTATTTACAGGATAATGCTTACTTTTGCAGCGCATTGTGTAAAAAAAGAGTGAATGACGTCATTTAAGAAAACCACATACTCGTTTTTGCTTCTGTTTTTCGTGAGCTGCTTTTTCTCATTGTACGCTGAGGCTCAGCGTGCCAAGGGAAAGCGCGCACGAAAAAACAATACAGAGCTTCGTACAGATTCTTTGCAAGCGGATTCGTTACAGCTTGATTCGTTGATGAGAGACAGCCTTATGGCCGATTCGCTGGCAGCCGACAGTTCGAAAAAAGAACCGCTGGACGCTCCGGTAATTTACGAAGCAAGTGATTCTATAGTCTTTACAAAGGGAGGGTATGCCCATTTGTATGGTAACGGTAAGGTGAATTATCAGAACATCGAACTGACTTCGGCAAAGATTTCGATGAATATGGATAGCAGTACGGTATTTGCCGAAGGAGTGGTGGATACGGCTGGTGTAAGTTCGGGCACTCCGATATTCAAGGATGGAGAGACACCTTACGAATCGAAAACGATGCGTTATAATTTCAAGACCAAGAAAGGTTTTATCAACGATATCATCACCCAACAAGGCGAAGGCTATGTGACCAGCGTGAATGCCAAAAAAGGGGCGGATGATGAAATCTATATGACGGAAGGCAAGTATACGACGTGCGACAATCATGAGCATCCGCACTTCTACCTGAAGCTTTCGATGGCGAAGGTGCGCCCTAAGAAAGACGTGGTATTCGGTCCGGCACAGTTGGTGGTAGAAGATGTACCGTTGCCGCTTGCCATTCCGTTCGGTTTCTTTCCTTTCAGCAGCAGCTATTCTTCGGGATTCATCATGCCGACGTATGGTGACGAAATGAACCGTGGTTTCTACCTGCGTGACGGAGGATATTATTTTGCCATCAGCGACAAGATGGACCTGAAATTGTTGGGTGAAATTTATACCAAAGGTTCGTGGGGGCTTTCGGTGGCATCGAATTATAACAAACGGTATAAGTACAGCGGTTACTTTAATGCCAGCTATCTGGTGACAAAGACAGGCGAGAAGAATATGCCCGACTATGCCGTGTCGAAAGACTTCCGTATTCAGTGGAGCCACCGGCAGGACTCTAAGGCAAACCCGAACAGTTCGTTCTCGGCAAGTGTGAACTTTGCGACCAGCAGTTACGACCGTTCCAGCTTGAGTACGTTGTACGACCCTTCTTCGTATAGCAATAATACGAAAGCGTCCAGTATCAGTTACTCACGCAATTTCCCTGAAATCGGATTGAATATTTCGAGTACGTTCAACATTACGCAGAACACTCGCGACTCTTCGCTGAATATGACACTGCCTGATGTAAACATTTCGTTGAGCCGTATTTACCCCTTCAAGCGCAAGAAGGCGGCGGGCAACGAGCGTTGGTACGAAAAAATTTCGTTCCAATATACGGGTGCCTTGACCAATAGTGTGGATACCAAGGATAACCTGCTGTTTAAAACTCCGTTCTCGCAATGGGAGACCGGTATGCGCCACAATATCCCGATTGAGGCGAACTTTACCTTATTTAATTATATAAACATTACTCCTTCGTTCGACTATACAGAGCGTTGGTATACCAAGAAAATCATGCGCAGCTATGATGAACAGCGGCGTGAAGAGGTGCGTGACACCATCAACGGTTTTAATCGTGTGTATGATTATAATATGTCATTGTCGATGAACACCAAACTGTATGGTATGTACAAACCGTTGTTTTGGAAGAGCAAGGACATTACCATCCGTCACGTGGTGACGCCAACTGTGAGCTATACGTATACGCCTGATTTTGGAAGATCAAAATTCGGTTATTATGAAACTTATACCTATACAGACGAAAACGGTGAAGTGCGGACTACAGAATATTCTCCTTTCGAAGGTATGCCGTATGGTGTACCGGGACAAGGGGTTTCACAAACCGTTGCATTCTCATTGAAAAACAATCTGGAAATGAAGATGGCATCGGATAAGGATACGACGGGGTACAAGAAAATCAGTCTGATTGATGACCTGACGGCAAATCTGTCGTATGATATAGCCCAAAAGCGCTGGAGCAACCTGACGATGAGTGCCCGTCTGAAGCTGACCAAGAGTTATACCTTTAATATGAATGCTACCTTTGCCACGTATGCTTATAAATTTGACGAAAACGGAAATGTAGTGACCAGCGACCGCACGGAATGGTCGTACGGACGTTTCGGACGTTTTCAGGGATACAGTGGCTCGTTCTCATATACTCTGAACAATGACACATTCAAGAAACTGTTCGGTAAAGGAGATGACGAGGACAAGAAAGACAAGGACAAAAAAGATGAAGAGGAGGATAGCGACGAAGAGGATAGCGAAAGTACAGACCAGACAAACAATACAGCCAACCGGAAGACGGAAGATGCCAAACTTGACCCTGACGGTTATCTGGCATTCAATATGCCGTGGAGCCTGAGCCTGAGTTACAGTTATAGCATCCGCGAGAATACCAGTGGTAAAATCAATATCAAGAAAATGCGTTATCCGTATGCCTTGACCCATTCGTTGAACATTTCGGGAAATGTGAAGATAGGAAGCCGTTGGAATATCACGTATTCGAGTGGTTACGACTTTACCTCGAAAGAAATGTCTATGACTACGGTAAATATCACCCGCGACCTGCACTGCTTCAATATGAGTTGTGGCCTGGTGTTCGGTCCGTTCACATCGTATAACTTCTCTATCCGTGCCAACTCCAGTATGTTGACCGATGCCTTGAAGTGGGACCAGCGAAGCAATACGGGTAGCCAGGTGACGTGGTACTAAATAATTAATAGTAGTGAATATCCGCCATGACAAGCAAGCTTTGGTTTCTCCGCCATAAGCAGCATTGTTTGTAAGATTAGAGTTTATGTAATTTAGATTTGTTATATATCGCGCATACGCGTACCTTTGCAACATGAATTACCACGACCATAAAGACAACAGCAAAAGTTTCCGTGCCTTGACGGGAGTTAGCCATGAACAGTTTTGTGCGCTTCTCCCTTATTTCGAGGCTGCGCATGAGGACTATTTGTCCGAGTATGAAATGACCGGGGAACGCCGTAGCGGAAAACGCCGCAGTCCTTCCATCTACAAGAACAGCCCCCTTCCCAGCATATCCGACCGCCTGTTCTTCATTTTGGTTTATTTGAAAAACAACCCGTTGCAGGAATATCATGCGGCCTGTTTCGGAATGAACCAGAAGCACTGCAACATATTCATCCATTGCCTGACTAAAATCCTTCGTCTGTCCCTTAAAGCGAAAGGTCTTGTCCCCGCAGAAACCGACAAGGAGCTTGCCGAACGGCTGGCGGAACTTTCCAAAGAGGGAGACAAGCCGGTACTTCTTCATGACGGGACGGAACGGGAGATTCCCCGTCCGGCAGACCGGGACATGCAAAAGGAGCGTTACAGCGGCAAGAAAAAACGGCACACGGTCAAGAACGCCGTCATTGTAACGATGGCTTGTCTGGTCATATTTGTCAGTCAGACCGTTTCGGGCAAGACCCACGACAAGAAGATGGCTGACACAATGTATTCTTTTCCTGTGCCTTGCACCTTGTATCAAGATACGGGATACCAAGGCTATGAGCCTGAGGGGGTGGAAATCATACAACCGGTCAAGAAGCCCAAAGGGAAAGAGCTTTCCAGGCAGGACAAGGAATACAACAAGAAAGTTTCCGCCATCAGGGTGCGTATAGAACATGTCATAGGAAGCGCGAAAGTCATGCGCATCGTCAAAGACGAGTGCAGGCTCAGGGCAAACAACTTTGTAGAAAACATCTTTTCCACATGTATGGCACTGCATAATCTCAGAATTAAAATCAACCCTTGGAACTATCATAACTAATTTACATAAACTCTATTATTAATCTTACAGCGTGAAGATTAATAATCTTTCGGCATGAAGATTAATAATCTTACAAGCAAGGCAGTCATGTGGATTTAAGGTGACAAGCGACAAAATGCACCAATTAATGCCGCGAGAAGTATAACGGCATTACTCTTTCAACCGGAAATAGAACGTGTGTTCATGGAATACCTGCTCTACCAGTCCGAAGCGGATAAAGTCGGCAAGGAGGTTGGTGATTAGCTTGCGGTTCATCCGGGTGAGGCGTTGGCATTGGTTGAGGGTGAGGCAAGGATGTTGTGCCAGCAGGTTCAGTACTTGTTGTTCGCGTTGGGTGTAGGCGATGATGACCTTTTCCTCGTGCCGGTTGTGCTGCCAGATGTTCAGGTGGATAGGGCTTGCCAGAATGTTTTCGTCCTTGATGCGGACGTATGCCCACCGCCGTTCTTCGGCATCGAGGGCGTAGACGGGTTTTCGCGGGCTTTCATCGATTACCACTTCCAGCACATCTTTTCCTTCTACCTTATATATATAGGTATGCAGGTCGACGGGCGGCTGGCAATAACGTTGGGCTGCAGCTTCTATCATGTAGATTTCTTCTTCGGAGCGCACGCCGGCTATCTTTCCGTTGTCTTTTACTCCTACCAGCAGTCGTCCTCCTTCGGTATTGGCAAAGGCGGAGATACTTTTGGCTATCTTCCGGGCATCGGAGATTTCGAACTTGAAGTCCTGATGTACGTGTTCGCCTTCGCTGATAAGCCGCTGTATGTAGTCTGCCGGATGTGTCATTTTTTAGTTGACTAGTTGACCAGGTACTAGTTGACTAGGTTTTAAATACCTTTGAGCATGTTTGGTATCTGAAAACCTAGTACCTAGTCAACTAGTTCCTAGTACCTGATTAATCACAATGTTTGTGGGTCATGATGTCGAGCACCATCTTGTCGGTCTCGTTCATGCCTTTCGAGCCGATGAGGGTAAGGTTGCGGATGCTCCGGTTCACGTTCTCTTCGATAATGCCCTCTACGGCAGTGACGCACTTCTGGTCCATAGCCATAATGGCAGACATCACGGCAGTAGATACGCCGCTGGTTACTTTCAGGGCACAGCTGGGCTTTGCCCCGTCGCATATCATTCCGGTGAGGGTGGCAATCATATTCTGCACGGCGTACATCACCTGTGCGTAACTGCCTCCCATCAGGTAGGTGATGCCGCAGCTGCTTCCGGTAGCTGCCACTACACATCCGCAGAGTGCCGAAAGCTTGCCCAGGCTCTGTTTGATGTAAATAGCGGTGAGGTGGCTTAGCGTCAGCGCACGAATGAGCTGTTCTTCGGTGGCATGGGTGTCTTCGGCAAAGATGACTACGGGAAGGGTGGCAGATATGCCTTGGTTTCCGCTTCCTGAATTACTCATTACAGGTATCATTGCACCTGCCATACGGGCGTCGCATGCGGCAGAGGTGTACGAGAGGATGTGGGTGAAGGTATTGTTTCCCATAATCTTTTCTTCATTCTTGTTAGTGCACAACATACGTCCCAATCCGTGTCCATAACAGCCTTTGAGTGATTGTTCGGCGGCAGCCTTGTTCAGATTTTTGGCTTCGAGGATGAAGCGGATTTCATCGATGGGGGCAGTGGTGGCGAAATCAAACACCTTGCGTAAAGTGAGGTCGACCGTTTCTTCGTCTTCGGCCGAGGTGGTGCCGGTATGTTTGTCGAGCTGCACTTCTCCATTACGGCATAAGTAGACAAAGTTGGTATGTCCGCCGCTGATGATGGCGGTCGCTACATTGTTCCCGTTTGTACAGGTCACTTCAATGTATAGTTTTTCCTCGATGTCGTCTTTTAAAGCGATGTTGATGCACTGGGGACGTGCTATCATTTCCTTTCCTTTTTCTACAGCTTCGGGTGTGCAGTCTTTTAAGACTTCCAGTCCGTATTCCGACTTGCCGATGAGTGCGCCCAATGCAATGGCGATGGGAAGACCTATCATTCCCGTACCCGGTATGCCTACGCCCATCGCGTTTTTCAGGATGTTTGCACTCAGATAGACGTTGATATGTTCGGGTGTACAGCCCAAAGCCTCAGTAGCTTTTGCTGTGCAGAGTGCTACTGCAATAGGCTCGGTACAGCCGATGGCAGGAACCACTTCTCTTTTCATCAGAGCGATGATTTGCTCTCTTTCAGATTTGCTGATGATGCTCTCCATTTGTTTGTCTGTTTGTCTTGTTTTTGATTCGTGTTGCAAAAGTACATTTTTTTTGCAGAGAATGTGCAGGCTGGAGGGGAAAATCTTTTCGCGTGAAAAACAACGCATGCCATGCGGATTTGCAATCCGGCGTGACAAAAGGACGGTGAATTTATACAATCCATTGCATTTTCACTGCTTTTCACTATCTTCGCAACTAAAACCATTTCTAATTGACAAGGATATGAAAACAAGATGCTTATTGGGAGCGTTGCTCCTGTCCGTATGCAGTCTGGTGGGATGCAGCGATGATGACAACAACGGAAGCGGATCCGTCACCCCATTCGACTTGGGAAAGACCTATTATGAAACAAGACTGGCGCGGGGCGATACCCAAATCTACATCACGAACGGCAGCGGCGATGTCAGCCTGGCCATAGCAGATGAAACCGTGCTGCAAGCCACCTATGAGGAAATTCTTGGTGCCGATGAAGTGAAAGGAACCGTACATCTCATGGGGAAGCGGAAAGGAACCACCGCACTTACCCTGACCGACAACGTGACGGGCGACAAAGAGACGGTGGAAGTGAAGGTGACGGATTGCTATATCGCATACGAAATCATCGCGAGCAACCACCCTGCACTGCAACAAGACATGACGCTCTATCTGGTAAACAACGAAGCCCGCGACTGCTATTTCTACTCGGAGGACCAGCCGGATAGCACGCCTGCGGCAACGGGCACGTATGAATTTCTTGTGAAGCAGACAGAAGAAGGTACAGCCCCTTACCTGCGCTTGTCTTATCCTTCCAGTGCCGATGGGAGTTTTGCGGAAAGCGTTTCCGGACACGACTTCCGAATCGAAATGCAAGGGGCGGACGCCACCTCCTCGGCAAGCCTGACAATCATTGAAACATATTTAGGCGTGGATTGGGAAGCGCTCATCGCCGATGCCCAGGCCAAAAGCCTTCCTCCGGCGCGCTACACGTTGCTGCTGACCGTGCCGGATACGGACTACGTGATAACGGGCATATTGAGCACAGTGGCAATGCCGGAGAACGTATTAGACTGAATACGTTCTCCGGCATTGCAAATCATATAAGTTCATCCTCTGTAAGATTAATAATCTTACACTAAACGAAGCTATCTGCGTTGAGAGAAGAAGATAATAACAACAGCCTTTTATTCAATGCATGGTTATGGATTTGCGCATATAATTAAGGGTTATCTGCCCGACCGGCGAGTTTCCAGCCCGATATATTTTCCTGAATGTTCCATAAGTGTGCATACAGCCCTTTCTTTCGGATAAGTTCATTGTGCGTACCTTCTTCCTGTATCTGCCCGTTGTCCAGAACAATGATCCGGTCGGCGTTCTGAATGGTTTTAAGTCGGTGGGCAATGGCTATCACGGTACGTCCTTTGATGAGCGTGTCGATGGCTTTCTGCACTTCCACTTCGTTTTCGGGGTCGAGCGAAGCGGTCGCTTCGTCCAGTAGAATGATTGGCGCGTCTTTCAGAATGGCACGGGCTATGGATATGCGCTGCTTCTCACCGCCCGACAGGGTGCAGCCTCCTTCGCCTACCATCGTGTCATAGCCTTGAGGCAAGCGCATGATGAAGTCGTGGCAACAGGCTTTCTTGGCTGCGGCGATGATTTCCTCCTCCGTCGCATCGGTTTTGCCGAAACGGATGTTGTTGCGCAGGGTGTCCTGGAACAGATAAACATCCTGAAATACCATGGATATGTGGCTCATCAGGCTTTCGGGATCTGTTTCATCCATCGGAACATCGTTGAAGAAGATACGCCCTTTCTGTGGGTCGTAGAAACGGGCACAAAGCTTCATTACCGTACTTTTCCCGCTTCCCGAAGGACCGACAAGAGCTGTCAGTGAATTATTGGGAAGAGTAACGGTTACATCGTGCAACACTTCTTTATCTTGATAAGCGAACGATACGTGCTCGAACCGGATGTCGCCAGCCACCGGAGATTGCCGTTCCCCTTTCATTTCCGGTTCGTTCATCAGGCTAAGGATGCGTCCTCCGGCAATGGAGAAATAACGGAACTCGGTGAAATTGGTAAGGGCGGAAGTCAGCGGATCGAACACACGGGAACCGACTACGAGGAACAGTACGAATACGAGTATGGAAAGCTTGCCCCCTAGCAGAAGATAAGTTCCGCACAGAACCATCATCGTCAGTCCGGCACGAACCACTGTGATACTTAGCAAAACGAACGGACCTAACAAAGCTTCCTGGCGGATGCAGGCACGGCGAAGCTGGGCAAAGGCATCACGCAACCGGACGAAACGGTCGCCCAGCAGGTTGTAGGCTTTCATCACCCGGATGCCTTGCAGGTATTCTTCCAGCCGATTTCCGGCATCTATTTTGGCTTGAATCTGCTTGCCGCTCAGTTTCCTTTGTACACCTGTGCTTGCCCACAATACAAGCATGGCAAGCGGAAGCGCGGCAAACATGCTGACTGCCATCCTCCAGTCTATCCAGACCAGCGAAGCAAAAGCCAGTACGGGCATGACCACGGCACCCATCAGTTGGGGCAAGTGGTGCGAGATACCGGTTTCCGCCATCATGAAGTCCGTAATAAGCATGGAAGACAAATCGCCGGGGTCGCGTCTGGACAGGAATCCCAGCGAAAGTTTCCGTAGATGTTCAGCCAGCGATAAGCGTCCCGATGCGCTCATTTCGTAGGCTCCTCGGAAATTGGCACGATAGGATGCCCGTTCCGCCACTGCCATGACCAACATATAGGCAGCCATGATGCCGAATATCCACCAAAGGCGGGTGGTGTCAAGCGGCTGTCCGCTCCCGTCAAAGGCACTGAAGATGATGCGTACCGCTTCAATAGAGAGGCAGAACGGCACGATATTGACCAAGTTGGCAAGCATGGTGTATCCGACTGGCTTGTAAAGCCGTTCGGTATGTCCGATGGTAATGTTTTTGATTGCGTTCATATCTTGTTCTCCTTTTCAATTTTTGTTCAACGTCCAGTGGTAAGCACTCGTATAGGCATCCCACATATTCTTATATACACCTTCTGTGACGGACAAGACTTCGTGTTTTCCGCACTGCGCCATCCGTCCCTCTTTCATGACGATAATCTGGCTTGCGGAAACAACGGAAGAGAGGCGGTGCGCTATTACGATGACCGTCTTGTCTTTTATCAAAGATTGCAAAGCCATCTGCATCTTATACTCGTTTTCAGGGTCGGCGAAAGCCGTGGCTTCGTCCAGCACCAGTATCGGGGCATTCTTTAGGATAGCACGTGCCACACATATCCGTTGCGCTTCGCCTCCGGAGAGATACACACCTTTGTCGCCTATCCGCGTGTCGTATCCCTGCGGCAACCGTTCGATGAAGTCATGGCATTGGGCAGCTTTGGCTGCGGCTATCACTTTTTCCTGCGTGGCAGTGGGAGAGCCGACGGCAATGTTCTCATAGAGCGTGTCGTAAAACAGGAAAGTGTCCTGGAATACGAAAGACACCATGTCCATCAGCTTCTCCGTGGCTATCTGGCGGATGTCCACGCCGCCTATGCGTATTTCTCCCTGTTCCACATCCCAAAAGCGGGGAATCAGATTGGCTATCGTAGACTTGCCGCTCCCCGACGGACCGACAAGCGCCGTTATCTCTCCTTGCGGTGCCGTGAAGCTGACATCGCGCAAGGCTTCCGTCCGCGTTCCCTGTTCCGTGTTTTCGTAGGAGAATGATACATGGCGGAACTCCACATCGTAGGATGTAGGTACTTGTGGGTGCTCCGCTTCCGGTACAGGCTTTTTTCCCAAGATGCGGTCGATGCGTTTTACACCCTCATCGATGTCGCGCGTGTTGCCTCCCAGGAATGTCAGTTTATAGACGGGAGAAGCCATGCCCGGCCCCATGATGATGAAAAACAGCCATACCACCGCCAGCGACAAGGATTGCGGACTGGCCTGCATTAGCAGGATGCCCATGGGGAGAATGAACGTCACCATCGAATTGAGCAGAACCGTAAAGGCAATCATTCCGTTCTGATAAGTATCGCAGCACTTCAAGGCAAAGGTCTTATATGCTTGGATTTCGGCATTGAACTGACGGAACGAACGGACACTCTGCCCGAATATCTTGACCACGGGCATCCCCCGCACATACTGCACGGCGGACGCGCTCATCTTTTCCTGTGCGTCGTAGTAGATGCCCATAAACTCCCTTGCCCTTTTGCCCATGAAATTAGAGAATTGAAGAAACAGACTGACCACTACGACCGCCAGGCATACGGCCGTCAGCCACGCATCCAGCGAAAAGAAGATGGCAAGCATCACCGCCACCGTGGCTACCACGTTCACCAAGTCCGGGATGGTATGGGCGATGAACCCCTCTATCTTTTCGATGTTCTGGTCCATCGTTTTCTTGATGGCCCCGGTGGACGTGTTGTTCAGATACCCTAACGGAAGCCTGCCGATGTGTTCGGACAGGCGGACACGCAATCCATAGAGTATGCGGAAAGCCGCAATATGGGAAGACATCAAGGCGGCATACAGCAATACCAGTCCGCCGACAAGTCCCCCAAACGCTATCCAGCCCCAGCGTATCATGACGGCTCCGTCCGAAGCGGCGGGATTTCCTCCATGTGTCAGCAATTCTTTTAAAACTTCATAAACCGCCCAATAGGGCACGAGCATACACACCGCGCTGCCAGCAGACAACACGCCTGCCATGACGAGCAGCCCTTTCTTCTGTCCCGCTATCTCGAACAGCCGGGACAGACCTTCTTTCTTTTTTGTTTGATTCATTGTATATTATTTTGATAGGATTTTATATCCGAGTAATGAACTGAATTTATAACATAGCCAAGGAATGCGCCCTAATACTTGTCCGAAGAAGAATCCCCAGCGTGAGCGGAAAAACTTCATGTAGTTAGCTTGTTCGATGAGTTGCAAAGCCGGTTCCCATTGTTCCACCAGATGTCCGTCGCTCAATCCCGAACGGATTTGCGCCTCATGATGGCGGAGTGAATCGGGCTTTACACCATGCCGGCTCATCATGGTGCCACATACGTCAAACCACAACTCTCCACCTCCGAAACGGCTTGCCACGTGATGCAGGAAACTTTTTACCTGCTTCTCGTAAAAATACATCAGCACACCTTCCACAATGAAAATAAATTCCGCATCGGGATGTTTCCGACGTAGCTCGTCCATCCAGTCGGTTTCCAGTAAGGAAGCTGCGATATAAACATTACCTGTCTGTTCGGGTATCAATTCCCGACGTAGTGCCATGACTTCCGGCAAGTCCAAGTCATAAAAAACAGCTTTGGGGTTGCCGATACGCTGGAAACGGGTATCCAATCCGCACCCTACATTTACGACTACCGGACGGGGATGCGTATCGATAAACCGTTTTACGGCACGGTCGAAATACCAGCCGCGCACCACGCAGCCCACTTCGCTCAGCTTTGCCCCATCGAATTGGGAATAATCGTATTCCAAGCTGTCTGCCAACCGTTCCGCTGCCTTGTCATCCAGAATAGGATTGACACGGCGGCTTTCTTTCGCTCTCATGTATAGCGGAATGAGCAACGTCTCCGCCACAATGCTCTTAAATTCGTGTTTCTGTTTCATTATATTGTAATTTAATAGTAAACGTTTCGATTGAGTGAGAGCAAAGCGAGTTTACTTGCTTTGCCGAATGTGAGAAAAGTGCGCAAAAGCGAACGATATTCAGAAATGTTCATAAAAAAAGGAGGAAACCTCCGTGAAGATTTCCTCCTTGCCAACCGTTCCAATACGGTTGAATGTTCGTATGTACGTTGTCTGTATCTCATATTTGGATGATTGTCCTCCAGCCTTGAATTTCAAAAAGAATATAGTCGTGCAAGATGGTTTCCATTTCCTGTTGGGGAACCGAATGCATCAGCAGTTCTTCGAACAGGGTGAACATCCATACCGTATGCAGGTGGATGATGAAATCGGACACTGCCGTATTGATTTCGGGATGCTTCTGCCGCATGGACGTGAACCATGCCTTGACCAGTTCCGTAGAACGGTCGGTGTAGTTCTCGCGGAAATGTTCCAATGAAGAGCCTTGTGCGCGGAACAACAGAATTTCCATCAGCCCGCGGTGCGTGTTAATAAGCGAAACATATTCATCGATGCAGGACTTCAGATACTTTTCCGACCGCATCATCATAATATCCTCGCCCCGTATGCCGTGATGCTCCTGCAACATGGCTTCCAAGGCATACAAGACCGGACGGACCACTTCACGGAACAGCTCGTCTTTGTTCGCAAAATAGTTGTAGATGTTTCCGACCCCAACTCCTGCCAGTCCGGCTATTTCACGCATGGAAGTTTTGGAATATCCATTCTGCGCGAATTGCTGCCTGGCAATAGCCAATATACGGTCGCGTATGTCTTCTTTCAGCACTTGCATGATGTTTTCTGTTTTTTCTTTCTGCAAAAATACAAGGCTTGAAATAATCCGGCAATACCTATTTATAGGGATTTGTGGTAGGGGTATTCTTGGTCAGTTGTTATCCACCGGTTTCCCTAAAATTTTCCGGATGTGTTGCTCTAAGATGTGGTAAGCCGGTTCTGCCATGGAGCCGTGCCCGTGTCCGTCTATCTCGTAGAGGTAGGTTTCGGCATGTCCGGTCAGTTTCATCATCCGCCACATGTAGGCGTTTTCTTCGTATCGTCCGAAAAGCTCGATGTTGCGGTCGCCTGTAATCAATACCAAGGGAGGAGCGTCTTTCCGGACATGAAAGAGTGGGGCATACTCATCAATGGTCGGTTGCAGGTTTCCGATGCCTTTCATGTCCCGATAAGCGAAATGGCTGATCATCTGTCCGCTGAACGGGATGAGTCCTGCTATCTCATTGGCATCGGTCTGATAATTGGCGAGCCATTTCTTATCCAAGCCTATCATGGCGGTCAGATAGCCTCCTGCCGAGTGTCCCGATACGAAAATCTTCCGTTTGTCTCCTCCGTATTTCCCGATTTCGCGGAATACCCATGCCACGGCTGCCGCTGCATCATCAAGGCATTCGTTGATTTCCACTTTGGGAAGCAAACGGTAGTTGACGGCGACAAGCACCATGCCCTTTTCTTTCAGTTTCCACGGGAAAGACTTGTTGCCTTGTGTCAGTCCGCCTCCGTGAAACCATACGACAACAGGGCATCCCGTCGTGTCTTCGGGATAATAGATGTCTAACTTGCAGCGTTCTTTCACGTAGGCTTCTTCCGATTCCTTGTAGGGAATGTCGTGCACTTCGGTATATTTCAGGGTTGTGCCCCAAGCAATGCTGCCTAACAGCATCGCCAAAAGAATTAAACTTAATCGTTTCATGGTTTTTGTTGAATTATTAGAAACGCAGATTATTGTAATTTACGATTTGACAATTTACTATCTACTATTTGAACTTTAAATCGTACTTCGTAAATCGAAAAATAGTAAATTAAAATAATCTGCGAAAATCTGTGTTAATCTGCGTTTCTGAACTGACTGTTTGTATAGACTTTAAAATCTAAATTGAAAATCTGTGTAATCTGTGGTGAAAAAGTCAGAAGCGTTCGATGACCTCCATGCACATGCGGCCGTTGTGGTAAGGACATTTCCAGAATCCAGCCTTGTCATCGCGGCGGTTTACGGTGCCGTCGGGCAGGAGGCTCCAGTGCCATTCGCCTTGTTTGTAGTCTATCAGTTTCGTCTTGATGAACTCCCAGCAACGGGCGGCGGTGTCGAGAGCTTCCGTGTCGCCGAAGTGCTGGTAGAGATTGATGTGTCCTACTACGTTTTCCGCCTGTACCCACCAGTGCAGTTCACGGTCTATCTTTTGTTTGTCGAGGAAGTTTTCGTATATCATGCTTCCATCGGGATTTAGTCCTTCATCGGCGGCTTGAGCTATCCGGATGATGATGGGCTCTATCCGTTTCAGCACTTCCGGGTCGCCCAGTACCAATGCCGCTTCGTGGATAAGCCATGAGGCTTCGATGTCGTGACCGTACGAATAGATGCGGTATTTGTTGGTCCAGTCTTCTTCGAAGAACAGGTTGAGGTGTCCGGTCTGTGGGTCGAGGATGCGGGTGATGAATACTTCAATCAGGTTCCGTAGTTGTCGTTCCAGCTGTTCGTCCTTCCATACGCGGTAGAGGTTGGTGTAAGGTTCCAGGATGTGCAGGTGCGTGTTCATCGTTTTCTTTTCGTTTTCGTCCTTGTCGCTCAGGCGCATGTCTTCGATGGGTTGCCAGTCGCGGGTCAATGCTTCCACATATCCGTTTTGTTCGGAATCGAAGCTGTGTTGTTCGATGACATCAAATAATTGTTGGGCATACGCCAAGGCTTCTTCATCACCTGTAGCACGGGCGTATTCACTCAGTCCGTAAATGGCAAACCCGATGGCATAGATTTGTTTTTTCGTATCGAGCGGATTGCCTTTATAGTCCAGTTCCCAGTAAATGCCGCCGTACTGCGGGTCGTAGAACCGGTCTATCAGATAGCGTTTGGCACGGGTAGCTGTTTCTAAGTATTCGGGTTTCTTCAGCAGGCGGTAGGCAGACGAGAACGTCCACAGGATGCGTGCGTTCAGTATCGCGCCTTTCGATGCTTCAGGTTTCAATTCGTCTTCGCCGGTGATTTGTCCGTAGAAGCCGCCTTCTTCGTTATCTTCCATTTTGTTCATCCAAAACGGAAGGATGTTGTTTTCAAGCTCGGAGTGCATTTCGTTCCGGAGCTGGTTGATAAGTTGATTCATGGTGTATCGTTTTTTTTCACCACAGATTACACAGATTTTCAATTTAGATTTTATCAGCTTCCTATCCAATTAAAAAATCTGTGTAATCTGTGGTGAGAATGAAAGTTAGGATTTCCGTTTCTCGTTCAGCTTGCCGATGATTTCTTTCATCTTCTGTTCGCCCAGCGGATAACCGATGACGAAGAGCATTGAGACGAATGCTGCAGCCCCGGGCAACCAGCTGAGGAACAGTTTGATGCCGTGGATGGTCTCGGCACTCTGTTCGGCATTGGCTTGGAATCCGAAGTAGGAGAGCAGCCAGCCCGTTACTGCCGTGCCGATTGCCCAGCCGAACTTCTGGCTCATCGACGAGGCACTGAAGATAAGTCCTGTGGCACGGTTTCCGCTACACAGTTCGGAATAATCGGCACAGTCGGCATACATCGACCACAGGAGCGGGAAGATGCTTCCGGCACAGATACTGATGAGGCATTGGAAGACGAATATCCATACGAGGTCGCTTTTGTCGAACCAATAGAAGATGATGCTGAGTGCGGTGGCAAGGAGCATGGCGATGGCAAAGGTGTTTTTCTTGCCTATCTTGTTGCTGACCGGAGCCGCCAAGACTACGCCGATGATATTGGCAGCCTGGCCTACAGAGAGGAAGAGTCCGCTCAGCACGAACGACATCCCGAAAAGCCTGATGACGTGGAAGTCTGATTCCACGATGTAATATTTGAAGTAGTACACCGCCGCTCCGTCGCGGATGGAATTGAACACCAGCGAGGCGATTCCGGCTCCGAACAGAATCCACCACGGGCGGTTATGGAAGAGGTCGTGTATGTCATCCTTCAATGAGCTTTTCGCTTCCTTGATAGGTTTTACCCGTTCTTTGGTCCACGAGAAGCAGCCGAAGAAAAGCAAGACGCACATTGCCGCAATGACCATTACAGCCATCAGCCAGCCATGTTGTTGGGCGGCTATGTCCGTACTGTGTCCGCTGAAAGCGTTTGCCATGGGCATGAACAGCAGCAGGGCGATGAAACTTCCGATGTAGGCGAACATCATGCGGAAAGTAGAAAGCGTGCCGCGTTCTTTCGGGTTGGGGCTCATGACGCCTAAGAGCGAAGCGTAGGGCACGTTGATGCCCGAATAGACCATCATCATCAGCGAATAGGTGATGTAGGCGTAGACTAATTTACCCGCTTCGCCAAAAGGAGGTGTATAGAAAGTCAGTATGCCGATAAGTCCGAACGGGACGGCAAGAAAGAGCAGGTAGGGGCGGAACTTTCCCCAACGGCTCGACGTACGGTCGGCGATGATGCCGATGACAGGGTCGAATACCGAGTCCCACACACGGGTGACGAGGAACATTGTGCCCACCATGGCTGCCGGAAGTCCGAATACATCGGTATAGAAAATCATCAGGTAGGCTCCGAACAGCTTCCAGAACATCGAGGAAGCCATGTCGCCCAGCCCGTATCCGATTTTTTCTTTGAGTTTTATCATGGTTTTCTTTATGTTTTAATTATCGGGTTCACCACAGAGGGAATTTATGATTGGTTTGTGAAAAAATGAAATGGAACACAGAGACACGAAGACACAGAGTTTTTCAAATTGAGAATTGACAATTCCTCCGTGTCTCTGTGCCTCTGTGTTCAATGTCTTATTCATTTCCCAAGGTTCTTGTCAATGAGCCGTTTCAGCGTTTCTACCGAAGCGGTAGTAGTCAAGCCGTCTTGAGGCGTGTTCATGCAGTAGTCTACCAACTTGTCGATGGTAGATACCGCAACGTGCATCCGCGTGTCAGAAGAAGCGTAATAGATGTACACCGTGCCGTCGTCATCGGCAATCCAGCCGTTGGTGAACAATACATTTGATACATCGCCGATGCGTTCTTCACCTTCGGGAGCCATGAAGTAGCCGCCCGGCGAAGCGATAAGTTCGCTCGGGTCTTCCAAAGAAGTCATATACATATATAATACGTAGCGCAGCCCGGCAGCACATCCGCGTACGCCGTGAGCCAAATGCAGCCAGCCTTTCGGACTCTTGATAGGGTGCGGTCCCTCGCCGTTCTTCACTTCCTTGATGGTGTGGTAGTAGCGGAGGTCGATGATTTTCTCTTCCTTCACTTCGGCATGCGTGATGTCGTCAATCAGTGCCCAGCCGATTCCTCCTCCGCTTCCGGCATCGATGAATCCGTCTTGCGGACGGGTGTAGAGGGCGTATTTGCCGTTGACAAATTCGGGATGAAGCACCACGTTACGCTGCTGGCTCTTCGATTTCAGGTCGGGCAGGCGTTCCCATGTCTTCAAGTCTTTGGTGCGGGCGATGCCTGCAGTGGCTGTAGCAGAAGAGAGGTCGCCTGCCGGAGCATTGTTGTCATGGCGTTCGGCACAGAAGATACCATATATCCAGCCGTCTTCGTGAGCCGTGAGTCGCATGTCGTAGATGTTGGTGGCGGGGATAACGTCATCGGGCATGGTTACAGGGTAATCCCAGAAGCGGAAGTTGTCTACCCCGTTGGGGCTTTCCGCTACGGCGAAGAACGATTTGCGGTCAGCACCTTCCACGCGGGCTACGAGCAGGTATTTCCCGTTCCATTTAATCGCTCCCGAGTTAAGCACGGCGTTCATGCCGATGCGTTCCATCAGGTAAGGATTGGTTTTCTCGTCAAGGTCGTAACGCCAGAAGATAGGGGTATGCGCTGCGGTCAAGACGGGGTATTTATAGCGTGTGTACACGCCATTGCTTTCAGCTACAGGTTCGTTCTTACGTGTGATGAGTGCCTCGTGACGGGCAATGAGGTCTTTTACTTTTTCTTCAAATGAGGTCATATTCGTGGTTGTTTATGGTTATTATGGAAATGAACACAGAGGCACGAAGGCACAGCATTTTATTTTGAGCATACAAAGTTCACAAAGTTTGCTTTAATTCTCTGTGTCTTTGTGTCTCTGTGTTCAATTTAAATTAGTTACTTTTCATATCTCCGGCAAAAAGAGTTTTCGGGTCGTTGTAGAACTTCACGAAGTCCTGTTCCGATACTTGTCCCGGATAAGGTGCATAAAAGTGGTTTTCCTTTTCGCGGGCATTGCGCCATACCAGTACGTAACTGATGGGATATTTCTGGATAATAGGCATCAGTGTTCCGGTCCACCATGTAGAATCGGGAATGGTCTCGTATCCGGTCTCGGTAACGGCAATGGCTTTATTGTGCGACTTGCCTATCTGGGTCATTATCCGCAGTGATTTGTCGAGTGCCTGTTCGTAGGCGGCTCTTTCGAACTGGTAGGCATCTACGCCGATGAGGTCGACGATGCTGTCTCCCGGATAGCGTTCCAGGTATTCGGTCGTGTCGTTCGGCTCAATGCCGGGCGAATATGCCCAAAGCAACTGGTCGGCACCTTTTTCTTTCATGCGGTTGTAAGTCATGCTCCACAATGCTTTATATTCTTCGGTAGAGCAGAGTTTCTGTCCCCACCAGAACCAGCTTCCGGTATGTTCGTGCCACGGACGGAAGAGGACGGGCACTTTGGTGCCGTCTGCTGTGCGGATGGAGTTCATGTAATCGGCGGCACGGTCCAGCCATGTGATGAATTTCTCATGGTTGGCTCCTCCGGGCAAAACGGAACGCACAACGGTAGAATCGGATACATCCCATGTGTCTTTTCCGGTCTGCGGATTATCGAGGTGCCAGCTGAAGGAGGACATACCGCCCCTTTCGTATTGTGCTACCACTTCACGTCGGATGCGTTCGAACGATACTTTATCGAGATTGACGCTATCGTTCAGTTCGATATGTCCCAAGTCGAACGACATCATGGCGGGATAGTCGCCACACACGCTTTTCACGTCGCTGCGGTTTTCATCTCCGTCCCAGCGGATGCCATACACGGGATCATCGTGATGTCCGAACATAAACACACCTTGCTCGGGAAGTGTCTTCAGTGTCTGGAGCATCGCGAGCGCTTCGGGTGTGCGCGTCGGTTTAGGTGTTTCTTTTTGTTGTGAACTGCAAGCGGTGATGCAAGTTCCAATAAGAAATGTTGAAATGATTAATTGGGGTATTTTCATAATATTTAGTTTGATTGTTTACTGATGCAAAGGTAGCAAACTTTGGTGCCATTTAATAATACGATTTTAGCATATATGTGTACGTTTCTTCATTTTTCGAAAGCGGGGCAAGAAAAGTCTTTTGTATATAGATAAAAATCGTATTTTTGTGCGAGATTTGAATAGTCTTTTTTAGAGAAAGTTGTTTTATGGTATCACATATTTATTATTTACAGACTGCCATTCCTTTGTCTGATGTAAAATCGGCGGTGCATGCCTTGTTGGCAGAAACTCGAAAAAATAAGATTTCCGGATTGGTCTTTTTTGCTTCTTGCCCGAATGATGGGTATCCTTTTATCTTACAATGTATTAAAGATGTTGTGTATGAAGAAGTTGGCAGGAGCGTACTGGTTACATTAGTACCCGAATTATTGGTTTCTTCTGCGTCTCTTTGCGTAGAAGTCTATGAGGTGGAGGATGCCGCAAGGCGGATAAGCGGGGTTTATGATTCTATCCATTATCAATGTATAGAAGATGATACACAAGTGTTGGTAGAAATAGAAGGGATTCCTTCTTCTGATTTCACACAGGCTGTATCCATTCAGAGCAAAGAAATATTTGATAAACTCCAGCGCCTGCTTTATGAATTAGGTTTTGAAGTCAGCGATATTGTGCGCCAATGGAATTATATAGGAAGTATTACCGGATATCGGGAAACGATACAAAATTATCAGGCGTATAACGATGCCCGTTCTTTGTTCTATCAAGATGTGCAATGGTGTTATGGCTATCCTGCGGCAACAGGTATCGGAGCGCATTTCAATGGTATCATTGTGGGGGGTATTGCATTGAAGAACAAGGTCGGGAAAGAAGGGGGAATTTATGCGTTAAACAATCCGTTGCAAATAGCCGCGCATGCTTATTCTTCGGAAGTACTGGTTGATTCGAACCGGAATGCGTTGAAAACTACGCCTAAGTTTGAGCGGGCCAAGCTGGTGGAGTTTGCGGGTGATTGGTATTGTTTCATATCGGGAACCGCTTCGATACGGGGAGAGAAAAGCACGAATGCTTTGTCTCCGCAACAGCAGGCACGGCAAACGATAGAAAACATCCGTTACCTGATTTCAAAAGAGAATCTGAAACGGCATGCGTGCCCTGCGGTTTCGCTTGATTTGTGCAACTTGCGGGTTTATATCAAAGATAAGGCATTTTATGAGGAAATCCGTTCGATAGTAGAGGCGGAATTTCCGGATGTTCCTGCTGTTTATCTTGTCACGGATATTTGCCGGACCGAATTGTTGGTTGAAATGGAAGGCATTTGTATATGCAGGCAAAAAAATTAAGAAAATTTCCCTCAGTATATAAAAGGTGTAAGCGGAGTCCGTTTCTTCCCAAACTTACAGGATATGCCTCCGCGTTGTCTTGCTTGGCTTGTGTGGTCGGGTTGACTATATGGATGGGATTAGTAGGGAAAGTATCTGAAAATGGGATGCAATTGTTTATCCCTTTTTCAATTGCATACGGATGGATGGCGTGCATTTTAGGTTGGGTCTCTTTGCGTCAGGTTGGTGCTTTGTTGCATAAACGGAAGTTTTTCCTTTTTTGTTGTCATTTCGGGTTGTTTATCATATTGGTGTGTGCTTCTTTGGGCAGCGTCGCCCGGCAAAGCTTGACGATGGTTATTGGGGTTGGCGAACAAAAACGGGAAGGCGTTGACAGCTCAGGACATCTGCGTGAGCTCCCTTTTGCTATCGAGTTGAAGCGTTTGGAAGCAGGTGAATTGCCCTCGGACCGTATTGTCTCGGAAGTGAATGTTTATCCTTGTGAGGATGGAATGCCCAATAAAAGGGTAGAGGTAAACCAACCGGCGGATGTGATGGGATGGAAGATTTATCAGATAGGCTTTGATAAAAATAAGGGAGATGCAACAGGTGTTTCTATATTTGAACTTCTATTTGACCCTTGGCTGCCTTTTGTATATATAGGTATGGGAGTCATGGCATTGGGAGGATTGGTTTTGTTGTTTTTCTCTTTTACGGGGTGGCGTGAAAACATACGTTGGAAATCTGTATGCATAGCGGCTGTCGGAGGATTGCTTGTAGCGGTGTTTGCTTGTTCGGATATTGTTATTCCGAAGTTGTCGGGTGATGCTTTGCCTCCGGTGTTGCGGAGCCCGTGGTTCATTCCGCATGTGTTTTTTTATGTGTTAGCCTATATCTTGTTGGGGGCTTCTGCGCTGACAGGGCTGTATCTTTTGTGTTCGAAAAAGTGTGAAAACGATGTTGGTACGATGAGGCTTTGTGATAAATTGGTCTATATGGGTGTGGCATGGATGACATTAGGGATGTTGACCGGAGCCGTGTGGGCGAAAGAGGCTTGGGGACATTATTGGACGTGGGACCCGAAAGAGACTTGGGCTGCGGTTGCATGGTTCTCATATTTGGGATATATCCATCTGCGCCGCGGATATGTTTCAAAAAAGCGTTTGGCTTTGTCGGTTTTATTGATTTCTTTTATCTTGCTGCAGATGTGTTGGTGGGGAGTAAACTATCTTCCTTCGGCTCAAGGAGCAAGTCTTCATGTATATCGTTGAGGCGATTTACTATACTTAATCGTTTATTTGTATTATCTTCTTGCTTCAACGCAGATAGCTTCGTTTGGTGTAAGATTATTAATCTTCCGCTTGTAAGATTAATAATCTTGCAGCCTGAAGATTAATAATCTTACAGCGGATGAGCCTATATGCGTTTGCCGCCGCACCTATATCCGCAGGCTTCCGCAACCGGCTGTGTCTTGCAATGATGCTACCTGTCACGCCGGTGTGACAGATGGTTTTAAACATTTTCCTCCGTGTTACTCTGTGCCCTCTGTAGTGAATGTTATCATATAAGCTAATTATGAACAGTACTTATTCCTCTTATTGGGCTTTCAGCTTGATGCGTTCCGGTTGGGTAATTTTACTTCTTAGCTCGTTTACATTGAGCTGGATAGGACTACTGATGAAGTCGGGTACGTTGTAGGAATAGACCAAATCGGTATAATAATCAAGCGGGTTTTGTTGTGGCAGCATGAACGGTTTAGTGATATTCCCTTTTTCGTCAATGCTTGCGAAATAGAGATAAGTGTAAAGCCCGTTATCCCGCCGGGAACTGAAGACAAACCAGCGTGAGTTGCTGCTCCAGTTATGAAAACTTTCCGTATCAGTGCTGTTTGCTTCTTTTATCGGACGGTATTCTCCGGTTTTTAAGTCAAGCAAATACAAGTCGGCTTCTTTGTGCCAAATAGAGAAATTCCCGTAATCGGATAGGGTGAACATCAGGTAACGTCCGTCGTAAGAAGGGCGGGGAAACGAAACGCTTTTTCCGGTTTGGCTCGATGAAACCAATGTATCCACTTTCTCGCTGGTATGTCCGGTCTCAGGATTGAAGGAAACACGGCATAAACTGTATTTTACGTTTTTGTATTCTTCCGGCATGGATTTTGCCTCCGCACTACAGAAGTAGAGGTTTTTTCCGTCTGGCGAAAAGGCAGGAAACGTCTCGAATGCGTTTGGGCTTTGCAGGGCGGGCTGAAGCAATAGTCTGTGTGTTTCCGGATGGTAAATGACAATATCCGATGCGTTGTCCATGACCTCGATGCGTTCTTCTTTCACGGCGTGGAAACCTTGCCGGGTATTGTTGGTCGAATAAGCGATGTATTTGCCTGAAGGATGCCAATATGGGTAAACGCAGGCTGATAAGGTTGAGTCGGTTTTCGTGTCCAGCATTTCTATGCTTTCGTTTTGGGCAAAAAGGGTGCCTCCGTTCATGCCGCGCACGTGCAGGCTCAGCTTCTCGGGTTGTGTCTGGTTCATGGTATGGCAATTAACGCACATACCGGGTACCAGTGTATTTTCTATTACGGCTTTTTCTTCGAAATTAGACAGGTTTCGTTGGTAGATTCCCATTTTGCTGTATACTTCATATCCGGGCGCTATCAGGCGGTAAGCCACGCCGTAATCAATCGGATATTCGCTGACATACATCGGGAAGCTGCGGTATTGAAACCATTTTCCGCCTTTTTTGAGCGATACGGTGAACATCAGGCTGTCTCCTTTGTTTTGTTCTGCCAGTTGATGCCATTCGTCTTCATCGAAAGAAATGGTTTTCCCGTTTACATGGAGTGCTTTCCCTTGTGTCCCTTTTACGATTACATCCGCTTTTTCGTAGGTTTTATCGGTTATTGAGAAGTTCATGGGAGCGATAGTCGCCGGAATGGTCACTTCGGTATAATCCGGATAGATGGGCGGATATCCGTTAACCGGTTGAGGAGAGGTCACTTTTTCGGTACATGCTGTCAGAAGAAGGAAGCCGACTCCGAATGCAAATTGTGTAATTATCTGTTTCATATCTGTTTATCTGAATAATAGGTAATACCAATAAGTGTGTTCGAAATGTTGCTTGAAGAATGATTCGTTCGATGGATTATGTACGTAAGCTCTTGCGAATTCGGTGATTTCTTGTTGTACGACAGGCGAGATGCTCCAAGGCATTCCTTTGAACGAACTGTGTTGCTGTGTCCATACATACGACAAGGCTTCCTGATAGCTGCGTGGAATTTGGGTGTATCCCATGTCTTTTCCTAACGGATAATACCGTAAGAATGCATTGATGTCTTTATTTAGCAACTCGTATGCCAAGAGGTATTCGAACGCCATCCGGTTATTTGGATTGCTGTTCAGCAAGATTCCTAAAATAATGTCTTTTTGACTTTCGTCGAACAGGAAATCTTCTTTATAAAGGTAAGAACGCAAACGTCCCCATTCGGGATGGGCGTTGATTTTCTTTTCGTCATGCAGGTAAGACAAGGCATCGTTTGCCCATTCTTTATAAAATAAGGTGTGTTGTAAGGCTTTTAAGTATTTTTCGGCAACGGCATAATCGCCGTTAATGATGTTGGTTTCGGCAAGCCTTTGATAGCAGCGTGCGCTTTTCTGGAAAGACGGAATAGCTTCCATGGCTTCGAAGGTGAACCGTTGGGAAGTATTGATCATTCCTAAATGGTAATAGACTTCGTTTACAATCAGCGGAGAATTGAAATCACGTATAAAGTCGGGAAGCAGACCTCCCGTCCCGTTTTGATAGAATTGGAACATGCGTTCACCCAATTGGCCGGTTTTTCCTAATGCAAGGTTCAGGCATACTACCTCAAGCGGGGTGGATGGTGTTTCCTTTTCTGCCATTCTGATGATTTTGTCCCATTGCCGGGTGTATGTATAATGGTCGTAAGACATTACTTTTTCTTTTTGCCAGTCGCAAGCGTAATAAATGCCGAGCCAGCCTAAGATGCCTAATGCGGCAATTTGCATTCCTTTTGCAATTCGTTTCCGTTTTTCTTTTATCGGAGGGAGGCAGATAGATAAGAGTAAAGCCAGGCATACCGAGGCACAAGCCAGTATGCCGTTAAGCGGGATTCCTGTCGGATAGCGGTAATAACCGATGCCGGTCATCAGGCGGATAACGGGGTATTGCAGATAAAAAGAGGTGATGTACGGGCATAGGAAAGCGATGCATAAAAACAACAGGCTTCCAGCTATACGTACCGCTTTTTTATAGGGCTTCCAAAGTAAAAGTTCCTGAATAAGGGTCAATACAGCAAAGAGCCAATGGATTCCTCCGGCTATCCAATAAACAAAAGGTGTCAGCAGTATGATGCATCCCCAACGTAACGGCGCATTCTGTATAGAGCGGGGAATGAGTGCTATGGCTAAGGTGGTCACTAATGCAATGATGCCTGCCAGCATATTGTTTTCATCGCACAGGAAGCACCATGAGAGAATGGCAGGCAAGTAGGATAAATACAACCAGTCTTTTCTTCGGGTGGCAGGCATTAGCTTGTATGTCAATGCCTGTACGCATAGCAATACGCAGGTAAGAATAATTGCGCCTGCCCATTGGTTGCGAAAGAGTTGGGTCAGGAACTCAGCCGCATATTCGCAGATGCCTCCCGGATGAAGGCATTTGTCAATCCAGTAATCAGAGGTGAGCAGGAAAAGCTGGAACTGTTCTTGATAAGTGATATGGAAAGCATAATATCCTTTCCAAAATAGCAGTGCCAGGATTATAAAGCATGTTTTAACTATAAATCGGTCGTTCTTCCACATAGTTTCTCGTTAAAAAAGGTCGGTCGTTTTTTATAACACTTCAAAGATACGCATCTTCCTTGTATTATCAATAAGTTTCTTGAACAAAAAGAGACTGAAAGGGTTTTGTTAGAATTTCCAATTCAGTCTCTTTAAGTAGAATATTAATGTAACCTTAGTATGAGCGTTTATCTTTCAATCCGTTTGAAGCAGAAGAACCAGCCTTCTGTATTGGTGCCGATAGATTGGGCTGCCAATACTAGATGTTCTCCATCCGCTTGGATAATTTGGTAGGTATAGCAGCGTTGGTTTCCGTCATTAGGCAGTACGCCAAGCAAAGGTACAGTGCCTGAGAAAGTCATGGTGCCTATGCTCCAACCTACTACGGCAGCAGCATCGGTGACGTTTACACTTCCGGTTTCACCGCGGCTGGTTTCTACACCGTTCAGACTCAATGTGAACCAAGCTCCGCTTCCGTCTTGTGGCATGCCTTTCCCTTCGGCTTGCTCATCAATGTCGGCGTCTTTGGGCGCTCCCCACCAGGCAGGTGCGGTATCGCTTCCCCAGCTTCCATTTCCCCAATAACGCTCTTTTGTGTCATCCCAGGTCCAGGTTGTAGTGCCATATACTCCATTCTCCAGTCCGAATACTTGTTCGAATATAGCGGGCAAGTCGGTATATTCGGTTATGGTTATGTTTTTTGTATCAGATTTCGTAATGCTGCCGTCATGATTGATGGTGGTGATGTACACGCCTAAATCCGTAGTCGGCGGTGTTACTTGGAAAGATGGGTTGGTCCCTTCAGCCAAAAGTGCATCGTTGTCTGCCCGGTACACTTTTACGTAGTGTACGGGAGATAATTGTACCGTAATGTTGTTGTTTCCCGTACTTTTGGGTACAAGTTGGAAACTGTTGGTCAATTCTTCAACCGTTACGCTTGCTTCCGGTTGAATGTCATCGGTTGATGCGTCACATGCAGCGAGCAGCATGGCAAGCAAGAGAGGTAACGCAAATAGTATTTTTTTCATATTCTAATTCTTTAGTTATTGTTAGATGATTACCAGGTTCCGTATTCGCTGCTTGCGTCTGTCCACCCTTCGTTTTGGGTTAAGCCGCCATTAGCCAATGAAATTTCAGTTTCAGGTATCTTAAAGAAGCCTGCTGTAGCATTGTAACGTGCTGCATAGCCTCCATTGTGTGCGGTATTGGTGCTGGGGGTTCCTAAGTAGTAGACCGGCTGGTTAGTTTGCTTTTCGAGTGCTGCGGCTGCGATGTGCCAACGGCGTATGTCGTTCCAGCGTACACCTTCGAATGCCAATTCCCAACGGCGTTCCTTCTGTAAAGCTTCTAATGAGTAAGAACCTATTGGCGCAAGTCCGGAACGGCCGCGTACTTGGTTGATTCCTCCTACATCTTCTTTCAATTCGGATTGCATCAGTAAAACGTCGGCAAAGCGTATCAGAACCAAATCGTGAATGTTACCGGTTTGCATCAGGTTGTCGTTCTGCCAACCGTTTTCGCCATACATCACGTATTCGAATACAGGAGCATATTGGGTAGCGCCAGTGCCGTCGGTGTATCGTGCGGAAATAGGAGCTTGCTTTTTGGCGTAATAGTCAGTTTCTTGAACAAAGTCGGCCCAGCTTCCACCGCCAAATGTATAGTTAGGCAAATCATTCACATTTTGTACAGAAGCATCCCGACGCATATCTCCGGATTCGGCTGCGTTCCAGTCGTTGACCAGATTAGGAGCTACCGGTCCTGCTCCCCAACCTTGACCGAAGGGGAATGTATTGGCATAGTCTTGTCCGCCGCGGATACCGAAATGCAGGGCATAACCGTTGGCATAACCGATGGTGGTTTGCCAGCTTGCCAGCTTGTTGAACTTGATGGCAAACATGGATTCCGGATTGACAGCCGCGTCGTCTTCCACCCATTTCAGTTCTTGTCCTTTGGTATAGTCATAATCCTCTACCGTGCAACGGTTGGTATAAGCCCACAAGTTACGGTAATCAGGTACCAAAGAATAACCGGAATTGTTTACGCAGTCGTCAATGTATCCGATAACATCCTGTTTGGTCAAGGTAGAACCGTCCGGCAAAGCTACTTCCGTAAGCGGATTGTAAGTAGTGCTGGTCAAGGCTGCTAAATCATCGCCGTTTCCATACATGCCGGTGTAGAATAACCAGGCACGTCCCAACATGGCTTCTGCCGTAAATTTATCGACATGCCCGTCTGATTTGCGGGTGGAAGGCATGTTTTCTGCCGCGTCGCGAAGGTCCATTAGGATTTGTCCCCATAATTCTGCGGCAGTAGGTTGGGTCGGTTCTGCCACTTCTGTAGTCAGTACCAAAGGCACTCTTCCGTATTGCGAAGCCAGTTCGTAATAGAAAAAGCCTCGCAAGAATTTGGCTTCGCCGATTACCTGTTGTCTTTCCGCATCCTCCAATTGCATATTCTCTACGCCCGAAAGCAATGCATTGGCGCGGTTGATTCCTTGGTAGCGGTCGGTCCAGAACTGGTGGGTCATGTCGTTCTGATAGTTCAGCAGCAAGTCCATGGCTTGCATCAGCTTATCGTTTGTACCGCCTCCGCCCAAGTTGTCGTCACTTGCCAAGGTTGACAAATAGAAGAAAGACATTTGCGGGTTAGCACAAACTTGGCTCAGGTTTTGATAGATACCGGCAAGTGCCTGGGAAGCATCCGTTGAGGTAATGGGAAAATTCTCTGGTGTCTTTTCCACATAGTTGATTGCGTCAAGGGTACACGAAGTGACTCCCCCTAAGGCAATGGCTGCTGTAGCTAATATATTAATAAATTTTTTCATTGTATTCTTTCTCATTAAAATTTAACATTAACGCCTACCATATAAGTTCTGGGTTGCGGATAGTTGCCTACATCAACGCCGGTTACCCACGGTTCTTCACTGTGTAAAGCCATACCGTTTTCGGGATCCATTCCTTTATATCCGCTGATGGTAAACAGGTTCTGCGCACTGAAGTATACGCGGAGTTGTTGCAACGGACAGGTCTTCCAGATTCTCTTGAGGTCATATCCGATGGTCAGGTTCTGCAGTCGTACATAATCGGCATCTTCTACATAAATATCAGAGATGCTTTGCCAGTTTACTCCTACATTTCCGGGTGACAGCAGAGGATAACGGTTGGAAGTGCCTTCTCCGTGCCAGTATTCGTACACTTCAGAGGTGTAGTTTTCATATTGACCGTCTGTGAATTTACGGTAAGAACGCATTACTTGTTGGCCGAATGCTCCGTATGCCGAGATAGAGATGTCAAATCCTTTATAAGCGGCATTCAGGTTCAAGCCGACCGTTACATCGGGGTGCGGATTTCCCAAATCGGTTTTATCATCTGTATTGATGACACCATCGCCGTTTACGTCTACAAATTTCAAGTCACCCGGTTTGATAGAAGTTCCCTGCAATGAATTGGCTGCGTTTCCGCCACAATTCTTGTCCAGATATGCTTGTACATCGTTCAGGTTTTGCATGACACCTTCAGTTTTATATCCGTAAAAATAACCGATAGGATGTCCTACCTGCATGCGTGCCATGAAACCGGTATTCTGTGCCAAGTTGTCGCTACCGCCTTCTACAAATCTGGAACCGTTGTTCACTTCGGTTACTTCGTTTTTGTTGTATGACATGTTGATGCTTGCTCCGTATGTAAAATCATCTCCGGCTTGGTCGTTCCAACCCAATGAAAGCTCAATACCTTTGTTTTCTACACTACCTGCATTGGCAGCTTGAGTGGTAAATCCGTTGATAGAAGAAACCGGAACTTGAATAAGCAGGTCTTTGGTTTTCTTGTTATACCAATCAAATGTAAAGCTCAATCTTCCTCTTAAGAAACGGGCATCGATACCGATATTGGTTTGTTCGGAGGTTTCCCATGTCAAATCAGAATTGGAAAGACGGGTCGGATAACCGCCTTGAGTTGCTGAACCCTTATCGCTACCGAATGGATATTGTCCTAAATCACCGAAAGAATAAGTTGCAGAATACATATAGGCTCCGATATTTTCGTTACCGTTTTGTCCCCAGCTTGCACGCAGTTTCAAGAAATCGAGCCAATTCGTCGTTTTCTCCATGAACTTTTCGTTGGTGATGACCCAACCGGCAGATACTGATGGGAAGAAGCCCCAACGATGTCCGGGTGCAAAGTTGGAAGAACCATCTCCACGCATGATAACGGAAAGCATATACTTTTCATGATAATCATAGTTGATACGTCCGAAATATGACATGATAGAATGGTCATCTGCCGGATAACCGCCTACGGTAGCTACACCCGTACGTCCGGTAAAATTATCGAAGTAAGCATGTCCGAAGTCGGTGAATACGTTTCCACGGGCTGTCGCTTCCAGAGTTTCTTGCATGTTGTTACCTTCGCGTGAGTATTCGGTACCAAACAATACATCAAAGTTGTGTGTATCTTTGATGTCGAACTTATAATTCAATGTATTGGTGACACCCCAGTTCCATCCGATGGTCATGTTTTCCGATAAAGAACTTTGGTCTGCCGCATCGCCTTGGTCATTCAAGTGGTATTCGGCGGTATAGCCTTTCCAAAGACTGGAATTCTGTTTGTAGAATGCTTGTGAACGGTAAATCAAGTTCTTGATAGGCTGTATCTCGAAATAAGCTACCGCATTCAGATTGAAATTCTTGCTCTTGTTGTTACCGCTTTGGGTATTCATGATTTGGGCTACCGGATTGCTGGTGTAAGAATTGAATGCAAACCAACCTTCTGTACCTGAGTTTCTTAAATCATCGTACATATAATAATCTCCGTTTTCGTTGTATACCGGAACACACGGATTGGCACGAAGCATGGTCGAGATGGCGTTGTTGTATTGGTCACCTATTTGGATACCTTGAGTCTGTGCGTGCTGGTAATATAGGTTCTGGCCGAACTTGATGATGTCATGGTCATCGTTTTTCAGGATAATGTGTTCAGAATTTAAACGGAAAGTGAAACGGCGGTAGTCCGATTTAGCGATATTTCCGATAACACCGTCTTGGTATTGATAACCGAATCCGGTAGAAAACTTAGACAATTCCGAACCGCCAGCGATGTTCAATGAATGGGAGGTGGTAATGGCGCCATCGTTTGTAATCTGGTCGAGCCAGTTCGTACCCGGATTGCTTCCGTTCCGATAGGCTTCCAGTAAATCGGCATCGATGAATCTCGACCAATCATACGGAGTGCCTCCGTTGTTGAACGCAACTTGGTCTTGCACTGCCATATATTCTTTGGCGGTCAGCAGGTCCGGTTTCTTGTAAATGCTTTGCCATCCGACGTTACCGTCGTAGGCAATGCTCACCTTGCCTTCTTTACCTTGTTTGGTAGTGACCATAATTACACCGTTGGCTGCACGTGCACCGTAGATGGCACAAGATGCGGCGTCTTTCAATACGTCGATACGTTCAATATCGGCTGGGTTCAACGAGTTGATGTCGCCGCCTGCCACACCGTCGATGATGTAAAGCGGGTTGGTAGAGCTGTTGGTACCTGCACCACGGATGCTGATTTTGTAACTGTCGCCCGGCTTACCGGAAACAGCTTGGATATTGACACCCGGACTTTGGTTTTGTAAAGCTCCTAAGGCACTGATGGTGTTTCTTTTGGCGATGTCTTCACCTTTTACTTCAACCGTTGCTCCGGTTACCAGCTTCTTCTTTTGTACACCGTAACCGACTACAACGACTTCATCCAGCACTTCCGTGTCTTCTTTCAATGTAATGTTGTACGTGTTTTGCTCTCCTACTACAATTTCTTGGCTGACATAGCCAATGAAAGAGATAACCAATGTAGCCCCCGGATTTACATTCAATGTGAAGTTTCCGTCCAGGTCTGTAATCACACCATTCGTTGTACCTTTTTCAAGTACATTCGCTCCGATGACAGGTATGCCGCTTGCGTCTACTACTACGCCCGAAATCGACTTGGTCTGTTGGGCGGCATAGAAGTCACTTGAGGCAGCCAACGCTTGCGGACTGTTTATCCATGTCAAGGACAAACACATACCTGCAACGAGTGCAGTTCTTCTTGCATGCTTGTTCATAATAGCTTGAATAAATTGTTAATATTTAAGGTTACTTTATATAGTACCGGCGGGTGCCGGTAACTATGTTGTACCGTTATCGTTCGCAAAGTTAATCGGGAATGATATGATAAGCTAATACTTTTTTATCAATCCTGATACACATTTGCAATAGTTATTTCGAAATGCTTTCCGGGTTGTGGGTTAGCTTCTTGTTAACCTCGCGGATAAGGCTTATCGTACTGGAGTCGGATGCGAAAACCGAGTTCAATCCTTGCTCTTCCTGGGCGGGGTCGCCTGTATAATCGTCTCCGGACTGCCAGAAAACATGTTCCGAGGAGGGAACGGCTAAACCGCCCCAGCCCCAGAAGTTGCAACCAGCCAACAGGCTTTGATGGGTTGCGTGTTTAACTATTAAATCAAAGATACACTTGTAATACCCGTCACGGGCATGGGTTGATATGTTTTTACCAAATTGAAAACTGTCACGCGGATAGCCGAACTCTTCCAGTACAAGCGGCTTCTGATACTTTTTTGCTATATTCAGATGTTCGTTGATATAGGCTTGCGTGTTCGTGCAGGCTTTTTCTAAATTCTCTTGAAGGCTGTCCTTCGGTGCCCAGCCCCAATTGTAGGGCCAGATGTGGATGTTCATGTAGTCGATGTTTGTATCGGCATGGACTTTCTCGAAGAGGGCAATGTCTTCTTCACATCCGTGTTTGCCTTCGCTTCCTGTAGAAATAAGATGGTTCGGGTCAAGCGAGCGGATAAGGGAAGAAGTCTTGCTCATCCACTTGGCGAAGGCTGCTTTATGGATAGAGTCGGAAGCGAAAGCACGGGGTTCGTTCCCGATTTGCCACGACATGATGGTCGGGTCGTCTGTATATTTCCGGTGGGTGTACCGGTTGGTACGGGTGAGGATGTATTTCACGTGATTGGCAAACAATGCTTGTGCGCTGTCTGATACCACGAACTCTTTTACATAGTTCATGAAGGCGGGCCATCCGTCTACGGCAGGCACGGGAGCCTTGTCTCCTCTTGCCCAAGCGAGGTACTGGCTGTATCCTCCGCTCCATTCCCAAGAATTGTTCAGATAGAGCACCGCCACCATGTCACGCTTTTCCATTTCTGCCAATAAGTAGTCTAATCCTGCCAGAATAGTATCATTATAGATGCCCGAAGCTTCTTGCAGGGTCGGTTCCACTTTGGTGGGGACGCCTCGCTTTCCGTCCGATCCGACTAAGATGCGTAGGTTGTCCACGCCGATGGCTTTCAGGGAGTCGAGTTCCCCGTGCAGGCGTTCGCGGTTGCCTCCCGTTCCTTCCGAGGCAAGGATGGCACCGTACCAGAAGTTGGCTCCTATATAATAATAAGGTTGTCCGTTACGGATGAACTGTCCGTTCTTGACTTGAATAAATGGTGAAGACACCTCTTTCGGTGTGGATGTACAACCGATGAGGAACGCTGGTAAAATTAAAACGGATAAAATTATTTGTTTCCACATAAGCTATTAGATTTGTTTTTTGCAAATATAGCCTATACGGAAATACGAAATTGATACTATTTTATCCGATTCTATAAAAAGATGATATTTTTGATGAAATAGAAGTGGTGGATAACAGGGAAAGATGCTTTGCGCAGGCGAATAGAAATGATTGACGGGCGGAGGCAATTTATTGCGTAAAGAGTCCTAGCGAGTCAGGACTGCTGTCCCATTGGAATAGGACTACAGTCCTATATAGGGTAGGACTGCAGTCCTTGTACCTTAGGATTTTAAGAGGACTGGAATGTGAAGTACGGTGAAGCCTTTCAGAAGCTGTTTTGAATTTATCGTGCGATGATTTGGGATGAGTTTTTGAGGCATTTTTGCTTCTGTGATGAGGAAGATAGCGGGCTATCTGACGAAGAACAGGAGCGGAAAGGACCAAAAAATCGCCCAAAGCACACACGAAAACGGATACATCAAGCCAAGAAAAACTTTTTGGAGAAATTCAAAACAGCTTCTCAACAACTCTTTCCAATCGGCATACGGTACATGCAAAACAGTTCTATATCAGAATCCGTTTTTTCTTGTAATTATCCCGGAAGTCTTTAGGGGATGCCAGTTTTTTCTTTTTGAAGATGCGGTTGAAATTGGAAAGGTTGTTGAATCCTGATTCGTAACAGATTTCTGCGATGCTCATGGTGGAGTCTACCAGCATGCGTGTGGCATGTCCCAGACGGATGTCAATGATGTAATCGGACAGATTTTTGCCCGTGCGGAGTTTAAAGAAGCGGCTGAACGATACTTCGGTCATTCCGACCATATCTGCCAGTTGGTTCAGCCGGATTTCTTCTTTGTAATGCTGGTTGATATAGTCTTGTACTTTCTGCACTCGGCGACTGTCTGAGTGTTGTTGGATTTTCGCGAACGAAGAACTGGATAGCACGCGTGCTTCTTCGGTGAACATGGAAAGTTCATATAAAAGGGTAAGGAAGCGAGTTACGGCATAGAAACCTTTCGTGTCGGGCAGTTCGTCTATCAGGGCATAGACTTTCATAATGGCTTGCATGGGGAAACTCAGTCCGTTTTGTGCCTTGTCGAACATTTTCATGACGCGGTCGAATTGATTGGTGCTGAGTAAAGTTTTCATGAATTGGGGTGAGAACTGGATGGTGATTTCCCGAACGTCCTTGCTTTTGCAATCATGTTGTTCCCATACATGCTCCAAATCTGGACTGGTGATGAGTACCAGGTCGTATTCGCCGATGATTTCTGCAGAGTCGCCTACGATACGTTGTACTCCGGGGGCATTGATTACGAAGTTCAGTTCGAATTCCTTGTGGCAATGCATCGGATAAGTGAATTCGCTTTTCCTTCGGTCGGCAATGTAGAAGCAGTCTTTTTCCGAAAGAGGAGTAATTTCGCGGATAACGTTTTTGTCTTTTACTATCATGGTCTTAAATTTATTAATTTGCTAATGAGCCAATGCATTAATTCGTTAATGTGACAATGTGTTAATTCGTTAATGTGACAATGTGTTAATTTGCTAATGAGCCAATGCATTCTCACATTAGCACATTCTCACATTAGCACATTCTCACATTAGCACATTCGAACTATAGTCTGATTGATTCTTTACTCCTTGTATATCTCGTTGGACGATGTTTTCGGTGAAAAGTCGGACCAGTTCTTCCCATGTCAATACGGTGTCGGGCTGGAATTGTGCCGATTTTGCATAGCGGAGCAGGGCAGTGCGGAACTGGTTCCCTTCGGGTGTGCCTTTAATGGCATTGAGGTCGGTGGTGCATACCAGAAGCTTTCCTTTTCCGATGCGGAACTCGAAGACGATACCCAGTTTGTGGTTCCGTTCGATGTTATCAATGACTTGCACTACGGGGCGGTATGCCTTGTCTGTGTGGTTCAGTATCATCGGACGCGAATTCCGGGTGATGCTCCACCATTGCCAGTCACTATGTTCTTCGGTAGGGAAGTGGCGGAATAAGGGATGTGCGGGATTTGTCAATATCGACATCGTACCCGGCGAAACCTCTTTGCCTGCATTTTCCGATATGGTCTTGAACATGGCATAGTTCCAATAATCGGGTGTGAACATGCCTCCTACGCTTTGTTTCCCGATGTCCTTGTGGCGGGGAAGCAAGAGTACGGTTTCTCCCTTTGCCAGCTTGGCTTTCACCTGCTTGTTAAGTAGGGAATCGACGTAAACTCCTTCTGTACTTTCCTGCTCATCGGGGTAAACCCAAAGATGGTAATAATTGTGGTAAGTACCTGTCCGAAGGTTTAAGGTGAGGCGCTGAGGCTTTTTCAGTCCGTTTAGTGATAAATTGATGTCACCGGCTTCTTTTAGTTCGCCTTGGGGAACGGAACAGGTAATCGTTCCTTGTTTTTCCCATTCTCCGTCATCAGAAACCAGTTGCCAATGAATGGGAGTCGACCAATCATTTTCTTCGTAGTTGGAAAGGGAGATACCAATGTGTAAAGGTTGGGTATTCAGCCAGCAGAAATCGGTGAGCCGGGCAAGCGGTACGACCGGTGCACAGAATCCGTAGAAGGTTTCGGGGTCTATAATGCCTTTGCTTTCCATAAAGGCGTCAAGTATGCCTACCAGTGCCGAGCCTTGTCCGGGGTAATCCTGCAGGTCGAGCATTTGGAAACCTCCGAAGCCGGGTGTGCGCAGGGCATATTCGATATCGGCTTTGTAACATGCCACAGAGAAATGTCCCGTAGCACGATGGAAAGCTTCGGCTTGGTCGTATAGGTGATTTTCTTTCAGCCGGTTACGGAATATTTCCAGATTGTATGGATACAGCACGCCTCTGTATTTCGGAATCTGCTGGAAGTCGGGATAAATCTGGAACTGGCAGGTCTCGTGTCCCACTACGGGACGGGGACACCGGGCAATGGCTTGTGCATAATTGGCGGTTGTATTGGGACGGGTGTTGTTCAGGATGCCTCCCTTTTCTGCATCCACGTATGCGAAGGAAGAGCGTACATGAGTCGAATATCCTTCGCCTCCGCCTATCCGGCACGTTACGAAAAAGTCTTCTCCATCTTGCGGACCTTGCCAACCCAGATTGTTGTTCGAACCGAAACAATACAAGTGCCGTAGGTCTTTCCGGCGGAACTCGTCAAGCCACTCGCGCATTACGTCAATGTCTCCGTGCAGCTCATTGCCTAGTCCCAGCATCATGAACGAAGGATGATTGCCCAGCCAGTCCAATATCATGTTGCCTTCTCGTTTCAGGAATGTGTTCAACGATATATTGTTACGCTGTATGGCTCCCCAAAGTGGAAGTTCCACTTGGAAATAGATACCTTCTATATCGGCTGCTTTCAAGGCTGCTTCCGGAGGAGTGTACGAATGGCACCGGTAGTGATTGATGCCATATCGTTTGGCTATACGGAATATGTTGCGCCATGTTTCCACATCCATTGGTGCATATCCGGTAAGAGGGAAGACGCAGGCATCGTGTTTGCCGCGAAGCAATATTTTCTTGTCGTTTAAAACAAATTGCGTGTTTTCTGTACCGAATTCACGCATTCCGAAATCTATGTGTTGCTGGTCGTGTGAGTGCCCGTTGTTAAGTGCAATGTCCAGTCCATACAAGGCAGGATGAAATTCGCTCCATAGCAGCGGAGACTCTCCCATGCCAAGTGTAAAGGTAAACGAATTGGCACCCTGTTGCAAGGTTATGTTTTTCTCGAAGGTGGGAAGCACGTGTGTAGTAGGGGTATTCCATGCTTTTCCTTGGATACTGACAATTGCTGAACAGGGATAGTCGGACCATACCTCCAATGTTATGCGGGCGCATTTTTCAGATACAGATGGGTAGACTTGTACCTTATTTATATAAGGTGTATCGTAGGCTTCTATCCCGAATTTGCCTAAGATACCGTTCCAGTTGGTTTGTGTGGCATCGGTCCAAGCATGTGAACTTTGTATTTCTTTCGGTACTGATGTTTCAGAATTGTCTATACGCAGGACAATATGGTGCTTGCCTGGTTTCAGGGAAGGAAGTTCATAACAATGAGGGGCATAGAGGTGTGAGAAGCTTCCGATGCTGTCTCCGTCTATCCAAAGCGTGCTGGGCTTGGTGCGTTCCATAATCAGGCGGAGTTTTTTTCCGGCAAATCCTTCGGGCAAGGTAAAGTCGCGCTCGTAGGTGACTTGTCCGCTATACGAATGGAGCCGGGTCAGTTGGGTGGTAACGTAAGGTGCCTGTGCCGGATTGCCTAATTTGTTTTCATCGGTGGTGCCCGGAAGCCGGCAAGTGCCTAACGAACTTTCCCAGATGCCCGACAGGGGAAGGAAGGCTCTCTCTTGTGCTTGTGCGCACAAAGCGCAAAGCATGGTTGCGAGTGAAAGAAAGAGTTGTTTCATTTACAATTTAGCAATTTACGATTTACAATTTATTTCATTTCTATTTGCAATGTACAAAATAGGATTAGGGGATAAATCGTAAATCGTAAATTGTAAATTGTCAAATAGTAAATGTTCATCATTTGCCATATTTCGCCTTGATGCCCGGCAGTTCTTTCCGGATATCGGCGATACGGGTGGCATCGCTGGGGTGTGTGCTCATAAACTCGGGTACAGACCCTCCGCTTCCTGCCGACATCTTTTGCCAGAATCCAACGGCTACATCGGGATTGTATCCAGCCATGGTCATGAATACCAGCCCCATATAGTCTGCTTCCGATTCGTGTTTGCGCGAGAAGGGAAGCATCATGCCGTATTGTGCGCCGATGCCGTAAACCGTGCCTGCAACCTTTTGCACTGCAGCACTCTTGTCGCTTACCAGCGAATTGAGGATATTTGCGCCATATTGCGCCATTACTTGTTGGCTCAGGCGTTCATTGCTATGCTTTGCTACTGCATGTGCCACTTCATGTCCTACCACTACCGCCAGTTCGTCATCGGACGAGACCAGCTTCATCAGTCCTTCATAAACTACAATCTTGCCGCCCGGCATGCAGAAGGCGTTCACTTGCGGGTCTTGTATGAGATTGAATTCCCACGCGAAGTTCTGGATTTCCGATGCCATGCCGTTCGCGCGCAGGTAGGCTTCGGTGGCGGAGGCTATCTTTTTCCCTACCCGTACCACCATGGCGGTTTGTGCGGCATTGGCTGATTTCTTAGCCGACTTGATATAGTCGTTGTATTGGGTAAGACTGGAGGACAGCACTTCGCTATCCGATACCAAAAGCATTTGCTTCCGTCCGGTCAGGGGGACGGTAGAGCAGCCTGCCAGCAGGAGGGCGGCAAGCAAGAGCAAGGTGAAATGCAGTTGTTTCATCATCCGTAATTCGTTTTAAGGTTTCTTTCAGCAAATATATAGCATTTTCTGTAATAATCCGCACTATCTGTAATGAAAAAGATAAAACAGTATCATTCGCATTGGTGGAATATGCCTATTTTTGCATCGATATCATTTAAAACAACTCATCATGAAAAACATGAAAGCTAAAGTCTTATTAGTTGCCGGAGCTTCGCTTTTCGCTTCCGGTGTATGGGCGCAAGAGCAACTTGTGCGACTCTCTACTCCCGAAACTTCGCTGGTGATTGACGCACCGCAAGGGGGAGAATTGAAATATGTATATTATGGTACGAAGCTGGGTGATGCGGACCTGAAACAGATTGATGCGGTGCGTACGTGCAATCATGCCGCTTATCCGGTGTATGGAATGAATACTCCGGCAGAAACGGCACTCTCGGTATGCCATGCCGACGGGAATATGTCAACCCAGCTGGTGGTGGAAAGCGTGGCTACGACCGATGGGGATAAGACAAAGGAAGTTTCTGTCCGCTTGAAAGATAAGGTGTATCCATTTTATGTCAACGTATGTTACCGGGCTTATCAGGATGTGGACATCATTGAGACCTGGACCGAAATAACGAACGAAGAAAAGAAACCCGTAGTGCTCAACCAGTTCGCTTCGGCTTACCTGCCCATCCGCAGGGGCAATGTATGGCTCTCCAGCCTGTATGGTTCGTGGGCGAACGAAGGGCGTTTGGTTCAGGAACCGTTGGAGCCGGGCATGAAAGTGATAAAGAACAAGGACGGGGTGCGCAATTCGCATACGGCACATGCCGAAGTGATGTTCTCGCTCGACGGCCGTCCGCAGGAGAATGAGGGACGTACAATCGGTGCGGCACTTTGCTATACAGGAAATTACAAGCTCCGTATTGACACCGATGATAGCGAATACCACCAGTTCTTTGCCGGTATCAATGAAGATAATTCCATGTATCATTTGCAGAAAGGCGAGACGTTCAAGACTCCAGTGCTTGCCCTTACTTATTCGGACGAAGGGTTGAGCGGAGCCAGTCGGAACTTCCACCGCTGGGGACGCACTTATAAGCTGGCGCATGGAGACAAGCCTCGCAAAATCCTGCTCAATAGCTGGGAAGGCGTTTACTTCGACATCAACCAGCAAGGCATGGAACAGATGATGGCGGACATCGAATCAATGGGCGGCGAATTGTTTGTGATGGATGACGGATGGTTCGGAGGCAAGTACCAGCGCAATACCGATAATTCTTCGTTGGGCGACTGGGTGGTAGATACCCGTAAGCTTCCTGAAGGCATTGAGGGATTGCTCCGTGATGCGAAGAAACATCATGTGGGATTCGGTATCTGGATAGAACCGGAAATGTCGAATACTACGAGCGAACTCTACGAGAAGCATCCCGAATGGATAGTGAAAGCCCCCCAGCGCGACCCGGTATTGGGACGTGGCGGAACGCAGGTGGTGCTTGACCTCGGCAATCCCGAAGTGCAGGATTTCGTGTTCGGCGTGGTGGATGACCTGATGAGCAAGTATCCCGAAATCGAGTATATCAAGTGGGACGCCAATATGGCGATTATGAACCACGGTTCGAATTACCTGACCGCTGACAACCAAAGCCACATGTACATCGAGTATCATCGTGGCTTCGAGAGTGTATGCAACCGTATCCGTGCCAAATATCCTGACCTTACTATCCAGGCTTGTGCCAGCGGCGGAGGACGTGCCAACTGGGGGTACTTGCCTTGGTTCGACGAGTTCTGGGTGAGCGACAATACCGATGCCCTCCAGCGCATTTACATGCAATGGGGCACCTCGTATTTCTTCCCGGCGATTGCCATGGCGTCCCACATCAGTTCGGCTCCCAATCATCAGGTCTTCCGTACCGTTCCTATCAAGTACCGTATCGATGTGGCGATGAGCGGGCGTCTGGGCATGGAAATCCAGCCAAAGAACATGACCGAGGAGGAGAAGGAGATTTGCCGGAAGGCAATAGCCGATTACAAGATGATTCGTCCCGTAGTGCAGTTCGGGGACATCTACCGTCTGGTTTCTCCCTACGACCGCTTGGGGGTGGCGTCTCTGATGTACACTTCGCCCGAGAAAGACAAGGCGGTATTCTATTGGTGGAAGATGGAAACGTTTTATAACCAGCATTTGCCACGTGTGCGCATGGCAGGGCTCGACCCGGCAAAGATGTATTGGGTCAAAGAGTTGAACCGTATCGATAACGAGCCTCTCCCGTTCGAAGGGAAAGCGTATTCGGGCAAGTTCTTGATGGAAAACGGCTTAGAAATCCCTTACACGCATAAGGTGGACTATCACAAGCTGAATGATTATGCCAGCCGGGTGCTGTATTTGGTAGCAGAACAGTAAAAAATAAAGAACCGGGAATGAAGAATAAACAAATCGTTATTCTTTATTCCCGGTTCTTTATTTAGTTAGAAATCGTTTTGAATTTATCGCCCAAAGTACGCACAAGACGAACACATTAAGCTAAGAAAAACTTTTTGTAGTAATTCAAAACAGTTTCTTGGAAAACTTTTTATTTCAGTTTTGCCAGTGTTTCCTTGATGCGGCGCATGGCTTCGATGATGTTTTCATCGGAAGTGGCGTAACTCATGCGGATACATTCAGGGGCACCGAAGGATGTTCCGCCCACGCAGGCTACGTGGCCTACTTCGAGCAGGTACATGGCAAGGTCATCGGCGTTGTTGATGACACGGTCGCCGTCTTTCTTGCCAAAGAAGAAGTCGCATTTCGGGAAGAGGTAGAAAGCACCTTCGGGCACGTTTACTTCAAATCCCGGAATTTCTTTCGCCAGTTTGACAATCAAGTCACGACGGCGTTGGAATGCCTGGCGCATTTCTTCTACTGGAGCCTGTGTGCCGGTGTAAGCGGCTTCGGCTGCTTTCTGCGATACCGAGCACGGACCAGAAGTATATTGTCCCTGGAGTTTGTTGACACCTTTTACAATCCATTCGGGAGCCGCAATGAAACCGATACGCCAACCTGTCATGGCATATGCTTTGGAAACTCCGTTGACGATAACCACACGGTCTTTGATTTCGGTAAACTGGGCAATGCTTTCGTGACGGCCGACATAATTGATATGTTCGTAAATTTCATCGGCAATGGTGATAATTCGCTCATGTTTTGCCAATACAGCAGCCAGTCCTGCAAGTTCCTCTTTGCTGTATACAGACCCTGTAGGGTTGGAGGGTGAGCATAAAATCAGGGCACGTGTATTCGGGGTGATAGCTGCTTCCAGTTGTTCGGGAGTAATCTTGAAGTCTTGCTCGATACCCGCACGCACAATGACGGGAGTACCTTCTGCCAGTTTCACCATTTCGGGATAGCTTACCCAATAAGGAGCAGGGACAATGACTTCATCTCCTTTGTTTACCAAAGCCATAATCGTGTTGCATACCGACTGCTTGGCACCGTTGGCACAACTGATTTGGGCTGCTGTATATTCCAGTCCGTTTTCTTTTTTCAGTTTTTCTACAATGGCGTTTCGCAATGCGGGATAACCGGCTACAGGAGAATAGCGCGAATAGTTTTCGTCAATCGCTTTTTTAGCGGCTTCCTTGATATGGTCGGGAGTGTTGAAGTCGGGTTCGCCGACACTCATGTTGATTACATCTACGCCCTGAGCCTTAAGCTCGCCGCTCTTTTGCGACATAGCCAGCGTAGCCGAGGGTGACAAACTGTTTAAACGTTCTGAAAGTTGATTCATATTCTTCTTTTTAATTTTAGTTCAAAATCGGTGCAAAATAAAGCATTTTTTATGACATATAAAAACATTTATTACTTTCTGTCGCCTAAGAACCGAAGTAAATACAAGAAAAGATTGATAAAGTCGAGATAGAGTGTCATGGCACCCATCAGGGCAATCTTTTGGGTGGTATCATTTATCGCTATGTCTTCTCCTGTTAATAGCTGCTTGATTTTTTGTGAATCATAAGCCGTAAGCCCCGTGAAAATCAACACACCGATACCCGAAATGATTAAATCCATCATTGAGTTATGCAGGAACAGGTTGACCAGTGAAGCAATGATAAGTCCGATCAGTGCCATGATGCAGATATTTCCGATACGGCTCAAGTCTTTCTTGGTTACATAGCCATAGAGTGCCATTACGCCAAAGGTACCTGCCGTAACAAAGAATGTGGTGGCAATGGAACTCATGGTGTATATCATAAAGATAAAGGCGAGTGTGACTCCGTTCAGAATGGAGTAGGCGATAAAAAGCAGGGTAGCGGTGCTGAAAGCAATCCGGTGGATGCGTGCGGAAAGGTAGATGACCAATCCTATTTCAGCTATCAGAAGCCCCCAGAAGAGCATCCGGTTTTCGACAATCATCGAGAGTAACGTGTATGATTTTGCCACGTATAAAGATACCAATCCGGTAATGACCAGCGCCAATGTCATCCATGTGTAGACATTGCGCATCAGTGTAGCTTGTACGGCCTTTGCTTTAGACGCGTACACTTTTGCCAAATCATTTGTTTCCATAATCATCAATTTTTAATTTTTGATTTTCAATTCTAATTCTTAAAATGCAACGTATGTCCCATGCGGTCTTTCTTCGTATGCAGGTAACGTTCGTTGTAAACGTTAGGTGTGACCTCGATGGGCACATTCTCCACGATTTCCAATCCGTAGGCTTCCAGTCCCACCCGTTTTACAGGATTATTGGTAAGCAGACGCATCTTGTGAATGCCTACCTCACGCAGGATTTGTGCGCCTACTCCATAGTCGCGTTCATCGGCTTGGTGTCCGAGGCAGATGTTGGCGTCTACGGTGTCCATGCCTTCTTCCTGGAGCTTGTAGGCTTTCATTTTTTCCATCAATCCGATGCCACGTCCTTCCTGAATAAGGTAGATAACGGCACCTTTGCCTTCTCTTTCTATCATTTGCATGGCTTTATGAAGCTGTTCTCCGCAATCGCAACGCAAAGAACCGAAAATGTCGCCCGTAGCACACGACGAATGTACACGCACCAATACGGGTTCATCAGGCTCGAAGTGTCCCTTTATCAACGCCACGTGTTCCAGGCCGTTGCTTTTCTGGCGGAAAGGTATCAGGCGGAAATGTCCGTATCCGGTAGGCATGTCTACCTCCACACCCCGCTCTACCAGCGACTCTTGCTTCAAACGATAGGCTATCAAGTCGGCAATCGATATCAGCTTAAACCCATATTGGTCCGCCATCTGGCGCAGTTCGGGAAGGCGTGCCATCGTACCGTCCTCGTTCATCACTTCCATCAAAGCAGCCGCGGGATAAAGCCCTGCCAGCTTGGCGAGGTCGATACTCGCTTCGGTATGTCCCGCACGGCGGAGCACCCCTTTGTCTTGCGCATAAAGCGGGTTTATATGTCCGGGACGGCCAAAAGTTTCAGGAACCGATGCCGGGTCGGCAAGCGCACGGATGGTAGCGGCACGGTCGGCAGCCGAAACTCCTGTAGTACATCCCTCCAGCTTATCGATAGTCACCGTAAACGGAGTCCCTAAAACCGATGTGTTATTGATTACCTGGCACGGAAGGTCGAGCTCCTTGCATCGGGACATCGTAATCGGCGCACAAAGCACCCCGCGGGCATGTTTCAGCATAAAGTTCACTTTTTCAGGCGTAATCAGCTCGGCTGCAATGATAAGGTCGCCTTCATTTTCGCGGTCTTCATCATCTACTACGATTACAAATTCTCCTTTACGGAAGTCCTCAATGGCTTCTTCTACGGTATTTAGCTTTATCTTGTCCATAATGCGTTATTGTTATGAATAATAATGTTGGTCTTTTATTTGTTGTATAACCTGTCCGTTGGTCCGGATAATGTTTTTTAAATCTTTCTCCAGCCGTAGCCTGAACCGCCAGATATTAAGGTACACCAACAATCCTGCAGGTACCACGATACCTAACGCCAAGTTAAGCCAGCGGTTCCCGAACGGACTCTTATGAGCCTTAACCGCCAGGAAAGGATAATTGTTCATCGCGTTCAGCAAGATTGGATCTTTCGAATTCGAGAGTTCCTCTATCACCGCTTCCATTTGCCTGCTGATATCAGTGATGGCATCGTCCGGCTTGTTGTTCATGAATAGCTTGATATAATTAGGCAATCCTTTCAACCGATGCATACGCATATAGTCTTCACACAATGCGCTGATGTGTTCCAGCGCCTCGACATCTTTCCGGTATTCGGGTGTATGGATAATCACTTCTTTCTTAAACAGGTGTCTCGACAAGCGGATGCCAAACACCTTGCGGAAAAACGCCGCATACGTGTCAATATTGAACACCACCGAATCTTTGTTTGACTTATAAGTGAAGAACGCTCCTACGGGTGCCAGTACGAGTGTACTCATCCAGGTACCCAGCGCCACATTCATCTCGCCGCTTTTCCCGATACGGGTCGCGCCCGAGTCGATAATGTAATACACCACAAAAATCAGCACGGATATCACGACCGGCATACCCAGTCCGCCCTTGCGGATAATGGCTCCCAGCGGCGCTCCGATAAAGAAAAAGATGATACAAGCCAACGAAAGAGTGATTTTCTTGTGCCAGTCGGAACGGTGCGAACGGATATTTCCGTCCGTACTTTTACTCATAAAACTTTTCATCTCCCAGTCGGATGCCAACGAGGAAATCCTGTTTTCCGTCTTGCTCAATGTTTGAGACTTTTCTTGCGAAGTCATGGAATTGAAGATGCTGTCAGTATTCAGGTATGCCACGTTCAGTTTCTCCAATTTGGTAGAATCGGCTTTGGTCAGTACCGGTGTCTTGTAAGTAGAGTTAATGACATCGTTGAAGTAAGCGCGTCCTACACTGTCGGCGTGTATTTCCAACGAATCAATAGCCTGGGAGATTTCCCGCATATTCTTGATATCCGAGCGTTGGTCGAGGAAACTTCCGTCTACCATATTGAAATCAGAATCGAATTGGATAAGTGTATGCTTTTCCTTGAATGATTCGCGGCGGTAGGGGACGTTACGTGAAATGACAGATTGGGATTTCAGGTTCTCAAATTGTTCACCATTATACAAATGAAGGAAAAGATGCTGCTTGTCGGCGGTCAGTTCCAACTTTCCTTCTTCCGCCCAGATGATATGTGCATTTTCGAATCCATCGGAAAAGTTGTATATTAACACGTCTTTCAGCATACCTGTCTCCCGGTCTTTGTGCTTGACATAAATGTTATAACCGTCGATATCACTATAAAATACTCCTTCCGGTATGTCTACTTCAGGAGATTTTTGCTTCATGGAAACCAAGAGTGTCCATAGTTGCTTTTGGGCACGCGGACCGATTTCGTTCTGGAAAAAGAATGACATGCCTCCCAGAAACATGCAGAACAGTACGACTGGCCGCATGATACGGAGTAGGGGGATGCCTGCTGCCTTCATAGATAACAGTTCGTACCGCTCACCAAAGTTTCCGAATGTCATGAGTGCAGCCAGTAGGATGGCCAGAGGAAGCGACAGGGGAATCAATGTCAGACCTGAATAAAAGAAAAATTGGGCTAGAACATTAATCTCTAATCCTTTTCCTACTAACTCGTCTACGTACCTCCATAGAAATTGCATCATGAAGATAAACAGACAGATGAAAAACGTCCCAGAAAAGAGCAGTAAAAAGCTCTTCAATACGAATATATCTAGTTTTTTTATGCGTAGCATTCCTTAATATATGGTTGTCAGCTTGCAAAAGTAGCATAAAAAACAACGCGGAGCATGATGTTTTGTATATTTTTAGAAAATTATATACCGCACGTCCGTTTTAGCACTTCAATTTGAGAGTCCCATAGGTTGATAACGTCATCTTCTTCACCGGGTTCGGCAAAGTCTGTCACTTCTAGTGAAAGGTCTGTGGTTAGTTCATTGTAATAAATTTTTAGTTCGAAATAGGTGCGTGGCTCATCGTCTTTCCAGTGAAAACGGATGAATGATTCGGTCCGGAAATTGGTTATTTCGGCTTCTCTGGTTTCGGTCTTTCCCCATTTGAACATAAATGTCTTGTTAAGTCTGGTTACGTTATCGGCAAACCAGCGGCTTAATCCGGATGGAGTGCTGATGGCGTTCCATAAAATAGTGCTTGATGCAGGAGCTAACGTATATTCTATCTTTATTTTCTTTTTCATAGATAGTTTCAGGCTTTTCTTTGTTAAAGTTATGAATTAAAATAACGGGCGCAAATTAAACTAATTTTTTGTACACTACATAATGAATCGTCTATTATTTTTCGCTTTTCTCTTTTGCGTATTTTCCGTTTTGATGATATACGTGATAATATGAATTTCGCATATGGCTGGATATGAATGCATTGTATGTGGATTTAGCTTTTGGAGGTAAAAAAGAAGTGAAAAAGATGTGGAGGAAAACAAAAGAAAAATGGGCGAAAATATTGCGTATGTCGAAAAGATGTTTTACCTTTGCACCCGCAATCGAAAAGATGGCGGGATAGCTCAGCTGGTTAGAGCGCATGATTCATAATCATGAGGTCCCCGGTTCAATCCCGGGTCCCGCTACTAAGTAATGATTTGACCGTTGGGTGGCTTCCACGCCTGGCGGTTGTATGGCGGGATAGCTCAGCTGGTTAGAGCGCATGATTCATAATCATGAGGTCCCCGGTTCAATCCCGGGTCCCGCTACAGAAAAGAGGCTGACTCGTTCGGGGTAGCCTTTTTTTTATGTCTGTTTGTCTGTATTTGATGCCAAAAAGAAATAGTATCTGAGAGTAATATATACTGCGTTTGCCGATGCAGTTATCTGTTCTGGCAGTTTCAATGCACTGAAACTGCGGATGCAGTATATATTACTTTTCATTGGCATTTAAAGTCAATCAAAAATGAAATGAGAAACATTATTCTTGTCACTCATTCAAGCATGCCTTTTGATGAACATAAGTGGGTGGTCCGTTTCACATAAGTGGTCCTGCCGTTTCACATAAGTACCCCTGCCTTATCACTTATGTCCGTCTGGATGTGTGTGGATGTTTTTTTGTCCTGTGTGCCCCTCGCGCGCGTATAATTATATTAATGAATATCCGTTTCAGCCATTTTTCATCAGTTTTAAGAATATTCGTCCTGTAATATGTTGTATAGCAGTATTTTGCGTTTATATGTGTAAAAAAGTTCAGAAAAAAGTTTCCATATTGCTTGCAGTTCCGGTAAAAAGGCGTACCTTTGCAACCGCTTTCCGAAAGGGACGCCGCCTGAAAGGGTGACGGTCGGCGGGGCGGCGAAAAAATATTCCGAAAAATTTGGAGGAATGGAAAAAACGCCTTAACTTTGCAGACGCTTTCCCTCAAAAACGGGAGCAAGATCTTTGATATGATTTGGATACAGGAAACGCAGTACGAAAAGTGAATGACGTGAAGGTTAGAGAGATGTAACCGGACCTGGACAGGAAAAAATCCGCCTTGCCTTTCTTTTTTTGGGGAGGCAGGCGATGAAAAGATATTTTACAATGAAGAGTTTGATCCTGGCTCAGGATGAACGCTAGCTACAGGCCTAACACATGCAAGTCGAGGGGCAGCATGGGCTTAGCTTGCTAAGCCTGATGGCGACCGGCGCACGGGTGAGTAACGCGTATCCGACCTTCCGGCGGCCCGGGTCCAGCCTTTCGAAAGAAAGATTAATCCCCGATGGTGTCAGGCAGTTCCATGACAGCCTGACTAAAGAGTTATCGGCCGCCGATGGGGATGCGTTCCATTAGCTTGTTGGCGGGGTAACGGCCCACCAAGGCGACGATGGATAGGGGTTCTGAGAGGAAGGCCCCCCACATTGGGACTGAGACACGGCCCAAACTCCTACGGGAGGCAGCAGTGAGGAATATTGGTCAATGGGCGCGAGCCTGAACCAGCCAAGTAGCGTGGAGGATGACTGCCCTACGGGTTGTAAACTCCTTTTGCAGGGGGATAAAGTGTGCCACGTGTGGCATATTGCAGGTACCCTGCGAATAAGCATCGGCTAACTCCGTGCCAGCAGCCGCGGTAATACGGAGGATGCGAGCGTTATCCGGATTTATTGGGTTTAAAGGGAGCGCAGACGGCCCCTTAAGTCAGCTGTGAAAGTTTGCGGCTCAACCGTAAAATTGCAGTTGAAACTGTGGGGCTTGAGTACGGTCGCGGCATGCGGAATTCGTGGTGTAGCGGTGAAATGCATAGATATCACGAAGAACCCCGATTGCGAAGGCAGCATGCCAGCCCGCCACTGACGTTGAGGCTCGAAGGTGCGGGTATCAAACAGGATTAGATACCCTGGTAGTCCGCACGGTAAACGATGGACACCCGCTGTCGGCGATATACAGTCGGCGGCCAAGCGAAAGCGTTAAGTGTCCCACCTGGGGAGTACGCCGGCAACGGTGAAACTCAAAGGAATTGACGGGGGCCCGCACAAGCGGAGGAACATGTGGTTTAATTCGATGATACGCGAGGAACCTTACCCGGGCTTGAACTGCGCCTGAATGTGCCGGAAACGGTGCAGCCGCAAGGCAGGCGCGGAGGTGCTGCATGGTTGTCGTCAGCTCGTGCCGTGAGGTGTCGGCTTAAGTGCCATAACGAGCGCAACCCCTTCCGGCAGTTGCCATCAGGTGATGCTGGGTACTCTGCCGGTACTGCCATCGTAAGATGCGAGGAAGGTGGGGATGACGTCAAATCAGCACGGCCCTTACGTCCGGGGCTACACACGTGTTACAATGGGGGGTACAGAGGGCTGCCAGCCGGCGACGGCGCGCGAATCCCGAAATCCCCTCCCAGTTCGGACTGGAGCCTGCAACCCGGCTCCACGAAGCTGGATTCGCTAGTAATCGCGCATCAGCCATGGCGCGGTGAATACGTTCCCGGGCCTTGTACACACCGCCCGTCAAGCCATGAAAGCCGGGGGTACCTGAAGTGCGTAACCGCAAGGGGCGCCCTAGGGTAAAACCGGTGATTGGGGCTAAGTCGTAACAAGGTAGCCGTACCGGAAGGTGCGGCTGGAACACCTCCTTTCTGGAGCGTCCGGTCTCATGTTTCTTGCGTGGTTCCTTTCGTTTCCGTTTCCTGTACCTGACATATCCGACTCTATGGGCGTTGAATCGCACAGGGCTTGAAGATGCCAGTCCTATAGCTCAGTTGGTCAGAGCGCCACACTGATAATGTGGAGGTCGGCAGTTCAACTCTGCCTGGGACTACGGTCTTGGGGGATTAGCTCAGCTGGCTAGAGCACCTGCTTTGCAAGCAGGGGGTCAACGGTTCGAATCCGTTATTCTCCACACGAAGGAGATCTGTGACATGATGTGACAAGCAACCAATGAAACAAAGCATAAGCCTCCCGCGGCGTGTTGCCGCGGGAGTGCGCGAAAGTAGAGAAGGGCGCATGGTGGATGCCTAGGCTCCCGGAGGCGATGAAGGACGTGACAAGCTGCGAAAATCCGCGGGGAGGCGCAAGTGGCCTTTGATCCGCGGGTGTCCGAATGGGACAACCCGTCACCTTGAAGGGGTGACATCCGCCGGTGGCGGAGGCCAACGCGGGGAACTGAAACATCTTAGTACCCGCAGGAAAAGAAAATAACAATGATTCCCCCAGTAGTGGCGAGCGACCGGGGAAGAGCCCAAACCGTCCGTGTTACGGCACGGGCGGGGTTGTAGGACCGCGCCGTTGGCCCATGCCCGCGAGTGGAACCCTCTGGAAAGTGGGGCCGTAGGGCATGACAGCTGCGTACACGCAGCGGGTATGGGCCATAGCGGTATCCTGAGTAGCGCGGGACACGAGGAATCCAGCGTGAATCAGCCGGGACCATCCGGCAAGGCTAAATACTCCCGGGAGACCGATAGTGTACCAGTACCGTGAGGGAAAGGTGAAAAGAACTCCGGACAGGAGAGTGAAAGAGCCCCTGAAACCATGCGCCTACAAGCGGTCGGAGCACGCAAGTGTGACGGCGTGCCTTTTGCATAATGAACCTACGAGTTGCCGTGTCCGGCGAGGTTAAGCGGCATGATCCGCGCAGCCGGAGCGAAAGCGAGTCTGAAGAGGGCGCGCAGTCGGATGCGGCAGACGCGAAACCGAGTGATCTACCCTTGTCCAGGATGAAGTCCGGGTAACACCGGATGGAGGTCC
>NZ_NFIC01000011.1:70000-76308 GCF_002161565.1 Bacteroides sp. An51A
ATTTCTTCGTAGATTTAATTCTTTTTCGTAACTTCGCGCTGATTAAGAAAATATTAAAGATAATGACGAAACAGCTATTGAAACCTGATTACATCTTTGAATCAAGTTGGGAAGTATGTAATAAGGTAGGTGGAATTTACACCGTACTATCAACAAGGGCAAAAACCTTGCAAGCTGCATTTCCGGATCGAATTTTCTTTATCGGCCCGGATGTTTGGAGAGGTAAGGATAATCCTTTGTTTACCGAAGATGAAAAGGCACTACAAGGTTGGCGTGAGTACGCTACTTTGAATGAAGGATTGAAGGTGAGAGTGGGACATTGGAACATTCCTGGGCATCCAATTTCAATCTTGGTGGATTTTACACCATTTTATGCTCAAAAGAATGAGATTTATACGCAAGCCTGGCTTGATTTTAATGTGGATTCGCTTCATGCGTATGGTGATTATGACGAGGCTTCTATGTTTTCTTATGCTGCCGGTAAGGTTGTAGAAAGTTTCTATCGTTATAATTTGGGTGCTAAAGACAAGGTGGTTTATCAGGCTCATGAGTGGATGACAGGTCTTGGAGCATTGTATATTCAGAAGAAAGTCCCTGAGATTGCAACGATATTTACAACACATGCCACTTCAATCGGACGATCGATTGCAGGTAATAACAAGCCGTTGTATGATTACCTTTTTGCATATAATGGTGATCAAATGGCAGAAGAGTTGAATATGCAATCGAAACATTCGATAGAAAAGCAGACTGCTCATCATGTGGATTGTTTTACTACAGTGAGTGAAATTACAAACAATGAATGCCGTGAATTGTTGGATAAGCCGGCTGATGTCATTCTGATGAATGGTTTTGAGGATGACTTTGTCCCGAAAGGAAAAAAATTTGATGAAAAACGCAAGCATGCCCGTAAGGTGATGCTGAATATGGCCAATAAGCTGCTAGGTACTGAACTGGATGATGATACTATGATTATAGGCACAAGCGGCAGGTATGAATTTAAGAATAAAGGTATTAATGTCTATTTGGAATCGCTTAACCGATTGACCCGTGACAAAAATCTCAAAAAAGAAGTTTTAGCTTTTATAAATGTTCCAGGTTGGGTAGGAGAGGCCCGTGAGGATTTGTTGGAGCGTTTAAGTTCTGACAAAACTTATGACATGCCATTGGAAGTTCCTTTTATTACTCATTGGCTGCATAATATGACACATGATCAGGTTTTGGACATGTTGAAGTATTTGAATATGTCGAATGCTGCTGATACGAAAGTAAAAGTTATCTTTGTGCCGTGTTATCTGGATGGAAAGGATGGTATATTGAATGAATCATATTATGATTTGTTGATAGGCATGGATTTGAGTGTTTATCCTTCTTATTATGAACCATGGGGTTATACTCCATTGGAGAGCGTTGCTTTTCATGTGCCTACCATTACAACTGACTTGGCGGGATTCGGTCTATGGGTGAACTCGGTAGTGAATCATTCAGGAACTTTGCAAGATGGTGTGAAAGTCATTCATCGTACAGATTATAATTATTCTGAAGTCGCTGATTCGATAAAAGATACTGTAACTGAATTTTCAGCATTGTCGAATCAGGCAATTGAAAATATACGTGAACATGCGGCAATAATTGCCGAAAAGGCTTTGTGGAAACATTTTATCCAATATTATTATGAAGCATACGATGTTGCTTTGCGTAATGCAAGGCAGCGTCTTTCTCAGAGTAACGACAATAACTAAAATTCATTTACACACTAAAATTAAACAATATGAAAGTCAAGACTAATTATGCTAACACTCCAGCCTGGAGAGAGGTTAATGTAAAATCTCGTATTCCGGAACCTTTGAAGATGTTGGAAAGAATGGCTCGTAATATTTGGTGGGCCTGGAATGATGAAGCGACAGAGATGTTTAAAGAATTGGATCCGGAATTGTGGCAAGTTGTTGGTCAAAATCCGGTAGCATTATTGGAACGTCTAAGTTATGAAAAATTGGAAGACTTATCAAATGATAAGGCTACATTGAAGAAAATCAATGAGGTATATTCCAAGTTTGAAGCATATATGAATGTGAAGCCAGATGCTTCGCGTCCTTCTGTAGCCTATTTCTGTATGGAATATGGTTTAACTCATGTCTTGAAAATCTATTCTGGCGGTTTGGGTATTTTGGCAGGCGACTATCTGAAGGAGGCTTCAGATAGCAATGTAGATATGTGTGGTATAGGTTTCTTGTATCGTTATGGTTATTTCAAACAAAGCTTGTCGATGGACGGGCAGCAGATAGCCAACTATGAAGCCCAGAATTTTGGAAGCCTGCCTTTGGAGCGCGTCAATGACGAAGAAGGAAAACCCTTGGTTCTTGATGTTCCATATTTGAATTATTATGTGCACGCTTATGTTTGGAGAGTAAATGTAGGCCGTGTACCTTTGTATCTGTTGGATACAGATAATGAAATGAACAGTGAATATGACCGTCCGATTACATACCAGTTGTATGGAGGTGATTGGGAAAACCGATTGAAACAGGAAATCCTCTTGGGTATTGGAGGTGTCTTGTTGCTGGAGAGACTGGGTATCAAGAAAGACGTTTATCACTGCAATGAAGGACATGCGGCATTGTGCAATGTGCAGCGTCTGTGCGACTATGTGGAAAGCGGTATGACTTTTGATGAAGCCCTGGAAATCGTGCGTGCTTCTTCTTTGTATACAGTACATACTCCGGTGCCGGCCGGTCACGACTATTTCGATGAAGGTCTGTTTGGTAAATACATGGGTGGATATCCCCAACGTATGGGTATCACTTGGGATGAACTGATGGATTTAGGACGCATCAATCCTGGCGATCATAATGAGCGTTTCTGTATGTCAACGTTTGCATGCAATACATGTCAGGAAGTAAATGGTGTGAGCTGGTTGCATGGAAAGGTTTCACAAGAAATGTTCTCTGGCATTTGGAAAGGATACTTTGCTGAAGAAAATCATGTAGGTTATGTGACCAATGGTGTGCATTTCCCCACATGGTGTGCTTCTGAATGGAAGAAATTGTATAACAAATATTTTGATCCGAATTTCTTGAACGATCAGTCTAATCCGAAAATTTGGGAAGCTATCTACAATGTACCCGATGAGGAAATCTGGAAAACTCGTTTAGGGTTGAAAAACAAATTGATTGATTATATTCGCGAACAGTTCCGCAAGAACTGGCTGAAGAATCAGGGTAATCCGGCATTGATTGTATCTTTACTGGATAAAATCAATCCGAATGCATTGACAATCGGTTTCGCTCGCCGTTTCGCTACTTACAAGCGTGCTCATCTGTTGTTCAGCGATTTGGATCGTTTGTCGAAGATTGTAAATAATCCTGACTATCCGGTACAATTCTTGTTTGCCGGCAAGGCACATCCGCATGATGGTGCCGGACAAGGTCTGATTAAGCGTATCATTGAGATTTCAAACCGTCCTGAATTCTTGGGTAAAATTATTTTCTTGCAAGATTATGATATGAAGTTGGCACGTCGTCTGGTTTCAGGTGTTGATATTTGGATGAATACGCCGACTCGTCCGTTGGAAGCTTCGGGTACATCCGGTGAGAAAGCATTGATGAACGGTGTCGTAAATTTCTCTGTTCTTGATGGATGGTGGTTGGAAGGTTATCGTGAAGGTGCCGGATGGGCATTGACCGAAAAACGTACTTATCAGAATCAAGAATATCAGGACCAATTGGATGCAGCTACCATTTATAGTTTGCTGGAAACCGAAATCCTTCCGTTGTATTATGCACGAAATAAGAAAGGTTATTCAGAAGGTTGGGTACGGACCATCAAGAATTCTATCGCACAAATTGCTCCTCATTATACCATGAAGAGACAGTTGGATGATTATTATGCCAAGTTCTATGGAAAAGAAGCTGAAAGATTCCATGCTTTGGAAGCTGATAACTATGCGAAGTTGAAAGCTTTGGCTGCATGGAAAGAAGAAGTGGCAGCCAAATGGGATTCTATTCAGGTAGTATCGATGGATAAGTGTGAAGAATTGCGTCAAGGCAATGTGGAAAGTGGCAAAGATTATACCATTACTTGCGTTGTTGATGAAAAGGGACTTAACGATGCAGTGGGGGTAGAAATGGTAGTTACTTATACAAATGCAGAAGGCAAGGAATATATTTACAGTGTAGTTCCGATGGAACTCGTGAAACGTGAAGGCAATCTGTATACATTCAAGTTGGATTATAGTATTTCGAATGCAGGAAGCTTCAAGGTAGCATATCGTATGTATCCAAAGAATATCGATTTGCCCCACCGTCAGGATTTCTGCTACGTGCGTTGGTTTAACGAATAATCTGTTATTGAACCAATAAAGACATGTGAGCCGGCTGTTTCTTCAAAAGGAACGGCCGGCTTTTTGATGTAGTACGCTCGGCATGAGCATTGTCTAACGGGTGTAAGTCCCGAGTGAGCCCTAATAGCGGGAATCACATAGCCCAAGGCAAGGGTGTCCATCGCGAGGTGGAATCTGAAGGAAGCCGGCGGCAAACATCTGGTCTAACGAACAGAAACTTCATACAAGGCATTTGACCGTGGGTAAGGTTTCTACACAAACCAAAGCCCGATAGCTATTCGGAACGGTCGGTGTAAATGAAGTAGGCATAAGATGGAAAGACAATGCCCTTATCCGAGGAGGTCTCACGGACGCATGGCGAAGACGTACCCATTCGATGTGCCCTGACGGAGTAAAGCTTGCCGTGAGAAGTCAGCAGAGGTTATAGTACCTAAGACACGTGTGTCTATGGGGAAGGACCGAATCGCGCAGTGCAATAGTAAATGACTGCTACCCTTGAGACTCTTTTGTAGTCAGATGTCCGAAAGGAGCTTCCCTACTCACCACGATAGGACGGAATCCGACAATAGAGTAGGAGTGACGCTAGTCCGAGGGATGGCTGAAAACAACTTGCCACACATCGTGAGATGAGAAAGCGCGAAACCGCCGTATGCGGAACCGCTTGTACGGTGGTGTGGGAGGTCGGTAAATGTGAAAGTAGGAGGCAAATGCCTTTCTATGATTAGCATTTACCTCCTACCCGATTGCTCGGCATGAGTATTAGCTAACGGGTGCAAGTCCCTAATGAGCCCTAATAGCGGGAATCATACAGCCCAAAGCAAGGGTGTCCATCGCGAGTTGGAATCTGAAAGAAGCTTGCGGCAAACATCTGGTCTGACGGACAGAAACTTCATATAAGGCATAAGACTGTGGGTAAGGTTGCATCACAAATCAAAGCCCTATAGCTATTCGGAACAGTCAATGTAAATGAAGCAGACATAAGATGGAAAGTTAATACCCTTATCCGAGGAGGTCTCACGGACGCATGATAATAGTGAAAAAGAAATCGAAATCAGCGGAGTAAAGCTTGTCGTGAGAAGTCAGCAGATGTCATAGTAGCAAACGTGTCGAAGAGTTTGTGAAGGACTGAACCTAATAATTAAACGATAGTAATTGAAACATACCTAATGAGAGAACGAATGCAGAAAACATTATCTAAAGTTAATGGCTGCCCTCAAAGAGACAGGTCGGAAACCGAATGGTATGGGGGAGTGCAGACTTTCATGTGGATGTGTGAAGACAACATCGTGGAAGTACCATTCGACAATGAACACCTTTTCGAGCAAATCCTGAGTCCTGCCAATCTTAATCGAGCCTATAAGGCAGTGATTGGTAACAAGGGCTGTGGCGGTATCGACAAGATGTCATGTGAACAATTGTTTTCATGGCTATCAGCCAATAAAGATTCGCTCATCCGTTCCTTGATGGACGGTTCTTACCGTCCGAACCCCGTCAAAAGGGTAGAAATCCCGAAGGACAATGGCAAGATGCGCCTTTTAGGAATCCCCACCGTGGTAGACCGTTTGGTGCAACAAGCCATTAACCAGGTTCTGACCCCTATCTATGAGTGCCAATTCTCGAGGAGAAGCTACGGCTTCCGTCCAAGAAGAGGTTGTCATGACGCACTGCGAGGGGCGCAAGAAATAATCAATGCAGGCTACATATATGTAGTAGACCTTGACCTCGAGCGCTTCTTCGATACCGTGAATCATAGCAAACTCATAGAAATCCTCAGCCGTACTATTAAAGACGGCAGAGTTGTCAGTCTAATACACAAATATCTCCGAAGCGGTGTAATGAACAAAGGTCTGTTCGAAGCGAGCGAGGAAGGAACTCCCCAAGGAGGACCACTGAGTCCTTTGTTGAGTAATATTATGCTTAATGAGTTGGACAAGGAACTCGAACGCAGAGGGCTTCCTTTTGTTCGCTA
>NZ_NFIC01000012.1:0-75597 GCF_002161565.1 Bacteroides sp. An51A
TCCGAACAGAGAAGTTAAGCTTCGTCACGCCGATGGTACTGCGTAACAGTGGGAGAGTAGGTAGCCGCCGTTTTGGGATCCTTCCCCGGTCTGATGTCCGGGGGAGGATCCTTTTCTTTTTTTGAGATTATGCATTTATTTTCTTATATTTGCCCAGACTTACTATTGAATTTTAATATGGATACAATTCTGCCTTTTGCATTACTTTGTTTTACTTCCTTTTTTACATTAACTAATCCATTAGGAACTATGCCAGTATTTTTGACAATGACTAATGGACTGGAGGATAAAGAACGTAAACACATAGTGAAACGTGCTACTATTATTTCTTTTGTAATTTTGATGGCATTTACTTTTTTTGGTCAGTTCTTGTTTAAGTTCTTTGGTATTTCAACGAATGGATTTCGTATAGCTGCCGGAATTATTATTTTGAAAATTGGGTATGACATGTTGCAGGCCCGTTATACTAATACGAAGTTGAAAGATGAAGAAATTAAGACGTATGCTGATGATATTTCCATTACTCCTTTGTCTATTCCGATGCTGTGTGGTCCTGGAGCTATAGCGAATGGTATTATTATGATGAGTGATGCAGATAGTTGGGAATTAAAAGTGACGTTAGTGGCTGTTATTGCTATTGTCTATGTATTGACTTACATTATACTTTGTTTGTCAACTCGTCTAGTCAAGGTTATCGGAGAAACTGGAAATAATGTGATGATGCGTTTGATGGGGCTTATATTGATGGTGATTGCCGTGGAATGTTTTGTGAGCGGTATGAAACCGATTTTGATAGATATCATTCAATCTTCTTTATAAGTGTTTTTTATGATGGATGCGATTGTTTGGAGTGAAGTGCTCTGGAGTATATTCCAGATTCTTTATCTGGCAGTGATTGTGACTACTATATTTGTAGTCATTCTAGAAAATCGTAATCCGGTGAAAACCATGGCGTGGATACTTGTGCTTTTCTTTTTGCCGCTGGTAGGATTGGTGTTTTATTTCTTTTTGGGAAGAAGTACACGTCGGGAAAGGTTGATAAGCAAGAAAGGCTATTCACGTTTGAACAAAAGGCCGATGGCAGAATATCAGGCGCAAGAGGCTTTTTATGACTTGAATAATAAAAATCCATTGATATCCTTTTTCCGGAAAATCAATAGTGCTTTGCCGTTTGATGGAAATCAAGTAGCGGTTTATACAGATGGATATGCGATGTTACAGGCATTGATGCATGAAATCGGTCAGGCAAAGCACCACATTCATCTCCAATTTTATATTTTTGAAGACGATTCGGTAGGACGTTTGTTGCGGGATTTGCTGATAGATAAAGCACGTGAAGGAGTGAAAATACGCTTGCTGTACGATGATGTGGGTTGTTGGAAAGTAAATCCTTTGTTTTATGATGAGATGATGTGTGAGGGAATTGAGGTACAGAGTTTTCTGAAAGTCCGTTTTCCCCGTTTTACCAGTAAGGTTAATTATCGGAATCACCGGAAGATAGCGATTATTGATGGGAAAGTAGGATTTATCGGAGGTATGAATATCGCCGAACGTTATTTGCGTGGATTTTCGTGGGGGATTTGGCGTGATACGCATGTGTGTGTCAAAGGAAAGGCTGTATATGGTTTGCAGACGGCATTTTTGACTGATTGGTTTGTTGTGGACCGGATGTTACTTACTTCTTCTGAGTATTTTCCGAAAATGGAATGGCAAGGCAACGTGGTGGCGCAGATTGTAACTTCGGAACCGGTTGGAGATTGGCACGACATTATGCAAGGGCTTATCAAGGCTTTGTGTTCTTCCAAACGGTATTTTTATATTGAGACTCCTTATTTGCTTCCTACAGAAGAAGTGGTGGTGGCATTGCAGACCGCTTCCCTTTCAGGGGTGGATGTACGGGTGATGTTGCCTAAGCGTGCGGATACGTATCTGACTCATAAAGGGTCTTTGTCTTATTTGGATGAATTGATGCGCGCGGGTGTTAAGGTTTATTTGTATAGGAAGGGCTTTTTGCATTCCAAACTATGGGTGTCGGATGATGAGTTTTCATCGGTCGGATCTACCAATATGGATTTTCGGAGTTTTGAGCACAATTTTGAGGCGAATGTCTTTTTTTATGATGTTGAAATGGCTTTGCGTCTGAAAGGAGTGTTTCTTGCCGACCAGAAGCATTGTCAGCTTTTGTCGCGCAAGTTATGGAGCCAGCGTTCATGGAAGAATAAGATAACCGAATCGGTTGTACGTTTGCTGGCTCCCTTGCTTTAGTGGAAAAATGAGAAGTTTACGCTTCCATAGTGCCGGTGTTCGGTGAAGTGCGGATGGCTTTCAAAGTTCAGGTTCTTTCCATGTTCCAAAACGAAAAGTCCGTCGGGTTTGAGCAGATTGTATTCGAATATCTTGTCTGGGATGCTTTCTAATTCCGGTAAAGCGTAGGGAGGGTCAGCAAAGATAAAATCGAATTGTTCCTTGCATTTACTGATGTATTTGAATACGTCACCTCGTATGGTCTTGCATTTGTCGGTCTTTATATCGCTCATGTTTTTGCAGATAAAGGCATAGTGTTGAGGGTCTTTTTCTACTGATACGACTTTGTCGCATCCCCTTGACAAAAGCTCAATACTGATGCTTCCAGTTCCTGCAAACAGGTCGAGTGCCGTTACGTTGTTTTCGAAATCGAAATGATTGTTTAAGACATTGAAAAGGTTTTCTTTGGCAAAATCGGTAGTAGGACGAGCCTTGAAAGTATGGGGCACATCGAACCTCCGGTGTTTGTAGATTCCACTGATTACTCGCATATAAATAAAGATTGAATATCAAACGGAATCGTTTCCAGCGAAGTGTCGGAAGACTGCTGGAGTTCCGCCTGAGGGTTGTTGATTATGAATATTTTCCGGATGAATTGTCGGAGGAAACTAATTTGTCCGTGCAGTTCCTCTTTCGTAAGCCCTGTGAGATGCAGTTCATCTTTTTCTGTATCATAGTCTAATTGTTTCCAGATATTCAGCAGGTAATACGAACGGTCTTCATTGGTGCTTATCGGATAGGTATTGGCAAGTTGTAATCTGCCGTTAGAGAAACAGAATACTTCCATATTGTCGGCATGTATATTGGCATATATTTGCTGTGTTTGTCTTTGACGATTTTCTTTGGTAAAGTATTCTATCTGAGGGCTTACTGTAGCAAAAAAACGTGCACAAGGAAAATGCTCGGACAAAAATACGTGGGTTAGTTTGTCAATAGAGAACAATACTACCACATTACTGTTGCCCAGGATGTTGCATAAAACGATTTCATTGTTCTGTTTGGGTACGTTTTGGTAGAAAAGCATTTCCATTTGTTCGTCTTCGAAGAGTTCGAGGGGAACGGTAGTATACCGTAAAGTATGTATCAGGATGTTGGTTTGATGGTATATAACGTTCAGCTCAGGAGTTTGAGACAGGAAACCTTTTACATTGGCTGCCATCGAACGTTGCACGTTTACTGCGGTATGCTGGAAATAGATACGGCTTGCATCTGCCGGATGATAGGTTGCAAAAGAAAATCCCTCCGGACTGAGTCGGATAGAGAGAGTTTGGAATTCCGGTTGAGTCTGGTTGGTATCTTTTTCTGGCATATTCTTTCTTCTTTTTGCGTTTTTTGGTTTATATTCGTGTATAAAAATATGACTTCTGTTTTTAAGAGTGGACAAAGTTACTAAAATTTATAGGATAAGTATGCTGAACATCAAATTATTGGATCAGATAAAGCAAAATTTCTTTAATAAGCCAACTTCCGGGCAAGAATTAACGATGAATTTGTTCGTTGATTTTCTTCTCTCCTCTCAACCGGATACCGTTTTCTTGTTGAAAGGATATGCCGGAACAGGAAAAACCAGTCTGGTAAGTGCATTGGTGAGAACTCTCAACGGGATGAAGCAGAAATGTATATTGCTGGCTCCTACGGGGCGGGCGGCCAAAGTATTCGCGCTTCACTCCGGACATCCGGCTTACACCATCCACCGGCGTATTTACCGCCAGCGTACTTTTTCGAACGAGATGGATAATTTTACGATGAATGTCAATCTGCACCAGCACACGTTGTTCATTGTGGACGAAGCCTCGATGATATCCAATCTGGGCTTGTCGGGGAACGTGTTCGGGAGCGGACGCTTGCTGGACGACCTGATACAATATGTATATGGCGGGCAAGGGTGTAGGTTGGTGTTGGTGGGCGACACCGCTCAGTTGCCTCCTGTAGGCGAAGAAGAGAGTCCGGCACTCTCGGCAGATGTGTTGAGAGGGTATGGGTTGGAGGTTGTAGAGCAGGAGCTGACGCAAGTAGTCCGGCAGGAGTCTGAGTCGGGCATCTTGTACAATGCCACTTGCCTGCGCCGGAAAATGGCGGAAGAGTTTTCCGGAGAGCTTCCCCGCATACGGGTAGAGGGATTTCCCGATGTGCGTGTGGTGCCGGGGAGCGAACTGATAGAGACCCTCAACACCTGTTATGGGCGCGAGGGAATGGACGAAACCATCGTGATTTGCCGTTCGAACAAGCGGGCTAACCTTTATAACCAGGGAATACGGAATACGGTTCTTTATCGTGAGGATGAATTGAATGCGGGCGATATCCTGATGGTGGCGAAGAACAATTATTTTTGGGGAGCCGATGTCAAGGAACTGGATTTTATCGCCAACGGGGATATAGCCGTGGTACGCCGGGTGCGCCGGGTGCACGAGATGTATGGATTCCGTTTTGCCGATGTGCTTCTTGCGTTTCCTGATTACAACGATATTGAGCTGGAGGTGAAAATCCTGCTTGATACGCTCCATACCGATGCGCCGGCATTGCCCAAAGAGCATGCCGACCGTTTGTTTCATGCCGTGCTCGAAGATTACCAGGATATTACCACGAAAGCGGGGCGGATGAAGAAGATAAAGTCAGACCCGTGGTATAACGCTTTGCAGGTGAAGTATGCATACGCCGTAACGTGCCACAAAGCGCAGGGCGGACAATGGCAAAACGTGTTCATCGATCAGGGGTATCTGACCGAGGATATGGTTTCGCCCGATTATTACCGCTGGCTTTATACGGCAATTACGCGTGCTAAAGGAACTTTGTATTTGGTGAACTGGCCTGAGAGCCAAAAGGAATAAAAAAGAAGTGCGCCTGATAGGACTCGAACCTACACGTCTCACGACACCAGATCCTAAGTCTGGCGCGGCTACCAATTACGCCACAGGCGCATGTCCATGTTAAAATGGAATTGCGGGTGCAAAGATAAGGCTTATTTTCGAAATCGCCAAATCTTTGTGTGAAATTTCACTACAGAGGTGCATAGAAACCATTCGGTAGAAACCATTTCCGGGAAACCATTTCCTTATTGTCCTTTCAGCACCCGGCATGCCGTTTCTATCATGGTGTCTTTCCCCTGGGCGATGTCTTCGCTGGTCATGTCTACTTTCACGTCAGGGTCGATACCGAATTCCAGGTGGTTCATTTCGGGGTCGAGCATCGGGCTGGCGGAGAAACGAATGGACCAGCCGCAGGGGATTTCCGATGAGAAGGGAAGCCCTGAGCCTCCGCCTGTCTTGTCACCTACAAGGGTCACGTTGGGGAACTGGTTCATGCTGTTCACAAAATCGTTGGTGGCACTATAGGCACGGCGGTTGGTGAGCACTACCACCGGCTTTTGCCACCGGATGCCGTCCGAAGGCTCGATGTAGACAGGTTTGGGGTCGGAAAAATCATCGTGGGCAGGTCCCGTCTTGTGGTACATATAGCCTACAAGCACCCGCTCGTTGGTGAAACGTGCCGCCAGTTTTTGTGCCGTAGTCAGGTTTCCGCCTCCGTTATCCCGTACATCTATAATCAGTCCGTCGCATACGGCAAGCGAGTTCAGGGTCTGGTCCAGATTTCCGTCTCCAATGCCGTTCGAGAAACTTTCGCAATAGATGTAGCCGATGTTGTTTTCCAGTATCGACCAGGTAATGCCCGACGAGTTCACATAGTCTTTTCCCAGGTAATTGCTCTGGATGCTGTCACTGAAATTATGGGGGAAGGCGTCAAACCATGCGCGGTATTGCGATGTGCCGATGGAACTGGACAGGTTGACATGCCCGTCTCTCAGCTCGTTCACCATGTCCGAGAGCACTTTGTAGAGGTTTTCCCACGTCATGTCGGGCGTGATGCGCTGGGCGTAGCGGGTGTGTACTTCGTTCCAGTCCAGCCCGTATTCTTCGTGCTTGTAGTCGAGGAAGCAATATTGCTCGTCAATGATTTTCCATAGGGACTCGAAGTTCGACTCGGGCGTATTGCCTGATATGTCTTCGCGGATGCAGGAGGCGAACAATGCCTGCACGGTGATGCATAGGTAGAGGATATATTTTCTCATGGTTTAAAACGGAGTTATTTTAGGTGGCGTGGTCATGTGTTTCTTTCCATGGAACAGGTACAGATTGCGCACGACGCCTATCATGAAGTCGTGCGAGTAGGTATGGCTTTTCAGGTTGTTTACCTTTGCCTGCTGGAGGTCGCATACGTAGCCCACACGCATCACCGTGTTTCCTACCGGGAAGTCGAGAGTAAGGAGCTGGCGCAGGGACGGGTTGTTGTGCAGGGAGGTGAACACTACGTTCTGTCCTCCGTTGCCCAGCGAGAATATTTCGTAATACGATTCGCCGAACTCAGGCGAGAACATCACGCCCAGCAGAGGCAGGTTCGCCTGATAGCGCACGGTCATTGGATAATTTCTGATGCGGAATTTCCAGATGAGCATCCCTGATGCCCCTAAGCCCCCGTAGGCTTTTGCTTGGGCAGGGTTGTTCGAGTTGCGCCGGTTGTATACAACGCCTGCATTGAGGTCGAGCATGGGGCCGAAAAGTATCTTCAGTCCCTTGGCAGGGCGGAACTGGTAATGCAGGGCATAGTTCCAGTTCACCAGCCCGCCGTACGTATGGTTGGTCTGCGAGATGTTTTCGGTGTACGAGGCATGTAGCTGGAACAGGTTTTGCGCCGAAACGTTCCCGTCCATCAGGCGGGTCATCCGCATCGTTTCGTAGGCGAAGCGCACTTCTGGACCTTCGTATTCCAAAGGCGAGAGATAGGTCTCGAATGTGTTGTTGTGTCCGGCTCCTATCATCACCGAGCGCATCACGTGGTGTGTGGCTTGCAGGGAGTCTTGCGCTTGGATACGGGTCGGAAGGCAGGTTAAGACTATCAGAATAAAAACACAGAGGCGCAGAGGCACAGAGGCTTTATTTTTTATTCTCAGTGTCTTTGTGTCTCTGTGTTCGATATAAATCAATGTTTTCATTCTTCTTCGTTATCGAATAGGTTCATTTGTCCGTTTTCGTCTTCGGATGTTCCGTTATCTTCTGTGTCGGGAGCTTCTTCTGGTTCTGGCATGCGGGTAGGTTCCAGTTCGTTTACCTCGCCCACGGTGTAGGTGGTGAGGCGTTTGCCCTTAGCCTTGTAGCTCTTTATGCCTACAAAGTCGGATGCTTCTACTATCAGCGGTTCCCGGAACGCGTCGTGTCCGCCGAATACCACCTGGATGCGCGGATAGGCTTCGGGGCTGAGCAGGAGCAAACGGTTTTGCTTGTTCTCGCCCAAGTAGTTCTGGCGCTTGCTTGTCGCCTCGAAGCAGAAGCGTTTCAGGTACGGGTAGTTCTGCTGGTCGGCATCGTAGAGCACGGCGGTCCACACCTTGTCGGCATCAAACTTCTCGATGAGCCGGATATCGGGGTCGTAATGGTTGTTCAGGTCGAAGTCGGTAGTATAGAAGTCGCCGTCTGTATGTACCACGAGGATGCGGTCATCGCTTTGGAACTCGCCTAAGTATTGTCCGCGCCCGTCGTAATTGAGGCGTAACACATCGTGGTCGAACCACACCTTGCGTCCGCCCAGGGTAGAGCCTCCGCGTTGTTTCAGCCCGATTTTGTGTACCTCGTACTTGGTGAGCAGGTTGCCCATCGACTGGCGTCCCTTGATGTTGATGGTGCTGAAGTCGCGTTCGAACACCAGTTTCTTTATGCGCGGGTTGGGGCGCAGGGTCACTTTCACGGTTTCCGCCTCGCCGTTGGGGTTGGCGGTGAAGTAGACGATGCGCGAACCCGGTGTGCCTTGCGTCACGTCGTACTCGCGGTCGCGTATCATCGAAGTCACGTTGAAACGCTTGATGTAGTGGTATCCGTCTTTCCCGTCGCGGTAGATGACGTTGTAGATAGTACGCTTGTCGTTCTTCTTGAACACGTTGACGTAGAGGATGTTCTTGCCTACGAAGAGCTTGTCCTGTACGCGCACCACCTTGTATTTCCCGTCGCGGTAGAAGATGATTACATCGTCGATATCGGAACAGTTGCACACGAATTCGTCCTTTTTCAGCCCCGTGCCGATAAAGCCTTCCTCGCGGTTGATGTAGAGCTTCTCGTTGGCTTCCGCCACTTTGGTGGCTACGATGGTGTCGAAGTTGCGTATCTCGGTGCGGCGGGGGAACTGTGCTCCGTATTTCTCTTTCAGGCGGCGGAACCAGGCGATGGTATAGTCGGTAAGATGAGCTAAGTGGTTTTCCGTTTCCTCGATGTCCGCTTTCAGGCGTGCAATGTTTTCGTCCGCTTTGTCTTTGTTGAACTTCAGGATGCGTGCCATCTTGATTTCCATCAGGCGCAGGATGTCATCCTTGGTCACTTCGCGCACCATTTGGGGGTAGAACGGGGTGAGCCGCTCGTCGATATGCGCGCAGGCGGCGTCCATGTTCTCGGCTTGCTCGAAGCCGCGGTCTTTGTAGATGCGCTCTTCGATGAAGATTTTCTCCAGCGAGGCGAAGTGCAGGGTCTCCAGGGTCTCGTCGCGCTGTATTTCCAGTTCGCGGCGCAAGAGCCCGAGGGTGTGGTCGACCGACTTGCGGAGCACCGTGCCTACCGAGAGGAAATGCGGCTTCTTGTCCTCGATGACGCAGCAGTTGGGCGAGATGTTCACTTCGCAATCCGTAAAGGCATACAGGGCGTCCAGCGTCTTGTCCGACGAGGCTCCGGGGGCGAGGTGTACCAGTATTTCCACCTTGTCGGCGGTGTTGTCGTCTACCTTGCGCACCTTGATTTTCCCTTTTTCTACGGCTTTCAATATAGAGTCGATGAGCGACGATGTGGTTTTCCCGTAGGGAATTTCGCTGATGCAGAGTGTCTTGTTGTCTATTTTCGATATCTTGGCACGTACGCGCACCACTCCGCCCCGCTCGCCGTCGTTGTAGCGCGACACGTCTACCGCCCCTCCGGTCTGGAAGTCGGGGTAGAGGTGGAACTCTTCGCCGTGCAGGTAAGCGATGGCTGCATCGCATAACTCATTGAAGTTGTGAGGCAGGATTTTCGATGAAAGTCCTACGGCGATGCCTTCTACGCCCTGTGCCAGCAACAGGGGGAACTTGACCGGCAGGGTTACGGGTTCGCGGTTGCGCCCGTCGTAAGAGGCTTGCCATTCGGTGGTCTTGGGATTGAACACCACGTCGAGGGCGAATTTCGACAAGCGTGCTTCGATGTATCGGGGGGCGGCTGCATCATCGCCCGTGAGGATGTTTCCCCAGTTTCCCTGGCAATCGATGAGCAGGTCTTTCTGCCCCAGCTGCACCAGCGCGTCGCCGATGGAAGCGTCGCCGTGCGGATGGAACTGCATGGTGTGCCCCACGATGTTCGCCACCTTGTTGTAGCGTCCGTCGTCCAGCCGTTTCATGGCGTGCAGGATGCGCCGCTGCACCGGTTTCAGTCCGTCGTTGATGTGGGGTACGGCACGTTCCAGAATGACGTACGAGGCATAGTCGAGGAACCAGTTCTGATACATTCCGCTCAGCTGGTATTTCACTGCCTTGTCCGCCGGCGAGGCGGGCTTGTAATTCGTATCCGATTCTTTTTCAGGTATATCCGTTGTTTCGTTTTTGTCTAATGTGTCGTCGCTCATAATTGTTTTCTGCTTGATGCAAATGTACGGATAATTATTGGAAAAAACAAGTGCTTTGATGAATGGAATGGAACGCAGAGATGCAGAAGCACAGGGGGACCTCCGTTGCACAGTTACAACCGTTACAATTGTTACAATTACAGTTGATGTAAGTTGAAAATCAGATAGCGGGAAAAACTTGTTATAAATTATATATTATATATTTATATATAAATATATAATATATAATTTTAATAGGTGGATTTCTTTTTTTGTCCGGGATTGAAAAAGCATTTTACATTAACTGTAATTGTAACAATTGTAACGCATAGCAATGGGATAAGGCCCTTTCAAAAACGGCTTTTATCGGATATAGCTGCATCGTGCCGGGGATATACATGCATAGCCCGGTGCAGATAGGTGCGTGTGTCATGCAATATATATATTCCCTATCGCAGTTAGTCTGTTTTCCGTAACGAGCGGAGTACCGGAATCGCTACGGGCAGGGCGAAGATGAACGAACAGAAGTCGGCTACGGCCTGGCTCATCTCTACACCTTGCAGACCTAAGCAGTGGGGTAGCAGGATGATAAAGGGGATGAAGAACAGCCCTTGGCGTGCGGAGGCAAGCAACACGGCACGTACGGGCTTGCGGATGGTTTGGAGCAGCATGTTGCAAAGGATGACCCACGTGCCCAATGGCAATGTGATAAGCTGCCAGCGCAAGGCACGCGCACCTACGGCGATTACCTCGGCGTCGTCTTCGCGGAACCATGCCACGATTTCGGGTGCGTAGATGTAGCCGACAATTGAGCATAGGGTGAGAAACACTACCCCTACTTTTACGCAGAACCAGAAGCCTTGTTGTACGCGTGGGTAGATACCTGCGCCGTAATTGTAGCCGCATACGGGCTGGAAGCCTTGGCCGAAACCGATGAGGAAAGAGTTGATGAACATGCAGATACGTCCCACGATAGACATGCCCGCAATGGCGGCGTCGCCATACCGTCCGGCGGCTACGTTGAGCAGGATGGCGGCAAGGCTTGCCAGTCCCTGCCGGCAGAGCGAGGGGCTTCCTCCGTAAAGGATTTCGCGGAAATAAGCTAGTTGTGGCGTGAAGTTGCTCAGGCGGATGCGGATGTTCTCGCCCCGGCTGTCCATGTAGAGCAGGATGCCGAAGCTGCACACCTGTCCGCACAGCGTGGCGTATGCCGCTCCGGCGATGCCCATGCCGCATACGAAGATGAACAGCGGAGCCAGCCCGATGTTGAGCACCGTGCCGGCGGTGATGCCCACCATGGCGTAGGCGGCGTTGCCCTGAAAGCGCATTTGGTTGTTCAGCACCAGCGACGATGCCATGAAGGGCGCTCCCAGCAGGATGATGCCCAGATAGGTCTCGGTATAGGGCAGGATAGTGGGGGTAGAGCCCAGTATGCGGCAGATAGGGGTCAGGAACAGGAGCCCGAAAAGCGTGATGAGGCATCCCATGATGAAGGCGCTGAAGAATCCCGTTGCCGCCATTTTCTCGGCGCTTTGATAGTCGCGCGCCCCCAACCGGCGCGAGATGAAATTGCCCGACCCGTGTCCGAAGAAGAATCCGAACGCCTGTATGATAGCCATGACCGAGAAGGAAATCCCTACGGCGGCGGTGGCCTGGGTGTTGATTTTCCCTACGAAATAGGTATCTATCATCACGTAGAATGAAGTGACCAGCATGCTGACGATGGTGGGTATGGCAAGCGACCCTATCAGCTGGGGGATGGGGGCGGTGGTCATCAGGGTATATTTGTCGATGTGCTTGTGTTTCATAACCGTTTTTTCATGGATTGCCGGTGCAAATTTAGTGAATTTGGCGGACGGTGGACTGAAAAAGGAAGAAAAAGATTGGCGCTTTCAGAAGAAAGGTGTATATTTGCAAAAATGGAGGATGAAAGGAAAACAAATAAGCAAGTGATGCTTGGCGAACTTGGAAAATATTGTATTGATATTTCTAAGTTAGTTTTTGGTGGCGTGGTTTTGGCTGGTATTATGAAACTGGACGTAAATCGTGCCTTGTTGTTCGGATTGGGAACAGTTGTTGTCTTATTGACGGTATCTGCGGGTCTTATATGTATATTATTGGCAAATTCTAATAATGAAAAATGAGTTATGGAATTGATTTTGTTTTTGTCTTTTTTCGGATTGATAGCTTTAGGGATTATTATGTGGGGAGTGAATCAGTTGCGGAAACAGCAATCTCATAAAATCTCATAAAAGCATTGGATGAATGCGTGTAGTAAGCAAGATTTGAGGGCTATACGGATTATTTTGCTTATCTTTGCAGAAACCAAAAGAATAAAACTATGGAACAGACTTTGAAACAACCGGCGGAACAGGCTGCTTTTACCCGCGAGGAACTGATGCGCAGGCTGGAGGAACACCGGAGGAAGAAAAAAGAAATAATCCGTATGATGGAGGATTATTTGAAAGAAGAATGTAAAAAACGGACAGGACGGGAACCCGAATCTTTTGAGGTATGGTGAAGATAGATTTGGAACGGGTGAATGCGAGTGCTCCTTATATTTTCACGCCTGCACCTTTTGCGCCATTGTCTTATGTATTGACCACCGACTATGGTGTGATGTATTCGTTTTCTTTTGTACCTGATGAACTTTTGCCGGGGATAGAAAATGTGTATGAGTTTATTATTTCCAATGTAAATCATCGCAAATCTCCTGGCGACCGCAAGTTGTTGCGTAGCGTTTATGCGCTCATTTACGAGTTTTTCAGCCAGCCCGATGCTGTGATGATATACCTTTGCGATACAAGCGACGGGAAACAGGAAGTGCGCCAACGCTTGTTCGTGTCTTGGTTCTATTCTGCCGACCGCAAATACTCATTTAATTATTTAAGCTCGACGATAACGGACGATGAAGGCGTGGAGAACATTGTTGCCCTCTTGTTCCGCATCGACCATCCGCGGGCGGTGCAAATCAGTGGGGAGTTTGCACGTGCGGTGCAGCTCTTTCACGAGAAGCCCGAATGAAAACGGGGCGATTTGTTCCTGATTCGCATAAATTAATAAACTTGTGCTTCTTTTTTATGGATAAATCCGTATCTTTGTGCGCATTTATGAGTTTCGGAATTAATAATTTAAAGATAAAGAAAAATGGCACAAGAAGACGTTTTCAAGAAATTGGTTTCGCATTGTAAGGAATATGGCTTTGTGTTTCCGTCGAGTGAAATTTACGACGGACTGGGAGCCGTTTACGACTATGGACAGAACGGTGTGGAACTGAAAAACAACATCAAGCAATACTGGTGGCAGAGCATGGTGCTCTTGCACGAAAATATCGTGGGAATCGATTCGGCAATCTTCATGCACCCCACTATCTGGAAGGCTTCGGGGCACGTAGACGCATTTAACGACCCGCTTATCGACAACCGCGACTCGAAAAAGCGTTATCGTGCCGATGTGCTGATTGAAGACCAGATTGCGAAATACGACGAAAAGATAAACAAGGAGGTGGCAAAGGCCGCCAAGAAATACGGCGATGCTTTCGACGAGCAGGAATTCCGTTCGACCAATGCACGCGTGCTGGAGCATCAGGCGAAGCGTGACGCCCTGCACGAACGCTATACACAGGCGATGAATGCCGGACCGGACCTGAACGAGCTGCGCCAGATTATCCTGGACGAAGAAATCGTGTGCCCCATCTCGGGCACGAAGAACTGGACCGAGGTGCGCCAGTTCAACCTGATGTTCTCTACCGAAATGGGCTCTACCGCCGACGGTTCGATGAAAGTCTACCTTCGTCCGGAAACCGCACAAGGTATTTTCGTGAACTATCTGAACGTGCAGAAGACCGGGCGCATGAAAATCCCCTTCGGCATCGCCCAGATAGGCAAGGCGTTCCGTAATGAAATCGTGGCACGCCAGTTCATCTTCCGCATGCGCGAGTTCGAACAGATGGAAATGCAGTTCTTCGTTAAGCCGGGCACCGAGCTGGAATGGTTCAAGAAGTGGAAGGAAACCCGCCTGAAATGGCACAAGGCATTGGGCTTCGGTGATGACCATTACCGTTATCACGACCACGAGAAGCTGGCGCATTACGCCAATGCAGCTACCGACATCGAGTTCCTGATGCCGTTCGGGTTCAAGGAAGTGGAAGGCATCCACTCGCGCACCAACTTCGACCTGAGCCAGCACGAGAAGTTCTCGGGCAAGAGCATCAAGTATTTCGACCCCGAAATCAACGAATCTTATACTCCGTATGTCATCGAGACTTCTATCGGCGTAGACCGTATGTTCCTGAGCGTGATGAGCGCTTCGTACACGGAAGAGAAGCTGGAAAACGGCGAGACACGCGTGGTGTTGAAGCTCCCTGCCGCCCTGGCTCCGGTGAAGCTTGCCGTGATGCCGTTGGTGAAGAAAGACGGGCTGCCCGAAAAGGCGCGCGAGATTATGGACGACTTGAAGTTCCATTTCCATTGCCAGTACGACGAGAAGGACTCTATCGGCAAGCGTTACCGCCGTCAGGATGCCATCGGTACGCCGTATTGCGTAACGGTAGACCATCAGACGCTGGAAGACAACTGCGTGACGTTGCGTAACCGCGATACGATGGAGCAGGAGCGTGTGGCTATTGCCGACCTGAACAATATTATCGCCGACAAGGTGAGCATCACCAGTCTGCTGAAAACCTTGCAATAATGAAAAGGTCGATGAAGACATATTGTGTCAGGCTATGGATACTCGGTATGGTAATGTGTGTCTTTGCTTCGTGTAGCGACGATACACCTACCGCCGACCCATACGCCGATTGGGAAGCGCGCAACGTAGCTTATATAGACTCCATTGCTGATGTTGTAGCCAATCCGCCTGCTGGAGAAACATGGTACCGTTATGCGAACTATAAAATCCAGAACGATGGAATGGGTACAGATTTAACCCTGACCAACTCAGATTATGTGTACGTAAAGGATTTGACGGAAGCGGATGCTGAATTAGGTGAAACACCGTTTGCAACCGATACGGTAGCGGTACATTATCGCGGATGCTTGATAAACGGAGAAGTGTTCGACCAAAGTTATTCCGGAGATTGGAATGCGGAGGTACATGTGCCGGTTTCGTTTGCGGCAAGCGAGGTGATAACCGGTTGGACTACTGCCTTGCTTCATATGCAGGAAGGCGAGCATTGGGAGGTTTATATCCCGTATCAGATGGGATATGGAACATCGGGAAATGGTACTATTCGTGGGTATTCCACATTGATATTCGACCTTCGTCTGGAGGAAGTGATTCATCCTAAAGGTCCGGACGACCGGAGCCGGAAAGCAATTTCTCTGGCAACGGAAAATCAGGTATCCGTTGATGAATAATCCGCGGTATAACATCACTGCATTGCATGATAAAAGAACAAATATCGGAGATAAGGCTGGTTACAAAGCTTTATCTCCGATGTTGTTTTTATACTATATGCGGTATAGAGTATCACAGAGGAAAAAATTAAAGGACTCTGTGTACCTGTGGTGAGAAAATTCCAGTCCGGATTTGCCTTGAGACATAAGGACATAAAAAAAGGAGTACCGCTGTACTCCAACCTTTTGTTAACCTTAAATCTAATACTATGAAAAACACATTGCAAATGTACGGACTTTTATTGAATCTGCAAATAATCCAGAGGAAAATATCTGTTTTATAACATTGTTTAAGATATCGGCGCCGGATATTAGGGATATTGAAAGGCTTTTTAGTTATCTTTGCCGATGTAAAAGTATAAAAAGAAGATAACAAGACTATGGCATTTAACGCGACAAAGAAAGAATGGAGTGAACTCTATGCGTTTTTCCGTTTGCTGGCAGACGGACAGGTGTATGCCGGTACGCCGGATGTGAAACAGAATGAAGCTGTGTGCCTGCCGGTGGCTATGGTGCAACGTGAAGAACACGATGGGACACGCCGGTACGTAATCGGGAAGAATGAAGTGAGGATATGTGGAGAACAAATGGATAAGCGCGTTCCGAGGGAAGATTTTGCTACGGTATCGGAACTGGTATTACAGGCTTTGCGTGAATCGGAAACCGATGATGTTGCCTCGCCCGAAGGAGTGGAAGGCTTCTTGGACGAAGTGGCGATATACAATCTGGAAGCCAAAACCGATGACCGTACCGATTTTAAGGTAGCGTTCTATCGTGAAGACGCGCCCTTGACGGGCTTCTGTGTGCGTTCGAGGCTGGGAGCATTATATCCCTTGCTGGACGGTGGGAGGGCTGCAAACTTCAAGTTCGAGCAGACTGGCATCAAGTTTCCGGTACCTGCTGTGGCAAAAATCAATGCCTTTGGTGAGGAAGAAGATGTATTGGGGCGTATGCTGATGATAGAACGTATGGGAGGAAACTTGAAGTATAATGATGTGGCTGACAAGATTTTCCGCAGCAACCTCTCGATGATAGACCTGCACATGGGACGCTTGTTGGGTGAAATGACCCGGCTGATGTGGCTGGAGGGCAAGACTAAGGTATCCGATCTGACAGAAGCCGTCAGGCAGCTTAACCCGCTGAAGATTAAGGATGAATTGATTGTCAAGCACGGTTTCTACGATTATAAGATAAAAGAATTCCTGCTTGCCGTTGCTACCGGTATGCGTCCGGCAAAGATATACAACGGCATCGATTCGGCTATCGACGGATGCTTGTTGGTGACGGGAAATGGAGATGTGCTTTGTTACCAGCGGGCTTTCCGCCAGGTATTTGCCGACTTCCTTTTCTACAATACGCGTCTGGAAAAAGGTTCTACCTCTAAAGACAAGTATGGCTATCTGGAGCGTGAGAACGGTGTGTACTATTTTAAGCTGAATCTGAAAGTAGGACTGACGAAACGGTGATGAAATCTTTCCGCTACAGGTTATACGGATTTTATCTTTGAATACAGACAACACACAAGTGTAGTACATTAGTAAATAAAAAATACGACTATGGAACAAGAAGGGAAAATGATTATTTATCAGGTATTCACCCGTTTGTTCGGAAACAGAGGGCTCCGCAATAAGATAAATGGAACCTTAAGTGAAAACGGGTGTGGAAAAATGGATGATTTTACCAACAAGGCCTTGCACGAGATCAAGAAGCTGGGCGCTACTCATATCTGGTACACGGGTATCCTCGCCCATGCTTCGCAGACCGATTATTCGGCTTACGGCATTCCGCGCAACCATCCGGCAGTAGTGAAGGGAAAAGCGGGCTCGCCATATGCTGTCCGTGATTATTACGATGTAGACCCGGACTTGGCTGTTCATGTAGACCGCCGCATGGAAGAGTTTGAGGCTTTGGTGCAACGCTCGCACACAAACGGGTTGAAGGTGATTATCGATTTTGTCCCCAATCATGTGGCGCGTCAGTACCATTCGATAGCTAAGCCCGAAGGTGTGAAAGATCTGGGTGAGGATGATGACCCGTCGAAGGCATTTGCTCCGGATAATAATTTTTATTATATTCCCGGTGCCCATCTTGGCGGTGAGATAGATTTTTATGATGAAGAGCAGGGATTGTATGATGAGATGCCTGCCAAGGCTACTGGCAACGACCGTTTTGATGCTTACCCCAACAAGACCGATTGGTATGAAACGGTAAAACTGAATTATGGTGTAGACTACATAGGCAATACGGGCAATCATTTCGATCCCGAGCCGGACACGTGGCACAAGATGTTGGATATCCTGTTGTTTTGGGCTTCGAAAGGCATCGACGGTTTCCGGTGCGACATGGCAGAGATGGTGCCTTGCGAGTTTTGGGGCTGGGTCATCCCGAAAGTGAAGGCGCATTATCCGGCATTGGTCTTTATTGCCGAGGTATACAATCCGGATGAATACCGTAATTATATCTATAAAGGGCATTTCGATTATCTGTATGATAAGGTGGGGCTGTATGATACCTTGCGTGCATTGGTGTGCGGATATACATCGGCAACCGCCATTACCGGGTGTTGGCAGCGTGTGAATGACATCCAGCCGCACATGTTGAACTTCCTGGAGAATCATGACGAACAGCGTATCGCTTCCGATTTCTTTGCGGGCGATGCACGCAAGGGGCTTCCGGCATTGCTGGTTTCGGCTTGCATGAATACCAATCCGATGATGATTTATTTCGGGCAGGAATTGGGTGAGGAAGGAATGGATTCGGAAGGCTTTAGCGGACGTGACGGGCGCACCACGATATTCGACTATTGGAGCATCCCCAGCATCCGCCGTTGGAGCAATCACGGGCGTTACAACCTGCATTTGCTGAACGCTAAAGAAAAGGAAATCCGTCGCTATTACCAACATGTGCTCAACCTGTGTCAAACAGAAGCTGCACTTTCCAAGGGGAGTTTCTTCGACCTGATGTATGTCAATCAGGGCGGCTGGCTGATGAATGAGCACCGCCAGTATGCATTCTTGCGCAAGTATGGCAAGGAAGTGATTCTGGTTGTGGCAAACTTTGAGGCTATCCCCGTGCATATCGGTGTGACTATTCCGCAACATGCATTCGATTTTCTTCATCTGCCTTCGTTTGCACGGTGCAATGTCACTGACCTGCTGACCGGAAAGGAAGAAATCATCTCGTGGATGCCTGATAAGGCGGTCACGATAGATGTGCCGGCACTGGGCGGGAAGATGCTGAAGCTTTCTTTTTGAATTTATGCGGCAAATGTAGAAGCTGTTTTGAATTTATCGTGCGATGATTTGGGATGAGTTTTTGAGGCATTTTCGCTTCTGTGATGAGGAAGATAGCGGGCTATCTGACGAAGAACAGGAGCGAAAAGAACCAAAAAATCGCCCAAAGCACACACGAAAAAGGATACATCAAGCCAAGAAAAACTTTTTGGAGAAATTCAAAACAGCTTCTAAAATTGCAAAGGTGCAGGAGGAGTGAAGATTTTGCGCCTTTGCAATTCTTATGTAGGGGTGTATGCGATACACTTCTACGAGTCATTGGTTGTTTTTTAACCGTCTGTTGTGAAAAGGAACAATCTCCATAAATGTTATTTAATTTTTAAAAAATCGTCCAATAAGAATAATAATTGGCATAATAACTGCTATTATTAAAGTTTGTATGGCTATTTCTGATATAGAAATATGGTTATTCGATAGATATTGAAATATTGAAGAAAAAATAGGCCATAATACTATAAATAGCAAGTAAAATGTGATTTCGTTTTTTCTTATAAATTTTTTGTTGTTCATAATTTCTACGTTTTTAAAGGTTATAGAGATTGTTCCTAATTTTTCATTTAATGTGGCGAAAAGAGGCATAATAAAGTGTTGTGTCTTGCTCCTTTTCGACAATGCAAAATTAGATAACCTTTTTGTGAATGAGGCTGTTACAGGTGTAACAATATCGTAGAAAAGTGTAACATTTGCATTACGTATATGAACATGTGTGGTTGTTTAGGTCTTTTTATTGTTTTAATTTAGAAGCTGTTTTGAATTTATCGTGCGATGATTTGGGATGAGTTTTTGAGGCATTTTCGCTTCTGTGATGAGGAAGATAGCGGGCTATCTGACGAAGAACAGGAGCGAAAAGGACCAAAAAATCGCCCAAAGCACACACGGAAACGGATACATCAAGTCAAGAAAAACTTTTTGGAGAAATTCAAAACAGCTTCTTACCCATTTCCGGACAATGTTTTTCAATTTTCCAGCTTCATAATTTTCACCTAATTTGGTTAGAATATCATGTTCTCTACGGTATACTGTTTGTCTGGTTAATTGTAGGAGTTTTCCTCTATCGGTAGCTGAATAGTCGGTCAATAATAGATAACAATAATTTTGTTCACTTGGAGTGAAACAAAATTGGTTGCTATATTGTAGTATGATGTCTTTTTGGTCTAATTCGTTGGCAAGGCTTCTCCAATCTTTTTCGGATAGTGTTTCTTTGGAATGTCCTTTTTGTTTATAATCTATAAGGATATGTTCTATTTTAGTACGGGTATCTGAATGTTGTATGATTTCTTGTAAAAGAATGTCACGCTGGGCGTTTAAGTTTCTTAACTCTTTTTGTAAAGTTGCTTTTTTGTTAATATCAGATTGTTGGCAGGTGAGTTTATACTGTAATTGTTCGATTTGGATTTCTTTTTGTTTTAATTCTTTTTGAAGGGATTGATAACCCTGGTTCATCCTTTCTTTTTTCGCGCGAAAAAGTTTTATTGTTTCTTTATGTCTTTTTCGTGTAGTATATAACCAAATGGTGCATAAAATGATTCCATAGAATGATGTCTTGAAATATTCTTTGATGTCAAATACAAAAATGCCGCTTAAGAAAGGGGATAACTGATTCCAGCACCATCCGGTGATGGTTAAAGCAAGAGTGGTTATTGCGAGGAAAGTAATGGTGGAATGAGAGATTTTCTTCATAAAATAAGAAGATTGTTAGAAGTAATCATAAAATGGAAGAATCTTGCATACGGGTTTTGTGATGTATGCAAGATTCTTCCTTATTTTTCTCAAATCCCGTGTGCGTTCGCTTCTTTGTTGATTTTCTTAATCAATCCCTGCAATACGGCACCCGGTCCGCATTCTACGAATTCGGTTGCCCCATCGGCTATCATGTTTTGTACGGTTTGTGTCCAGCGTACCGATGCGGTCAATTGGGCTACTAAGTTAGCTTTGATTTCAGCCGGGCCTGTATGCGGTCTGGCATCTACATTCTGGTAGATGGGGCATTTCGGCGCATGGAATTCCGTGGCGTTGATAGCCGCTTCCAGTTCTACTTTAGCCGGGTTCATCAACGGAGAATGGAAAGCACCGCCTACCTTCAGCGGAAGGGCACGTTTCGCTCCGGCTGCTTTCATCAGTTCGCAAGCCTTGTTGATGCCTTCGATAGAACCTGAGATGACGATTTGTCCCGGGCAATTGAAGTTGGCCGCTACACATACTTCGCCCTCCTGGCTTACCTGTGCACAGATTTCTTCCACTTTCTCGTCGGGCAAAGCGATGATAGCTGCCATGGTAGAGGGTTGCATTTCGCAAGCCTTCTGCATCGCCATGGCACGGGCATATACCAGTTTCAATCCGTCTTCGAACGACAAGGCTCCGGCAGCTACCAGTGCCGAGAATTCGCCTAATGAGTGTCCGGCGGTCATTTCGGGCTTGAACTCATCGCCTAAACACAATGCCGAGATAACCGAGTGCAGGAATACGGCAGGCTGGGTCACCTTGGTCTGGCGCAAATCTTCGTCAGTGCCGTTGAACATGATATCCGTAATGCGGTATCCTAAGATTTCGTTCGCTTTCTCGAATAATTCTTTCGCCAGTGGAGAGGTCTCGTAAAGGTCTTTTCCCATACCTACGAATTGTGCTCCCTGGCCGGGGAATACAAATGCTTTCATATCGATTGTTTTTTAAGTTAATGTTTGGGACAAAGATAGTGATTTTAATGAAGAATGAAGAAGGAAGAATGAAGAAACAATGTTCGGCGTTAGCCAATTCCATGCGGAGAGGGAATACATAAGCCAATTCTTCATACTTCATTCTTCATTTACCCTTAGGGGAACCGGTGCAAAGAAATGGTTCAGCGGTCCGTGCCCTTCTCCGATATGCACGTCTTTTCCCGACAAGATACCTTGATAGACGTATGCCTTGGCTTTCCGGACCGCTTCTTCCAAGGGTTTTCCCAAGGCAAGATACGTGGCAATGGCAGAGGAAAGGGTGCATCCGGTGCCGTGCGTGTTGCGGCTTTCGATTTTGGGTGAAGAAAACAGGTGAGGTCGGTCTTCTCCTTTTATATATAGCACGTCGCACATCTCCGCCTCGTTCAGGTGTCCACCTTTGACCAGGACCGCCTGGCTTCCGAAGGCGAGCAATTCTTTTGCGGCTTTTTCCATGTCGGGTATCGTGGCGATGCGTTTTCCCGTCAGCACTTCCGCTTCGCTCAGATTGGGCGTGATAAGGGTGGCGAGGGGCATCAGCAAGGAGGTCAGTGCCTCGATGGCATCGTCTTCTATGAGTTTGCACCCGCTGGTTGAGACCATGACGGGGTCGAGCACGATGTATTTATAATAAGGTGTAAACCTGTGCAGGGATTCGGCTATGGCACGGATGGTTCCGGCGTCATTCAGCATGCCTATCTTTACGGATATAGGTGGGATATCCGTCATAACCGCTTGGATTTGCCCTTGGATATAGGTGGGAGGCACGGCGTGGATGCCTGTTACTCCGCAGGTGTTCTGTACGGTGATGGCGGTTATGGCGCTTGCCGCATAGGCTCCCAAGGCAGAAATGGTCTTGATGTCTGCCTGTATGCCGGCTCCTCCGCTGCAATCGGAACCGGCGATGGTCAATATGCATGGGTAGTGTTTCATGTCTTTGGTGTCTGGATGATTCAGGTTGCAAAGGTAGGAAATTTCCCGTTATCTTGTTCGGACCTGCTTTAAAACGTCTGTCTGGGTGTGTGATATGTCTTATGCGGTTAGGTATGTTTTATATTCCGCCAGCCGGAACGTACATTCCACGGGCTGGAACGTATGTTCCATGGGCTGGAATGTACGTTCCAGCCCATGGAATATAAAAACAAGACGGCTTTGCCGGGAAATATAGCCTGTTGGGGGGATAAACAGAGCCGGCTGAAAAGCAGAATGCAAGGAGCCGGAAGCGGTCTTTTACCCTTTTTGTATCTGATACGATAAAGCAATGCATGGTTGTTGTATGATGTACGAAAACTATTTGTTTGAAGAATAATGTTTAATAACATGATAAATAATTTATGTATTTGTGTACAACGTATGCAAAAAGTGTTTATATTTGCAGTGTTCAAAGAAAAATACTCATGGAAAAGCAAACCGGAAATAACCAGATAATAGACGTTCACGTGTCGGTCGACTGCGTGGTGATAGGTTTTGATGGTGAGCAGTTCCGTGTGCTTTTAGTCCGGCAGATCGGCAAGGGTGCAGGGAGTGGATATAACGACATGAAGCTTCCGGGGAGTCTGATTTATGCTGATGAGGATTTGGACGATGCAGCCAAACGGGTGCTTACGGAATTGACGGGTTTGAAGAATATCCGGATGAATCAATTCAAGGCTTACGGTTCGAAAGACCGTACGTCGGATCCACGGGATGTGTTGTGGCTGGAACATTTTCACCGGATAACGAAAAATAAGGTGGGACGGATTGTAACCGTTGCCTATTTGTCGTTGTTGAAGATAGACCGCCGTAGCACGAATCTTTCGGCTACTTATGATGCTTGCTGGATGCCGGTATCGGAGGTGAAGGGTTTGGCTTTTGATCATTTGCGTGTCCTCAAAGATGCGCTGGTGGTTCTCCGCCATTATGTGGAAAGTTCGCCTTCGGTGATGTTTGACTTGCTTCCCCGTAAATTTACGGCAGCCCAGTTGCGCGTGCTTTATCAGCTGGTGTATGATAAAGAGTTTGATGTGCGTAATTTCCATAAGAAAATCGCTTTGTTGCCGTACGTGGTTCCATTGGAGGAAAAGGAAAAGGGAGTTGCGCATCGTGCCGCACGGTATTATCGTTTTGACAGGAAGATATATAATAAACATAAATAAACGTACTGTACTATGTATTTGTTAGGGTATGATATTGGTAGTTCTTCGGTGAAAGCCAGTTTGGTAAACGCCGGGACAGGTAAATGTGTGGCTTCGGCTTTCTATCCGAAAACGGAAGCGGAAATTATCGCCGTTCATCCGGGATGGGCTGAGCAGAAGCCGGAAATGTGGTGGGCTAACTTGAAGTTGGCTACAGAAGCTATTATGAATGAAAGCGGGGCAAAGAAAGAAGAAATTGCCGCTATCGGCATTTCTTATCAGATGCATGGCTTGGTTTGTGTAGACAAACAGCAGCAAGTGCTTCGTCCGGCTATCATTTGGTGCGATTCGCGTGCTGTTCCTTATGGGGAGAAAGCTTTTCAGACATTGGGCGAAGAGAAGTGTCTTTCGCATTTGCTGAACTCTCCGGGTAACTTTACCGCTTCGAAATTGGCGTGGATTAAGGAGAATGAACCGGATGTCTTCTCGCAGATTTATAAAATCATGCTGCCGGGCGATTACATTGCCATGCGTCTGACTGGTGAAATCTGTACTACCGTTTCTGGTTTGTCGGAAGGTATGTTCTGGGATTTCCAGGCAAACGATGTCGCTCAGTTCCTGCTTGATTATTATGGTTTCGACCGTTCGTTGATAGCTGATATCCGTCCTACTTTTTCCGAACAAGGAAGAGTGACCGCCGTTGCCGCCGCCGAATTAGGATTGAAAGAAGGAACTCCGGTGACCTACCGTGCGGGCGACCAGCCGAATAACGCACTTTCTCTGAATGTTTTCAATCCGGGTGAGATTGCCTCTACCGCAGGTACATCGGGAGTCGTTTATGGTGTAAACGGTTCGGTTAATTACGATCCTCAATCACGTGTGAACACGTTTGCTCATGTAAATCATACGGCAGACCAGACTCGTTTGGGTGTATTGCTTTGCATTAACGGTACGGGTATACTGAATTCATGGGTGAAGCGTACGGTAGTACCCGCAGGTGTTTCGTATGCTGAAATGAACGACCTTGCTGCTCAGGCACCGATTGGGGCAGGTGGTATCAGTATCCTTCCTTTCGGTAACGGAGCGGAACGTATGCTTCAGAATCGGGAAACAGGATGCTCTATCCATGGCATTAACTTTAATCTGCATACGCGCAACCATATCATCCGTGCGGCACAGGAAGGTATTGTCTTCTCGTTTAAGTATGGCATCGACATCATGAGGAATATGGGAATGGATGTACAAAAAATCCATGCCGGGCATGCCAATATGTTCCTTAGCCCGATATTCCGCAATACGCTGGCTGGAGTGACCGGTGCGACTATTGAACTTTATGATACCGATGGTTCGGTAGGTGCAGCAAAAGGTGCAGGTATGGGCGCAGGCATTTATAAGAATAATGATGAGGCGTTTGCTACCTTGGATAAGCTGGCTGTCATCGAACCGGATGCGGCTAATAAATCGGCATACGAAGATGCCTACCAACGTTGGCTGGAATGCATGCATAAGGTAGGTTTTTGAGTTTTTGAGTTCTTTAGTTTTTTAGTTTCTTAGTTTAATGCTTCTTTGGGCATTATGTGTGCATTCGTTGGTATCATCATCGTAGAGACGATGTGCACATCGTCTCTACAGAAGGTGCGAAAACACAAGGAGGCTAAAAACTCACAAACTTAAGAACTCACAAACTTAAGAACTCACAAACTTAAAAACTCACAAACTTAAGAACTCACAAACTTAAAAACTCACAAACTTAAAAACTCACAAACTTAAGAACTCACAAACTTAAAAACTCACAAACTTAAAAACTCAATACATTAACTTTTAAACAAATAAAACTATGGCAACAAAAGAGTATTTTCCTGGTATTGGTAAAATCAAATTCGAAGGTGTAGAAAGCAAGAACCCGATGGCTTTCCGTTATTATGATCCTGAAAAAGTCGTAATGGGTAAGAAGATGAAAGACTGGTTGAAGTTTTCTATGGCATGGTGGCACACTCTTTGTGCAGAAGGTGGCGACCAGTTCGGTGGTGGAACAAAGAAATTCCCTTGGAAAGGAAATCCTGATAAGGTACAAGCTGCCAAAGACAAGGTGGATGCCGGTTTCGAATTCATGCAGAAAATGGGCATCGAGTATTATTGCTTCCACGATGTAGACCTTTGCGATGAAGCCGATACAATTGAAGAATATGAAGCTAACCTGAAAGAAGTGGTGGCTTATCTGAAGCAGAAACAAGCTGAAACTGGCATCAAGCTGTTGTGGGGTACGGCTAATGTATTCGGTCATGCACGTTATATGAACGGTGCTGCTACCAATCCGGATTTTGATGTTGTAGCACGTGCTGGTGTTCAAATCAAGAATGCCATTGATGCAACAATCGAACTCGGCGGTAGTAACTATGTATTCTGGGGCGGACGTGAAGGCTATATGTCATTGCTGAACACCGACCAGAAACGTGAAAAAGAACACTTGGCGCAGATGTTGACCATCGCCCGCGACTATGCACGCGCCAAAGGCTTTACCGGTACCTTCTTGATTGAGCCGAAACCGATGGAACCGACCAAGCACCAGTATGACGTGGATACTGAAACCGTAGTAGGTTTCTTGAAGGCCCACAATCTGGACAAGGACTTCAAGGTAAATATCGAAGTAAACCACGCTACCTTGGCCGGTCATACCTTCGAACATGAATTGTGCGTAGCTGTAGACAACGGTATGCTGGGTTCTATCGATGCTAACCGCGGTGACTATCAGAACGGATGGGATACCGACCAGTTCCCGATTGACAATTACGAGCTGACCCAGGCCATGATGCAGATTATCCGAAACGGCGGTCTGGGCAACGGCGGTACGAACTTCGACGCCAAGACCCGTCGTAACTCTACCGATCTGGAAGATATCTTCATCGCCCACATCGCAGGTATGGATGTAATGGCACGTGCTCTGCTGAGTGCAGCCAAATTGCTGGAAGAATCTCCATACAAGAAGATGCTGGCAGACCGTTACGCTTCGTTCGATGCTGGTAAGGGCAAAGAATTTGAAGAAGGCAAGCTGACGCTGGAAGATGTTGTGGCATACGCCAAGACCGTAGGCGAACCGAAACAGACTAGCGGCAAGCAAGAATTGTATGAAGCTATTGTGAATATGTATTGCTGATAGTTGAATGAAGAATTAAGAATGAAGAGTGAAGAATAGGCGGATGTACCCCCGGTTCTTCATTCTTCGTTCTTCGTTCTTCATTTTTTTTGTTCTTCATTCTTTACCTTATTTGTTTTTATATCATGGATTACGCCGAAAAAGGAAGTAAAACTTATCTTTTTACGATTGTGCTTGTAGCCGTGTTGGGAGGGTTGCTGTTCGGATATGATACAGCAGTCATTTCGGGTGCGGAAAAAGGATTGCAGGCATTCTTCTTGGGAGCGGAAGATTTTGTATATACGGATGGATGGCACGGCTTTACATGTGCCAGCGCGCTCATTGGCTGCATTATCGGCAGTGCTGTTTCTGGTTATATGGCTTCGAATTGGGGCCGGAAAAAATCGTTGATATTTGCCGGTATCATGTTTTTTATTTCTGCATTGGGCTCGATGGTACCTGAATTCTTGTTTTTCGAGCATGGGGTGCCGACTTATCCGTTGCTTATCGCTTTTAATATTTATCGTGTCATAGGAGGAGTAGGGGTAGGGCTTGCTTCTGCAATTTGTCCGATGTACATCGCTGAAGTGGCTCCGTCTAATATCCGAGGTACATTGGTATCGTGGAATCAGTTTGCCATTATTTTTGGTCAGCTGGTCGTATATATGGTGAATTTCTTTATTCTGGGCGATCATACCAATCCTGTTATAGAATCTATCGGTCAGGGCATCAATGCTGTGGCTCCAGGAAGTGATCCGTGGACCATATCTACCGGATGGCGTTATATGTTTGGTAGTGAAGCTGTACCGGCAGGGTTATTTGCCTTACTGATTTGTTTTGTGCCCGAGACTCCGCGTTACCTCGTCATGGCTGGAGAAGATGACAAAGCACTTTCCGTGCTTTGTAAAATCAATGGAAAGACGGAAGGGAATAACATTCTGAACGAGATAAGAAATACCATTACGGAAAAAACCGAGAGAGTATTTACTTACGGTGTACTTGTTATTTTCGTCGGTATTATGTTGAGTGTGTTCCAGCAGGCTGTAGGTATCAATGCTGTGCTTTATTATGCTCCGCGAATTTTTGATGACATGGGTATGGCGAATCCTATGATGCAAACCATTATCATGGGTATTGTCAATATTCTGTTTACGCTTATTGCTATCTTTACGGTTGAAAAATGGGGACGTAAACCCTTGCTTATCACAGGTTCTATCGGGATGGCTATCGGTGCCTTGGGGGTAGCGTTTACTTTCGGACATGCCGGTGTGGAGCTGGTGACGATGTTGAGCATCATGGTTTATAGCGCTTCATTCATGATGTCATGGGGACCTATTTGCTGGGTGCTCATTTCAGAAATATTTCCTAATACGATTCGGGGAGCTGCTGTAGCCATTGCCGTGGCTTTCCAATGGATATTCAATTGGATTGTGAGTGCTTCGTTTGTCCCCATGTTCAATATGCAGACAAGCAATGACCCTGATTTCGGACATTGGTTTACTTATGGTCTTTATGGGGCTATCTGTATTATAGCTGCGCTGTTTGTATGGAGGCTGGTTCCGGAGACCAAGGGAAAGACACTGGAAGATATGAGTAATCTTTGGAAACGGAAACGCTGATTTCGGCTTTTCCGGACAGGAAATAATCTCAAGGAGTTAGAAGTCTTTACATTTTACTTCTAACTCCTTTTGTTTTTTTTCAGGTGAAATGCTTTTATGGCATCGTTTCTGTTATGATAAAGAAGGAGCAGTCAGGTTCTTATGTTTGATAACACTTTGCGGTGGAAAAAGAGATAAAAAATTGTTGAATATGGCCTTAATGTAATTAAAATACATATATTTGCAACTGAGATTTAAAATAATAAATTCAGTATGAATTCGAATAACAATCATGTCGTCATTATGGCAGGAGGAGTGGGAAGTCGGTTCTGGCCGATGAGTACTACTGATTTCCCCAAGCAGTTCATTGATGTTTTAGGATGTGGAAAGACGTTGCTTCAGCTTACGGTTGAACGTTTTCGTGATGTGTGCGGAGTGGAAAATATGTGGATTGTCACATCGGCGGCTTATGCAGAGCTGGTGAAAGGACAGCTTCCAGATATTAATCCCGAGCATATTTTATTAGAACCTTGCCGTAGAAATACGGCTCCATGTATAGCGTATGTGAGTTGGAAAATCAAAGCGAAGAATCCCAAGGCAAATATAGTGGTTACTCCGAGTGATCACATAGTGATGGATTTGCGTGAGTTTGTAAGGGTAGTCAATTCTGCTTTGAAGTTTACGGCCGACTCTGATGCCATTGTCACTCTGGGTATGCAGGCTACGCGTCCTGAAACAGGATATGGATATATTGAAGGTGATCTTTCTATGGCATGTCCTTCCAATAAAGAAATCTACCGGGTAGATGCATTCAAGGAAAAACCGGATTTGGAAACGGCCAAACGATACTTACAACGGAAAAATTATTTCTGGAATGCCGGTATATTCATTTGGAATGTCAGCACCATCGTCAATGCTTTTCGGGTGTACCAGCCTACTATGTCGAACATTTTCGAAGGATTGCTGCCTTATTATTATACAGAGGTGGAACAGGAGAAAATAGACAAGCTTTTCCCTACGTGCGAAAACATTTCTATCGACTATGCCATCATGGAAAAAGCAGAAGAAATTTATGTGTTCCCGGCTTCATTCGGTTGGAGTGACTTGGGTACATGGGGATCGTTGCACGATAACTTGCATAAAGACGCTCATAATAATGTATGCATCGGAGAAAACATTCATTTGCACGAAAGCCGTAATTGCATTGTACATACTACCGAAGAAAAGAAAGTGGTGGTACAAGGACTTGACGGTTACATCGTTGCTGAAAAAAATGACCGTCTGCTGATTTGCCGCTTGAGTGAAGAACAGCGCATCAAGGAATTTGCTGCAGAATAAAAAAACACTACGGATTACACAGATAAAAAATCTGCTTATGAGATTTTATCCGTGTAATCCGAGTGATGGATTTAGCCTTTCAGGGCGGCAAGGGCTGCCTCGTAATCAGGCTCTTGGGTGATTTCAGGTACCAGTTCGGTATAAACTACTTTGCCTTCCGGATTGATGATAACCACCGCCCGTGCCAGTAGTCCGCACAATACACCGTCAGTCATCAGTACGCCATATTTTTCTCCGAAATCGGACGTATAGCGATAGTCTGATAGTGGAATGACGTTCTCAATGCCTTCTGTCGTGCAGAACCGTCCTTGGGCAAAAGGCAGGTCTTTCGAGATTGCCAATACAATGGTATCACTCATTTGGGCTGCCAGTTGGTTGAATTTACGTACCGATGCTGCGCATACTCCTGTGTCCATGCTGGGGAAGATGTTCAGCAGGGCATATTTCCCTTTGGTGTCTGCCAGGGTGAAACTACTTAAATCCCCTTTTACCAGTGAAAAATCAGGAGCTTGCGTTCCTGTTTTTACAAATTCACCTGCCAGGGTGACAGGGTTTCCTTGAAATGCTGTTTTTGCCATATTTACTTTGTATATCAATTAAACTTCTATGTAAAGTTAACAAAAGAACCTCGATTTTGGTTGTGCAAGTTTATGCTTTTTGCTATTTTTATGTTTTTCGAATAGTTCTTTTTATTCTCCTTCTACTTTACATTCATGAAAATGCATTTCGTGTTCGGCTTTTTCACGTGGAAAGGCAAAGTAGGTACAGACGGCTTGTGTGCATACTTCGCCTGCTTCATTGGTGAGGGTTGCTTCGATGGTGATAATGTTTCTTCGTTGCTCACGGATGGAAGCGCGGATGGTAAGCAGCTTGTCAGTGGTATGTACTGGTTTCAGGTAACGGGTTTCCATTTTTGAAGTGACGCCTGCGGTTTGTAGTTTACGCATGACGACCCATCCGCATGTTTCGTCGAGCAATAAAGCCTGGATGCCTCCATGCAGTGTGTCCAGCCATCCCTGGTATTTTTCATCAGGTTTCCAGTAACTGACGATACTGTCTCCATCTTCATAAAATTCCATTTTCAGTCCTGAAGGATTTTGCGGAGCACATCCGAAACAGTTATATCCCTTCATGCCTTCCCATGGGTTGATAATTTTTTTCATAACTTTGTCAATTGATGATATAATCTGTGCAGGCGCGGTCTTGTCTGTATCCATTCAGGATTCCGGCAGCAGCCAGGTGGTCGGGGTGAATTGAATAGGCTTTCATATCTTCCAGTGTGTCAAATTCACTTTCCAGGCAGATGTCCCATTTTTCATCCGGATTGATGTTCAGTCCTACAAAGATGTGCCGGATAGTCGGTATGCGGGCCGGTAAGGCTTCGATGGCTTCCTTGAAGCGGTGCATAACGTCTTGTTTTTCGGTTTGTGTCAGTGTCTCTTTCAGCTTGAATAATACAATATGTTTTACCATGATGTAAAAGTTTTAAAATTTATGCTTGTGTCTATTGCTACAAATGTAAGTATTTTCCGGATTACGGCGATTGTTTCAAGGGGCTTTTTTCATTTCGGATTTATGGATTTTATTTTTCATGGATGTCCTCATTCAGCCAATGTCTCATTCTTGTAAATTCAAGGTATAAAATATGCTGAAAAAACGTTTTTTTGATGCGGGCAGGAGAAAAATGTGTATATTTGTGCAAATTATCCACATCTAAAAACCAGTAAAGCATGATTATCATCGGTATTGCCGGAGGAACAGGCTCCGGAAAAACAACAGTCGTAAAAAGTATAGTCGATAGTTTGCCTGCCAACGAAGTGGCATTATTGCCTTTGGACTCGTATTATAAGGACAGTAGCCATATACCTGTAGAGGAACGCCAGAACATAAATTTCGACCATCCTGATGCATTCGATTGGGAACTTTTGTCGAAACAGGTGGAGATGCTCCGGCAGGGAAAAGCGATAGAACAGCCGGTTTATTCTTATCTGACTTGTACACGACAACCTGAAACCATTCATATAGAACCGCGTAAAGTGGTGATAATCGAAGGTATTCTGGCATTAAGTGATAAGCGCTTGCGGGATTTGATGGATTTGCGGGTGTTTGTGGATGCAGATTCGGATGAACGGTTGATCCGGGTTATCCAGCGGGACGTGATTGAGCGCGGACGTACAGCCGAAGCCGTGATGGACCGGTATGTAAAGGTGCTGAAACCGATGCATCAGGAGTTTATTGAACCAGCCAAGCAATATGCAGACTTGATTGTTCCACAAGGTGGACACAACTGGAAGGCTATCGAGATACTGAAGCTATATATAGAAAAAATCATTGGCCGATGAAAACAGTTGTTTTCTGGAGTTGGATAGGACTGATATGTTGGCTGTCGGTAGCTTGTAGTGGCAGGCAGTCGGCAGGAGGTGAGGCGAATGTTGATTTGCCTGTCATTAAAGAACGTGGAGAACTGGTGGTGCTTACTGCCAACAGTTCTACTTCCTATTTCAATTATCGGGGCGAACCGATGGGATTTCAATATGAGTTGGCACAGCAGTTCGTGCAGTCGCTGGGATTGAAAATGAAGCTGAAGGTGGTGAACAATCCTTCGGAAATGGTGCGATGCCTGCTGGAAGGTAAAGGCGACCTCATAGCTTATAATCTGGATATTACACAGGCGTGGAAAGACAGTCTGATTTATTGTGGTGAGGAGAATATTACGCATCAGGTCGTAGTACAACGCAGAGGTAGAGATGCAGTGAAAGATGTGACCCAGTTAATTGACAAAGATGTGTATGTAAGTCCCGGAAAGTACTATGAACGTCTGGTTCATTTGAATGAAGAGCTGGGAGGAGGCATACGTATTCATTTGGTAGATGCGGACAGCTTGTCGACCGAGGATTTGATTACGCAGGTGGCTGAAGGTAAGATAGATTATACCGTAGCTACCAATGAAGTGGCAAAGATAAACCGTACATATTATTCTAACTTGGATATCAGGCTGGTGGTCAGTTTCGACCAGCGTGCTTCGTGGGCAGTACGTAAAACATCGCCTTTGCTTGCCCAGGCAGCAGATAAATGGCACAAGGAAAATATCAATTCACCGGAATTCAAGGCAAGTGCACGCCGTTATTTTGAACTTAACAAGCAGCCGGTGCATGGTTCTATCCTCTCGGTGAAGGATGGAAAGATATCGCATTACGACGATTTGTTCCGTAAGTATGCTAAAGAAATCGGATGGGATTGGCGGTTGCTTGCAGCATTGGTTTATACGGAATCGAATTTCAATCCGGATGTAGTGTCGTGGGCCGGTGCTAAAGGACTGATGCAGCTGATGCCTATTACGGCTCATGCTATGGGGATTCCAAGGGGCAAGGAGCAAGACCCGGAAGAGAGTATCAAAGGAGGGGTAAAGTATATAGCCCAGTTGCAGAATATTTTCCGGAAGGTGGATGACAAGGATGAGCAGGTGAAGTTCGTATTGGCGGCTTACAATGCAGGAGCAGGACACATAACCGATGCCATGGCTTTGGCGAAGAAATATGGAAAAGACCCTTATCGGTGGGAGCACCATGTAGACCATTATATCTTGCTGAAGAGCAATGAGGAATATTATCAGGATCCGGTTTGTAAAAACGGTTATTTCCGTGGTACGGAAACTTATAATTTTGTGCGTGATGTAATGGGGCGTGCCGACCTTTACAAAAAGAAAATCAAAAGGTAAACATCATTTGAATTGTTCGATGATTTGGTTTAGTTCATGGATGTTCACAAATCCGCTTTGTCTCCATAGCTGTTTGCCGTTTTTGAATATCATAAGTGTAGGCACAGAGTGTACTGCATAATGCTGGGCTATTTGAGGATTCTTGTCGATGTTTATTTGGATAATCCGGATGGCATCTCCTTGCATTGCTTTCAGTTGTTTCAAGATAGGTGTCATAGCCTTGCAAGGTGTACACCATTCTGCGTAGATGTCTACCAGTACAGGAGTGGATGATGTAACTAAATCTGCAAACGTTTCCATAATCGTAATGCTTTTAGTGGGTCATAGTCTGATTGGGCGAATGTATCTGTTATTATAACATTTCCGGTTCTTGTTTTGTTCGGTAGGAACCGGGGATTTTTTGATAAAGATGAGGCACGACCCGGAAAGAGAATGTTCTTCTTTCCAAGTCGTGCCTCGTCTTTGTATATAAAAAGGTTTATTTCTTGCTCGGATTGTAACGGGCGTTCAGTCCTTCAACAATTTCATCGGTGATGTTGAATGCGTCGTCTGCATACAGCAGATTGTCGAATCCTGTATTGCTGATAATCAGGCTATATCCTTTGTCTTTGTTATAGATTTTCAGGAATGAATTGATGGAGTCGCGCAATTGCAAACTGTTCTTTTGGTTTTCTGTCTGTAGTTCGTTGGTTAATTTTTCTTGCAGTTCTTGCAATTTCTGCTGTTTTTGGACAATACGTACTCTTTCTTGTTCGGCACGCTCTTGACTTACAAAACCATTGTTTTCCAATTTGCGTTGGAATTCGCGCATATCGTTGTCCAAGTCTTTGGCTTTTTCGTTCAAGGTAGTACGGATATTTTCCTCCTTCTGAATCATCTGTTCGTTCAGGTCGTTCCAGAACTTGTATTTAGTCAGCAATGAGTCTATTTCGACGTATGCTATTTTCATACTTCCCGGTACGGTAGCTGTAATTTCCGTCGAGTTTCCATTCTCTGCTTTCTTGTCAGTGCATTGTGTGAACATCAGCGCAAGAGCCAATGCCAAAAATCCATTCAGGACATACTTCATTTTTTTCATCATGTTTTTTTCAGTATCTTAGTTATTAATTGTTTTCCTGTTCTTTTCCGTTAGGCATACGTTCGGCAATGGCATGCGGATTCGTTTGCCTTGCCTCGCGATCTTGCGATTGTACGCACCCGATACCCTTCCTACGCAACGCCTTGTTGCCGCTGACGTGGGTATTAGGGAATTTTCCGTTTTTTGTAAAGAGTATCTTTACAGAGAATAGTGCTATGCTGATAGCAACTATTAACACAGTAAAGAGGATAGTCTTAAGCATTTCTATTAATTTTGTGCTGCAAAGATATACTTTTTGTTATCGAAATTGGATGTTTGTCCTTGAAAAAAGCGAGGAGTATCCTCATTAATTCGTATTTTTAACTTATTTTTACGGAAGTAGAAAAATAAACACTTGATTTATGGAGAAAAAAGATTTGAAACCTGTTATTGTCTTCCAATATTTTGAAGAAGTGTGCCAGGTGCCTCGTCCTTCCAAGAAGGAAGAAAAAATAAGAGCTTATCTGTTGGATTTTGCCCAGAAGCACGGGTTGCATGCCCGGACCGATGATGCTGGAAATGTATTGATAGAGAAGCCGGCTTCGCGGGGCAAGGAGAATTTAAAAACGGTAATTCTCCAGTCGCACATGGATATGGTGTGTGAGAAAAACAAGGATACACAGCATAACTTCGAAACCGACCCGATAGAAACATATATTGACGGGGAATGGTTGAGAGCCAGAGGAACCACGTTGGGAGCCGATAATGGAATCGGAATGGCAGCCGAACTTGCCTTGCTGGCTTCGGATGATGTGGAACACGGACCTGTACAATGCTTGTTTACGGTGGACGAAGAAACAGGGCTGACCGGTGCTTTCGCTTTGAAAGAAGGTTTTATGAAAGGGGATATCCTGATAAACCTGGACTCGGAGGATGAAGGGGAGTTATTTATCGGTTGTGCCGGAGGGGCGGGTACAACAGCGGTATTTCCTTGTCCGATGACGCATGCTCCCGAAGGATATTTCTTTTTCCGTGTAGTTGTAAAAGGACTTACCGGAGGCCATTCGGGGGATGATATAAATAAGAACCGTGCAAATGCTAACAAACTGTTGAACCGTTACTTGGTGCAACTGATGTGGAAATACGACCTGCGTTTGTGCGAGATAGACGGAGGGAATCTGCATAATGCCATTCCGCGCGAGGCTTATGCTGTATGTGCAGTCCCGATGGAAAACAAGGAGTCGGTGCGTGTGGACCTGAACGTGTATTTGTCGGAAGTGGAAAACGAATATGCTGTAACTGAACCTAATTTGCAGATGGACCTGGAATCGGAAGCACCTCGTGCGGAAGTGATGGAAGTTGCTGACATGAAGCGTTTCTTGCTTTCTATTTATGCTGTGCATAATGGAGTGTATGCTATGAGCCAGGACATTGCAGGATTGGTAGAGACTTCGTCTAACCTGGCTTCGGTGAAACAAGGAAAAGGGGAACTGACAGTGGTGACCAGTCAGCGCAGTTCCATCCTTTCTTCGCGTGAGGATATGTCGATGATGGTAAGTGCAGCATTTTTGCTGGGTGGTGCTTCTGTTTCAACAGGTGACGGATATCCGGGTTGGAAACCCAATCCTTCTTCAGAAATATTGCACATTGCCGTAGAGAGTTACAAGCGCTTGTTTGGAACAGAACCGAAAGTAAAAGCCATTCATGCCGGATTAGAGTGCGGATTGTTTTTGGAGAAGTATCCTTCGTTGGATATGGTATCGTTCGGACCTACTTTGCGTGGCGTGCATTCGCCCGATGAGCGCATGCTGATTCCTACAGTAGATAAGTTCTGGCGTCATCTGCTGGATGTTTTGGCACATATTCCTGCGAAATCTTGATAAAAAATGATTGCACACCCATGGCACAGGCACACGTAAGTTCATATAGGTTTACCGGATTCCGTATCGGCAGGAAAGTAAGTAGAATCAGTGGCTTTTTATGTTTGTCTGTGTTAGGTGTGTGCTTTTTCTGTTTGCGGGTCAGTGCACAGGAATCTTTTCGGGTGATGCACTATAATGTAGAGAATTTCTTCGATTGCCGTGATGATTCCTTGAAACAAGACGAAGAATTCTTACCACATGCCGTCCGTGGATGGAACTGGAACCGTTATCATGCAAAGATGAATAAGATAGCCAAGGTGGTGTTGGCTGCTTCGAGTAATCAGGTTCCTGATTTGGTAGGACTGTGTGAGGTGGAAAATGCCTATTGCCTGGATGGACTGACCAGGTATTCGCCTTTGCGTGATGCCGCTTATCGGTATGTGATGACTGATTCGCCTGATGAACGTGGCATTGATGTAGCTTTGCTTTATCAGCCTGCTACGTTCCGGTTGCTTGGTATGCAGTGCATCCGTATTCCTTCTTTCCGTATCGGGCGAAAGCCTACCCGTGACTTGTTGCATGTAAGCGGGCGTGTCATTTCAGGCGATACCCTTGATGTATTTGTTTGTCATTTTCCTTCCCGTTCTGGCGGAACAAGGCAAAGCGAACCATACCGTTTGTTTGTTGCGGATGTATTGCGTCATACGGTCGATTCGTTGCTCTCCGTACGTCAATCCCCTTACCTTATTATAATGGGCGATTTCAATGATGAACCGTCCAGCCGTTCAATATCCCAAGTGCTGGGGGCACAAACGCCAGAAGAGGAGAATGATGTCTCATCTTTTCTTCTTTATAATTTAATGGCGGGAAAAGAACCCGGAACTTATCGTTACCGTGGAGAATGGGGAGTACTCGACCAGTTCATCGTTAATGGCAGTATGCTTCTTCCTTCAGCCTCACTTCATACCGGTACTGCGGAAGCCCATGTGCTTGACTTTCCTTTTTTGCTTGAAGAAGACGAACGATATGGAGGTATTACTCCTTTTCGCACTTACAAGGGGATGAGGTATCAAGGCGGATACAGCGATCATCTGCCCGTATGTCTGGATATCCGAATCAGATACTGATTCCCATAATATAGTCGTTCATATAAAAGCCGTTGCCGATGTGCGTGTCTTCTTCACGTACTTTTTCCATTCCCATGTGTTGGTAAAATCCAAGAGCCGGATTTTCCCGGTTTACGTTCAATTCCATTCGGCAGGGAGCCGGATGCAGTTCCTTGATACCCTTGATGGCCTGTTGGAACAGGAGTTTGCCTAGATGACTTTTTTGGTAATAGGGAATCACATAGATTTTCTGTAAGTGATACAGGTCTTCCCCTTCGGGTTGGATGGATACGTAACCTGCAGGCTCGCATTCTTCGTAGGCAATATAGTAGATGTGCCCTTCTTCTGTCATTTGTTTTTTCAGATTTTCGGGCGAATACATCCAGTCCATCATATAGTCGATTTGTTCCGGAGTCAGGATATCTTTGTAAGTGGCGGGGAAGACCTCTTTTGCCAATTGGTTGATTAAGTGAATGTCTTCAAGTGTAGCTTTTCTGATTGTAAACATTGTTCTTGATTTTTCTTACAAAGTTATTGTTTTTGCTTGAAAAAGAAGAATAAAGACAGGATAAATTCTGTTTCAAAAAGTATGATTGCATACTTTGTTTTGTTAAAAGAGATAAAATAAAAGTACTATGTAATACAAGGTATTTATATAATACATATATTTGTGCCATACAAAGAAATAAGGAGGAATGACAGATGAATGTTGATAATGTGAAATCTCAAATGCGCAAAGGGATGCTTGAGTATTGCATCTTATTGCTGCTTCATCGGGAGCCTCTGTATGCATCGGATATCATCCAGAACCTGAAAGAAGCAAAACTGATTGTGGTGGAGGGTACTTTGTATCCGTTGCTTACACGCCTGAAAAATGATAATTTGTTGTCGTATGAATGGGTGGAATCCACGCAAGGACCTCCACGGAAATATTATCGCCTCACTTCCGAAGGGGAAGAGTTCTTGAAAGGGCTGGAAACGGCATGGGACGAACTGGCGGCTACGGTAAATCATTTAAGAACGAAACTAATAACCTGTAAAGACAATGAAAAAGACACTGACTGTTAATTTGGGTGGAACCGTTTATCATATAGACGAGGACGCCTATATTTTGCTTGACAATTACTTGAATAATCTTCGCTATCATTTCCGGAAAGAAGAAAGTGCCGACGAGATTGTACGTGATATGGAAATCCGCATTTCGGAGTTGTTTAATGAATACCTTGCCGGAGGCATTCAAGTCATTACCGTCGTGCAAGTGGAAGAGGTTATCGCCCGTATGGGAAAACCTGAAGACCTGAGTCCGGATGAGGAAGAAACGGCCGAGAGAAAGACCGATGAATCGTTGCAAGGAGTGCAACGGCGCTTGTTCCGTAATCCGGACGACCGTATTCTGGGCGGTGTACTTTCGGGATTGGCTGCTTATTTCGGCATCGATTCTACTCCTTTACGTATTTTGTTGCTGATATTAGGCTTTATCCTGCTCAGTGTGGGAGGATTTTTCCCGTTGATGTTGGCATATATTATCATGTGGATTATTATTCCCCAGGCACGCACCGCCACCGAGAAACTTCAGATGCGAGGTGAACCCATCAATATGGAGAATATCGGGCGGACAGTGACCGACGGGTTCGAACGGGAAGGCGATAAGATACGTTCTGCCGGGTCTCGTTCGTTGCTGGCACGTTTTTGCGATGCTGTGATACAAGTGGCAGGTTTCCTCATCAAGGTAGTGCTGGTATTGGTTGCCATTTGTTGTGTGCCGGCATTGCTTGTCGGGCTGGCTGTAGCCTTTGCATTGTTGATGGCTGCCACGGGAGTATTGGCAAGTACGCCTGCCCTGCTTTATTATGCATTGCCAGAAGTGGATTGGAGTATGCTGACTACGAGCCCTGCTCCTGTTATCGGGCTCGCAGTCTGTGCACTGTTGGTAATAGGCATTCCCGTAGTCGGTTTGTTGCAGGTTATCTTGCAGAGTTTCAAGGTCTGGCGTCCGATGGCTACGGGAGTCAAGGTGACTCTGATATTGTTATGGATTATAGCGGTAGCAGTAGGTTCATTCTTTGTGTTCCAGCTTCCCTTTGTTATCCATAGTGTCACCGACTGGGTTTGAACTTTGTGCCAGTCTGTATACAGTTTCCTATTGTAGAAAAGTATGACGCTCCATTTCTACTCCACCCGAACGGATGATTACTTCGTATGGCAGGTTGTCACCGTCCGGATGGAATGAGGGGGGCAGTATAAGTTCGGATACTCCGTAAGGTTCCAGGCTTTCTACAGTACCTTGTGCTATGGTTTTATCGTTCAGGCGCACTTCAACTTCAGCTGGTTGTGAGGTAGAAAGTCCGAAGTTTTCCACTTTTACTTTCAGGGTTCCTTGCGAGGAGTCGTATTGTGGGCGGCGTGCCGAGAGAAGGGCAGGAGTATAGTTGACATAGGGCAGGTAGGCATAGCCGAACAGTAACTCACCTTTTGTTGTGTGTCCAATAAGTTTGGGCGCAAATTCATCGGGAGTGATACCGCTTCCTTTTCCGTCAAAGGTCACTATCAGGTCTTTTCCGTCTTTGCGTGTCTTTACTGGCAGGCAGCCTCGTCCGTAATTGACTTCTGTGTATGCACCGAAGCGGAGGGACTGAATGTCTATGTCTGTTTGAGGATTGAATCCCGGTTCGGCCTGTATCCGTACTTCAATACGTCGGGTAGAGTCATCAATGGGTCGGGTGTTGAGTACCGAAAGCAGTATTCCTTTGTTGAGTGGGATACAGATGTTTTTCGATGAATGCCGGTCACCTGGAAGATCATTCCATTTAATGGTATCGATGACTGCAAAATTCATTTGTATGGCTCGTCCGTTGTGGTCTTGGAAAACTTTCGGTCGTTCGTATTTGAACCAATGCTCTATTTCTCCATCGCGATGGAAAGATACGCCGGGCATGTAGGCTTCGCCTTGTTCCGTTACCCAGTGTATGCCGTCTTTCGAACGTTGGTAATAGGCTATGCGTCCTAGCCAATCGTTGACAATCAGGTGATACTGTAGGCTGTCTTTCCATACCACTGGGTCTTCGAATTTGCCTTCTACAGCAGGATAGACCCGTTTGCCTGTCAGTTGCCGGTAAGGGGAGATGCCGTCGCGGCTAATCCATACACCTCCACCACGGCATACCATCAGGCGTGAGCCGTCTTGCCGGCGGGCAAAGGTGAGGTTGGACAATCCTTCGATGATTGGTCGGTCGCGTGGGTCGAAATCAAATTTCTGGTAATACCATATCGGGCTATCTTCATTTGTTGCGATGTAGTATCCGTCGATAACATAGACTACGATACGTCCGTCGTCCAGTCGGAAGGCTTCAGGGTTATGCCCTTTCCCGATGGAGTTCTGGATGTGATAGGGACCGGTCAGTTTATCGGAGGTGGCGTGAAAGACGGTCGAATTAGACCAGAACATGTGTCCTTTGGGTGAGTTTTCCGGCCATCCGCATACATATAGATGATACCGTTTGTCGGGAGTCTGGAGGATATTGCCTCCCCAAAAAGAGATGTCTGGCAGTTCGATGCCGTTGTCTGTATATCGGTTCTGCACGCTGTCTGTTCCCCATGTCTGTTTTCCTTGGGTTCCTTCAGGCATGGCAAGGAAGCGGTCCATAAACCTGGCTCCGGGAACCAGTTGTTGCCATTCGGCAGGACGTTCGCGTTCGACGGTTTGTGCATAGGTGCTGGTGCTGTATGCTAGTACAGACAGTCCCAGGAGTATTTTGGTTGCGATGTTTTTCTTCATATTCTTCTGTGTTTGGTTTTAGTATATTAGTTTAAAGTATTCTGTCTTTTCGATATCAGATAATTCTTTCCGGCATGAAAGATTCCGTTGATAATGTTATTGGAACGTGTAAACAGTTACTTAATACTTAAAAAGGTCATATCAATCACTGCTTTGAGTAATGATACGACCTTTTTTTGCTGATTTCATCGACACTGTTTGTGTCGCGGAATTTACGCTGTTTGTATGTATCCAATCGGCTTCTGCATTGGTTTATAAGTCTGTCTTGTCATTGTTTTTCCAGTGCGAAGCCTAGCTGCAGGCCGTCGTATTCGTCCAGCAAGGAATTGGCGGTGCTTACCACCGAATTGGAGGAATTGCTGCTTAAGGCACTGCCTATTGTCTGCATCAGCGACATGACTTTGTCTGCCTTAAAAAGCAGGCTCATCTTCTTGGGAGCCAGTACATTCTGCGAAACGATGGCGTTGAATTTCAATCCCAGTTTTGTCTTCAGTTGCAATTCTTTCGTTTCACTGTCATACGTATAGGTTCCAGATGTGGTACGCCCTTTTACTGTCGAGGTGTAGGTACCATCGGAATTGAAGGTGTATGAACATCCTTCTGTAAAGCCCAGCTTCTCCAGAATGCCAGTCATCTTCTCTTCTACTTTCTTTGACGCTACTTCGCCTCCCGCTTTTGCCAACAGATTGTCACTGGTAAACTTGCAATCGGGTCCCGTATAATTCCACGTGCCTTCTATCGACCACGAAGCAAGGTCGCTTCCTTTTCCTTCCGTTATCGCATTGGCTACTCCGGAAAGAATCGATTTCCAGTCTTGTGCCTTGGCTGTGCTGCAAAATACAAAGCATAAGGCAAACACCAACATTCCTTTTATGAAATTGTTCTTTTTCATTTTGTTCATCCTTTCATTATTCTAGTATAACAGAAGTCACAGTGTACAGCAAAACGACTCCGTGACTCTGTGATGAAAAGGAAAATCAACAAGCTTTGAAGCTCATATCCAATCCTTTTACCGAATGGGTCAACGCACCTACCGAAATGAAGTCGACACCACATTCGGCATAATCACGAAGAGTATCAAAGGTGATGCCTCCTGATGATTCGATTTCGTAGCGTCCTCCTACCATTTCTACAGCTTTGCGTGTGTCGGCAGGCGTAAAGTTATCCAGCATAATGCGGTCTACACCACCCAAGTCGAGCACTTGTTGCAGTTCGTCGAAGTTCCGTACCTCGATTTCTATCTTCAAATCCTTTCCTTTCTCCTTGCAATATTCTTTCGCACGCAAAATGGCCTTGTCGATTCCTCCGGCGAAATCTACATGGTTGTCTTTCAGCAGAATCATATCGAAGAGACCGATGCGGTGATTCACTCCGCCACCGATTTTTACTGCCATCTTTTCCAGAATGCGCATGCCCGGAGTAGTTTTACGCGTATCCAGTACGCGGGTTTTTGTGCCTTCCAGACGCTCTACGTATTTATGGGTCATTGTAGCGATGCCGCTCATGCGTTGCATGATATTCAGCATCAGACGTTCGGTTTGCAGAAGCGACTGCACTTTTCCCGATACTATCATGGGTACATCTCCCGGTTTCACAGGAGTGCCGTCCTGAATGAACACTTCCACTTTCAATGTCGGGTCGAAACGGCGGAATACTTCCTTTGCCACTTCAATGCCTGCCAGTATGCCTTCTTCTTTTATCAGCAGCTTCGATTTTCCCATAGCATCGGCTGGAATGCACGATAATGTAGTGTGGTCGCCATCACCTATATCTTCGGCAAACGACAAGTCGATAAGCCGGTCAATCAAATCTTTTACAATTTTCTCGTCCATATTCGTTCTGTTTTTTTATTGTACTATCAAATCGGGGCAAAGGTACGGATTTATTCATACCTTTGCAAAAAGAAAATGTTTAAAACCCGATTAAAGATTATGAAATTTGTACTATTGGTTGTAGGAAAGACAGTAGAGAAACATTACATTTCCGCCATAGGTGATTATGTGCAGCGGATAAAGCATTATATTCCGTTCGACATTGAAGTGATTCCGGAACTGAAGAATACCAAGAGCCTTAGTACCGACCAGCAAAAAGAAAAGGAGGGCGAACTGATACTGAAAGCACTCCAGCCTGGAGACGTGCCAGTCTTGCTTGATGAACACGGCAAGGAGTTCCGCTCGACAGAATTTGCCACTTGGATAGAACGCAAGATGCATTCCGTCAAGCGGTTGGTGTTCATTATCGGAGGTCCGTACGGGTTCTCGCCTGCCGTTTATCAGGCGGCGCAAGAAAAACTTTCACTTTCGAAAATGACTTTTTCGCACCAGATGATACGTCTCATCTTTGTCGAGCAATTATATCGTGCGATGAGCATCCTGAACAACAGTCCGTACCACCACGAATAGATGGACACATATTACTGTTTTTACAAAGTCAAACGGCTGCCCAGTCCGGGACATCCCAGTCCTCCCTCAATCCCATATTGCTAGGACTGCAGTCCTAAGCTTACTAGGACTGGAGTCCTTGCCTATTAGGACAGCAGTCCTGACTGCACAGGACTTTTTACGCAATCCAATGGCTTTAATTATGCAGTTTGCCGCATCCGGCAACGCAGCCTACTGTATCCGAATTACCTCTTCATTCCCCGTATCACGTCTTTTATGGCGGCATCTACCCGGTACGACTCTACGATTTTCTGTAATGCCTTGTTGTAAGTGAAGTTGTCCAACGAATTTTGTTGCAGGTATGCCATCGTCTGTTGGGGAAATTTCACGAAGCAGACAGAGAGTGCCCATGCCACTCCCATCCGTACGTAATAGCCTTCGTGACGGATAGCATTATATAAGGAGAGAAGTTCGCCGATGTGCTCCTCGTCGATGAAGAGCTGCATCGCCATCACCACTCCGAAGCGGATTTCATACTCGCCCTCGGCTTGCATCCAAGTCTTCAGGTACTCCCACAGCCGTTCTTTGTTCGTTTCGACGAACCGCTTTCCTCCTCCGAACTTGAACGTGTCGCACACCGACCAGCTGTTGATGTTCCATACAAAACGGGTCACTCGGTGCAGGTACACCTCGATGTCGGCATCGGGACGGATGCAGCCCAATACCATTCCATGCAGCATCCGCTCTTCCATATAATAGGTGTCGGCGGTGTCGAGATACGTTTCCCAATCGCTTTTGGCGATGCGTGCCGCCAGTTTCCGCAAGTGGGGCACACGGATACCCAACACATGTTCCACGCCCGGATTCAGGCTTTCGGTAAACTTTTTGTTCCCCTGCTCTGCCAACCGGAGCAGATGTTTTTTGATGGTCAAGCCTTCGAGTCTGTATTCTTCCATATCTTTTGCTTTGTTGTCATATTTCCTGCAAAAATACGCATTGCTATCCCCATAAGTAGGTATTTAACATCTTTTTTTACCTAAAAGTAGGTATTGCCGCTATAAAGCAAGCTCCATACCTTTGCGGTAGTTAAAAATCAACAAAAGATAAAGAGAAATGAAAACAACGAAACTCTTATTCTCGCTCTGCTTGGCGATGCTTGCCCCGCACGCTTTCGCTACAGGTGAAGCAGAGCAGGCAAGTAAAGGCAATGCGGACATGACCGCAGAGAGCGCATCGGAAACGGTCAAGACAGAAAAGAAGAAATCACGTTTCACCATCGGCGGTTATGGTGAGGCGGTGTATAGCCGGAACTTTTATAGCGACAATTATTTGCGCTATGACAGTCCGCAGGATTATAAAGACGATAAACACGGACGTTTTGACCTGCCACATGTTGTCCTGATGTTAGGATATGATTTTGGCAAAGGCTGGTCAATGGGGATGGAAATCGAATTTGAACACGGAGGTACAGAAAGTGCCGTTGAGATAGAAGAACATGAAGGAGGTGAATACGAAACCGAAGTGGAACGTGGAGGTGAAGTTGCCCTCGAGCAATTTTGGATCCAGAAATCTTTCTGTCCGGAGTTCAACATTAAATTAGGGCACATGGTCATCCCGGTAGGTGCTACGAATGCCCATCACCTTCCTACCGAATTCTTTGGTGTATATCGTCCGGAAGGTGAAAATACCATTATGCCTTGTACGTGGCATGAAACCGGATTAAGCATTTGGGGACGTGCAGGAGATTGGCGGTATGAAGCTATGTTGCTTCCTGGACTTGACTCTGACCGTTTTAATGATAAGGAATGGATAAAAGGCGGTGCCGGAAGTCCTTACGAATTCAAGATAGCCAATGCTATGGCTGGTGCTGTCCGTGTAGATAATTATTCGGTAAAAGGCCTTCGACTTTCTGTAAGCGGATATGCCGGAAACACATTCAGCAATACACTGAAGAAAGCGACCAATGCGATATACGACGATGTAAAGGGGACTGTATTAATCGGTTCATTTGATTTTCATTACAACGACCATAACTGGGTGGCACGTGGAAATTTTGATTATGGACACTTGTCGGATGCTGCTTTGATAACCCGTTATAACCAAAGTTTCTCCAATGACTCGCCTGCGAAAAAGAGACCCGTAGCTACATCAGCAATTTCTACAGGGGTAGAAGTGGGCTACGACTTATTTGGCTGGCTCGGCAAAAAACAGCAAGAAAAAGGACGCAAATTCTATCTTTTCGGTCGTTATGAATATTATGATTCAATGTATAAAACGGAAGATGCCGTGACCGATTATGAAGAATACGGCCGCCAACGCATCGCATTCGGTGTGAACTATTACCCGATGAAAGACATCGTATTGAAGGGGGAATATTCATTGGGCATCCTGAAAAGCAAATTCAATAACGAACCAGCCGTTTCGTTAGGAGTAGCCTATTCCGGTTTCTTCAATTTGTAAAATCAAAAACAAGATACAAACAAAACACCAATTAAAATAGTAAGACAATGAAAAAGTATTTGAAATTCCCGCTCTACATGGCATTTACCGCCATGATAGGCATGAGTGTTACCGCTTGTAGTGATGACGATAATCCTGAAAACCCGGAAGAAATCGGAGGGCTTTCCGTTCAGGAGCAAGCGTTGAAAGATGTAATAACCGACTATACGGACAAAACTGTAATACCGACTTACAAAGGCATGGCAGACGCCGCTATGCAACTGCATAGCCTGTGTATTGATATCCGCACCAAAAAAGCGGACGGAACCTTATCTACCGCAGATGTAGAAGCAGCCGGCGAAGCTTGGAAAACCGCACGCGATTATTGGGAAAAAAGCGAAGCCTGGCTGTTCGGCCCAGCCGGAGACTACTATATAGACCCGCACATTGACTCTTGGCCGCTTGATAAAACAGGAATGGATGCCCTGTTGAGCAATCCTGCACAAATGGCACAAATGGATGATGAAGGTGTATATGTCGGTAACTATTTAGGATATGCATTACAAGGATTCCATGCCATCGAATATCTTTTATTTGAACTGACAAATACAAACGCTAACGGCAATGCTACTGCTAATTCTGAAAGTGTAGCTCATAATCTGAATTATACCACCGAGGAATTAAATTATTTGGTTGGTTTAGCCGCTGACTTGCGTAACCAGTGTATTTTATTGGAAGCATGTTGGGCTGGTACAGAAAATGTAACATCAGAGAAACAACAGATTTTGACTGATACCGAACTGGATAAAGGCATAAACTTTGGTGAACGTATTAAAAATGCGGGTAACGCAGGTAGTGAATACGTAAACTATCTCGATGTAATGTACGACATTATAACCGCAGGTATCCAAAACATCGCAAACGAGGTAGGCAACATTAAAATCGGTAACCCGACAGGTAAGGGTCTTCCTTCAGGAGGTATGGAATACGATCCGAACTATATCGAATCACCTTATAGTTTAAATTCTATCCGCGACTTCTTGGGTAATATCATTAGTATCCGCAATGCTTATCAAGGTTCTCCTTCTGTAGACGGAACTATTCAAGTAGCTACGAATACGCTTAGTGCTTACATTGCTACGCTTGATCCCGACTTAGACAGTCGTGTGAAAGCCGCTATCCAAGATGCATACGATAAAATTTCATTGATGGGTGAACCTTTTGCCTACACTTGTGGGGCTTCTGAATATGATACCATTAATCAAGACGCTATTGACGCTTGTAATGTGATGAATGACATCTTTGATGAAGTGAAAACTTTGTTACAGGCAAATCACTAATCATTTCTCTTGAACCAATAAAAAGGGCATGTTTAGGCAATAAACTGCATAATCAAAAAATAATATCATTCTGAGCTTAGCGGAGGGTCTCGGAAATGCAGTCATGCATTCGAGATTCTTCACTATGCTTTAAATGACAACACATGAGTTTATTCCATAAGATGTCATCTTTTTAGAATTATGATAGGACAATTACTAACTTTATATTACTTTTGGATGATGAAAAAACATTATTATTTAGCTGCATTCTTGTCAATAGGCATGATAACGGCTTGTAGTGACGATGAAGTGAAAACAGACAATCCGTCACCGAATCCAGAACCGTCAGAACTTCCTGATTGGTATTATACAGGTGGAGAACTGGGTACAACATTCAATTCATCTTCTACCGCTTTCGAAGACCCGACTCCTGTAGTAGACGGCGATGCCGACATGACCGCCTCTTTTAACAGAGGAGAACAATTCTTCGAGAAACCTTATACATCTAATTTCTCTGGTATGCGTCACGGTTTGGGACCTGTCTATATCCGTACCTCTTGCCAGCATTGCCATCCGGGATACGGGCACGGACAAAGCCAACCTGCCGGTTCTTTCAATACAAACACAATAGGCAACGGCTACTTATTAGTTGTCTACAACCCTGCAACCAATGCCTACGTTTCTTGGCTTGCAGGTATGCCGCAGACCCATGCCGTGGCCCCTTTCAAGGCTCCGCTGGACGAAAGTCAGATTATGCTGACTTGGCATGAATATACCGATAGCTGGGGCAACAAGTTCCCCGACGGCGAAACTTACCAGCTCCGCTATCCCGAAGTGACCATACCGAAGAGCGCTATCTACGTAGCCAATAAAGGATATGAGGTAGGCACTTACGAAGTCCGTTTGGAATCCACCATCGGCATTTACGGTACCGGCTTGCTGGATGCCATTTCGGATGAAGACCTGAAAGCGGAATATGCCAAGCAGGAGAAGGACGGATACATGAAGAACGGGCTGAACCCCAACATCTTTGCCAACGGAGACTGGACGGGGCAATATGCCAACACGGCACAGGGAGGTGACGGGACGAAATATCCTTTCCGTTATACGTATGCTCTGAGCCGTGGTCCGTTGCAGGATGCAGCCGGAGCCAACGCTTTCTGGAACATCACCAACGCTACACGTAGCGACCGCCGCTTCCATTACCTGGATGCGGCAGGTACGTATGCCCAGTATTCTTCGGAAGACCCCGATGTGCAAGCCGGATTCCGTGACTACATCGAGCAAGCCGACCCGGAAAAGAACCATCCCGACTGGCATATCCAAAACGAAGACGGTACGTATGACGAGCAACAGAACATCTACAACTACCTGACTTCGAAAGAACTGGACGTGGAAGTGTCTGACCAAGACTACATCGACCTCATGGTATGGCACCGCGGACTTGCCGTGCCCGCCGCACGCAACGTAGACGATGAAGAAGTATTGAAAGGCAAGGAACTCTTCGAACAAATCGGGTGTACGTATTGCCACAAGCCCAGCTGGACTACGGGCGATGACGAGATACGCGACCCGGCACGTTTCTTCGTAGGAGACAAGGCAGACCAGTTGCCCCGCTATCCGAACCAGAAGATATGGCCTTATACGGATATGGTACAGCACAAGCTGCACATGCAGAACGATATCCGCACGGGCTGGTGCCGCACCACTCCGCTTTGGGGACGCGGCCTGCACCAGCGTTGCACCGGAGCCGAATATGCCGACCGCTTGCACGATTGCCGCGCACGCACCACGCTGGAAGCCATCATGTGGCACGGCACCAGCACCGAGAGCGACGCTTACGAACAAATCGAAGCTTTCCGCAACCTCTCGAAGGAAGACCGTGACGCTATTGTGAAATTCATCGACTCCATCTAATGTTCTCACCACAGATTACACAGATTCATTTATCCAATCTGTGTAATCTGTGGTAAATCCTCCATACGTAAAACAAATGAAACTGATAAAACGCATTGCTTTCGGAAGTGCAGGACTGCTCGTCTTGCTGATGATGACCGCCACCGTTGTAGAAAAACTGCAAGGAACCGGTACGGCTTGGACGGCTATCTATGGCTCTCCGTTCTTTACCATACTGTGGGGAATCCTGGCGGTATGCGCTTTGGTTTACCTGATAAGCCGGAGGATGCAACGGGATTTTTTTACGTTCCTGCTGCACATCGCGTTTCTGGTTATCCTGGCAGGAGCGCTCACCACGCGCCTTTGCGGAAAGCAAGGAAGCATCCATTTGCGGATGAACGATACGCCTGTTTCGGCTTTCGTCACTTCAGGAACGGAGGAAGAGCCGCTTCCTTTCGATGTGCGGCTGCACGATTTCCGTATCGACTATTACAAAGGAAGCTTTGCGCCCATGGACTTTACCAGCCGCATCCAAATTGAGGATAACGGAATACAGGCAGAGGGAGAAGTGTCGATGAACCGGATATTCACCTATCGCCATTACCGTTTCTACCAGTCGGCATACGACAAGGACGGGCAAGGAACTACCCTTGCGGTGTCTTACGACCCGTGGGGCATCGGCATTACCTATACCGGATATGCTTTATTGCTACTCTCTGTCTTGGGCTTCTTTTTTCAGAAAGACAGCATGTTCCGCCGGCTTCTCCGTCATCCCGCGTTGCGTAATAAAACGGTTCTGTTAGGTATCGCGCTGCTTTCATCCGTCGCTGGCATGGCTTCGGAGCAGCCCAAGCACTTATCCCGTGAGGCGGCATCCGCGGTAGGCAATCTTTACATCTATTACCACGACCGCATCTGTCCCTTGCAGACTTTGGCGAAAGACTTTACCGTAAAGCTTTACGGCAAAACGACCTATAAAGGACTGACTGCCGAACAGGTGTTTACGGGCTGGTTCTTTTATTACGATGACTGGAAAGCCGAGCCTGTTATCCGCATTAAAAGCAAGGAAGTGCAACGCCGGCTGGGTATCGGAGGGGATTATGCCTGCCTGAACGATTTTTTCGGAACGGAAGGGTATAAGCTGAAAGAGAATGGAACGGGCAGTTCCCAATACAAACGTGAATGGAACGAGGCGAACGAGAAGTTCAACCTGATTAGCATGACCGCTACGGGCAGCATCCTGAAAATCTATCCGTGCCGGACGGAGCATAACCGGACAGGCTGGTTCGCTCCCGTAGACGACTTGCCTCAAGACTTGCCCGACGAGCAATGGCTGTTCGTCCGCAAGAGCCTTGGGTTGCTGAGTGAGCAGGTGATGAAGAAAAACGATGCTGCCATACTCGAACTTACGGGGAAGATACGGAAATACCAACAAAAGACTGCGGGTGAAGTGCTTCCCTCCGACACCTGTTTCCGGGCAGAAAAACTATACAACTGTTTGGACTATACCCGGTCTTTGGCGATGGCTTGCCTTACCGTCGGCATTCTTTCCTTTATTTTCTATTGCCGGCGGATGAACCGTCCGGTATGCGGCAAGACCCGTGTGAATGTCTTTTTGCTTGCCGCATTGGGTATCATTGCGGTTTATCTCTTGTCGCTTATCGGCCTGAGGGGATTCGTCAGCGGACACCTTCCACTGTCGAACGGCTACGAGACGATGCAGTTTCTGGCATTGTGCACTACCTTGCTTACTTTTATTTTCTACCGCAAGTCCGAAGCCGTCATTGCTTTCGGCTATATGCTGTGCGGGCTGGCATTGCTGGTGGCGATGCTGGGCGAGGCAAATCCGCCTATTACCCAACTGATGCCGGTATTGGCATCGCCCTTGCTTAGCCTTCATGTGGTGACCATTATGATTGCCTATTCGCTTACCGCATTTATCATGCTGAACGGCATTATGGCAATTGTGTTGCGCTATACTCATAAGGATTATCAGGATGCCGTTGTCCGGCTGCAAGTCATGAGCCGGCTTATTCTTTATCCGGCGGTGTTCTGCCTGGCGCTAGGCATTTTCATCGGTGCCGTATGGGCGAATGTTTCATGGGGGCGTTATTGGGGATGGGACCCGAAAGAGACTTGGGCGCTTATCACCTTATTTATATATGCGGCAGCCTTGCATGCTTCGTCGCTCCCCGCATTCCGTCGGCCTATGTTCTTTCACTGGTTTGCCGTTATCGCGTTTTTGAGCGTACTGATTACTTATTTTGGCGTCAATTTCATCTTAGGCGGCATACATAGCTATGCTTAAAAAAGAAAGCATCATTTGTTTTTACTTGTCATTCTGTTGAGAATGAAAACAGAGGCTGATGCGTGAGCACCGGCCTCTGTTGCTATAAAAGATTGTCTTGTATGATGGGGATTCAATATCAATATACTTCCACCTTGGCAGCCAGCGACTTGCACTTGTCGCGCAAGGCATCGAGGTCGCCGTCCGGTTTGTCGTAGCAAACCACTACGCCCATACGGCGGTTCAGCTTCGTAAACGGTTTGCCGAAGATGCGTAAGTACGTATCGGGTTGTGAGCAGACCAGTTCTTCACCCCGATAACGCGGAGCTTCCTTGCTGGCTATGGGCGAAAGAATCACGGCACTGGCACCGATATGCTCTTGTGTAATGCCTGGGATAGGCAATCCCAGCACAGCGTATAAATGCAATTCAAATTCGTTCAGGTTCTGGGTATTTGCCAAAGTTACCATACCCGTATCGTGCGGACGTGGAGAAAGTTCGGAGAAGTACACGCCGTTTTCGTGGCTCAAGAAGAACTCTACGCCCCAAATGCCATAGCCGGTCAATGCTTCGGTTACTTTTGCTGCCATGCGTTGCGCTTCGGCAAGATGTTCGGGAGCGATGTGTGCAGGCTGGAAGCTCTCGCGGTAGTCCCCTCCTTTCTGTACATGTCCGATAGGCGGGCAGAACAGGGTAGGGCCGTCCTTCTGCGTCACCGTAAGCAGGGTGATTTCGCTATCAAACTGGATGAACTCTTCGATAATCAGTTCCTTGATATCGCCCCGGCTTCCTTCGCAACCGTAATGCCATGCGTGTTCCAGGTCTTCCGGACCTTTCGCTACCGACTGGCCTTTGCCCGATGAGGACATCAAGGGTTTGATGACACAGGGGAAACCGATTTTTTCTGCCGCTTCCTTCAATTCGTCGAATGATTTGGCATAGAAATATTTCGCGGTATTTAATCCTAATTCTTTTGCGGCAAGGTCGCGTATCGCCTTGCGGTTCATCGTAAAGTTTACGGCACGCGCACTGGGCACCACCTGAATGCCTTCTTTCTCCAAATGGTACAACCGTTCGGTACGGATGGCTTCAATCTCAGGCACAATAATGTCCGGATGATATTTTTCAACTACACGGTCGAGCGCATCGCCATCCAGCATATTGAATACTTCACAAGCATCTGCCACCTGCATGGCAGGAGCTCCTGCATACGAATCACACGCAATGATGTACTGTCCCAAACGTTGGGCAGCAATCACAAACTCTTTTCCTAATTCGCCGGAACCCAGCAACAATATTTTCTTCGTCATACGATTAACTTTTTTCTATGTGGACAAAGATAACACAAATTTTGCTTTGCTTGCATGGAAACTATGAAAAAACAGTATCAATTCTTTTCATGGAGTATCCGACTTAGTTATCGCGTCATGCACTTTCTTCTGGTGTGGCTGTCTGGCTTTGAGATGATGTTTCATTATTTTTATCATTTTCATTTTCATCCGGTTCATTTTGTGGCTGTTCGGATTGAGTTTCGTCTGGTTCTGAAAGTTCGTTGTCTACATTTTCTCCTTCCTCTTCTGCTGGTAAATCACGGAATGCCTGCATGTACTCTTTAGGTGTTTGTCCAAACAAATCTTTAAAAGTATTCGAGAAATGAGACAAGTTGCTATAACCTACAGCATAGGCAACATCCGAGATAGACAGTTTCTTCTCTTTCAGCAATTTGGCTGCCTGCTGCATACGGATGTTGCGAATGAAATCGCGTGTAGAAAGATTGGTAAGTTCTTTCAGTTTCCGATGCAGATGGACACGGCTTAAACCAATGCTGTTGGCAAGCATTTCTACGCTGAGTGATGGCTCTGCTAAGTTGTCGTTAATGATTTTCATAATGCGGCTCATCAGCATTTCATCGGATGATGGAACTTTTACTTCCTGCATCTTGTCATTTTGTTCTTGAGCTCCGCTGAATTTGTTTTTCAGTAAACGTCGTGTTTCTATCAGATTGGTAATGGTGCTCCGCAACACTTCGATGCTGAAAGGTTTGACGATGTAGCTGTCAGCTCCGGTTTCGATGCCTTCCGCTTGTTCTTCATTCCTTCCTTTGGCTGTAAGCAGAATGATAGGGATGTGGTTGATATTCGTATTCGACCGTACCTTTTTGCACAATGTGATACCATCCATTTCGGGCATCATTACATCGCTGATGAGCAGGTCTACCGGATGGTTTAGCAAGAAATCGTATGCTTCGGATCCGTTGCTGCACGTATCTACTTTGTATTCGTCAGACAGTTCGTTGCATAGATATTCGCGTATTTCTTTTTCATCATCAACTATTAGAACGTGAAGATTGTATTTCGTTTTCGCTTTCTTTGTTCCTGCTTCTGGTTCAGATGTTTCAGAGTCATTCTTTCCGATGTATTGTTTTTCTTTGTTCTGTTTGAAGGTTTTCAGATTAAGATTGTTGTGCGAGATATCCAGTTCTTCCATCTTCAAATGATTACTGCCTTGAGGAATGCGTACGATGAACTTGCTGCCCTGGCAATCAGTGCGATTGCAGGCAGTGATAGTTCCATGGTGAAGTTCTACGAGCGAACGGGTCAGATGAAGTCCTACGCCAGTACCTGCCTGATTGCGGGTAATGTCATTGTTTATCTGATAGAACCGTTCGAAGATACGTTCTATTTGTGCATCATCCAATCCTATGCCTGTATCAGAAACTGTTATCTCAATGTATTTTTTTAGAGGAGCAGGTGCAGCTGCATCTTCTCCTACGGTGAGGGTAATGTCTACACTTCCTCCTTCGGGAGTATATTTGAAGGCATTTGAAAGTAGATTCATCAGTACTTTGTCGAAGTTGTTCAGATCTATCCATGCTTTAAGCCGTTCATCGTTATGATGAAAGGTAAATGTGATGTGTTTGTTTTGTGCCAGATAGCCGAATGTGTTGACGACATCATTGATGAAGCCGACGAGGTCTGTTTCGCGGAATTTCAGACTCATTTGTCCTTTATCTATTTTGCGTATGTCCATCAGTTGGTTTATCAGCCGCAAGATGCGTATCGAGTTACGATAGATCATTAAATAGGTTTTATTTAACTCCGGATTGTCACAGTTGGCTATTAACTTTTCCATCGGATTGATGATGAGTGTAAGCGGTGTGCGTATTTCGTGTGAGATATTGATAAAGAACTGTAGTTTGGCTTCATTGATTTCTTCTGTATGTTTGCGTTCTACCATTTCTTTCCGTTGTTTGAGCTGTGTGCGGGCATAGCCGATAAAGGCAAGCACAATAAGTACAATCAATGCACTATATAACAAGTATGCCCACCATGACTGGAACCAGGGAGGTGTGATGAGAATGCTTATTGTCTTTATGTTCGAATGGTATCCATGGTCGATGGCATAGACTTCGAAGGTATATTTCCCGGAAGCCAAGTTGTTGTAGGTGACAAAGTTGGTTCCGGGTGCAGTCGTTTGCCATTCTTTATCCAGCTCATGGATGCGGTATTTGTAAATAACCTGTCCCGCCTGTGCAAATTGTAAGGTAGAGAACGAAATGCTGAACGTATTGTCGGTATAGTTCAACTTGAAACGGTTGGCATCCGTTACAGCAGTATTGATGATGGGGTGTCCTCCCGATAAGGTGTTGGTGTTGACAGACTGTCCGGACACCTTGAAATCTGTGATGACTACGGGTGGAACAGTACGCTCGTTGATGATTTGTTCAGGTACGAAACTGGTGATTCCGTTGATACCGCCAAAATGGATGGTACCATCGGATGAGTGGAAATAAGAGCCTCGTGTAAATTCGTTGCCTTGCAGTCCGTCTCCAGAGTGATAGACTGTAAAAGTTTGCGTTTTTTGGTCAAGCCGGTTGATGCCGTTGAATGTACTTACCCATATATTTCCCAGTTTATCTTCGCAAATGCCGCATATGATGTTGTTGCTGAGTCCTTCTTGTTGGGAATAACGTTTCAGTTTTTTGTTTTTTTTATCGAATTTGTACAGTCCCTTTGAGGTACCTGCCCAAATGTTTCCCATATGGTCTTCTGCAAGGGTATATCCGATACATCCTTGCAGGATATAGTTCTTTTGTGTGAAGTTTATGAAACTTTTAGTTTTAGGGTTGAAACAAGTCACTCCTTTGAAGTGTCCAATCCAAACCAGTCCTTCACTGTCGCAATAGAGGCTGTTAATCCAATTGTTTGGCAATTCGTCATAACTATGTGCAGATGTACTCTTTTCTGTTGACTTGTACTGTGTGAACTGTTTTGTTTCTTTATGATAGACAAACAGTCCGTTGCCGTATGAACTGAAGTACAGGTGCCGGTCGTGGTCTTCGGTAATGGCAAATACCCGCTCGTTATATAGTTCGGGTATGAAAGTGCATGAATTCATGCTTGGATTTAGTTGGGCAACGCCTTTTGTATAGGAGCCTAACCATATCGTATTGTCCGAGTCTTGGAATATGCTCAGTATGGTATTTGCTACGCTATGCGGTCCTTTGTCCGGTGTCAGGTGTTGGAGCGTATGAAAATGGTTGTCCAGGATGTATAGTCCGTCGTTGTCGGTCCCGACAAGCAAATTCTTTTTATTGTCTTGGAATATCGACATGACGCATTGTTTGCCGAAAGGACTTCCGTGCATGGATTTGAATCCATGGTATTGGAATGGATTATGTCTCATCGGGATGAAAGCTACTCCCTGCTGGAATAATCCTAACCATAGGTCATTGTTACGGTCAAAAAGGATGGTATGTATCTTTTTGTTTTTCAGATTGAACTGTGTATCCTCTAATTCTTTGTCTGTTATTTCATGTTTTTCCGTCGTATATACTTTCAGTCCTTCTCCATCAGTACCGATATAAAGTTGTCCGTTGGCATAAGTCAGAGCTTTTACGGGCAGGTTGTATCTGTCTTGATAGGGAATTTGTCTGAATTTCCGGGTCGAGTTGTTATAAATATTCAGTCCGCCGGTCAGAGTGCCGATATAAATATTTCCGTACGGGTCTTTAGCCAGGCTGGATATATTATTTTCGCTGATAAGAGGAGTCTTGAATGTCTTTATGGTTTCTTTGATTATATTGTAACAGATAAGTCCATCATTTTCTGCGCCAATCCATAAGTTGCCTTTCCCGTCATCCAGTATTGTGCTCAGATGCCGGAATCCTAATTGGTTGATGGCCATGATGCATTCTCCCTGTTCTTTTTCGGGATGAATACGGAATAAACCTTCTCCTGAAGTCGATGCCCATAAAGTGCCTTCTCGGTCTTCGATGATGTGGGTTACATCTGTATAAATCTGTCGTTCTTCTTTATATAGCGGTATGTTTGTGAAAGAATCGGTGTTCCGGTTGTATTTTACCAGTCCTCCCATAGTGCCTACCCAGATATTTCCTTTGCTGTCTTCGAAAGTCAGATGCACGTAGTCATTATTTAGCGAGGTAGTATCATTGTCCTGATGTCTGTAGGTGTTGAATTTGTTTCCGTCAAAACGGTTGAGTCCATATTCTGTTGATATCCAAATAAACCCGCTTCTGTCTTGATAGATGTCGTTGATAAGGCTACTCGATATTTGATTATCAGTTGAATAGAGAACGGAAATTTGCGCAAAAGCTTCCGCTACAACAAAACAGTAAAACAAACCGGTATATAGAATCTTTTTTAGCATAAGTATAAATGATAGTCATAATGAATGATAGCCAGTGGATTGTGTGCATTGGAAATTACTTTCCTCCGCTGGCTGTCATCTGTTCATTTGAGTTGTTATAAAACTTTAACCTGAATCTTGTGCAGAGAGTCGATGTCCGATGTTCCTCCATATAGAAGTTCGTAATTTCCTTCTACCAGATTCATCGCATTGGTTTGAGTATCGAACCATAAGAAATTGTCATCTGAAAGCGTCAAGACAACTTCTTTGGTTTCACCTTTCGGAATATATACACGTTGAAATGCGCGTAGGGTATGCGAAGGAGCATCGGTGTCTCCCGGACGGCGCAGGTATATTTGTACCACTTCTTCTCCGTCTTTATTCCCATTGTTGGTGACAGGGACAGTCAGTGTCAAAGTATTGCCTTTGCTGAATGTCGGACTGCTTATCCGTGCTTTCCCATAAACGAACTGAGTATAGCTAAGTCCATGTCCGAAACAAAACAACGGAGCTTCGGTCATATAACGGTAGGTACGTCCTTTCATCGAATAATCTTCGAAGTCGGGCAGTTGCTCTGTACGGGTATAGAACGTTATCGGTAATTTGCCCGAAGGGTTATATTTGCCTAGCAGGACATCGGCAATGGCTGTTCCTCCGGCTTGTCCTGGATACCAAGCCTGAAGGATACCGTCACAGATTTCACTTTCAGGAGCAAGCCCCATTGCAGAGCCTGAAAAATTGATGAAAACAATAGGTTTGCCAAGCTTTTTCAATTCCCGGATCATTTGTCTTTGGATGGCAGGCAGTTCGATGGTGGTACGGTCTCCACCTTTGAAACCTTCTACATTGACCGGCATTTCTTCTCCTTCCAAAGTGGGAGAGATACCACCGGCAAAGACAATTACATCGGCATTTTTCACTTTTTCTACTGATGCCTGCAGGTTTACAGGGATATTTCGGCCCATATCGAAATCCAGCTGAGCCGCACGGTCTTTGCTGTTGAAGATGAAATCAATTCGGATATCGTATGATTTTCCTGCTTCAGCTTTTAGGGTATAAAGATTGGCATTATTTTGAAGATATTTGCCTGAGGCTACTTCTTTGCCGTTGACCGACAAGCGTATGATGCCTTGTGTCTGGAAATGAAAACCTATATTTTCTGTCTTGTCTGCTGTGAATACAGATTCATAGCGTGCCGAAAAATCGGTAATGTTTACTCCCGGTGCAAATACAGTTGCACCTAAAGTCGTAAAATGGAACGGAGTAGTGGTTTGTACTATTGCCGCAGGAGTTCCTTCCTGTCGGATGTTGTTCCAATAAGTAGATTTGAATCCTTGTTTTCCTTGTAGGGAGCATTGGCTGAATACGCTTTCCAGTGTAACAGAAGTTGTACGGTCGCAGCCGGTATCGTAAATCAGTTGTTCAGCGGGAAGACGTTTCTTCATTGCTTCATATAAGGTCTCTGTATGGGAAGGGTAACCGTTGTAATTGCCCCAGTGCATGACTGAATCTGCTGCATTGGGACCGATAAGGGCAATTTTCAAGTCTTTTTTTAAAGGTAAGACATTATTCCGGTTTTGGAGCAATACAAGGCTTTCACGTGCCATTTGTAAGGCCAATGCTTTGTGCTTTTCACTGTCGACAATCGAATAAGGAATACTGTCCCAACATACATTCTGGTCCATTTCTCCCAATTCGAAACGGGCTTTCAGCAAGCGTTTTACAGAAGTATTTATCTGTTCTTCACTGATGAGGCCGGAACGGACGGCATCAGGTAAAGAGGCATAATTGTTCCCACATTCCAGGTCTGTGCCACTTAATACGGCTCCAGCACTGGCATGTGCTTTATCGGGATGTGTTTCATGGTCGCCTTTGCGCCAAAAGTCGCTGATGGCTCCACAGTCGGATACAATGATTCCCTGGTATCCCCATTCATTCCGTAGAATTTGGGTTAGCAGACGGTTGTTTCCGCAGCAGGGTTCGCCTTCCAACCGGTTATAGGCACACATCACCTCTTTGACATGGGCTTTTTGTACCAAATCTTTGAAAGCGGGCAGATAGGTTTCCCATAAGTCGCGCGGGGATATGTTTTCTGCATTGAATTCATGCCGGTTCCATTCTGGTCCGGAATGTACGGCAAAGTGTTTGGCACAGGCGTGCAGCTTGTTATATTTTGCGTTCTCAGGACCCTGTAAGCCTCTCACTACAGCCATTCCCATTTGTGAAGTAAGATAAGGGTCTTCTCCATAAGTTTCTTGTCCGCGTCCCCAGCGTGGGTCTCTGAATATGTTGACGTTTGGAGTCCAAAAAGTCAATCCTTGGTAACGTTTCAGCTCTCCCTGTTCTCGTGCTTTTACATATTTGGCCCGCGCTTCATCCGATATGGCAGTAAAGACTTGGTATAACAGATTGTCGTCAAATGAAGCTGCCATGCCGATGGCTTGAGGAAAAACGGTGGCTGTGCCTGCCCGTCCCACTCCATGTAAAGCTTCATTCCACCAGTCATAAGCCTTAATGCCCAAGCGCGGAATGGCAGGTGAGGCATTTTGCATCAAAGCGACTTTCTCTTCCAGTGTCAGCCGGGTGACAAGATCGGTTGCCCGTTGTTCGGCTGTTAATGTCTGGTCCTGATAAGGATATTTTTGTCCCATTATGGGAAGTGCGGCGATAAATGTTGCCATGCACACCCATTGTTTCATTTTGTTTTTCATGTTTTCAAATAGCATTAAATATTACACTAACCCTTTGTTGTTGTTAATGAAAAATGAAGAATAAAGAATAAAGGAATGTGTCGTACAGCCTCATTCTTTGGTTCTTATTTTTCATTGAGTAGTTTCTCTTTCAAGAATTGTCCCGTATATGAAGCCCCGCATGCCGCCACTTCTTCTGGTGTACCGCATACTACAATGTTTCCTCCCTGTTCTCCTCCTTCCGGTCCCAGGTCGATGATATAGTCGGCACATTTGATTACATCCATGTTGTGTTCGATGATAACCACGGTGTGTCCTCGTTCTATCAGTGCGTCAAAAGCTTCCAGTAATTTCTTGATGTCGTGAAAATGCAGTCCGGTAGTAGGCTCGTCAAATACGAAAATGGTAGGTTGCGATTTTTCTATGCTTAAGAAATAAGCAAGTTTTACACGCTGGTTCTCTCCTCCGGATAATGTGGAGGAAGATTGTCCCAATTTGATGTATCCGAGTCCTACATCCTGAAGAGGAAGCAGTTTCTTGACAATCTTTTTTTGTCCGTGTGTATCAAAGAATTCAATGGCTTGGTTGACTGTCATTTCCAGCACCTCATAGATATTCTTTCCTTCATAATATACTTCCAGTATTTCTTTTTTGAATCTTTTTCCGTGACATGATTCGCATTCCAATACCAAATCAGCCATAAACTGCATTTCGACGGTGACGGTACCTTCACCTTTACATTCCTCGCAGCGTCCGCCGTCGGTATTGAAGGAGAAGTAACCGGCTGTATATCCCATTTGCTTGGCAAGAGGTTGGTCGGCAAATAGTTTTCGTATTTCATCGTATGCCTTCACATAGGTGACAGGATTGCTGCGCGATGATTTGCCTATAGGGTTCTGGTCTACAAATTCTATGTCGTTGACCATTGATGTGTCACCCCCCAATGATACGAATTCGCCAGGGCGTTCGCTTATTTCACTGTATTCCCGTTTCAAGGCTTTATAGAAAATGTCGCGCACCAGCGTACTTTTACCAGAACCGCTGACCCCTGTTACTACCGTCATGACATTGAGCGGAAAACGGACATCAATCCCTTTCAGGTTATTTTCACGTGCTCCTTTTATTTCGATGTAATTGTTCCAGGCGCGATGTTGCAAGGGGCGTTCGATGGTTTCTTCACCCAACAGATACCTTACGGTATAACTTTTGCTTCCACGTTTCAGGTCTTTCAGGTCACCTGAATAAACGATTTCGCCTCCCAGCCGTCCGGCTTTCGGACCTATGTCGATGATATAGTCGGCTGCACGGATGATTTCTTCATCGTGTTCTACGACCACTACGGTGTTGCCTAATTGTTGGAGTTGGCGTAACACTTTAATCAGCTTTGCTGTGTCACGGCTGTGTAGTCCGATACTTGGTTCGTCTAGGATATAGAGCGAGCCTACCAGACTGCTTCCTAGCGAAGTGGCAAGGTTGATACGCTGGCTTTCTCCTCCCGAAAGCGAGTTGCTCAGGCGGTTTAAAGTGAGATAGCCTAGTCCTACGTCTTCCAGAAATGTCAGGCGGCTGTTGATTTCGCTCAACAGTCTTTTGGCTATCTGTGTATCGTGGTCGTTTAGCTTCAGGTTCCGGAAGAATTCTTTCAGCTTGCTGACAGGCATTTCCACTAGATCGGCAATGTTATATCCCCCTACCTTTACGTAAAGGGCTTCTTTCTTCAGTCGGCTTCCGTGGCATTCGGGGCAAGTGGTCTTTCCCCGATAGCGGGCAAGCATTACGCGGTATTGGATTTTGTATTGATTCTCTTCCAGCATGCTGAAGAAAGAGTCAATGCATACTTTGTCCCGCGGACCATGCCACAGATAGTCTTTCTGTGCTTGAGTCAGTTCATAGTAGGGAGCAAATATGGGAAAATCGTGTTCTGGGGCTTCCCGTAAGAATGCTTGCAACCATTCACTCATTTTTTCCCCTCGCCAGCACATCACAGCTCCATCATATACGCTCAATGAGCGGTTGGGAATGACCAGGCGTTCATCAATTCCAATGATTTTACCGAACCCTTCGCATGTCGGACAGGCCCCTAGTGGAGAGTTGAAAGAAAACATCTGGTCACTTGGTTCCTCAAACTTGATGCCGTCTGCTTCGAATTTGGTACTGAAGCGGTACAGGCTGGTCGAACCGTCGGGTTGATAGAAACGGAGCAAACATGCACCGTCGCCTTCGTACATAGCCGTTTCGGCAGAGTCGGTCAGGCGGCTGATGGCATCTTTGCTGTTGTCACAGCTCATACGGTCTACCAGCAGGTAAACCGTATCTTTGGGATTATATTGGTATTCTTCGATACGTATGGTCTTTCCGTTCACTTCCAGACGGGTGAATCCTTCTTTCATATCTGTCTCTATTTGCTCTGCCATATTGCGCCCTTCTCGGGGAAGAATGGGGGTAAGTACTGTATAGCGTGTACCCTGAGGATACGAGAGCATACAGTTCACGATATCTTCTGGACTATCCTTTTTCACCAGTTGTCCGCTTATGGGCGAATAGGTTTTTCCGATGCGGGCAAAAAGCAGGCGTAAGTATTCATAAATCTCAGTAGAGGTCCCTACTGTAGAGCGCGGGTTGCGGCTGATGACTTTCTGTTCGATGGCAATGGCGGGAGGAATACCTTTGATAAAATCACATTCCGGTTTGCTCATCCGCCCTAAGAATTGGCGGGCGTATGCAGAAAGGCTTTCCACGTAACGGCGTTGTCCTTCGGCATATAACGTGTCGAAGGCAAGTGAGGACTTGCCCGACCCCGACAAACCGGTAATGACTACCAGCTTGTTGCGTGGGATGTTAACGTCGATGTTTTTCAGGTTATTCACCCTGGCGCCTTTGATGGATATGTAGTTGGTTTCAGACATGCTAATGATTTCGTAAGTTTACCTGGACAAAATTAGGTAAAATCTATGAAATAATTGCAAGAAACGTACAGATTTGAGTAAGAAACTATTTTTGAATCAAGATAGTGGTACGTTTATTCTGTTTTATTTAAGAAGTAACTTTAAAGTTAAAGCAAATGACATCAATTAAAATCAAACTTATGGTTTCTGGGAAAGGTATGGAAGGCAGTCTGGTGTATCAAGTGATTCATAATCGTATCGTCCGTCAGATAGATAGTGGTTATAAGGTGTGGATTTCCGAGTGGGATGAACTGGCGGAAATGGTGGTGTTGGAAAAGGCAGATTCAGCCAGAAGAAGGTTGTTGTTGGCTGTTGCCCGTCGTATAAAGACAGACCGGGAGCAGTTGTTTCAGATTGTGGCCAGTCTTGACCGGCAAGGCATTTATACTACTGATGATGTGCTGGTTCGGTTTCGTGCTTGGGAATACGCCGGTTCTTTTGAAAGATTTATGGAAGAAGTCATCGTGCATCTGAAAGAGTTGGGTAAGGTACGCACTTCGGAAACTTATACGATGGCATACCGTAATTTTATGTGTTTCAGGAAAGGAGTCGATATCCGGCTGGATGAAATCGATTCGGATTTGATGGAGTTGTATGAAAGCCATTTAAAAGGCAGGGGATTATCGTTGAATACTGTTTCTTTCTATATGCGTATTTTGCGTGCCACTTATAATCGGGCTGTAGCGAAAGGGCTGACCAGACAGTGTTATCCGTTCAGGTATGTTTATACGGGAGTGGAGAAGACTTTGAAGCGTGCATTGCCTTTGAAGTTTATAAAATGTATCAAACAATTGGATTTGTCGCTTCATCCGTCTTTGGATTTTGCCCGCGATATGTTTTTGTTTAGCTTTTATACACGTGGTATGTCTTTTGTCGATATTGCCTATCTGAAAAAGAGAGATTTACGGAATGGCATCTTGACGTATCGCCGGCGGAAGACCGGGCAATTGCTTTTCATCAAATGGGAAAGGTGTATGCAGGAAATTGTAGACAAGTATACTTTGTCATGCTCAGATTATTCAAGTTTCGCAAGTTCAACTTGCAGGTTTTAATCTATAAATGTCGCAAATATGTTTCATATCTTCCTCCCTGTTGATGATAGCCTGATAGATATCTTCATCAGTCAATCCGAAGAGTTCCGCAACCGCAATGACCAGTTCTTGCATGACGCCCCATATCCTTTCCGCAACGGACAGTTCCAAAGAATCCTTGGTTACGTCTTCAAAGAGCTTTCCCATGGTCTCGTAGGCTGCAAACCTCTTCACTAAGGAAAGGATGTTGTATTGCAAAGCCGTCAGGGATGTCGCCGCGATTTGCGAGGCGAAGTTGCCGGCCTGGCATTTGCCCAGCCCCAACAGCCCCTTCGCTTCCTTGAACACGACTTCCAAAGACCACCTTTGGGCATAAATCCGGTACGCTTCAAGGAACTCAAGCCGTATGTCCGTGGTCATCAGGCCGTTCCATGCGCCCCGTTTGCTTCTCCTGACAAAGTACAGGCGTACCTTGGTATCCGCAAAGGTCACGTCCGCCACGATGTAATAGCAACGCAGTCTCCTGCTGTACTTCCGCCTGCCTTGCCTGTTAAGGTGCCTGATCAAGGCCGGCGCGGTATAAGGCTTCCCGTCCAGACAGTATTTTGTCCTGCTGTTTTCTCCCACCTTGATCATGCCCAGGTAATCGCACCTGACGTGGCGGGAGCGGATGAACCGGATGACATCCTTGCAGGCGAACCAGCTGTCTGCCAGCACATACCTGAACCTGACCCCTTTGCGGATGGCGCGTCTTATCATGGCAATCATCAGGTCGGTTTTCTTTGCCGTGTATTCACCGATACGCTCCTGCAAGGCGTCGCCGCTGTCACGTCCTTTGGTGAAACGTCTTGCGAGCTCTTCATCGGACATCCCGAACTTTCCATCCTTTCCTTTTTCACCCAGCAGTGCAAAATCCAGAAGCATTTGGGTTGTCCCGTCCGTGACGGCAAGGAACAATGCCTTGAAACCGAGGATGCACCTGTGATGGACATGGGAAAACACCCTGCCGATGTTCTCCATGCGCCGTCCCGTCTTGGGATAGTCCGTGTCATCGACTATCAGACAGACCGTGCCTTCCTTGCGCCCGGAGCGGAGTCTGATCTTCGACCAAAGCTGGAGGGTGAGGTGATAGACGGACTTCCGCCAGTTTATCTTGGGATTACTCATGAAACGGTAGAACACGTCTTTCTTGCATCCCAGCAAGCCGCTTAAGGAAGACCCGGTGAAACGATAAGGGTTACGGACCATGAAACACGGGTACAACAGCAAAGCCTGGAACACCTGCAACAACGGATACACATTGTTGCACTTGCTCTTCATGCCGAACAAGGTGGATTCATTCATTCTTAACCATTTGATAACGTCCAGTATGGAATACATCGCTTTATGCGCGTCATTTTTTCTAAAAAATGCGCTGATTTCTGAAAGAAAGTCTGTAACTTTGTGCAAGGGCATAGGGCTGAGTAATGTTTTGATTTGCAACTATAAAATTACTCATTTTCTGCGATATGTGGAAATCCCTGTGCCTCTTTTATATCCCAAGAAGAAGGTTATCTATTAACTTGCGAAACTTGAATAATTAATTAACAAAACTCGGTTTAGGGCACTCAAAAGTGCCCTTTCAAAGGGGGATGCCCTAAATTGAGTGCTTACTGAGATTACCCATGAAGAAAAGACCAAGACTGGTGACCGGCCTAAACCTGTATCAAAAGGCTGCAATGACAATCCCGTCCGCATATGGATTGACGTCCGTATCAGTAATGGGTTACACTTGTCCCAAAAGAATTTAAGCTATCAGGATTTAGTCCGGATGATAGAGAAGCTGGAGGGTCTATGCTGAGTGTTACCGGCCTGAATCATTTTTATTATGTGCGTGACTTTACCGACATGCGTTGTAAGCACAGCCGTGTGTTGTCCATCATCCGTGAACGGCTTCACCGGGAACCCTGTGACGGGGATGTCTTCATTGTCATGTCGCGAAACCGAAGGATAGTCCGTATGTTTTCATTTGACAATCATTCATACAGCCTGTTCGAAAAGAAGTTTGTCGCGGGCTACCAGTTCATGAAAGTGGAGCGGAACGGGGCGGATACCATTTATCGGATTGACTGGAAAGATGTGGTCCTGATACTGGAAAACCCTATAGTTAAAACATTAAAAATCAGATAATTAATATGTCTATTTGCTTGCGTTTTTGCGATTATTTTAGTACCTTTATATCTGTAAATCAAAGGTTTAAACATGATCGAACTGCAACATATAATAGACTCAAAAAGGGAATTGTTGAGTAGGGAAACCTACTCACGGAACCCTATAAATTATAGTGAAGGTATGGCAGACGATCAAAAAAACCGGTTTATCCAGTACCTGGCGGAACAACATCAGGAGGATGAATTGACCATCAAGGCCATGAAGCTTGTCCTGGAAGATTTTATGGACAAGATGAAGGGACTTGAGGAACAGATGGCCTCCATGCAATCGAAACAGTCTGATTTGGAAAATCGGCTGTCAGAAGAGCGTAAGCTTCGCCAATCGGCTGAACGTAAGGCAAAGTCCCTTCAGGAAAAACTTGATTTTGCCAATCAGGAGCGTTTCGGTGACAGGCGTCAACGGATAAACCCTAAAGCTAAACAGGACGCTTCTGACCGGCAAAAGGAAAAAGATGATTATGACGGTACGGACGATACGCTCCGTACGGACTCTGTAGACAATAACGAATCCCGGAATGAGCCGGCCCTTCCCAGAAAGGAACGTGACCTGGGCAATCGTCCCGACGGGTATAAAACGATGGGAGTGTCCGGAGAAGTGGTAGAGCATCCGTCAGATCTGACAAAGGTTCCCGGACGTATCATTGAAAGAAGGATGGTACGTGTATTCAGTTTCCGTACCTTCCTTACGGAAGAATGTTTTGAGATGGTCCATTATGCAGAGCCTGGCAAAAAGCCGAAGTGGGGTTATTTCCCCTCTGAAGGCCATCCGGAGGTGGTAACTAAGTTTGAGGGGACTAAAGCCACTCCTGAATTTCTGCAGGCCATCGCCTATGAAGTTTATGTAAAGAATGTGACCTTCGGCCTTCTGCACCAATGGCTGACGGATATGGGAATGACCATTTCTAAAAACACCTTACGCAACTGGCTTAAGAAAGGCAAGAAATACCTTGATGAACTGGTTCGTGTATTGAAGTCCGTTGCCTTGGAAAAGGACTCGGTTGTGAACTGCGATGAGACCTGGTGCAAGGTTCGCAAATATGACCGTTATAAGAAGTGTTATATCTGGGTATTGGTCAACAAGGCTCAGAAAACAGCCATTTTCTTCTATGAGGATGGCTCCCGCGGCCGTGAGGTGCTTACGGATTTTCTGGGTGATGCGGAATTGAAGAGTATCATGTCCGACGGCTACAATGCTTATGTTTTTATCGGTGATGAGTTGAAATCGGCTCAGTTTAAGGATACTATCCATCAGGTTTGTATGTCCCATGCGAATAATAAGTTCGTTAAAGCCGGTAATCAAGGAGGCGAACCGCTGGCCGAACGTTTTTCAAAGCTTTTAAAGTGGTTCTTTTCTAAAGAACATATTTATGATGAAGCCGGTCTTACTCCGGAAGAGAGACTGCGGGAAAGGCAAAGCCTGGAAACGAAGGAACACCTGATAGAATTGCGCAGCCTGTTGGAGAGTGAACTGTCGAAGAATTCAGAATTTAGAAGCCAGTATTATACAGAAGCTCTTAATTACTTGAAGAAGTTTTGGAAGGAACTATTTGCTTTTCTGGACGATGGGGATCTTCCGATAGACAACAATCTTGCCGAGCGGACCATCCGGAAGCTGACTACCCAGCGCAACAATTCACTCCATTACGGTAGTGATGCAGGCGCTGAGATGGCTGCGACTTACCATAGTGTAATAGGAACGGTAAAGCTTCATGGAAGTTCTGTCTGGAACTTCATCGGAACTTTTTTCAAAAACATCTTTAACGGGTGCAGGGATTATGTTAACATGGTTCCTGGCAAAATCACTTTGGCTGCCGGCCAATGTTAAATTCAAAGCTAATTAATTAACAAAACTCGATTTAGGGCACTCAAAAGTGTCCTTTCAAAGGGGGATGCCCTAAATTGAGTGCTTACACTCGATAGTGAACTGCGATGAGACTTGGTGCAAGGTGCGCAAATATGACCGGTATAAAAAGTGTTACATCTGGGTATTGGTCAACAAGGCTCAGAAAACGGCTATTTTCTTCTATGAGAATGGCTCCCGCAGCCGTGAGGTGCTTACGAATTTTCTGGGTGATGCGGAATTGAAGAGTATCATGTCCGACGGATACAAGGCTTATGTATTTATCGGGGATGAATTGAAATCAGCCCGGTTTAAAGATACCATACATCAAGTTTGCATGTCTCATGCCAAAAACAAGTTTGTCAAGGCTTCCAACCAGAATGGTGAACCGACAGCTGAACGCTTTTCCAATATTTTAAAGGAATTCTTTATGAGGGAGCGTAAATATGATGATGCCGGATTTATCCCGGAAGAGAGGTTACGGGAAAGGCAAAGCCTGGAAACGAAAGGACTCCTGATAGAATTGCGCAGCCTGTTAGACAGTGAACTGTCAAAGGATTCAGAAGTCAGTATTATACGGAAGCCCTTAATTATCTGAACCGGTTCTGGAAAGAGATCTTTGCATACTTGGATGACGGTGAACTCCCGATAGACAATAATTTTGCCGAGCGGACCATCCGGAAGCTGACTACCCAACGCAACAATTCACTCCATTATGGCAGTGATGCCGGGGCTGAGATGGCCGCCACTTATCATAGTGTAATAGGCACGGTAAAGCTTCATGGCAGTTCTGTCTGGAACTTCATCGGAACTTTTTTCAAAAATATCTTTAACGGGTGCAGGGATTATGTTAACATGGTTCCTGACAAAATCACTTTGGCTACCAGCCAATGTTAAATTCAAAGCTAATTAATTAACAAAACTCGGTTTAGGGCACTCAAAAGTGCCCTTTCAAAGGGGGATGCCCTAAATTGAGTGCTTACTTTTACATTTTGATGTTTAACATCCTTTAGTCCTTTTATCACCACAAGGAGAAAAAATCATTATGATACCAAAAATCATTCACTACTCATGGTTCTCAGGAGAACCATTCCCCAAACATATAGAAGCATTGATGAAGACTTGGAAACAACATCTTCCTGATTATGAATTTGTATTATGGAATGCTTCGAAATTAACTGAAATCAATAATACATTTGCTAATGAAGCTGTAAGTGTACGCAAATGGGCTTTTGCTGCAGATTTCATTCGAGTATATGCAGTTTATACTTATGGAGGAATTTGGCTTGATACAGACATAGAAGTCTTCAAATCTTTTGATCCTTTTTTAAAAGATAAAATGTTTATTGGAACAGAGGCTAACTTTCATGAACGTCCCAAAAAACGTTATTTGACATCCCATTGTTTTGGAGCTGAAAAAAGACATCCTTTCTTAAAAGACTGTTTAGATTATTATAATATAAGACACTTTATTGGAGCTACATCTGATAGACTTCCAATTGATATGTGTTATGACATGACCCTTATGCCTAAAATACAAGCTAAAATAGCTATAACTAATTATGGCTATGACGCAAATGGCTATCAAGATAGAGAACAGCTTTTAAAAGAAGGAATTCATGTTTATCCATCTGACTATTTTGATTGTCCAAGATATAATAGCATGAAACGAGTTATTTGCATTCATCGAGCTCAAGGTGCCTGGCGTTCTGACAAATTAATGGATATGCCTGATTATTCAACTACCAATCCATACAAAAAAAACTTAAAATGGTTATTATATACCACTTATGACAAATTAAATGCGCTTTTAACAAAATATCTCCACATCAATATCATTCAAGTATAATGAATAAAAAAATGATAAAAATCAACATTTTATCACCGGGACGTTTTCATGTTTGCGATTTAGCTCGTGAATTGGATAAAAATGGATTTGATGTAAAATTCTATTCTTTCGTTCCAAGCAAACGTGTTCAGAAATTTGGACTTCCTTCTAAGTGCAATGCATCCATCATTGCATTTATAGCTCCTTTCCTTTTCTTGGAAAAGAAATTATTCCCCCAAATGAAATGGGTAAGTCGATTGCGTATAAATATTCAGGATTATATTACTGGGTGGTACATGCGAAAATGTGATATACTTATTGCAATGAGTGGCGATTTTGTTTTCTCAGTAAAGAAAGCTAAGCAACAAGGAGCAACTATCATATTAGAAAGAGGATCTAAACATATCTTGGAACAACGAAAAGTGTTAGAGAATATTCCGTCCTTATCTGGAAAGAAACCAGTGCCCGATATTAATGTAAAGTGCGAATTAATTGGCTATGAATTGGCTGATTATATAGCAATAGCAACAGAACACGTTAAAAGAAGTTTTGAACTACACAATTATCCTTTGGGTAAACTTTTCATAAATCCTTATGGTGTTGACTTATCTATGTTCAAGCCACTGCCGAATATAGAAAAAAAATATGACTTCATTATGGTAGGCGGATGGAGTTATCGAAAAGGATGTGATCTGATTATTAACGCTATAAAAAATACGAACTATACCTTCTTACATGTAGGAGGAATAGTAGATATAGAGATGCCGAAAGACAAACAATTCACACATATAGATCCGGTTGACCAAAGCAAATTAATCACTTATTATAACCAAAGCAAAGCATTCATTCTTCCATCTAGAGAAGAAGGATTAGCTATGGTACAAGCGCAGGCCATTGCTTGTAATTTGCCACTCGTTGGTAGTAAAGACTCTGGGGCTGAAGATTTAAAAAAAATGGTCGAATATCCTCAATACATTACCATCATAGAAGATTATACAGTTAAAAGTTTGCTAACAGCCATGGAAGAAGCTATGCAAAACTATAAAACTTTACAAGGAAAAATTTATGCTGGAAACACTATTAATAACTTAACATGGGAAGCATACGGAAAACGTTATGCTGATTTTCTTCACAAAATAGTACAAAGATGAAAATACTCTCTGTTGGCGGAATGAATGGCCTTAGCAATACCTGCCTACACCGTAATTGGGCATTGCATAAAGTGGCAGATGAAGTAGATGAAGTCAATACCCAGCTTCACCCAATCTCATTATTAACTCGTATTTGCTATCATTTATTAGAGTTTATGTAAATTAGTTATGATAGTTCCAAGGGTTGATTTTAATTCTGAGATTATGCAGTGCCATACATGTGGAAAAGATGTTTTCTACAAAGTTGTTTGCCCTGAGCCTGCACTCGTCTTTGACGATGCGCATGACTTTCGCGCTTCCTATGACATGTTCTATACGCACCCTGATGGCGGAAACTTTCTTGTTGTATTCCTTGTCCTGCCTGGAAAGCTCTTTCCCTTTGGGCTTCTTGACCGGCTGTATGATTTCCACCCCCTCAGGCTCATAGCCTTGGTATCCCGTATCTTGATACAAGGTGCAAGGCACAGGAAAAGAATACATTGTGTCAGCCATCTTCTTGTCGTGGGTCTTGCCCGAAACGGTCTGACTGACAAATATGACCAGACAAGCCATCGTTACAATGACGGCGTTCTTGACCGTGTGCCGTTTTTTCTTGCCGCTGTAACGCTCCTTTTGCATGTCCCGGTCTGCCGGACGGGGAATCTCCCGTTCCGTCCCGTCATGAAGAAGCACCGGCTTGTCCCCCTCCTTGGAAAGTTCCGCCAGCCGTTCGGCAAGCTCCTTGTCGGTTTCTGCGGGGACAAGACCTTTCGCTTTAAGGGACAGACGAAGGATTTTAGTCAGGCAATGGATGAATATGTTGCAGTGCTTCTGGTTCATTCCGAAACAGGCCGCATGATATTCCTGCAACGGGTTGTTTTTCAAATAAACCAAAATGAAGAACAGGCGGTCGGATATGCTGGGAAGGGGGCTGTTCTTGTAGATGGAAGGACTGCGGCGTTTTCCGCTACGGCGTTCCCCGGTCATTTCATACTCGGACAAATAGTCCTCATGCGCAGCCTCGAAATAAGGGAGAAGCGCACAAAACTGTTCATGGCTAACTCCCGTCAAGGCACGGAAACTTTTGCTGTTGTCTTTATGGTTGTGGTAATTCATGTTGCAAAGGTACGCGTATGCGCGATATATAACAAATCTAAATTACATAAACTCTATTTTTTAGGGGATTTCCTGTACGTATTCCAGAAAACAATAATGAGAATGAACGGATACATATGATGATACAACAGAAGCACTACGATGTGGTGTGGATAGACAAAGGACATACAATTTTCGCCTCTACATTGAGGTTTATCAAAGCTGTATCACCAAGCACAATCATTGTAAGTTATTCCCCAGACAATATGGCACTGAGACATAACCAAACGCAACAATATTTGGAGTGCATTCCATATTATGATTATATATTTACCAACAAAAGCTACATTCTAGATGACATGCGCAGATTGGGTGCTAAAAATATTCACTTTGTAAATAATAGTTACGAGGAAACCTTTCATCATCCATACAATCTGACAGAAAAAGAAAAAAGGGAATTAGGAGGAGAGGTAGGCTTTGTAGGAATGTGGGAAAAAGAACGTTGTGAGAGCATTTTTTATTTGGCTGATCATGGTATTAAAGTAAAGGTTTTCGGTAATAAGGTTTGGGATAAGTATGCCACATATAGTCCCAACTTAGAAATCGTGGGGCATTTGTTGAAAGGAGAAGATTATAGCAAATCTCTCCAAGCATTCCGTATTTCTCTTTGCTTTCTTCGTAAAATAAATTTCGACCAACAAACAACCCGTTCAGTTGAGATACCTGCATGTGGCGGCTTCATGTTAGCAGAACGAACCGATGAGCATTTAGCTATGTTCAAAGAAGGGAAAGAAGCTGCGTATTTTTCATCAAATGAAGAGTTATTAGAGAAATGTCAATATTATTTAAACCATGAAACAGAACGTAAACAAATTGCATTATCGGGACGAGAACGGTGTTTGACGTCTGATTACAGTAATGAAGGAATGATAAAAAAATGCTTGAATATTATTTTTCAAAATGAAGTAAAATGATTTCTTCTCAGCAAAATATTATAATTCTAATAAAAAGAATGCTGATAATTCTCCTTTATGGAGCAATAATAAGCGAAATGTTTTTTTTTCCATCATGGGCAAATTTTTGTGGCTGCGTTATGGCTTTTATTTGCTGTAAAGTTTTTGTGCTATTCTTCTTAAAAAGAGAAATCATATTAAGGTATCCTTTTGCGTTTATGATGTTTCTCAGCATGTTTCTTTACAGATATTTGCCATTAATTGCAACAATAGTAGAGGGAAAACCGATTACTTATGGTTTGGAATTGCCATATAAAACTTTTTTGTTGGAAACTATTTTATTTATGGTTTCCTGTTTAGCTTTTCATTTTTCAATGTACGGGTCAAAAAATAATGTTTTGCAAAAGATATTGTATAAAATTGGTTTTTTTGATCGATATTCAAGTTTGACAATTTGGTGTTTAGGTTTGGTTGGGCTATTTGCTAGGCTTCATTTATATTCCGTAGATGATATAGAATATGGTGATGTAACTAATAAATTTATGGAGGGACTTATTTATTTAATGTATGTCCCTATTGTGTTGTTGCATCCATCATTGTTGGGCTTTATTCAGTATGATGATAGAAGTGTGATAGATAAAAGAGTGAAGCCAAACCCAATTAGGAATAGTATCTTAAAAAAAAGGATGCAACGTCAATGTTTATCTGTTAGTCAATTTAAGTTACATTCAAGTGTTTTAGTTGAAAAAAAGATACTTTTTATGTCTATATAGTGTTTATTTTTACAATAAATGTTGCGACAAATAGTCGAGAAGCTATCATTACTCCTATAGCAATTATATTCTTGCTCTTTTTTTTGCGAATGGTAAAGAAGAATGTAATTAGAAGGGTATCTCCATTGCGTTTGTTGGTGAGTATTGTTGTCGTTGTTGTTGTTTATAATGTACTAAATCTTTTTTCTGAAGTAATGTTATCTACTCGTTCCCAACGATCTAATGTAACCAAAAGTGAATTAATTAAAAATACTTTTCAATTTGTTCAAAAAGAAAATGATAAACGAAAGTCATATAATTCAGTTGCCGAAAATCATAAAGTGATGAAAACATATAAGCAAGGTTGGGATGAAACGTACATTGATAATTTTATGTTAAATAGATATGCTAATATAAGGATAACAGATGAAACTTTATACCATGCTCAACATGTGCAACAAAGGGATTGCCAATCGTTGATGATTATTGATTTTATGAATAGAATATATATGCTACTGCCGACTCCTGTATTGCAATGGCTTAATATTTCAATAGATAAAAGTAGCAATTCGTTTTCTCGTGGAGATAGGTTGTATTCAATATCAGTAAATAAACCTGTATTTGCAGGTTTTCGAGTGATAAGTCATCTTGGCGATGGATTGGCCACCTTTGGTTATTGGTACTTTCTGATTCAGTTTATTTTGTTTTGGTGTGTTTTTAAATTACTGAATTCTCTTGTATATTGTACACAAAATAGAGTGATGTATTCAATTTATGGATTAGTTTGTTTATTTACATTTTTGGGGATGTTTAGAAATGCTAATGGATGTATTGGAGAAATTGGATTTTGTTTGCGTGGTTTTTGGCAAGGTGTAATTATTTTTTTATTCTTATCTTTAATAATTCAGAAATCGATAATATTTGTTTCCTCATTATTTCGATAAATAAATATGTTGTAAAACAATAAGTTTTTGGTAATTATGATATTTACAATAACGGATTTTCGTTTCCTATAAATGTAGCATATGAAAGTGTTGTATATCTATCGTCATCCGGACATGGGCTTTTCTATAGGTCGTGTATTTCATTCTATAGAGCAAGAAATGCGACAATATTGTGAAGTGAAATCTTTATACTTGCCCATGTCTAATTATAAGCCAATAAGTTTGTGGAAAAATATTCATGCAGTATTTGATATTCTTAAAAAAGAACATTTTGATATTGTTCATATAACAGGTACAGAACATTATTTGCTTCCTTTTTTGAAAAAATTTCGTGTAGTTCTTACTATACATGATTTAGTATTTATAGAAAATGTAAAAAATCCTGTAAAAAAACTATACAAATGGTTGTTTTGGCTATGCCTACCAATAAAGTTTGCCGATGAAATCACATGCATTTCAAACGAAACAAGAAGAAAAGTTTTATTGCAGGTGAATACAAATAAAATTCATGTAATTTATAATCCAATTGATCCTGCATTTGTTTATACTCCTAAAAATTTCAATAAAAGAAAGCCCGTTATTTTGCATATTGGAACTTTATGGAATAAGAATTTAATAAGAAGTATAGAATCACTAAAAAATATTTCTTGCCATTTACGGATTATTGGACAAATAGAAAAGGAGATAAAAAATTTGCTGGATAAATATAAAATTGATTATAGTAATGTATGTAATTTAAGCGATGAAGAGATTAGACAAGAGTACATAAATTGTGATATTGTTAATTTCCCATCAATATATGAAGGATTTGGAATGCCTATTATTGAAGGACAACAAACAGGAAGAATTGTAATAACGTCTTCTATTCAGCCACTCAAAGAAATCTCAGGAGGAGCTGTTTTTTTTGTAAATCCATTTGATGAACAATCAATTAATTCTGCCTACATAGAAGCAATAGAAAACGATAAACTCAGAAATACAATAATTCAACAAGGACTTGAAAATGTTAAACGTTTTCATCTTAAAAACATTGTTCAGCAATATCTAAATATATATAATATGATAAAAGTATGAGGTTAAACTATCTGGATTTTCTTAAGCATTTATCATTTTAATCAAGTATTCTAAAAACAATACTTCGTAAGCAGTCAAAAAATGGCTATTGATTGAAATGGGTAACTTCGCTGCCAACCAAATTTATAGAATTATGTATAGCA
>NZ_NFIC01000013.1:0-67034 GCF_002161565.1 Bacteroides sp. An51A
CTTCCTCATCACAGAAGCAAAAATGCCTCAAAAACTCATCCCAAATCATCGCACGATAAATTCAAAACAGCTTCTTACTTTATTGGAAAATTTAAACGACAGGCTCTAAATGTGAATGTCCGCTCCGTTTAATTAATATGCTTTCAAAAAGATGATATACTTCATAAGCCATTCCAGTTAATTGCGACAGCTTACGAAGATAATTGGAACGGCAAAGTAAGATATCTTCATTTGGAAAGTGCCTGTTATTGGGGGTAATTGCGTATATTGCATATTTTGATTAAAAAATAAATATTTGATGTGATTTCGTTTGGCTATTTCACAATAAAATTCTATTTTTGCACCCGAAATAAAGGTAATGCGGTAGTAGCTCAGTTGGTAGAGCATCAGCTTCCCAAGCTGAGGGTCACGGGTTCGAGTCCCGCTTACCGCTCTTAAAAGATCCTTGGTGGCTAAACAAATGGCCATCAAGGTTTTTTATGTAGTAATATTTCTGAAAGAATGCCTGGTTGAACGGGCACTGTCTCTGCCGATGCAGTATATATTTTTGAACATCTTTTACTCTGAATGTATACTTTTGATGCATTTATCTTAAAAACAGTGCCTGAATCTTTTGTGGTTATTATTTGAATCGTAAAAATTCGTAATATAATACTTGAGTAATATAATGATAAAAAATATGGATGAAATACTGGAACGGATGGGTATAAAGGTGTTGAATGAGATGCAGCGTGCATCCCTACAGGCTTTCGGTGAAGGAGGCGATTTGGTCTTGCTTTCGCCGACAGGCTCAGGTAAGACGCTGGCCTATTTGTTGCCGTTGGTTTCTTTTCTTAAATCCGGTGTGAAGGGAGTGCAGGCAGTAGTGCTGGTACCTTCGCGTGAATTGGCTCTGCAAATTGAGCAGGTGTTTAGGCAGATGGGTACTCCTTTCAAGGTGATGAGCTGTTATGGTGGCCGTCCGGCGATGGACGAACACCGGACGATGAACAGCTTGTTGCCTTCAGTTATCATCGGTACGCCGGGACGCATGAATGACCATTTACAGAAGGCGAACTTTGATGCCTCAACGGTACGGATGCTGGTTATCGATGAGTTCGACAAGTGTTTGGAGTTTGGCTTCCAGGAAGAGATGGCTTCTGTGCTCGGGCAGTTGCCATGCGTAGAGCGGCGCCTTTTGTTATCAGCTACGGATGCCGAGGAAATTCCCCGCTTTGCTGGAATGAACCGTATGCATAAGTTGGATTTCCTACATGCTGGTATAGGTTCGCGCCTGCATATATATAAGGTGGAGTCGCCTGTGAAAGATAAGCTGGAGACATTGTACAAGCTGCTCTGTTGCTTGGGTGATGAGTCAACGCTGGTGTTTTGCAACCATCGTGAGAGTGCGGAGCGAATAGGGACGTACCTGCGTGGAATGAAGGTGTATGCCGAGGTGTATCACGGAGGAATGGAACAGGAAGAGCGTGAGCGGGCGCTTTATAAGTTCCGTAACGGTAGTTGTCCGGTATTGGTGTCGACCGATCTGGCGGCACGTGGGCTTGACATTCCCGAAATCCGTAATGTGGTGCATTATCATCTGCCTGTTTCCGCTGACGGTTTTGTACACCGCAACGGACGCACAGCACGTTGGGAAGCTGAAGGCAATGCTTATGTCATCCTTTATAGTGAGGAGCAGTTGCCCGGATACTTGGACGGGGAGATGGAAATGTTTGAGTTCCCTCAACGATTGCCCGAACCTGCGCTGCCTCGCTTCGTGACCTTGTATATCGGGAAAGGGAAAAAGGACAAGGTCAACAAGGTGGATATTGTGGGCTTTTTGTCGAAGAAGGCTAACCTTGGGCGTGATGACATCGGCAAGGTGGACGTGAAGGAACGTCATGCCTACGCTGCCATTGCACGCAATAAATGCAAACAAACATTAAATCTTATACAAAATGAAAAGATAAAAGGGGTAAAAGCTTTGATAGAATTGGCAAAATAATAACTTTGTGTCAGAAATATCTCAGTGAACTTCTCAGTTACGTACAAAATGCTATGATTGCAGGACGGATGTAAATCATAGGGGGATTGAGATGTGTCAATATGTAATCAAAATCGCGATTCAGTTCTTATTTTGTAAGAAAAAAGGTGGTCCCGGCATAAAAATATAAGGAAATCTTTTGGGAGTCTAAAAATTATCACTATATTCGCAACAAAAGAATTTAATGATATTGTCTAACCTAAACAAACTGCCAAATGAAAAAACATAATTTTAATGCGGGACCTTCTATTTTGCCTCGCGAAGTAATCGAGAAAACAGCTCAGGCAATTCTGGACTTTAACGGTTCAGGGCTTTCGTTGATGGAAATCAGTCACCGCGCTAAAGACTTCCAACCGGTGGTGGACGAAGCTGTGGCATTGTTTAAAGAACTTTTGAATATCCCTGACGGCTATTCGGTATTGTTCCTAGGGGGTGGTGCGAGCCTGGAGTTCTGCATGGTACCCTACAATTTCTTGGAAAAGAAAGCCGCTTATCTCAATACAGGTACTTGGGCAAAGAAAGCGATGAAGGAGGCTAAGGCTTTCGGTGAGGTGATTGAGGTGGCTTCTTCGGCAGATGCCAACTACACTTTCATTCCGAAAGGGTATGATGTACCTGCTGACGTAGACTATTTTCACATCACGACTAACAATACCATCTATGGTACAGAGTTGCATGCCGATCCGGAAGTGAACGTGCCGTTGGTGGCAGATATGTCGTCTGATATCTTTTCACGTCCGATTGACGTATCGAAGTATATCTGTATTTATGGCGGCGCGCAAAAGAACCTAGCTCCTGCAGGCGTGACTTTTGTTATCGTGAAGAATGATGCGGTAGGGAAAGTTTCGCGTCACATTCCGACCATGCTGAATTACCAGACCCATATCGAGAAGGGCTCTATGTTCAATACACCTCCTGTAGTGCCTATTTATGCGGCTTTGCAGACCTTGCGTTGGCTGAAGGCGCAAGGCGGGGTAGAGGAAATGCAGCGCCGTGCCAAGTTGCGTTCGGACATGCTGTATGCCGAGATTGACCGCAACAAGTTGTTCCGTGGCACGGTGACGGCTCCCGAAGACCGTTCGTATATGAACATTTGTTTTGTGATGGCTGACGAATATAAAGAACTGGAAGCTGATTTCTTGAAGTTTGCCACCGAAAAAGGTATGGTAGGCATTAAGGGTCACCGTTCGGTCGGAGGATTCCGTGCTTCATGCTACAATGCACTGCCTGTGGAAAGCGTACAGGCATTGATTGACTGCATGCAGGAGTTCGAGAAGATGCATTGATTTGCTCAGTTATGTTTCACGGGAGTTAAAGGTAGTTATGTTTCACAGGAGTTATCACTTCGTTCAAGGAGTTAAAGGTCAATACTCTTGCCTCTGAAAATTGTAAAAGGTATTGGCATCTAACTCCCTCTAACTTCTTTTAACTCCCTCTAATTTATTAATTTAACATTGGATTTCTATGAAAATATTGGTTGCAACAGAGAAACCGTTTGCTAAGGTAGCGGTAGACGGTATCCGTAAAGAAATAGAAGGAGCTGGTTATGAATTGGCCCTGTTGGAGAAATATACCGATAAGGCGCAATTGCTGGATGCGGTGAAAGACGCAAATGCTTTGATTATCCGGAGCGACGTGATAGACAATGAAGTGTTGGATGCTGCCAAGGAACTGAAGATTGTAGTACGTGCCGGAGCGGGATATGACAATGTAGACCTTGAAGCGGCTACGGCTCATGGCGTATGCGTAATGAATACGCCGGGGCAGAACTCGAATGCGGTGGCAGAGCTGGCTTTCGGAATGATGATAATGGCTGTCCGCAATTTTTATGATGGCAAATCCGGTACGGAGTTGAAAGGCAAGAAACTGGGTATTCATGCCTACGGAAATGTGGGACGCAATGTGGCCCGTATCGCTAAGGGTATCGGCATGGAGATTTATGCTTACGATGCTTATTGCCCCAAAGAAGTGATGGAGGGTGACGGAATCGTTCCGGTAGATTCCGCCGAAGCCTTGTACGAAACCTGTAACGTGGTTTCGCTTCACATCCCGGCTACTGCTGAAACGAAGAATTCCATCAATTATGATTTGGTGAACCGTATGCCGAAGAACGGGCTGCTGGTGAATACGGCACGTAAGGAAGTCATTAACGAGGCAGACTTGCTTCGTTTGATGAACGACCGTCCTGACTTGAAGTATGTGACGGATATCATGCCGGTCCATCATGCCGAATTTGCCGAGCAATTCCCCGGACGTTATTTCTCTACTCCGAAGAAGATGGGCGCACAGACCGCCGAAGCCAATATCAACGCGGGCATAGCAGCCGCAAAACAGATTGTCGGCTTTTTGAAAGACGGATGTGAGAAGTTCCGGGTGAATAAGTAACTATCAATTAACAATTAATAATTAATAGTTAATAATTGACTATGCGGCACTGTGATTGTTTTGTTCTTTCGGATTACAAATCCGGCGTAGCAAAATCCATACCGCGTATGATATAATTATTAATTATTAATTATTAATTATCAACTGAATACTATGGTAAAGATAAGACCCTTTAAAGGCATACGTCCGCCGAAAGAGTTGGTGGAGGAAGTGGCTTCGCGCCCCTATGACGTGCTTAATTCGGAAGAGGCGCGGGCAGAAGCCGCGGGCAATGAGAAATCGCTGTATCACATTATCAAGCCTGAGATAGACTTTCCCGAAGGAACGGATGAGCATGACCCGCGCGTATATGAAAAAGCGGCAGAGAATTTCCGGATGTTCCAAGAGAAAGGCTGGCTGGTGCAGGATGAAAAGGCGTGCTATTACGTCTATGCCCAGACGATGGACGGGAAGACCCAATATGGATTGGTGGTAGGTGCGTACGTGCCCGACTACATGAACGGGAACATCAAGAAGCACGAACTGACCCGCCGCGATAAGGAAGAAGACCGCATGAAGCATGTACGGGTGAATAATGCGAATATCGAACCGGTTTTCTTCGCTTATCCGGAAAACGCGGAACTGGATGCGATTGTGAAGAAATATGTGGAACGGAAGCCTGAATACGATTTCATCGCGCCGGGAGACGGATTCGGCCACACATTTTGGGTAATAGACGCGGAGGAGGACATCGAAGCCATCACGCGTGCATTTGAAAAGATTCCTGCCATGTATATTGCCGACGGGCATCACCGGAGTGCGGCGGCTGCACTGGTGGGGGCGGAGAAAGCCCGGCAGAATCCGAACCACAAAGGGGATGAAGAATACAATTACTTCATGGCAGTATGTTTCCCCGCCAATCAGTTGACCATTATTGACTATAACCGGGTTGTGAAGGATTTGAACGGATTGACTCCACAAGCTTTCATCGAAGCCTTGAGAAAGCATTTTGAGGTGGAGGAGAAGGGGGCGGAAATCTATAAGCCGCAGGCTTTGCACAACTTTTCGCTTTATGTAGGGGGCAAATGGTATAGCCTGACCGCGAAGCCGGATACGTATGATGATACTGACCCGATAGGCGTGCTGGATGTGACGATTTCTTCCAGATTGATTCTGGATGAGATATTAGGCATTAAGGATTTGCGCTCGGACAAGCGCATTGATTTCGTAGGCGGCATCCGTGGATTGGGAGAGCTGAAGAAGCGGGTGGATAGCGGCGAGATGCAAATGGCGCTGGCGTTGTATCCGGTATCGATGAAGCAGTTGATGGACATTGCCGATACGGGCAACATTATGCCGCCCAAAACCACCTGGTTCGAGCCTAAGTTGCGTTCGGGGCTTGTTGTTCATAAGCTGGAATAGGAGTTAGAGGGAGTTATTTCAGAAACGCAGATTCACGCAGATTATTTTAATTGAATATCCGCAAACATCCCATGTAGGGGCAATTGGGTGAAATGCGGATATTCAAATTATTTTAATTTACGATTTGACAATTTACTATCTACTATTTGAGCATTAAGAAACTGTTTTGAATTTCTTCAAAAAGTTTTTCTCGTCTTGATGTATCCGTTTTCGTGTGTGCTTTGGGCGATTTTTTGGTCCTTTCCGCTCCTGTTCTTCGTCAGATAGCCCGCTATCTTCCTCATCACAGAAGCGGAAATGCCACAAAAACTCATCCCAAATCATCGCACGATAAATTCAAAACAGTTTCTAAATCGTACTTCGTAAATCGAAAAATAGTAAATTAAAATAATCCGCGAAAATCTGTGTTTCTGATGTCGGTTTCAGAAGCAAGGCTAACTCCCTCTAACTCCTATCCCATAAATGAAGAATTGTAAAAACGCAAAAATTCTTTGTTCTTCATTCTTCATTCTTCATTTAAAAACTCCTATCTTTGCACCCGGTTTTGAAAAACGGATTGGATTTATGGAGCGTGTTACATTCAAAGGGTTTGCGTATGGAGCTATAGCAGCTGCCAGTTATGGGTTGAATCCCTTGTTCGCCTTGCCTCTTTATGCCGATGGCATGGGGGCGGATTCTGTGTTGTTTTACCGGTATGCCTTTGGGCTGGTCATGCTTGGCGTGATGATGTTGGTGCAGAAGCAGTCGTTTGCATTGCGCCGGTGCGAAGTGTTGCCGTTGGTAATCATGGGACTGCTCTTTTCCTTCTCGTCGCTTACTTTGTTCTTGTCTTATAATTATATGGATGCGGGGATTGCCTCCACCATCCTGTTTGTCTATCCGGTGCTGGTGGCCATTCTGATGGCGGTATTCTTTAAAGAAAAAGTTTCCCCGATAACAATGATTTCTATCGCATTGGCGTTTACGGGCATCTCGTTGCTTTATCAAGGCGAAGGCGGGCAGACTTTAAGCCTGACGGGCGTGACGCTGGTCTTTATATCCTCGCTCACGTATGCTCTGTATATAATAGGTGTAAACCGTTCGGTATTGAAGGATATGCCTATCGCCAAGCTGACATTCTATGTCTTGTTGTCTGGCTTGAGCGTCTATGTGATACGCTTGAAATTCTGCACCCAACTGGATGTAGTCAGCCAGCCGGTATTATGGATAAATCCGGTATGCCTTGCCTTGTTCCCGACCGTTATTTCATTGGTGGCAATGACAAAGTCCATTCATTATATCGGTTCGACCCCAGCCGCCATATTAGGTGCATTAGAACCGCTGACCGCTATCTGTTGCGGGGTGTTGGTGTTCGGCGAACGGCTTACTCCCCGCATTATATTGGGAATTGTGCTGATACTGATAGCCGTGACACTTATCATTCTGGGCAAGTCGTTGATTCGCCAGCTTCAGGTACGGGTGATTCACCGTAATCATCATTTCCCGCAACGTTAACCGAAAAAGGCAGGAGGACACGTGGACGATACCTATAGAACCATAACCGGACCTTCGGAAGCTGTTTATACGGAGAAGCGGAGCAAGTTTATCGCCGTTGCCCTTCCTGTGCGTACCCTTGAAGCGGTGAAAGAACAGCTGGATATTTACCAGAAGAAATATTACGATGCCCGCCATGTGTGTTATGCTTACATGTTAGGGGCGGAGCGGAAGAATTTCCGTGCCAATGATAACGGAGAGCCTTCGGGTACAGCCGGAAAACCGATATTGGGGCAAATCAATTCGAAAGAGCTGACCGATGTGCTGGTGATTGTGGTGCGCTATTTTGGGGGTATCAAGTTAGGTACAAGCGGGCTGATAGTAGCATACCGTACGGCTGCTTCACTGGCTTTGGAGGAAGCCGAAGTGGTAGAAAAGACGGTTGACGAAGAAGTGGGCATCGCTTTTGAATATCCTTTTATGAACGATGTGATGCGGGTTGTGAAAGAAAATCTGCCTGAGATTGTGAGCCAATCCTATGATATGGATTGTTTCATGCGTCTGCGCATCCGTAAGTCGGAAATGCCGCGTTTGCGTGCGCGGTTGGAAAAGGTGGAAACGTTGCGCTTTGTGTAAGGTTTAAATTTTGCTCAGGTTTATTTGCGAATTGTTTCCGGGAATGTAATGATGCCGCCTTGTGGTATTCGTACGACGGCGTTCGCACAGGCAAACGGGGACGGTTGCTTATCAAAGGCGGGAAAACACTCGATAAATAACCTTAGGAACATAGCTGAAAGCAATATTTTTATACTTTTGCATCGAAAATAATGATTATATGAGACAAATAATATACGCAATTATAATATTATATTCTATTTTGATAATTTCAGGATGCAACGGAAATAAAACAACAAACAAACTGATGCCGGAACTTGAACAAGCGGAAAAGGTAATGTTCGACCATCCGGACAGTGCATTGCATCTATTGGAAAGTATGGAGATTCCTTCGTCACAAACTGATAAGGAGAACCATGCGCTGTGGTGTCTGTTGGTTACTCAGGCGCAGTACAAACAGATGATGAAAATCCATTCAGATTCACTTGTGAGGATTGCATACGATTATTATAAACCGACAGATAATGCTCGTAGAAAAGCAATGTCGGCACTTTATATGGGTGATATAAATTATGAATTAAGGAATATAGAGGAAGCCATGCAGTATTATCTGGAGGGTAAAACAGAAGTGGAAAAAACGGATGACTACAAAACGGGTTATCTGGTCATGATCTCATTATGTAGGTTATATTTATATCGTGATTTTGCTGATTATGCTTTGGAAGCCAGCAGGAAGGCATACGATTATGCTGTGAAAGATTCCAACAAGCGTTATCAGTTAGCTTCTCTTAAATATCTGGCCAGATGTTATTGCATTTCAGATTCATTGTCGAAGGCAATAGATACATATCATAAATGTAGTGAGCTGACTTTAGAACTTGATCTTGAAAGTTATTATTATGACATACAGAGCGAAATAGCCTTAGTATATATGCATAAAGGTGATATCAAAAAGTCTTTAGAGATTATAAAAAGCTTTCCAATTACATACCAGCGAGCTTCATTGATGGGAAAGGACTACTACCTTTTGGGGCAAATGGATTCAGCTTATTTCTTTTTAAATAAAGCTTTAAAAACTGATAACATTTATACTAAGGTGTCTGCATACCAATACCTATATAAATTGGGGGATATTCCCAAATACCGTAAATACCTGAAAACCTATTGCGATTCCCTTCTTTTTTACAACGATTCTATCATAGCTATTGATAAAGGCAAGGAAATCATCGCCTATAAGGAGAAGTACGACCACCAGAAACTCATCACTGAACAGCAGCGTCTGAAACTGGAGAAAGCGGATGCACAGCGTATGATGTTCATCATCACGATATGCCTGATAGTGGCTATAGCTGTCGTAGCTTACCTCTATCAGAAACGGCTTGTGAGAAAGGAAACTACCATCCGCAAACAGTCGGAACAGCTACAGTACTACATGCTTCAACTGCACGAATACGAGACACGGCTCATGCAGAACAACCGCTATATGGAGGAACTGAAGGAACAGCTGTCCGGTCAGGAAATGAACTCTGAAGAACTGCATGAATACCGTGAACAGATAGACAGCCTTCAGGTTGAGAACAGCAGGCTGTCTGAAAAGATAAACTCTCTTCAACATCATATTAACGACTATTCTTCCAAACTGGATAAGGCCAGACGTGAGGCAGATAAGTTCCGCAACCTATCGGAAGAAAATCTCTACCTGAAGCAGAGGGAACGTGTGCTTACCGACTATGTGGTGGACACCGACAGACTGGTGAAGGAACTGAGAGAAAAATGCCGTGTTCTGGAGGCCGGTGAATGGGAGACTCTGGAACAAATGTGCGAAAGTACATACAGCAATTTCGTGAGCCGCCTTCAGGGTGTATGCCCAACTCTTACGAAGCAGGAGCTACACCTCTGTATGCTGATAAAACTACGTTTCAACAACGCACAGATGTCGGAGATCTTCGGTGTGAATACGACTTCCGTATCTCAGAAAAAGTTCCGCCTGAAGAAGCATCTGAGCGATACGCTGCAAGACGGTCTTCCGGATGAAATGACACTCGACAGATGGGTGGCAGAGTTCTGAAAAATGAAAATGTAGATTTTGGGTTTGACATAAAATATATGATAAATCATTGTATATTAGTGTAATACATGGATTTTCATTCAGATTAAAATGTAGATATACTTTTTATACACTTTAAATTTGTATATACTAACTTTGTGGTCGGAATAGATAATCGTAAACAATAAGAGTAATAGACAATGAGATTTATTAAAGTATTTTTGTTTGTGCTGACAGGAATCATACTACCTGTCAGTTTATCCGCACAGACAGTTAGCGGAAAATTGATTAACGAGAACAACTTAAATAATATATAATTATAAATTAATATTCTTATGACTAATAGATTAATATTTTCTATTTTTATTTCCTTATTTATATCATGTGCTTTTTCGACTATTAAAGCTCAAACTGATGTTCGCCCTTATAAAGAGTGGGAAGCTACCCAATTCGTTGCTGTTAGTGGACATCAACCTGAAGATTATGTCCTTACTGATAATAATTGGGAAATAATGTATAATTTACGTACTCCACATACCCAAAGAGAACTTCTTGATATGGGGATAAAATGTTCTGACAGCCAATTATTATTGTTGGAAGTAGGAGGACTGATTAATAAAATAGAAGGAAAATGGAAATGCACAATTCCTATTCTCGATAAAGAACAGACTACATCTTTAAGAAATATTAGTAAGGAGATTGCGAAGTCTATGTATTCAAAAACTAAGAATGACTTTGTTTCTCTTGTACATACAATTAAAGACATGGGGTTTGAAAATAATGCTCTTTCATTGGTCTTTTCTTATCTTTTGGACGGTAGGATGTGGACAAAGCTGGTTTTATTTGATGATATAAACAACCATGCTGGTTGGAGCGGTTGTTACTGGGTTTTATATGAGCCACGCAAAGACCTTAAATTCGGTACAAATGGTTTCGGTGATATGAATTTGATATTAACCTATCTCAACAGTGAGGTTTCACCAAGCAGTAAAACGATGGATGATAGCGCTGATGAAATATCCAAATATGGGAAAATAAACAATCCGCAACTTATCTCTAAACTCATTCCATACGGCTTGACAAACCAAAGCGGAGACATTCTATTTCCTATCATAAAAAAACAGCAAGATAGTTTTCATCAAATTATTGATAAACTTGTTAATTCCATTTCGTCAGAACTTAAAGACAACTGTGGCAATATCGCAACTCAATATGATATAAATGATGAAAATACAGCAATGGTGATTTTGTATCATGAAGTTATGTGGTATTTAATGGATAATCTGATCCAGGATAAAGTGTTAAACATACCAGCTGTTTTTAAAGACGAAGAAAACAACAAACAACGATTGAATGAAGTCGTTTTTTTTATTGAGGGTGGATTGATGCAATAATATCTATTCAAAAATTATCAGATGCAGATAAAATTTTGCGGTAACAGTCCGCTATAAATTCAATACTGCCAAGAGCAAGTATAAAGGAACAGGAGCAGGTGACAACCAAAAGAGCCGTATGTAAGTATTATCTTAAATTCAGGAATGACTTTGAATAAATAATTTTATATATGAGGAAGTTATTGTTTTTTATTTTCAGTGCTTTTACAGCCATTGCATTAAAGGCACAGACACCCTCTATCGAGGCGTTGCGTACATGCGCAGCTGAAAAGGGAATGTCTCCCAAAGAATACATATTCAAGCAGTTTGAGAAATCGGATATAGTCGTGCTGGGTGAGCGCGACCACCGTGATACGGTACAATACGACCTGATTCACGACATCCTGGCCGATCCTCGTTTTGCCGAACAGATAGGATATGTTTATACCGAAGTCGGCTCGTACAACATGAATGATGATGTAAACCGCCTGCTGCAAGGCTGTTATCCAACGGAGGCGGCTTTCATGGACAGCCTGTATGCCTACTATAGAAAGTCGGAGACCTTCTATCCGATTTGGGAGAAATACAACCGTGTGAAGTTCCTGAAAGGTATATATGAAATAAATCGTACCTCTCCAAGGAAAATCAAACTCGGACTTACCGATTGCGAGTTCTTATGGGATGAAATCCGTACTGTAGAAGACTACAAAAGATTTTGGAAATCTCCTGGATTGAACGATCGCGACAGTTTAATGGCTACCCATATTTCGGAAATGTATGCCCGCCAGACACCCTTGAACGGTAAACGCAAGGCCTTGGTGATAACCAATCAGCCTCATGCTATAAACGATTCATTTATTCTCAAAAAGAGCAATACTGTTTATGGAGCACAGGGTTGGTGGATGAAGAAAATCTTTGGAGAAGAACGAGTCAAAATCGTGGTACTGAATTGGTTTGATTACAACCTGTTTGATGGCAGTAATTTCCCGATGACGGGCGAAGGACATTGGGATGCAGCCTTTGAATTGTTGAAATGTCGCCCGTTCGCCATTGATTTGAAAAACACACCTTACGGAGAAACGGCTTACAACGGTCACGTCGGAGGTACTACGACCAGTGCAAAGAATAAGTGTTGGCAAGATGTGGCAGATGGGCTTATCTACTATGCACCCCTCTATGACCATATGGCTGCATGGGGTATTGAAGGACTTATAACCAAAGAGTTTGAACCTGAAATCAAACGCCGCCTGACCCTATTTTTCCAGGCAACACAACCCGGTGCAGAAATACCCATGGAGGCTGCCATAGAAGAATACAATGTTTTTCATGCCCATCCAGCTGCCATCAAAAGCAAAGAGGAAGTGAAGGAAATCATTCAGGAAGTACTGGAGAAGAATCTTTGACAATAATGTAGTGGTATTGAATTATTAGCCCTACATTTATAGTCCAAGCAATCCTATTGACAACTACTTTTTAAGCAGAACACACAATGAAAAGACTGAAAGGACACTTGCTGATTTTACTATTAAGTTTAGTCTGCTTCACAAGCTTGTCGGCACAAACCGATGCCGAACGGAAGTTCTTGGCCTCAGCCGACTCGCTGAATACGCTACTCTTCGACGCATATACTGGGAAAGATTATCCGGCCGCCGAAGCCCTCTGCCAGAAGATTATCGACTTATACGACGCACACGCGACGCAACTGGCCGAAGGTTATGCTTACTTCAAATACTCCAGCTACTATAACATGGCCAGCATCCAGGCAATACAAGGGAAAAAACAAGAAGCTGCCAGCAGCCTGCTCAAAGCACTGGACAGCGGAAAGATTGAAGTAAGCTACAACAGGATAACCAACGACGAAGACCTGAAAGACATTCTGGACGCACCTGAACTACAACCCGCCCTGAAGCGTCTGAAAGAAACCACCGATTATCTTTATATTCTGCAGAATGCGCCGGAATACACCCGCACGCAGTCGGTAGACAGCCTGCCCCGGATTGTCTATGCGCAGGCCGACGAGCCCGACCTGAAGCGCGTCCGTGACTATTTCCGGCTGGACAGCGTGGCCGTGGCGGGCGACGAACTGGGCACCATCAAACGCATCTTGACCTATATCCACAACAAGATACGCCACGACGGGCAGAACGGTAATCCGAAGGGTGGAAACAACTCCATCAACTTTGCTGAGGCCTGCAAGGACGGCAGCCGAGGTCTGAACTGCCGCGGACTGGCTACGGTGCTGAACGAGTGTTACCTGTCGATGGGTATTCCGTCGCGCGTCATCACCTGCATGCCAAAGACGTACATCAACGATTGCCACGTCATTAACGCCGTCTATTCGTCCACCCTCGGCAAGTGGCTTTGGATAGACCCTACGAACAACGCCTGGGTGACCGACGAACAGGGTAACCTGCTGAGCGTGCAGGAAGTGCGCGTACGTCTCAGGAGCGGCCAGCCTGTCCGGGTGAACGAAGAGGCCAACTGGAACAATGAAAAGAAGACCACGACGGAAGACTATCTGTACGAGTACATGGCCAAGAACCTGTTTTATCTGGAAAGTTGGACGCGCTACGGGTTCAATACGGAAAGCGACCGAGAGAACCTTATCAACTACATCTTTCTGCAACCCACCGGCTGCGACAGCGACCAACGGAACCCGGGGAACTTTTCTGTCAACGACGACCGGTACTTTTGGCAGGTTCCCTAGTAAGAGGTATCACATTTGTCAAGTAACTCAATTACATGATTTCTCCTGGCTACAAATTCTTTCAGAGAGTTGTTGAGTCTTCCTTTCAGAATGTTTTGCAGAAGATATGACGTTGGACCGATGGCTGGCAGAGTATTGAAAATGCAATTGTAGAGATGATAATTTGTGGATATAATAGTAATGATCAGAAAATCAGATGAATATAAGTATATGCTATAAGCCGGCTTGTAGAGACGTTTTTCATTTTTGTTCCGATAATTCATTCTATCTTTGTCGGTGAAGAACTTACAACAGAAATACAAAATAATACATACAGCATGAAAACACTTAGGAAAACACTACTGCTACTATGCACTTTGGCATCTTCTTTCGGTTTGTCGGCACAGACCGTCAGTGGGAAGCTAGTAGACGAACAGAACCAACCGTTACCGTATGCAAACGTCGTATTATTGTCTCTTCCGGATTCAGCGTTTGTAAATGGAACTATCAGTGGTGAGGACGGAACATTCACTCTGGATGCAACATCGCAAAACCAGATAGTGAAAATATCCTCCATAGGATATAAAACAGTTTGTAAGCCGGTATCTCCGGCAAATATTGGTATCGTGCAGCTCGTATCGGATGCACAACAATTGGGTGAGGTTGTGGTAAAAGCAGACTTACCTAAAACACGCGTAAAAGGGGATGCCATGGTGACTACAGTTGCGGGTAGCATCCTTGAAAACGCAGGAACAGGAAACGACCTGTTAAACAAAATACCTGGCGTATCAGCCAATGAGGGGGATATTAAAGTGTTTGGTGCCGGAACTCCTGAAATATATATCAACGGACGTAAAGTACGGGACAAATCCGAACTCGACCAACTTGCATCCGACAACATCAAGAGCGTGGAAGTGGTGAACAATCCCGGCTCGCGCTATGATGCGACGGTTAATGCGGTTATCCGAATTCAGACCAAAAAACCACAAGGAGAAGGATTCGGTTTCAACAACCGTTTTTATACAGGCTACGGCTACGGTTGGAATGTACTTGACCAGTACAACTTCAATTACCGAAAAGGAGGCTTTGACCTTTCGGGTATGCTGTATGGCAAGAAAGGATACACGGAAGACCGCAAGACCATAACACAGAAAACGCTGTTGGATAAGACATGGATACAGGATTCATATCTCTGCACACAATATGACATGAAAGATGTTTCGGCCATGCTATCGCTGAATTATCAGTTTAACGAGAATCACTCACTGGGTGCACGCTATGATTATGACCGGACACCAGAACGACATGAAACGGTAGATCCGATGAATACCCAGGTATATCAGGATGATGTTCTTTATGAGGAGAGCCACACTACGGGCTGGAGAAATACACAGGATACCAGACATACTCTCAATGTCTATTATAACGGACGTGTAGGAGACTGGAATATCGACTTCAATGCGGACGGTTTCTGGTCGGATACGAAGAATCCACAGGAGATGCTGGAGCAGTTCACTCCAGCGGGAGGTTCCTTAGAGAAACAGACTGTCACCACCAAAAATCTGACAGACAATACCCTTTATGCTACCAAACTGATTTTTGGTCATCCACTATGGGGAGGAAACCTCTCTTTTGGCGGGGAATACACCTATACGGACCGGAATAATGCGTACATGAATGTGGAAGGAATCCTGGATAACAATAACAGCAACATCAAGGAAAACTCTACTTCGGCATTTCTGGAATATGCCCGCAGCTTCGGCAAACTTCAGGCACAGTTAGGTGTACGGTACGAGCATTTGTCTTCCGACTATTACGAGGATGGCAAGTATATGGACGAGCAAAGCAGGACATACGACAACGTATTCCCATCCGTATCCTTGAATCTTCCGATTGGTAAAGTACAGACACAATTGACCTACACCGGCAGTATCTACCGTCCTTCATACTGGATGCTGAGAAGTGACATCATGTACGGCAACCGATATACCTACGAAGGAGGTAACCCGCTGCTGAGACCGTCACTGATAAACCGTCTTACGTTGAATGTGTCATACAAGTGGATATACCTCAATTCACGATACATACACGGCGAAGATGCCATTATACAGTTGAGCAGGGCATATTCGGAAGACAATCCGACCGTTTCGTTACATTCCTTCTACAACATGTATAACAGTGACAAGTTATATACCACTCTGACATTGTCTCCAACAATCGGATTATGGTCTCCCCAGTTCAATTTCCTTCTGCTCCAGCAATGGTATAAAGTGGAAACATCCAATGGAACAGAAAACTTCAATAATCCGATATTGAGCTTTGCCTGGAACAACAATTTCAAGCTGCCTCTTGGTATCAGTCTCGATGTAGATTTGGGGTTCGACACTCCGGGTGACAACGAAAATACAAAGGTCGAAGAAGGGTGCTGGTATGCCAACATCAGTCTTTATAAGAGTTTCCTTAAAGACCGCCTTTCGGTTCAGCTGAAAGCCTATGACCTTTTCAATTCCTATCAGGCAAAATCAACTGTTTACAGTGGCAACCGTCTGATGACAATCAAAATGGAAGCCCGTAGAAATATCAGCATAACTTTACGATATAAGTTTAATGCAGCCAAGAGCAAGTACAAAGGAACAGGAGCCGGAGACAGCCAGAAGAACCGTATGTAAATCATCGTAACAATAACAAGCAATAATGTGGTGGAAAAAATAAATCGCAAATTGTGATAGCTTCATCTGGTGTAAGATTAATAATCTTGCGCTTGTAAGATTAATAATCTTACAGCCTGAAGATTAATAATCTTACCGAAAAGGCAGTTATATTGGAAACTGTATGCTTCCATGTTCATATCCTATCAAGCACTTCAATGTGGGTGCCGGTATGCTTTATCCCTTTAAGTCCAAAGGATGGAGCGGTGGCACGAAATTGCTGAGCAATGAGGTACGGAAAGAAACTTGGTCCTTCATAAAGGATAACGGGAACATGTTCCTGCTCACTCTGTCATGGGATTTCAGTGTGGGAAAGAAACACCATGCAGGAACCAAGGTCACGAACAATGTAGACCGGGAAACTGGTATTGTTATGTAACACAATCTTTAAACATATATTTAAACGACAGGCTCTAAGAGCCTGTTTAAATTTTGCTCAGGTTAATTTTGCGAATTGTTTTCGAGGATGTTTTTCTGATTTTATGAGGAGGATAGCGGGCTATCTGACGAATAAAATCGGGAAAACAGACCGGAAACAAACGCAAAAGAACCTGATAGAATATTACTTTATTGGAAAATTTAAACAGGCTCTAAGTCCGAGCACATTTTAAAACAGGCTCTTAATAAAATGTAACATGTTTGTAATATGTTTGACATAAATAGTTTACCTTTGTCCTTTACCTTTGCACAAGTTAAAAATGAAGAGACAAATGAAAAAATATCTCTCTGCGCTGTTGTTGGCGCTCTCTGTAGCATCTGTCGGTGCTCAAGATTTTAGTTGGAAAGATGCGGTTCCCGAGATTCACGGTACAGTGCGTGGAAAGTACGAATATCAGACTACGACCAATGAGCAACGTTTCCAAGTGCGTAACGCACGTGTCAGCGCGACTGGCAGACTGCTCCCTATCGTGAGTTATAAGGCTGAAATCGACCTTTGCGACGAGGGGGTTATCAAGATGTTGGATGCCTATGCAAGGGTTACTCCATTTAAAGGTTTTGATGTCACCATCGGGCAAATGCGTGTGCCTTTTACCATTGATGCGCACCGTTCTCCTCACTTGCAGTATTTTGCTAACCGCTCGTTCATTGCCAAGCAGATGGGTAGTCTGCGCGATGCGGGTGCCACGTTGAAATATAGTATGAAAGAAGGTTTTCCCTTTTCGTTGGAAGCTGGTTTGTTCAGTGGTTCAGGATTGACCGAACAGAAAGGGTGGCACAAAGCTTTGTCTTATTCAGCAAAACTGGAGATGCAGCCTTTCAAAGGGTATAATCTGACGTTAAGTACGCAGCGCATTCGCCCGTTCGACCGCAACATCTACATGTACGACCTTGGCACTTATTATGACTGGAATAACTGGCATTTCGAGGTAGAAGCAATGTATAAGGATTATGCTCACTCTTTGTTCGAGAGTGTGTGGGCAGTGGATGCTTTCATCAATTACGATTATTTCATCAAGAAAGAAAAAAGCTTGATAAAGAAAGTGTCTTTTCTGGCACGTTTCGACTATATGGGCAACAACAGCGATGAATTGGATGAGGATGGGATAGATTACATCATCACCGACCACGAGCGCAAGCGTGTTACTGGCGGTTTGACGTTTAGTTTTGGTAAGCCTTTCCAAGCCGATCTCCGCTTGAACTATGAGAAATATTTTTACGATGACAACTCGTTGGCATTGGAGTCGGAACAAGATAAATTGGTAGTAGAAATGATGGTTCGCTTCTGATAATTTGCTTTTATAAACATTTGTTTGAAGCCGTCCTGGTTGTAGTGGTTACACCTGGGGCGGCGTTTTTTTATTAGAAGCTGTTTTGAATTTATCGTGCGATGATTTGGGATGAGTTTTTGAGGCATTTTCGCTTCTGTGATGAGGAAGATAGCGGGCTATCTGACGAAGAACAGGAGCGAAAAGGACCCAAAAATCGCCCAAAGCACACACGAAAACAGATACATCAAGCCAAGAAAAACTTTTTGGAGAAATTCAAAACAGCTTCTTAGTTGCTGGTAGGAAGCTTGGGTATCTTTCTTGTGTCGGGATAAGGATGTAAGGAATAAAAGGAACAAAATACGTGGTTCGTTTGTTATTATCTTGACAACTAATTTTGAAAATGGGAAAAAATGCTTATCTTTGTATAAACCTTAACCTGCCTGCTATGAAGAGAGAGGTTTTACTGGTCGCGTGTGTGATGTGTCTGCTGCTTTTGGGATGTGAGAAACAGCAGGTGCAGACTTTTTCGGTGTCTGATAAGCTGGAAATCATTTCGGACATGGTTTCGCAAAGAGAAGCTTTAGGCGCTTCCAGGCAATTGGATGCTTCGGATATTCTTTTGACAAAAGATTTACTTTACGATCAGCATACACTGGAAGATATCTATCCCTATGGTGATACGGTGCGTAGCTTTAAGTGGGAAATCATTCGCAAATGTTTGGCATTCATAGAAAATATGCAACGTGATGAGGTGGATTGGGTTGTGCTTCGAAACTATAAGAATCGTAATGGAGAAGCAGCTTTGGTACATCGGTATGTGCGGAACGTATATGGGAGGGTGGCAGACACATGTGGTGTGGAGCGTTATCAGTCAATACCTTTCTATGAGCCGAATGACTCGTTAATGCCTGTTCGATACGGGCGCGATGGTTCACTGGCTTATCTGAAGGACCGGGAAGGTAGTTTCTTGCGTATCGTTCCTGTGACGGCGGAAAGTGAATGGCTTGTTCCGTCGCGATACGTCAGACAGCTTCCTGCGGGCATAAAGTTCCACCATGCGGTATTCGTCGACCGGCTCGATCAGAACATCACTACACTGGAGCGGACAGGAGAAGGGCAATGGACCATTCGAAGTATGAATCCGGCAACGACAGGTATGCACCGTCCACCATATGCACAGGAAACCCCACTAGGAATGTTTTTGTTGCAAGAAAAGAAAGAGCGGATGGTGTTTTTGAAAGACGGTGGTTCCGGTGTAGGAGGGTATGCTCCATATGCATCTAGATTTACGAACGGTGCCTATTTGCATGGCGTGCCGGTTAATGTTCCACAAACCCGGATGGTAGAATACAGTTGGTCACTAGGTACGATTCCCCGTTCACATATGTGTGTGCGCAATGCTACTTCGCATGCTAAGTTCATTTTCGATTATCTGCCAACCGAGGCTACGCTTGTAGTAATTATTGAGTAGTTGGAAATACAGAAGCATTGTGGAAATATTATTTTGAGAAATCCGTGTAATCTGTGGTGGGAAAATTATTTATTTTGTAACTTTGCAGCCGTATTCTAAATTGATTTCATGCTGCGTATTTTCTTGATTATTTTGATGATGGTAGCTTCCGTATGTAGCTCTGTGCTTTGTCGGTCGGAAGAAAAGAAAGATGCTCCACAAGTGAAGATTGTGGATCGTTGCCTCCAGTTGTATCACGAGATGGACTTGGAAGGACGGGTGAACTATATTGCTTTCCGTCAGGCAGTGACGGGTTATTACCGTATCGGACAGCGGAAACGGGAGGTGCTGACCCTTATCGACTTTTCGAAGCCTTCTACGCAGGAACGTTTGTACGTGTTCGACATGAAGCAGAAAAAAATGCTGTTCTCTTCGGTGGTGGCACATGGGAAGAACAGTGGGAACATCTATGCTACTTCGTTCTCAAACGAAGACGGTTCACACAAAAGTTCGTTGGGGTTTTATTTAACTGAATCAACGTATCAGGGCAGAAATGGTTATTCGCTGTTGCTGGAAGGATTGGAAAAAGGTATCAACGATCGTGCCCGTCAGCGTGCAATCGTGATGCACGGGGCTGCGTATGCCAATCCTTCTGTCATTCGTAATGGTGGGCGTTTGGGAAGGAGTTTCGGTTGTCCTGCTGTCCCTCAGAAGTTATGCCGTCCTATCATTGACGCCATTAAGGGTGGTAGTGTGATGTATATCTATGCCGCCAAACCCAGCTATCTGGCGCAAAGCTCAATCTTGCACGCGGAGGGTCAGGATAGAGAAGAGGCAGGTATCAGTCTGGAAGCGGCCTTGCGGTAATACCACCATCCGAAGAGGTCAGCCAGTGCCCAGCCGATGGGAATGGACCACCAGATGCCATGTACGCCAATAGAAGGAATAGAGGCCAGTCCGTAAGCTAATGCGACGCGGGTACCGAGCGAAAAGACGGTGAGCACTACTGACATGCCTGGCATGCGGATGGCACGGAAAAGTCCGTAGAGCATGAAAAGGTATCCGATACCTACGTAAAAACTGCCTTCCACACGTAAGTATTCTACCCCAATGGCGATGATTTCGGTTTCTTTAGCATCGATAAAAAGTTGCATCAAAGGACGTGCAAAGACAAAGACCGCTGCAGAGATACATAGGCAAAAGCCGGTGATGAACCATAGCGTATTGTGTATTCCTTTTTTTATCCGTTCGAATTTCTTAGCACCGAAGTTTTGGGCAATAAAGGTGGAAAAAGCATTCCCGAAGTCCTGTACAGGCATATAAGCAAAGGTATCAATTTTGACAGCGATGGCAAAGGCTGCCATTACGGCGGTACCGAAACTGTTGACTAACCCTTGCACCATCAGAATGCCAAAGTTCATCACCGATTGTTGCATGCATGTAAGTGAGGAATAAGTGGCTATCTCACGGATGGATTGTCTGTTGATGCGGATATGTTTCCATTTTAGCCGGAATATTGGGAAGCGGTAGAGGGTATACAGGCAAAGTCCTACACCCGATACGATTTGTGAGATGACGGTGGCTACTGCTGCTCCTGTCACGCCCCAGTGGAAGATTGCGATGAACACCAGGTCAAGTACAATGTTGAGTACCACTGATATACCCAGGAAAGCAAGTGGTACGATGGAATTGCCTAAGGCACGGAGCAGGAAAGCATAATAATTATAAAGGAATGTGCTGAAGATACCGATGAATATCACCAACAGGTAGTCATGCATCATTCCAGTGATTTCGGCAGGAGTTTGCAGCCAGCGGATAATAGGATGGATGAATATCAGTGACAGCGTGTTGATGATGAGAGTAATACCGCCTGTCAGAAGGAGTGATGAGACCAGGCTTCGTTTCATTCCCTCGTAATCTTTTGCTCCATATTGCAGAGAGAATACGGCTCCTGTACCCATACAAAGCCCGATAAAGATGGAGGTAATGAACACCATCAGCGAATAAGCCGACCCTACCGCTGCCAGTGCATCGGCACCTAGGAAGTGTCCAACGATGAGTGTGTCGGCTATGTTGTAGCATTGTTGAAGCAGGTTTCCCAACATCATCGGGATAGCGAAACGCAGCATTGTGCCCGTGATGCTACCTTTTGTCAGGTCGCCCGCTGAAGTATGGTCCTGTATGTTCATGGCTTTGTCTTTACGTTTGCTGCCGCAAAGATATTGCATAAATCAAAAACATATACTACCTTTGCCTAAATTTATAGTCAAACTTGGATTTATAAACCTTATATGATATGTTCAGAAGTCATACTTGTGGTGAGCTGAGACTCGCCGATGCAGGCAAAAACGTGACGCTCGCCGGCTGGGTGCAGCGTACGCGTAAGATGGGAGGGATGACCTTTGTGGATCTTCGTGACCGATATGGCATCACCCAATTGGTGTTTAATACAGAAGTGAATGCAGAACTGTGCGAGCGAGCCAATCACTTGGGACGTGAATTCGTTGTTCAGGTAATGGGCGTGGTGAGCGAGCGTTCCAGCAAGAATGCCAACCTTCCTACTGGTGAAATCGAAATCATCGTGTCGGAATTGAATGTGCTGAATGTGGCACAGACCCCTCCGTTTACGATTGAAGATAATACAGACGGCGGCGATGACCTCCGGATGAAATACCGCTACCTGGATTTGCGTCGTACTGCCGTGCGCAAGAATCTGGAGTTGCGCCACCGGATGACAATGGAAGTGCGCCGTTATTTGGATAGTAAAGGTTTCCTCGAAGTGGAAACTCCGATGCTTATTGGGTCTACACCCGAAGGTGCGCGCGATTTTGTGGTGCCTTCACGCATGAATCCGGGACAGTTTTATGCCTTGCCTCAGTCTCCGCAGACGTTGAAGCAGCTACTGATGGTGTCGGGGTTCGACCGTTATTTCCAGATTGTGAAATGTTTTCGCGATGAAGACCTTCGTGCTGACCGTCAGCCTGAGTTCACACAGATTGACTGTGAGATGAGTTTTGTGGAACAGGAAGACATCATCCAGATGTTTGAAGGGATGGCAAAGCATCTGTTCAAGGAATTGCGTGGTGTGGAACTGACTGAGTCGTTCCAGCGTATGCCGTGGGCCGATGCAATGAAGTATTATGGTAGCGACAAGCCCGACTTGCGTTTCGGCATGAAGTTTGTCGAACTGATGGATATATTGAAAGGTTATGGCTTCTCAGTATTCGACAATGCAGCGTATATCGGCGGTATCTGTGCTGAGGGGGCGGCGCATTACACTCGCAAACAACTTGATCAGTTGACCGAGTTTGTGAAGCGTCCGCAAATCGGTGCGAAAGGTATGGTCTATGCCCGCGTGGAAGCCGATGGTAACGTGAAATCAAGTGTCGATAAATTCTATGCTCAAGATGTGCTTCAGCAGATGAAAGAGGCTTTCGGTGCCAAACCGGGTGATTTGATATTGATATTGAGTGGTGACGATGCGATGAAAACTCGCAAACAGCTTTGCGAATTGCGCTTGGAGATGGGTAACCAGCTGGGCTTGCGCGATAAGAATAAGTTTGCCTGCTTGTGGGTGGTAGATTTCCCGATGTTTGAATGGAGTGAGGAAGAAGGTCGCCTGATGGCAATGCACCATCCGTTTACCCATCCTAAAGACGAAGACATTCCTTTGCTGGATACAGACCCGGCTGCCGTGCGTGCCGATGCTTATGATATGGTGGTCAACGGCGTAGAAGTAGGGGGTGGTTCTATTCGTATCCACGATTCAGCGCTTCAGGAGAAAATGTTCGAAATTCTGGGATTCACACAGGAAAAGGCGCAAGAGCAGTTCGGCTTCCTGATGAACGCCTTTAAGTTCGGTGCACCTCCTCATGGCGGATTGGCATATGGTCTCGACCGTTGGGTATCGCTCTTTGCCGGTCTTGACAGCATCCGCGACTGTATTGCATTCCCAAAGAACAATTCCGGTCGTGACGTAATGTTGGATGCTCCAGGCTATCTTGACCAGAAGCAGCTGGACGAATTACATCTGCAAGTAGTGAAAGAAGACTGACCCAAAGAGGCACTGGTCATCGTTATCTCTTAAAAGAAGTTGAATGAAAGAATCTGTACGCGTCATCCGTTTTGCTATCGTAGGCACGCTCAATGCTTTGATTACTGCGTTTGTGGTATGGCTGCTGATGCATATCGAGGGTGAAAGTTACATCACGGCGAATATCATTGCTTATGTCGTGGCGCAGATTCACAACTTTATTTGGTGTAAATATTGGATATTCCCTCTTGAGCCTGGCAATAAGAAGAACAGCATCTGGCATCAGGTGTTGTTCTTTGCCGGTGCCTTCCTGCTGGCCTACAGCATGCAGTTCCTTTTCCTGCTGATGTTGGTGGAGTTGTTTTACTGCAATGAGTATCTGGCTCAGTTCCTGGGACTTTTCATCTACGGTGCGGTCAACTTTATCACCAACCGTCACATTACTTTCCGCTGATGTCATTTCGCAAACATCCCTTGCAGTGGCGTATGCGATATGCTACTGCAAGGGATGTTTGCGGATATTCATTAAAAACATTATGCCATTTTCAGCAGGTGCTGTTCTTCGATGTAATTCAGTCCTTTATCGAGTATGACTTTACGGGTTTCTTCCGGGCTGTCAGTCCGGAATACCAGGATGCCTTTGCCCGAAAGTAGGAATGAATAGAGGTAGGAAATACCTATCCCTGCCTGGCTGAAGCTTCGAATGGCATCGGCTGCACGTCCCGGTTGGTTATCGAGCATGATGGCGAACACGTCCGAAAGATTTGCTGAGATGCCTGCCTGTTTCAATGTTTCGTAAGCGCGCATCGGTTCGGAACAGATGATTCGGTAGATACCATATTCTACTGTGTCGGAAATGGTGGAAGCGATAAGTTGGATATTCGCTTCTTTCAGTAGTTCGAGCACCTGAAGCAATGTGCCCGACTTGTTTTCTACAAATACAGATAACTGGTGGATGGTCATATTTTATGCTTTTTAGGTTTACAAGAACAAGCTCTGACGAGGTTGGCAAAACTCTGAATATTCAAGGCTGTTTAAAGCTTTGTCACCTTATCAGCTGATGCCTTGTGTTGGTATTATATCAATGTTTTTCTTAAGTCTTTCACGCGTATGGCTTTACCTTCCTGCTGGGGCAGGCTGCCTTTAGGTACGAGTTTGACGCGCGGAGTTATCAATATTTCGTCTTTCAACTGGCGGGTGATTTCCTTGGTTAGTCTTTGCAGGAAACCATAGTCATCGGTAAAGTCGTTCAGTTCTACTTCTACGGTCATTTCGTCATTCGCTTCCAGATTGGTCAGCGTGATGAGGTATTCGTTACCCAGTTCCTTAAATTGCATCAGAATGTTTTCTATCTGTATAGGGAAGATGTTCACACCCTTCAAGATTATCATGTCATCGCTCCGGCCTTTCATGCGGTCCAGTCGTTTGTGGTGACGTCCGCAAGGACAGTCACCTGGCAAGATGCGTGTCAAGTCACGTGTGCGGTAGCGCAGGAGGGGCATTGCTTCGCGGTTGATGGTAGTCAGCACCAGTTCGCCTATCTCACCTTCAGGTACCGGTTCCAGTGTTTCCGGATTTACGATTTCCACGATGTAATAGTCTTCCCAAATGTGCAGACCATTCTGTTCGGGACACTCGAATGCCACTCCCGGACCACACATTTCAGACATTCCGAAAGAGTTGTATGCCTTTACGCCTAACATGTCCTCGATGCGCCGGCGTTGTTCGTCCGAATGTGGTTCAGCTCCGATAATCAAGGTACGGAGCTTTGTATCGCGGTGCGGGTCAATGCCCATCTCTTCCATTACCTCATAAAGTCGTCCGGCATAGCTGGGAATGGCGTGTAGCGCGGTAGTGCCGAAGTCGGTGATAAACTTGATTTGCCGCTTGGTGTTTCCAGCTGCTGCAGGTACGGTGAGCATTCCAAGCCGTTCGGCACCATATTGGAATCCCAGTCCACCGGTGAACATTCCGTAGCCCGATGAATTTTGGAAAATGTCACCTTTGCGTAATCCTACCATGTAAAGGCAGCGTGCTACGGCATTTGCCCATTCATCCAGGTCGTGTTGGGTATGCAGGATGACGGTAGGTGTGCCCGTTGTGCCACTGGACGAGTGCAGGCGTACCACTTCTTCCAGCGGAACAGCCGAAAGTCCGAATGGGTAATGGTCACGCAAGTCTTGCTTGGTGGTAAAAGGTATTTTCTGTAAATCGTCCAGCGAGCGTATGTCTTCCGGTCTGAGGCCGTTCTCGGTGAAGCGTTGTTTATAGAAAGGAGAGCGCATGCAGCGTTGCAATGTTTGTTGCAGCCTCTCCATTTGAAGCCGTTCTATCTCCGGGCGAGTCATTGTTTCCAGTTCCGGATGCAAGTACATTTGTTCGTGTTTCATAGTTTTTTCTGAGATGTAATGTATTTAGTGTGAACATTCTGAGATGTCATCTTTAATTGTTTTATGAATGTCCGCAATCAGCCAATTCGCTGAGTTGAAAATGCGGTAGTACTGCCTTTGCTGATGCAGTATATATTCATAAGCCGATGCAGTATATATTCATAAGCTGATGCAGTATATATTCATTTTTCAGGGGTATGCATTGACTGTTTGCGGACATTCATTAATTGTTTTCCTTTTTGATTGGTGCCGTTATAAACATGGTAGAAAAATCTTATACTTAAGTGCTTTATATTTTATGTTGAGACTTGACTGGGACAGATTTTGTTTTCTTTGAATCCTTTGCTCTCTGAGGTTTAAGAGATTGAAGTTTCATTAGGAAGTATAAGATTTTTCATTGTTTTTACAGGCTGGTTAATTATTTTGAACTTTCATCAGCACTTTATTTTCAGTTCGTTCAAAATGCAACGCATTTTTTCAAACGTAGTGATGCGGGTAGGTACCAAAGGAAGGCGCAGGCGGTTCTTTATCATCCCCATCATGCTAAGCATGGCCTTCACTCCTGCCGGGTTACCGTCAACAAAGAGTAGCTTAAACAATTCAGTAAACTGGTGATGGATAGCCAATGCGCTAGGATAATCACCGGCTAGTGCCAGACGGGTCATACGGCTGAATTCTCGTGGAAATGCATTTCCTATGACTGAAATGACTCCTACGGCTCCCAATGTAATCAGAGGAAAGGTAATGCCGTCATCGCCTGAAATAACATCGAAATTAGTTGGTTTGTTTTTTATGATGTCATCCATTTGTGTAATGTTGCCCGAGGCTTCTTTAATGGCTACGATGTTTTCGAAATCACGTGCCAGGCGCAATGTCGTTTCAGCTGTCATATTTACACCCGTGCGTCCAGGTACGTTATAAAGTACCACCGGCAATTTAGTAGCTTGTGCGATGGCTTTGTAATGTTGGTAAATCCCTTCTTGTGACGGCTTATTATAGTAAGGTACGGCAACGAGTACGGCATCTACTCCTGTCATATCATCATTTTTCAACGTGTCAACTACAGTTTGGGTACAGTTACTGCTCACGCCTAACAGAATGGGAACTCTTCCGTTTACTCGTTCTATGACAGTTTGTTTTATCTTTTTCTTTTCGTCAGCCGTCAGTGTTGGGGTTTCTGCTGTGGTTCCCAGTACACATAAGAAGTCTGTGCCATTTTGGATCTGATATTCCACCAACTTAATAAGTGCATCATAATCCACACTTCCGTCTTCATTAAAAGGAGTGACTAATGCCACCCCCATTCCTCTCAACTTTCTTCGTATCATAATCAAAATATAAACGTGATCTATTAGCTTCACAAAAATACGAATATTTTTTTTTTTAAAACAAATATGTCCTTAATTATTTAACGTTGTAAAGTCAACCGACCCATGCAATTTAAAATTGATTTAAAGAATTCGTTCGTTTTCACAAACGAAGATATGCTTCATCTGCCATTCCAGTTACTTGCTACACTTCGCGGTGCCGGTTTGCTGACGGGGTAGGGGAAAGGTTATAAAAAAAGTCTGTAGGCTGAGCTTACAGACTTTTCAATTCTCTCTAATTGTTCGAGATTGGATTATTCAGCAACTACTGAATCAGTAGCAGCGGCAGCTGTTGAATCAACTGCTGTAGAATCCATTACCGGAGCAGCTTCTTCTACAGTTTCAACTGTTGCTGAAGAATCTACAGTGCTTTCAGTGTTAGCTGCTTTGTTTCCGCAAGATGCAAAAGAAACAGCAGCAAATGCTACGAACAAAAATACTAATTTTTTCATTTTCTTTGCTTTTTTAAATCTGTAATACTTATGTTGTCTTCTTAAAACGCTGCAAAGATATAGAGTTTTTTAATAGGTTGTTCATGAAAACCGGTTTTTTTTTGAAAAAAATATGTTTGGTAAAGGAATCTGAACGTACAAAGTGTAAAAATGCGATTCTCTGATGCCGGTTAGCGATGGTCTGCAAAATAATGTGTAACTTTGCATTCCCTGAATCAGGATTAATTATACACCTTATTATATATATGACAGATAATTCTATTTTTCGCAATAAGAAAGCGGCCTATTGCACCTTGGGATGCAAGTTGAATTTTGCCGAAACATCTACAATAGGAAAGATGCTGAAAGAAGCAGGCGTACAGACAGTGCAGAAAGGAGAAAAGGCGGATATATGCGTAATCAACACCTGTTCGGTGACTGAGGTCGCTGATAAAAAGTGCAGGCAGGCGATTCATCGGATGGTGAAAGAGCATCCGGGAGCTTTCATCGTGGTGACAGGATGTTATGCACAGCTGAAACCGGAACAAGTGGCGGGCATTGAAGGGGTAGACTTGGTATTGGGTGCCGAGCAGAAAGGAGATTTGATGAAATACTTGGGTGGGCTGGAAAAGCGTGCTCATGGCGAAGCAGTGACTTCACCTCAGCAAGATATACATACATTTGTGCCTTCTTGTTCAAGGGGAGACCGTACCCGTTATTTCCTGAAAGTACAGGACGGATGTGATTATTTTTGCTCGTATTGTACGATTCCTTTTGCACGTGGAAGAAGCCGGAATGGTAAAATTGCTGATTTGCGGGAACAGGCACGACAGGTTGCAGCAGAAGGTGGTAAGGAAATAGTATTGACGGGAGTCAATATCGGTGATTTTGGTAAAAGCACCGGTGAGACATTCCTTGAGCTGGTGCAGGCACTGGATGAGGTGGAGGGAATCGAACGGTACCGGATCTCTTCGATTGAACCAAACTTGTTGACCGATGAGATTATTGCGTTTGTAGCTCAATCGAAACGGTTTATGCCTCATTTTCATATTCCATTACAATCGGGATGCGATGAAGTGTTAAAATTGATGCGCCGGCGCTACGACACGAAGCTGTTTGCTTCGAAGGTGCAAACGATCAAATCGTATATGCCTGATGCGTTTATCGGTGTGGATGTGATTGTGGGGACGCGTGGGGAGACACCCGGCTATTTTGAGCGTACCTATCAGTTTATTGAGGGACTGGATATAACCCAGTTGCATGTATTCAGTTATTCGGAACGTCCGGGTACGCAAGCCTTAAAGATAGATTATGTAGTCTCTCCGGAAGATAAGCATGCACGAAGCCAGCGTCTGCTTGCTCTGTCGGACGAAAAAACAACAGCCTTTTATGAAAGACATATCGGTCAGGAAGCTGTTGTCTTGATGGAACATGCTAAGGCGGGAGCACGAATGCATGGCTTTACACCGAACTATATACGGGTAGAACTGGAAAATAAAGAAGGCTTGGGCAATAATTTAGTGCGTGTACAGCTGGGTGAAATGAATGCCGATGGGACAGCATTAAAAGGAATCTTGTGTGGAAAGTTGGATTGATTTGGATGTTTTAACATTTCCGGAGCAGTGAAAATAAGACTTGTTGCATTCTATTGGTGCCGGTGGACAAATGGGAACCGATCCTGTAGAAGTTTTATTGTAATTTCAGCTCATTGGCCGCTTGTTGTTTTGCAATAAAATTGTATATTTGTAAGAAGCTGTTTTGGATTTATCGCCCAAAGCACACACGAAAACGGATACATCAAGCCAAGAAAAACTTTTTGGAGAAATTCAAAACAGCTTCTAAATAGAGTCGGTATTTGTGTTTCCCTGGCACGTGTTTGTTGTTAATCTTATAAGGAATAAGAATGTATGAGTAAGATAAATGTAGCTGTTGTCATTTTGAATTGGAACGGTGCAGAGATGCTCCGCAAATTCTTGCCTTCTGTATTGACCTATTCACAGGGAGAAGGTGTGAAAGTGTATGTAGCCGACAATGCATCGACAGATGATTCATGTGCGGTTGTGGAAAATGAGTTTCCTGAGGCTTGCTTGATGAGGCTGGATCTGAATTATGGCTATGCGGGTGGGTATAACAAGGCATTAAAGCAGATAGATGCAGAATACGTGGTGTTGTTGAACAATGATGTAGAAGTGGGGAAAGGCTGGTTGGAGCCTATGGTGAAATATATGGACGAACATCCGCAAGTGGCAGCCTGCCAGCCTAAAATCTTGAGCTGGCGGGTAAAGACTAATTTCGAATACGCTGGGGCGGCAGGTGGATTTATCGACCGGTATGGTTATCCGTTCTGTAGGGGACGGGTGCTGGATGAGATAGAGGAAGACCGTGGACAGTATGATTATAATATACCGATATTCTGGGCTACAGGGGCGGCGTTGTTTGTCCGGCGGAATGTATATTGGGAAGTGGGAGGTCTGGACGAACGCTTTTTTGCCCATATGGAAGAAATAGATTTTTGTTGGCGGTTGCGTAGCCGGGGGTATCGTATTGTCTGTTTGCCGCTATGTGAAGTATATCATGTAGGAGGGGCTACTTTAAAGACAAGTGACCCGAAGAAAACTTATTTGAATTTTCGAAACAACTTGCTGATGCTTTATAAAAATTTGCCAGCTAAGGAGTTGAAGCGTGTAATGCGTGTCCGGCTGATATTGGACTATCTGGCAGCTGGTTTCTTTGCTTTGCGTGGGAAAGTAGGGGAAGCACGTGCTGTGTTGAAAGCACGTTGTGACTATGTGGCCATGCGACCTCAGTTTGAAACGGACCGCAAAGAGAATTTGCAGAAATCAGTCAATACTGATATTGGGGAGCGATATCGTTTCAGTCTGCTGTGGCGAGTACAGGGAAGAAGGAAGAGAACGTATGAAGAGTTGATAGGATAACTCTTTATAGAATGTTTATTGAGGGTATATCAAGATAAAGAACGGCTATCAAAATGAAAACTAAGTCCTGTTTTGATACACCCTCAAAACAGTTTTTTTATTTGTAAATAGCTTTTTTCCCAGCCAGCAGGGTGTTCCGCATCAATGAAACGATAGTCATGGGGCCTACACCTCCTGGCACAGGTGTGATGAAGGAGCATTTAGGAGCTACCTCATCGAATTTTACGTCTCCAGTCAGTTTGAATCCTGATTTTTTTGTTGCATCTGGAACGCGGGTAGTGCCTACGTCAATAATAACCGCTCCTTCTTTTACCATATTTGCTTTTACGAAGTTGGGTTGTCCCATGGCGGCTATGATGATGTCTGCTTCTTGGCATTCTTTTACAAGGTCTGCACTGTGGCTATGACAAACGGTCACTGTGGCATCGCCCGGATAATTTTTTTGCATCATCAGCATCGCCATCGGTTTGCCTACAATGTTGCTTCTTCCCAGTACGACACATTTCTTTCCTTGTGTTTCGATGTGGTACCGTCTGAATAATTCCATGATTCCGTTGGGAGTGGCTGAAATATAGCAGGGGAGTCCGATAGACATGCGTCCTACATTAATGGGGTGAAAGCCGTCTACGTCTTTGCGGTAGTCTATCGTTTCGATTACCTTCTGTTCGGATATGTGTTTGGGCAAAGGCAACTGGACAATAAAACCATCGATGTCTTCATCGTCGTTTAACTCACAGACTTTTGCCAGTAGTTCTTCTTCGGTCACGTTGTCTTCGTAGCGGATCAATGTGGACTTGAAACCGCATACTTCACATGCTTTTACTTTTGATGCCACGTAGGTCTCACTTCCACCATCGTGACCCACTAAAATGGCAGCCAGATGCGGACGTTTTCCTCCATGGGCAACAATGTCTGCTACTTCTGCTGCAATTTCTTGTTTAATCTGTTCAGAAATAGCTTTTCCATCAATCAATGTCATATTTCTTCTGTTTAAATTGTTTAATATATTAATGCTCTAACAAAATTAATATTTTCCATTCATATCATCTAGTATATTTGTTTCTTTATGCTTTATTAACCCAGCATCCGTAGCGGTAAAATGAAATGCCTGAAAGAATTTGTGAAATCAGTGTCGGAAGGAATAAATGCTACGCTGTAGAAGATAATCTTTTCCAATATCGGATAATTCTCTCCGTCACTGAGGGTAATCTGCATGATTTAAATGCGTTTGTTCTGTGTTTTCTGTGTTTTTGTCTGTTCCCGAATAAAAAAACATTGGAAAAGTTTGCAGATTCAAAATTAATGTTTACCTTTGCACTCGCTTTTGAGAGGTAATCAACATGGTGACTATAGTTCAGTTGGTTAGAGCGTCAGATTGTGGTTCTGAATGTCGTGGGTTCGAGTCCCACTAGTCACCCTCACTTAAAAACCTCTTCGAAGTAATTCATTACATTTTATACCAACATGGTGACTATAGTTCAGTTGGTTAGAGCGTCAGATTGTGGTTCTGAATGTCGTGGGTTCGAGTCCCACTAGTCACCCACACTTGGGTATCAGGCAGTGAGTATCTAAATGTATATTCACTGCTTTTTCTTTTTTAAATATTCCCTATTGGATTTGTACTTTTTTAATTAATTGCCTATATTTGCAAAAAAATATGAATAATATGGTCGGTAAGGTAGGTGTTATCGTTTCTATTGTTCTTTTCTGCATAGCAGTAGGAGTTTATAGCTTTGTCCAACTCAGTGTGGCTGATAAGGGCAAGGATGTCGATTTGTTGTCTTTTGTGCCATTGGAGAGTGTTGGCTTGCTTGAAACTGATAATCCTGACTTCTTGGCTAATGAATTTCCACAAACCACTTATGGTTTGCAATTGGATACATTGCGGCAGAGTGGTTTGTTCCCGATGGTACTTAATGCCGTATTTCCGAATGCAGACAGTACGGTACATCGGCTGAGCAATGGCATTGAAAGAATGATGATCAGTTTTCATGCACCAATGTCGGCGCGTAATGTCGTAATGTATTTCCGTACCCACGGTTCGGGAAGAGAGTTTTTACAGCGGATGATGCAGCGCCAAGGGAGAAGGTTTGTGCCTAAGAAAGAGTCGTATCGAGGTAGCGATATAGATATCTATGCACTCGAAAACGGTGATTTTATAGCTGCTTATTGTGGCAAGGGTTTTTGCATCCTTAGTTATCAGAAAAGCTTGATAGAGCAAGTGATTGATGCCCGTAAAGATGATGTTTCGTTGCGTGAGGATGCTGTGTTTATGGAATGTTACGAAGGAAAGGCTGTCAATTTTATTACATTGTACGGGCATGCTCCTTCACTGCCTTTCCTGGTAAGGGATTGTGCGAGTTGCTGGAGCAGTTTTGATATCCATTTAAACAGTGAGGTGTTTTATTTGAGTGGTTCGATGGTATTGCCGGATTCATGCCGGTTTCGTGTCACAGACCGGCTGTATCAAATGGATTCAGTTTCTGAAGATGGCTTGCTGGTGTTGTCGGGACAAGAAAAGGTGGATTCGTGTATATCGCGTATGATAAGCATTCCACAACATACTTTATTCGAAGAATGTGTATCGAATCTTTCGCGTGATGCCTCTTTTATTTTTGTGGCGGATATGGATAAGTTGAAAGGAGGGGATATGTTGCAGGTTGGCGGATTTTATTTGCCCAAATTTGTGATGCAGCATGTCGATTTGTTCCGCTCATTCATTTTTTCTGCGCAGGTGACAAAAGTCGGCAACAAGTATTCGCATATCATTGTTTTCACGTATAAGAATTAAAATGATTTTCTTTTTATACGATGCGCAAATAATGTTGCGAGAAGAGTAAGAGCCTGTTTAAATTTTCCAATAAAGTAATATTCTATCAGGTTCTTTTGCGTTTGTTTCCGGTCTGTTTTCCCGATTTTATTCGTCAGATAGCCCGCTATCCTCCTCATAAAATCAGAAAAACATCCTCGAAAACAATTCGCAAAATTAACCTGAGCAAAATTTAAACAGGCTCTAAGAAACCGTTTTGAATTTATCGTGTGCTGATTTTCTGTACAGCTTGTCTTTCCGTTTATTCGATTTTATCTCAACCGGTGACGTTGAAAATGGGGACCTGCTTTCAAGTGAAAATAGGTCATGGATACGATTGTAAGTATGGCTCCGAACAGGTATGCGTCTCTGAACGAAGCGATTTCGGCAATGTATCCGCCCAGCAGCATGCCGATTCCAAGCCCTACATCCCACGAAGTAAGGTAAGTACTGGTGGCGGTCGCACGCTGGTTGTTGGGAGCCAGGTTTACGAATAACGTATTGTAGGCAGGAAACATGGTGCCGAATCCAATGCCCAAAAGCAAGGCGACTGAAAAGAATAGGCTCGTTGTGAAAGCATAGTTCCACTCTATCAGCCAGCCGCAAGCGGTCAGGGCAAAATAGCAGAGGCATACCAGATACAGTCCGGCATTGATGACTTGCGTGATTTTCCCTTTGTCGACCAGCCGTCCGCTGAACATGCGGCTGATAGCCATGCCTACAGCCATCAGGGTAAAGAAGAATCCGGTTTCGGCGGTGATGCCGATTTGCCGGGCATACATTGCCACGTAATTGGTCGTCATGCCGTAAGGGATGGAAAGCAGAAGCAGGCTGAGTCCGGCGGGAAGCCCTTTCAATAAGATAAAGCGGTCGAGCGATATCGGTTCGCGTTTGACCGGCGGTTTATAAGGGGTCTTTACCAGGCTGGCTGCGATAAAGCCCAAGATGCATGAACCGAGTCCATAAGAAAAAATGGCGATGTAAGATGTACCTGCGCTATGAAGGAACAATCCGAACATCGGTCCGACAGACATGGCGAGGTTGTTAGCCAGTCCGTAATAGCCCAAGCCTTCCCCTCTTCGTGATGAAGGCATGATGTCGATGACTACGGTATTTCCTCCTACGGTCACCATCCCGAACGAAATGCCGTGGATGATGCGGTAGATGATAAACATGACCAGTGCGCCGGCAAAGATGTAGCCGGCGAAAATCAATGTGAAAACAAAATAGGCAAACAGGTATAAGGGCTTGCGTGCGAAAGTATCAAGCAAGTATCCCGAAAACGGGCGGATGCAAAGTGAAGATACAGTATAACACGACAAGACAATGCCGATAGTGGCATTCGAAGCATGGAAAATTTCCAAAAGATAAAAGGGAAGCACCGGAACCAAGAGCCAAAAGCCGAAGTAGAGAAGGAAATTGGCGGCAAGGATGCAACAATAACTTGGGGTAATAAGCCGTTGCTTTTCCATAAACAGAAGTGTTAGGGTGAGGTTAATTAATAGTTAACAATTAATAATTAATAGGGGTCAGCAGATGTTCCTACTCTTAACTATTAATTATTAACTATTAATTATTAACTGTTTATTTAGTTTGCCGCTTCGAATTCTTCAAGGAAGCGGGTGTCGTTTTCCGAGAACATGCGCAAGTCCTTTACCTTGTATTTCAGGTTGGCAATGCGTTCTACGCCCATGCCGAAGGCATAGCCTGAATAAACTTTGCTGTCGATGCCGCAAGCGTCGAGCACAGCAGGGTCTACCATGCCGCATCCCAAAATTTCCACCCAGCCGGTATATTTGCAGAACGGGCATCCTTCTCCACCACAGATGTGGCAACTGATATCCATTTCGGCACTGGGTTCGGTGAACGGGAAGTAGGAAGGACGCAGACGGATTTTGGTTTCAGGTCCGAACATTTCTTGGGCAAATTGCAGCAAGACCTGTTTCAGATCGGTGAACGATACGTTCTTGTCTACATACAGTCCTTCTACCTGATGGAAGAAGCAATGGGCACGGTAGCTGATGGCTTCGTTGCGGTACACACGTCCCGGGCAGATGACACGGATAGGAGGTTGGGTCACTTCCATGGTGCGTGCCTGTACGCTACTGGTATGCGTGCGCAGGATGATGTTCTTGGTCACATCGTCCGGATTGGTCTCTACGAAGAAGGTATCCTGCATGTCGCGTGCCGGATGGTCGGGAGCGAAATTCATCTTTGTGAATACGTGTAGGTCGTCTTCCACTTCCGGACCGTCGGCAATGGTGAATCCCAGACGGCTGAAGATATCAATGATCTGGTTGCGCACGATGTTCAGCGGATGGCGTGTGCCCAGTCCGATGGGATAGGCCGTACGGGTCAGGTCAATGCCCGACATGTCGGCATCCTGGTTCTCGAATGTCTCTTTCAGGGCGGCTATGCGTTCTTGTGTACGGGTTTTCAGTTCGTTCAGTTTCATGCCCACTTGTTTCTTCTGTTCGGCGGGCACATTCCGGAAGTCTGCCATCAAGGCATTGATGATTCCCTTTTTGCTCAGGTACTTGATGCGGAGCGCTTCCAGTTCTTCTGTGTTCTGGGCGTTCAGCTGATCTACTTCTTGAAGTAATTCTTCTATTTTCGTTATCATAACCTATTCTTTAGTTTTCTTATTTTTAGCGCAAAGGTAAGGATTTAAACTGAATTATTGTCTTTTTCTTCCGACAAAAAAGAAAACTACAGGTCTTTTATCCGATAAAAGAAAAAAAGAAGTAATTTTGCGCTTGATTTTTCAGAAGCACTAAATATGAAAAAAATTGTATTCGGATGTTGTTTGCTTGTATTGGCAACAACCTCCTGCGGAGGTGGAAAGAAAAAGATAGATCCTTTTGAGACGCTGACGAGTGAGATAGATTCGTTGTCTGCTGCGCCCGACACGATGGTGATTGACACGGCTCCTGTCCGTCCGGAAGTGATTCCGGCTACAGCCGATGAGAGTTTTGCTGACTTTTTCTACAACTTTGCTTCGAATGAACGTTTCCAACATTCGCGTGTGATGTTTCCTCTTTCTTTTTACAAAGGGAAGAATGTGGCACGTATAGCGAAAGATGAGTGGAAGTATGATCCTTTGTTCAGCCGTGATTTGGTGTATACCGTACTTTTTGATAAGGAAGAGGAAATGGAATTGGAGAAAGATACGGCTGTACGGAGTGTGCAAGTGGATTGGATTTATTTGAAAGAACGGAAGGTGAAACGTTATTACTTCCAGCGTGTCAGTGAGACTTGGTTTCTGGAAGCAATCAATCAGGAGAAACTGGCACAGGCGGAAGAGGGAAAGGAAGACTTCTTCGATTTTTATTATCGTTTTGCCAACGATTCGGTTTTTCAGGCTGAAAGACTTGCCAATCCGTTGTCGTTTGTGACGGTTGATCCGGAAGATGAATTTCAGATTCTGGAAACTACACTTGATGAAGGGCAATGGTTCTCGTTTCGTCCGCCTTTGTTGAAGGAACGGTTGACCAATGTGCATTATGGACAAGAGTCATTGCCTGATACAGATACGAAAATCATTGAATTTAAAGGGTTCGGAAATGGATTCAGCAATACATTGTACTTCAAGCGTCGGGGTGGAGAATGGAGGTTGAAACAGTTTGAGGATTTGAGCGATTGACAGCTTCTTCAATAAAAACAAAGAGAATGAAAGATTTACGAAATTATTCCTTGTTGTCTCATAATACGTTTGGTATGGATGTACATGCCAAACGGTTTGTAGAATACGAATCGGAAGAAGAACTTTGTGCGTTTCTGAGGCAAAAGAATACTCCTTTGCCACTTTTGCCTGTCGGAAGCGGGAGTAACCTGCTCTTTTTGGATGATTTCTCCGGTACGGTACTTCATTCTGCCATTCAAGGTATCCGTGTGGTACGTGAGAATGAGGAGGAGGTAGAAGTGTGTGTCGGTTCGGGTGTCGTGTGGGACGAATTTGTGGCATATGCCGTTTCCCATGGCTGGTATGGAGCCGAAAACCTTTCGTTAATACCTGGAGAAGTGGGGGCTTCGGCTGTGCAGAATATCGGCGCATACGGAGTCGAAGTGAAGGACTTGATAACAAAGGTGGATACATTATGCATAGCCACGGGTGAACATCGCCGCTTCTCGAATGCCGAATGCCGTTATGCCTATCGCCAAAGCGTTTTTAAGCGAGAGATGAAAGGATGCTATATCGTGACTAAGGTCTTTTTCAGGTTAAGCAAGAAGCCGGTGTGGCATTTGGATTACGGGAATATCCGTGCCGAACTGGAGAAAGCCCATGAGGAGCTTACGCTCGAGACGTTGCGTGCCGTGATAATCCGCATCCGGAAAGCCAAATTGCCCGACCCGGTGGAGGTGGGGAATGCGGGAAGTTTCTTTATGAATCCGGTGATTCCGTTGGCTCAGTACGAAGCGTTGCGTGTGTCATATCCTGATATGCCTCATTATCCGGCTGGAGAAGGGAAGGTGAAAGTGCCTGCCGGATGGCTGATAGACAGGTGTGGATGGAAAGGTAAAAAGCGAGGGAAAGTAGGCGTGCACGATAAGCAGGCATTGGTATTGGTGAATTTAGGGGGAGCTACGGGTGAAGAGGTCCGCCGCTTGGCAGAGGATGTGGCGGATTCGGTAAAAGAAAAGTTCGGCATCGTGATTGTGCCCGAAGTGAATTATATTTAGTTCTTAAGTTCTTAAGTTTTTAAGTTCTTAAGTTTTTAAGTTTTAAACTCTTAAACGTTTTGACTCACAAACTCACAAACTTACAAACTCACAAACTCATTAGTATATGAAGATAACGGTATTGGGAAGCGGTACTTCCACAGGTGTGCCGCAGGTTGGGTGTACGTGCCCGGTCTGTACGAGTGCAGACTCGCGTGATAACCGATTGCGCTGTTCGGCACTGGTAGAAACAGAAGGGGTTCGTATCTTAATAGATTGTGGACCTGACTTTCGGGAGCAAGCCCTTCGTTTGCCTGATTTTCATCCCATAGATGGTGTATTGATTACTCACGAACATTACGATCACGTGGGCGGACTGGACGATTTACGTCCGTTTTGCAAGTTTCGGGATGTGCCGGTATATGCCGAGGCTTATACGGCAGACCGTTTGGTAAAACGTATTCCTTATTGTTTCGACGAGCATCCTTATCCGGGTGTTCCCCGTATTCCACTGACGAAAATCGAGCCATACGTGCCTTTTCAGGTCACAAACGATGCAGGTCATTCGGTCGAGGTTGTGCCTTTTCGTGTGATGCACGGCCGGCTTCCTATATTGGGTTTTCGTATTGGCAAAATGGCATGGATTACTGATATGTCTTATTTGCCTGATGAGTCGTATGCATACGTGAATGGGGTGGATTGTCTGTTTATGAATGCCTTGCGCATCCAGCCTCATCCTACACACCAGTCTTTGGCAGAGGCGTTGAACCAGGCAGGACGTATACAGGCGCGTGAAACCTATTTTATCCACATCAGCCATCAGTTAGGCCTGCATGCCGAGGTTGAGAGAAAACTTCCGCCTTGTGTGCATCTGGCTTTCGATGGTGAAGTAGTCCGATTATAAAATAAGAAGCTGTTTTGAATTTATCGTGCGATGATTTGGGATGAGTTTTTGAGGCATTTTCGCTTCTGTGATGAGGAAGATAGCGGGCTATCTGACAAAGAACAGGAGCGGAAAGGACCAAAAAATCGCCCAAAGCACACACGAAAACGGATACATCAAGCCAAGAAAAACTTTTTGGAGAAATTCAAAACAGCTTCTTCTATGTTGTAATCCAAATATCCAGAGAATTTTTTTATTTTATTAAAGGTTTTCATTAGCTTTGTAATCAAGGAGTTGAAGAGGACGCAAGCTCTGCTGAGGAGCAACTTGCCAGCAATAGACTCCCTGCGTTACGCCGTAACATTGTTGAGGGATGGGACATCGGTCCTGTCCCTTTGTGTTACGGATATCGCTACATGGCTAAGAAAACCTGCCGTTTTCCTTGCCGGAACTTATTATATGGACAACCTTCTATCAGTGAACCGGGAAGTTCCCGGTCACATGTTCCTTTTCAGTCCTATTAAAGTAAAATGCCGCATTCTAAAGAAAGCAGACCTGATGGCTGCAAGAAACTGTCAGCGGTCATTCATATAGTTGTTGTCCATCGTGTCATTCAACTGTCTCATTCTTATATCTCCTTTTATATTTCAAGACATAAAAGATCCGGTTCAACAGTTTTCGGGCTATCCGCACAATGGCCTTGTTAGGCTCCATCCGCCGTGTCAGCTTTGAAAAAGCCATGTTCAAGGCCGGGTCAATCCGGGCTGCGAACCATGCGCATTCTATCAGTTTGCTTCTTAACTGCATTTGCCCCCGGAAGGTCATCTCCCCCTTATTGTCTTTCTCACCCGTGGAGTGGGAAGTGGGGACAAGGCCGATATACCCCGCAAGCCTGTCCGAATTGGCGAAACGCCGTATATCTTCCAGTTCGGCGAGTAAAGACAAAGCCGTTATCATGCCTATGCCCGGGACGGAACGCAGCAGTCCGTAGTCGGTGGCATATCCGTCTGAACGGGAAAGCGCCCTCAGCTTCCGTGTCGCTTCCAGAAGAAGCCTGCGCTGTGACTCTACGGAATCCAGCAAAAGGGAAAGACCGGCACCCCCTTCCTCCGTATCCATGCGGATGCCGTTACGCAGCCAGTTCATGAAAGCGCGTGACCAGTGGGTGCCGCTGTGCTGGAATTCTTCAGGATAGTCAATCCCATAATAATACAGGAATGCCTTGACGCGCTGTTTCATTCTTGCCAGGTCACGGACAAGGGCGTCACGGCTGCGCAAAAGGGTACGGACCTCCAATGTCTCCCTGCAAGGGACATGGATGGCTGTCAGTTCATTGTTACGCAGAGACCTGGCTATTTTCCTGCTGTCCACCGCATCCGTCTTCTGAAGACGTTCCTTCTGGCTGGTGGAGACATCCGCCGGATTAACCACTATATTCTGTATTCCCATTTCAACCAATTTATAATGCGCCCAAAAGCCACTGAAACCCGCTTCATAGGCTGACAGATAATTCCCGTTGGGAAAATGCGCGTGAAGATAAGAGGACAGGGCTTCCGGACTCGGGGGCTGAACGAATGTCTTGTGGTGGAGATGCCCGCTCAGAATACTTACTGTCCAACTCTTCAGATGCACATCAATTCCTACATAAATATTTTGTCCTTCAAAATTTAATGTGTTACTTTGTTTACGCATAAAGTCATAGGTTTTATTAAGTTATTTCTTTCATTTACAAATTTAATAATTCTCTTGGCTTTATGCTATTTTGCTAGCACATTACAAACATAGGAACTAAGGAAGAGAAAGTCAAAGAAAATCACAAGCTGCTTAATAGCTTTATAAGGCAGTTTCCTATACGTGGAACGTTTTTTCCTAGACTTTCCTCTATTCCTCTTCTTGGCATTTATTTTTCGATTTCGCTCTTTACAGCATTTTCTTCTGTATTTTCAGGGTCGGGCAGATAAGTGGGCTTAGCTGGTGGAATCGTAAAGTTTTTATCGATAAAAAGTTCGGCAAGTCCGGATATCTGTTTCAGGCGGAGCAGTTCATCGCGGTCCATCCCGATGTTTTTCATTATCCATTGGTCGCTCATGCCAGCTTTGTCCAATTCGGATACGATGTGCGACATAAGGTCTACATCGTGTGTTCCCCGTGCGCGGTTGTGTCGGATGGTAGAACCGATACGGTTTGACAGGTCTTTATCGATTATTACTACCGGAAGCATACCTTTCTCACGTTCGTATATGCGTTTTGATTTTTTTAATACACTATATCGGTGAAAACCGTCTACCAGTATATACTCATCTTTTTCATGGTCGTAGTAACACACACAAGGCATGGTAAAGCCATCTTCCCAAATAGACAATTCGAGCAATTTCATTTCAGGCGGTGCCACTTTGTTCGGATTGTAATCGTTGGCATGTACTTTTTCTACTGGTACGGCAATGACATTGTATACCGGACTTTTATAGTTTTGGGGGATAGGTTCCTCAAGTTGTTCTTTTTTCTTTCTCATCTCCAGATATGTTTGTAATTTTCCATTATTTGGTTTTTCTTGCTGATTTCTTCCTTGTTGGGCGAGAATCCCATGTATTTGCAGGCATGGTCATTTCGTAAGATGCAAATACACATTCGTTTGTAAGTAGGGATTTCGCGGAACTCGGGAATGTCGATATCTTCCTGATATTCCATACGTACAGGATGTTTATGGGTTTTGTAGTTGCTTTTGTCCACGATTTCTATAGGTATTTTGGCATCAATCAGTTTTTGGATGACTTCATCGCTCAAACATCCTCCTTTGTTCCGCCAGAATTTAATGCTGACATCTAAGCGGCGCAGGTAGCCGTTCCTTGTTTCTTCGGGAAGGGTGGATAGGAGGAAAAACATAAATGATTTCCATGTGTAGCCTTTGGGAAGTTTGATTTTGTTGCGGGCGGTAGCATGGGTAGAACCATAGATACCGGCAAAATTGACTCCGTTCACACGGCCTATCATACGTCCCCACATGTCGGGGTCGATTGCTTTATAAAGAGACAGGCTTTCGATGGCTTCTCCGATAAACGGACTGGCTACGCGCATACGTTCGATACTGACTCCTGCTTTGTAGTATAAATCATACAGATGATTGTAGTCCCAGCCGAATTTTGCATTGGCTACCCATACATCGGAGGTGCGCCAATCATAGAGTGGATAAGCGTTGTAGATGTCATTGTTAATTTTGCAAGTCCAGATATAGCGGTGGTATAATAACATTTTAGGAGTCTGGTAGATGCATCGCCAGCGGTTGAAACTCTCTTGTGTGCGGATTCCTACCAGGCAACAGGTGCGTATGGCTTTCTTTTTTTCATGAAGCCAACTGGCAAAGTAAAGTTGAAAGTCGTAATCCCACATTTCTGGCTTGAATCCTGGAAAATTGTCTGCGGTAGTGGCATCATTGGGCATGGGGCGTACCCAGATGTCTTTTTTGTCTTCTTCCCAAGGGCGCCAGTAGGATTGGTACATTGATGTGCTGGTAGCTACCCGGAATGGGACGCAGATGCGGTATACATCTAGAATGTCTTTATTTGCTTCAAAGATACGTTCTACATAGTCGATAGTCATTTTGTATTGCACTTCATAGTCCATGAAGTAAACTCCCAGCTTGCGGTTCAGCTTATGACTTCGGATATAATCGATACACATGTTCAGCAAGACCCCACTGTCTTTTCCACCCGAAAAGGATACATATACATTGTCAAATTCCTTGAAAATAATGTCAAGCCGTTCTTGTGCCAGCTGGTAGACATTTTTAGCTGTTGTCTCTTTCATTTTCTTTCCATTTTTATGTAAAGCTTCCATTCCTTGATGGTGCTGAAACCTAGTCTGATGAACAATTCTTTATGCACAGTCTGTACCAGTGCGGTCAGATGGGGTGTATCGCCTGTATAGTCGGCACATACGGTTTGTAATAAGTCGGTCAGGATTTTATCATGCCCTTCCTTTTGTGCGTAATAATTATTAATGAGGCATTCGCTCGCTTTATTTTCAATCGGAATAAAACCGATGGCTTCATTTTGTTTGTTGACGGCAATGTACCAACGGAATTTTTTCCCGGTTTTGAAAGGGTATCGGTTGTTGTATCGGAGTACATCAGGATTCATTACAAGCGGTCCGATCAATGGGTATAATTGTTTATCAGTTCCTTCTAATTGAATGATGTGTGTCATACGTGAATGTTTTGAATGTTCTGCAAATATACGAAATCATCGGTTAAAAATAAGAAGCTGTTTTGAATTTCTCCAAAAAGTTTTTCTTGGCTTGATGTATCCGTTTCCGTGTGTGCTTTGGGCGATTTTTTGGTCCTTTTCGCTCCTGTTCTTCGTCAGATAGCCCGCTATCTTCCTCATCACAGAAGCGAAAATGCCTCAAAAACTCATCCCAAATCATCGCACGATAAATTCAAAACAGCTTCTAAAACCTGGAAGAAACTGTTTCTACGTTTGTTCAGCAGATACGAATAAATGTATGATTGAAAGATTCAGTTTCTGTTTCTGACTGTCTTCTTTTTACGTTCTCCATATCAAAACCGTACGTTCTCCATATGGAAACCGTATGTTTTCGATATGGAGAACGTACGGTTTTGATATGGAAACTATAAAAAGATGCTATCTGGATTGATAATATGACCCAATCAGAAACTCCAATTATTTTGATGGCTTGGGGAATTGTTGTTTGAGTTCTACTACTACCACTTCGCTGGGCGTGAAGAGGCGAATGTCTTTCCGCGAGGTGCCCAGCCCGTTGGTGATGATGAGGGGGATGCCCTGGCTGTTGTGCTTCAGTCCCGTGAGGAAGCGGTTCCCGTATTTGGAGAAGTGTGCAGGACTCCACCGGCGGAACAGGCTGACTTGTCCGCCATGCGTATGTCCTGCCAAGGCAAGGTCGGTGTTCGATACGTCCGTGTCTTCCACATAATCGGGGGTATGTACCAGCATTACCACAAAGTCTTCCGCACGAAGCGCAAGGGTAGGCGATACGCCGTTCCGTTTCAGGTCGAACGGATTGCGGATACCGCATATCAGGATGTATTCGTTTCCTTTCCATAAGGTATCCGTTTTATGTTCCAGCAGACGCACTCCCGTATGTGCCATGGCGCGGCGCACCAACGTATCGCTTTCTCCCCGTTCGTGGTTGCCCATGACGGCGTATGTGCCGAAACGTGTCTTTACCTGTGCCAGTGCCGAGAACAGTTCTTCCATATCTCCTCCTTCCCGTCCGCGATAGTCTCCTCCCAATAAGAGGACATCTGCATCTGCCGCTTGCAAGGCACGGATGGCTCCATGCAGGCGCTTGGCGTCAAACCGGCTTTCGTAATGGAAGTCGGAAGCAAAAGCGATGCGGAACCCGTTGAAAGAGTCGGGCACTTGCTCGCTGTAAATCTCATACCGCTTGATGCGCCCCACTCCTTTGTATTTCGAGAAGGAAGCGGTGGCGCACGAGGTGAGAGCCAGACAAGCGGTGATTATCCATATCAGTTTGTATTTGTACATATCGGTTTATTGTTTTTGCGTGTGTAAAGGTAGTAAAAGATTGGATGCCGGAGTCTTTTTATGGTTGGAATTCATTCTAATAGTCGCAATCTGCATCGCTTGGCTTGTTCGGGTGACTCTTATGGATGCAAAATTTCTATTTGCTCTTTTAACGCTGTTTCAGAAAGCCTTATCTTTCTTTCAAAATCCTCGAAGCTTGAAACGCTTGCCGGAATCTGAAACGGGTATTCAATCAGACGGGCATCGCCATCTTCACCATATCCTCGCAAGCTATATGATTTTGGTTCATTTTCATCAGGTGTTGGCTGGACAAACATACCGATACGCCCTTTCATCCGATACAGGTAGGTAATGACTTGGTTTACATCGGCAACATAATCAATCTGGCTCTTGTATTTGGCATCCAAGATGATGCTTCTTTCTTTGTCATAAAAATCAGGATAACGCAAAAAAGCGTTTCTTTTTTTATTCTCTATCAGACTATATCCCAACCAGACACCTCCGGCATTCTGCCTGTTATCAGGATGCTTGAACCCTAAAGGAGTGAGCAATGTGTTTAAATATTCTTCCCAAAGCCATGACACATCGAACAAAATGCCATAAATTTCATCCTTGTCTTGTCCGTATCTTAATCGCTCATGGCTTAGTATTTTCAAGCAAAGTTCCTGTAAAGGTACATATTGTGTATAGTAGGGGTGGACAACAGGTCTCAAATTGCTTTTGATAACCTGTAGCCTGTCTTGCCTCTGATACGTTGAGGTGGCCGAAACGATTTGGGAAACATTCTCTTGCGTATCTACGTTTGTGTGCAAAACCATTTCGCCCAACCGTTTGGTACGGATATATTCCACCGTATGGCGTATCAGTTGGGTCACATGATTGTCATAACTGAACTCCCTCGTGCGATATGCCACACGTCCGTTAAAGGGCATGTTGCACCTGATATGCCGGCTGATGTCAATCGTGCCTCTCAGGTTGCAGTCGTTGTATTCGTTTCGCCGATATTCCTTATAAAGACCTTGCACCAACGCTTTATTCAGGAAATAAGGAAACAGATGTAGCAGGAAATCAAATACCTGTTCGTCTGTAGCCGTATGCTTCAGATTAAACAGATTGACGGATAAGACTTTTTTCAACATATAATGCAGGAAATAGTCATCACCGTTCTCCGTCCCGAACCGTGAACGGATGGTTATGTACATATCATTCAGACCTATGAATCCAGCTAAGTTTCCTGTTTTCACCACATAACTCTTCCCTTTGGGCGCAATGTCAAACAGGTGTTGCTTGCCTATACAGTCTTCACACTCCTGAAAGGATAAAGGAAAAACGAGCAAAGGCTTTCCTTTGTCATCCACCAAGGAAGAAATCGGAGTGTTGGCAAAAGGCAACAGCCTTTCCACATTCTCCGTCAGAAGATGTTCGCTATTGTCTTTCCACTCCATCATTCGTATCTGCCTTTCGAATAATAAACCTCTTCCAACTTTTTCAGGTTATCAGCCGCATTGAATGAACCTCTCAGGTATTCGAAAAGCACGCCTCGCAAATGGTTTTCCCATAATTGCCGATAGGCTTCCGGCAGATTATTTTCATAGTCATATAGTTCCAATTTCTTGAAGTAGGCACCTCCGATGTGATAAGCCGCACTAAGTCCTTCAATGCCTTCGTTGGTTTCTTCGTTCCAAATGGCATTGTTCAGCCGATTCATCTTGCTTATAATTTCATTTTTCAATCCTCCAAAACTATCCAGCATACCGGTATTCTCGTTTGCTTTTATTTCTTTCCATGCAAAGCGGCGGCGCATGGCGAAGTCCATACTTTCCACGCTTCGGTCAATATCGTTCATCGTTCCGATGATATAGACGTTTTCCGGAACATAAAAGCCTTCATAGAACGGGTCATTCTTGTCGGTTATCATGTTTTGATATTGGGTCTTTACCCGTCCGCTTTCGCCTCGATAGCCAGGGTCTATGCTAAAGAATAGTTCTCCGAATATCTTGGAGATTTCGCCTCGGTTTATTTCATCGATGATGAAAACGAAAGGCTTTGAGGCTTCTTTAGTATCATTGGTCGGTTGAGAGGAAGCTATTGGTTGAGGTTGTACAGTTTGAGTTAGCGGTAAAACATCGGGATGATTAAAATGTTCTGTTTTTAAAGTTTGAACTTCACGAGTATCATTCAATACTTTATTGTTGCTTAAGAAAGGACAATTCTTTTTTATGTATTCTCCAACTGAAGGCTCATACGTTTGATGTTGCTTATTATATTCCCCTGTTGCCAGATACCGTTTTACGCCTTCAGGATTCACATACTTAATTCCACCTTTGGGTATTCTTACATTTAGTTTATCATCTAATATAACAAGTGTAAAAGTGGTATTGCTTCTGTTAGAAGTAAAAGTTGCACCATTTTGTGTTTTTACCCATTCCATTACCTTTTCAATCATAGTCGGGGATAAATTCTGAGCATATGAGGTTTTAAATTCTTCTTTTTCATAGGTCTGGTCGTTTACTTTAAATACCTCCACTTGGTTGATTGGTTGAGAATATTTATACATCGCCCTCTTGCAAAACTCCTTAAACACCCCGTCTTTCCGTTCAAATCCTATATTGCCTTTGCTATCGGGAGGAGTAGGCCTTAACCCTTCCACAAAATCAGTATAGTCATACGACGGATGAAACTGCACGAATTCCCATTCCGCTCCCATAGCTGTAGCAATCTCACGTGACAAGTAAGTTTTCCCTGTGCCCGGCGCACCGGTTAGAATAAGATTTTTGTTTGCTTCCAATAAAGCAATGTATTCACTGTATTTATCTGTTGTCCCCATATTTGTATGATTTGCTGAAATTCTTGAATTGCTTTCTCAAAAACTCATCCTCTGATACTTTATATAATCTGTTCCTACGAAAATATTCATTAGTTTGTGTACCAATTCCATGATTTTCTGTATGCTTGGTCATATTGCTATTTTTGTATCCAACAAAACGGCTTGGAGCAAAAAACAACATATATTTTTAATAGTTGTCAATCATTTGTTGAAGAGCAGCTGCCTGTCGCGTTCGGCGGCAGGTTTTGCCCACTCATCGGGGATGAAACGCCAGTGGTTCAAGGGATGCGGGTCGAGTGTCCCGACCTCTTCGATGCGTTTCATCAGGTAATAGCGCAGGTCTTTGTCGGTAGAAAAGACGATGCGCCGGGGGAGTTCTTCTTTTGGGATGCCTGCCCCTCGGGTCAGCAAGTCACCTCCTCCGTTGCCTCGGTACGAGTTGACGGCTACGGTGTAGGTGCGGTCAAGGTCGAACGGTGTGCCGTCTGCTAAGCTCGTGATGGTGATTTTCTCGCCTTCGGGCTTGGTGACATCTACCGTGTAAAGGATGCCTGCCGCCGAATCGAAGTTGAAGCTTGGGTTCTTCAGGCGGCCGAAGCCTTCGTCTTTGTCGTTGAGCAGGAGCAGGTGGTCGTCGGGTGATTGCATCCGGTTGGTCCAAATGGCATACGACATCTCGAGGAAACCTTTGATTTCGCGTCCGGTAAGGCGCATCGTGTAGAGCAGGTTTTCGTACTTGTAGAGGTTGAACATGTCGCTCATGTAGATGTCGCCCGCCTTGATTTCAGCATCAAACGAGAGCGGGGCGCAGAACGAGATGTCGGCTCCTGTAATGTCGAGCTGGAGCTGGTGGAGCAGGTCGATGAATGCCGAAGAGCCGAAATAGGCGTCTTTCGTGGAGATGGTTTGCCGGATGCTTCCTATCTTGCGCGACACGAAACCGAGCGTGGCTTGGTATTGCGGGTCGAACGCCTGCATGAAGTCTTCGTCGACGGGAAGGGAGGACACATCGCTCAGCTTGCCTTCAACCGTTTTCTTCAGGATGCGGCCGTCTTGGCGCGTCACTTTCAGGGTTACGTCGGCTATGGTGCGGGCGGCATTGGCAGGATTGATGAGCAATACCGAGTCGCCTTCCGCGTTGCATATCTTCTTGCACAGGCGGCGGTGGTCGTGCCCCATGAATACAATGTCGAAGCCCGGCACGTTGCGTGCCACCGCTTCCGAGCCGTTTTCTACTACATTATCCAGCAGGTTCCCTTCCGGTCCGGCATGAAACAGCCCTACCAGTACATCGGGATGCTCTTTGGCGGCGATAATGCCTGCCCATCGGCGCGCGCATGTTTCCATATCCTCGAAGCGCAGTCCGCTCCACATCGTTTCGGGCAGCCACGAGGGGATGGCGGGTGTGATAAGCCCCAGCACGGCGATGCGCACGCCGTTGCGTTCGAACACGCGGTATGGAGGGAAGTAAGGCTCGCCCGTGTGCCGGTCGATGATGTTGGCGCCCAGCATCGGAAAGCGGCATTGCTTCGCCCAGCGGTCGTATACAGCATGTCCTGTCTCGATGTCGTGGTTCCCCATATTGCCTGCGTCGTATTTCAGGTAGTTGAGCATTGCGGCGCATACGTGGGTCGAGGTCGTGTCAATGTAGTTGTAGTAATAGGCTACGGGCTGTCCTTGCAGGATGTCTCCGTTATCGAAAAGCAGTACGTTGTCGCCGTATTGCTTGCGCTGGGCGTCCACGAAGGTGGAAATCCGTGCCAGACTGCCCTTCTGTGGGCGCCGGTTGATAAAGTCGTAGGGGAAATAAGCCCCATGTACGTCGCTTGTCTCCAGCAGTTTGATGGTAATTTCTTCGGTGTTCGATGCCTGTACGCCCAGCATGCTTCCGGCGCCGAGCAACGCCATAAGATAGTTTCGGATATGCATAAGTTTGGTTTTTATGTGATGTGACAAATTGTCGGTTAGTGCAAAGATAGTTAAAATAATGTCATTGGCATATATTTTGTTCCTTTTCGCGTAAAAAAACAACTGACTATATGGCTTACATAGACTATTACAGCATTTTGGGAGTTGACAAAACGGCAACTCAAGACGACATCAAGAAAGCATACCGTAAGCTGGCACGCAAGTATCACCCGGACCTGAACCCGAACGACCCGAGCGCGAAGGAAAAGTTTCAGGCGATAAACGAGGCCAACGAGGTATTGAGCGACCCCGAGAAGCGAAAGAAATACGACGCTTACGGGGAGAACTGGAAGCATGCCGATGAGTTCGAAGCACAGCAGAGGGCTTATCAGGCACGTCAGGGAGATGCCGCCGGCGGAACGGAATACTGGTATTCTACCGACGGGCAGCATTTTACCGGCGGATTTGGCGGAAATGCCGGAGGCTTCTCCGATTTCTTCGAAGAACTGTTCGGGCACCGTGGAGGTACAAGTGGCCGGCGGGGAAGAGGAGCCTTCCGAGGGCAGGATATCGAAGCGGAGCTGCACCTTACGTTGCGTGAGGCGGCGGCGACGCATAAGCAGACTTTTACCGTGGGCGGAGAAACCTTGCGTATCACGGTGCCTGCAGGCGTGGCGGACGGGCAGGTCATCAAGCTGAAAGGCCATGGCGGGAAAGGTGCCAACGGAGGTCCGGACGGCGACTTGTACATCACGTTCGTAGTGGGCGATGACCCTGTATTCAAGCGGAAAGACAACGACCTGTATACCGATGTCACCATCGACCTTTACACGGCTGTGTTGGGCGGCGAGGTCACGGTGAACACGCTCGACGGGCAAGTGAAACTGAAGGTGCGTCCCGGCACGCAAAACGGCGCGATGGTGCGCCTGAAGGGCAAAGGCTTTCCGGTCTACAAGCAAGAAGGCAGTTTTGGCGACCTGCTGGTAACGTATCATATAACTATCCCGACTTCGCTCACGGAACATCAGAAAGACCTCTTCCGGGAGTTGCAAAAAGGAGCGTGATGCTTTTATTGAAACGCAGATTAATGCGGATTATCGCAGATTATTGTTCTTAATCATTTGTTTTAATCCGCGTTAATCCACGAAAATCTGTGTTTCAAACTCAACAACTTAAAAACTCAAAGATTATGCAAAACGATTTGATTATCATAAACGATTATTGCGAACGGTGCGACATCGAGCCGGATTTCGTACTGATGTTAGGCGAAGGCGGACTGATAGATGTAGAAATTATCGGAAATACCGGTTATTTCCCGGCTTCCCAATTGGGCGAACTGGAGCGTTACACCCATCTGTATTACGACTTGTCGATTAACATCGAAGGCATTGATGCCATCCGACACCTGCTCCGGCGGATAGAAGACCTGCAAGAGCGCGTGCGCAAACTGGAAAATGAATTGCATTTCTATACAATAGGCAATTGACAAATCGGATACAAGTTTCCGGTTGAAAGCAATTTTTTGTTTGTAAGGCTCTTTTCACCAACCTTCTGTAAGAACAGGAGTTGCCTGCTTGGAAGCATAAACGTGAATAACGTATAAGTGGGCAAGACCTTGTTCCTACAGATGGTGGAATGTAAAAGTCATCACTGTAAAACAGAAAATTAGTGAATAAATTGTCAAAAGGTCAATACATCGCATTGGTGGGCTTGAAGCACTTCCAGGCAATGCTTCAGGTCGTTAGGCTTGATGACCACGTTCGCCCGGTCGTTTTGGGCGAAGGCATACATGTACTCGATAAAAATCTGTTCTTGTGCCAGGTATTCCAAAATGACTGCCAATGCACCTGGTTCATTGACACAACTTAAACAAACGACATCTGTGGAAATCACGGCAAAATCATGTGAGCGAAGTACTTCTACTGCTTTGTCTACATCAGACACTATTAAGCGGAGAATGCCGAAATCTGTTGTCTCCGCCATACTGAAAGCATGCATATTGATACCGTTCGTCCCCAAGATACGTACTACTTCGTTGATTCGTCCGGTTTTGTTTTCTAAGAAGACTGATAATTGTTTAATTGTCATAAGTTTTTTATTTTAAGTTGACTAAACTCTAAATATGTCCTGTAAAACTATCTGGAACAAATTTTTACACCAATACCCGTTTATCTATTACACGTTGTGATTTGCCCTGGCTGCGTTGAATGCTGTTTGGTTCCATTAATTTCACGTCAGCACTGATGGAAAGCACACTCTTCAACTTGTCTGCCAACTGTTTTCTCAAAGCTAGCATACCGCCGATATCGTCGTTAAAGTAATCACGTCGAACTTCCACCTGTACTTGTAAGGTGTCGAGATTGTTTACCCGGTCTACTACAAGCATATATCGTGGTTCGAACTCCTTCATGCTCAATATCACACTTTCCACTTGTGAAGGAAAGACATTGATACCACGGATAATCAGCATGTCATCGCTCCGCCCCATAATGGGAGTCATACGTACGCTGGTACGCCCACAAGCGCATTCGCCGGGCATCAGCGAAGTAAGGTCTTTGGTGCGGTAACGTAGTAAAGGCATCCCCTCTTTGGTAAGTGTGGTGAATACCAATTCACCTTGTTCTCCAATAGGGAGAGGCTCCAAGGTAACAGGGTCAATGATTTCAGGATAAAAATGGTCTTCGTGGATATGCGATCCATGCTGTGCCTCGCACTCGCATGACACACCCGGTCCCATAATCTCGCTCAAGCCATACAGGTTATATCCTTTCAGCCCTAGTCGTTCCTGTATTTCCTGCCGCATATGCTCTGTCCACGGTTCAGCTCCGAATGCTCCGATACGCAGGCTTAAATCATTTTTATTAATGCCCATCTTGTCTACTGTTTCTGCTAGGTAGAGAGCATACGATGGGGTACAGGCAATGCCCGTAATTTTTAAATCTCGAATAAGTCGCACGTGTTTTTCTGTGTTGCCAGTCGAAGCTGGTATTACTGTGGCACCTAGGTTTTCTACTCCGTAGTGCGCTCCTAAACCTCCTGTAAATAATCCATACCCATAACTCACAGAGAAAGTATCTTCACGTGTCACGCCATATGCCGAAAGGCAACGCGACATCACCTCCGACCATATCGCAAGGTCTTTGCGTGTGTAGCCCACGATGGTTGGATTTCCAGTTGTTCCCGATGAGGCATGTACTCGCACTACTTCCGATTTCGGTGCTGCCATCAGTCCATAAGGATAGTTGTCACGCAGGTCTTGCTTAGTGGTGAAGGGAAGCTTCACGATATCATCAATACTCCTGATGTCTTCAGGCATCAAATCCATTTCTTGCATCTTATGCCGATAGAACGGCACATTATGATAAACGTAGGCAACAAGCTTTTGCAACCGTTTGCCTTGCAGCTCACGTAACTGTTCGCGAGGCATACATTCTTTATTGGGATTCCAAATCATTTAATCTGTTAATAATTAATGGTTAATAATTTAAGGCTGAGCATGGCTCATTGCTATCAATTACAATTTTCATTGTTTATTATTCATTATGTTATGGTCCTCATGAAACGCTTTCATCCGTTCTTCCAACACCGGATAAAGTTCTTCGCACATCCGCGAGGTACAAGCACGAACACCTTGCTGCTCGCTTCCGGTAGTAGAGAGTGAAATGCTACTCACTCCGTAATACATCAATTCTAAAAGAAGTTCTCCTCCAGTCATACCCGGATAACCTAATGTGAAGAAAAAACCGTCGCCCACTTGTTGGGTCACATCTCTATCGTACACAATGGTAAAACCGTTTTCTGTGAATATCTGCTTCATCCGACGGGCACGACGCTCGTATTCGCGTACATCTTCTACGAAATTGATTTCACCCGAAACCGAGCGGTTAAGCATCTCTGCCATTCCGTATTGGGTAGTAGCAGTACATCCCGAAGTAATCATATAAAGAATGGAAGCGATTAAAGTGGGACCAAATACTCCCAAGTTTTCATACCGCTCTGCCAACGCTGGATACTGACGGTCGAAAAGCTTGTCGGATATGCAAGCCAAGGCTATACGCTGACCGGCATAGCTGAATATTTTCGAGGCAGAAAGCATCAGGATGTAATTGTCGGTATAGCGTGCCACGGTAGGCACGAACGGAGCTTGGTACGGATGACCATACGGGTGGCGGAAATCCATACAGAAATAAGCCTGGTCCTCCATTACCACAGCATCATAGCGGGTGGCAAGTTCGCCGATGATTTTCAATTCCTCTTCCTCCAGACATATCCATGCAGGGTTATTCGGATTAGAATAAACTATCGCCGCTATATCTCCTTTCTCTAGATAACTCTCCAGTTTGGTCCGAAGCGGATTTCCCCGAAAATCGTGGATGTCAAAATATTCCCATTTTACGCCCAGTATGCGGAGTTGCGACTTCTGGATAGGGAAACCAGGGTCGATGAAAAGCACTTTATCTTTACCTGGAATACGCTGGGTACAAGCAATGAATGCTCCAAATGATGCTGCTACCGAGCCTGTAGTAGGTATGCATGCGCGAGGAGAGATATCAATATCAATAAATGCTTTTACGAAACGGGATGCTGCTTCCTTCAGTTCGGGAACACCGGCTGCTGCAGGATATTGTGCTCCCAATCCCGCATCAAGAGCTTTCTTCTCAGCCTCAATACCTACCTTGTTTGCCGGGAGTCCGGGAGAACCTTGATCCATACGGATAAACGGAATGCCCGTCAGTTCTTCTAAACGGGATGCTACAAGCAACACATCGCCGATAGTGGCATTTTGCAAGTCGGCGACTTTCAACTCGCGTGCCACTTCTGCAACCAATTCCTTATTAAATATACTGCTCATATAATATATATAATAATTTACAATTTGAAAATATTGATTTTCGCAGATTAATCGATTATTTCAATTGACGATGGACACTTGAAACAGTAATATAAATGAATCGCAATAATCTGCGAAAATCAGTATGGACCTGCATTATTATTCCTTCACAAATCCAAGCTTTTTCACATAGTTGTGACCGATGTCGAAAGCACGGTAATTCATTTGCACGACTTCTTCTCCTTTCGAGGCGAATATCCGTCCCACGCTTTCGCGTAACGTGGCAGGGTCGAGAATCTTGAGGAATGCCGATGCAGCTCCCAGTAAAATTACATTTGCAGACTTTGGCATTTGGTTTTCTTTCGCCAATTGTTCCACATCGAGTGACACTACGTGGGGCTGTGCTTTCAGTTCATCTGTCAAGGCTTGCTCATCTGGATAGTTAGAGATGTTCTTGAACGGAGCAGACGAAGTAATAATCCATCCGTCTTTAGCCAAAAAAGGTAGATAACGCAACGCTTCCATCGGCTCAAGCGAAAGAATCATATCTGCTGTTCCTAAAGGGATAAGATCGGACGCAATAGGTTTGTCCGAGAGACGGAGGTTCGACTGCACATCGCCCCCACGCTGACTCATCCCGTGTACTTCGGCTTGTTTTAATGCCAACCCCATACGGGTGGCGGCTTCTCCAATGATGGTAGCAATGGACAAGATACCTTGTCCACCAACTCCTGAAAGTATAATGTCTGTTTTCATTTCTTTTCTGCTCTTTTCTTTTTCAACTTACGGTTTAATGTCTGTATGCACTCACGTCGCGGAATAATAACCGATACACCCCGATACTCGATTTCTTCGCGGATGATGCGGGTAATTTCATCCATATTCTTAGGCAGAGGAACTACCACGCGTACGTGCTCTGGCTCTACGCCCAGCCCCAGGCAGATGGCTTCAAATTTGTTGGTGCCTGCCGAGTCCTGTCCGCCGGTCATGGCTGTGGTAAGATTATCCGAAATCACTACGGTGATGTTTGCTTTGTCGTTCACTGCATCTAACAGACCGGTCATTCCTGAATGAGTAAATGTAGAGTCTCCGATAATCGCAATGGCAGGGAATTGTCCGGCATCTGCCGCACCTTTCGCCATTGTGATGGACGCACCCATATCCACGCAACTATTTAATGCACGGAACGGAGGAAGCGCTCCCAGCGTATAGCATCCGATGTCACCAAAGATTTTCGCACCTGGATATTCGGCAGCCACACGGTTTAATGCATCATATACGTCACGATGGCCGCATCCAACACACAAGGCAGGTGGACGCGGTACTAAATGTTGCGCAGGAGCATACACCTCTATGCTGGCAATGCCTAATGCTATCTTCACACTATCAGGGGTTAATTCTCCGGTGCGTGGCAAGTCTCCGCTCAGACGTCCTTTCACTACGTAGGGAGAAGGAAGCAAACCTTTCAATTGTTCTTCTACAAAAGGCTGGCCGTCTTCCACCACTAGTATTTCCTTACACGACTCTGCCAGGTCGGCTATCTGTTTCATCGGGAGCGGGTATTGCGATACCTTTACCATCGGGAACGGACATCCTTCGGGATAATTTTCCATCACATAGTTATAACCGATGCCGCATGCTACAATGCCCCGTTCAGCCTTTCCTTCGCGTGATACGGTTTTATTGAAAGGAGAAGTTTCCGCTAACTGAAGCAGTTGGGGTTGGGCGGCAATTACTTCCAGATAGCGCCGGCGAGCATTACCTGGCAGCAATACCCAATCGGAAGGTACTGATTCCCTTCCCGTACAAGTCACATCAAGAAATGAACTTTTCACTTGCACCGCTGCACGTGAGTGTGCCAAACGAGTTACAATACGCATCAGTACAGGAAGTTTTTCCCGTTCCGAAAGTTCGTAGGCATATGCCATCATATCGTATGCCTCTTGTTGCGATGAAGGTTCTAAGACAGGTACCATTGCAAACTTGCCATAAAAACGAGAGTCTTGTTCGTTCTGCGATGAGTGCATTGAAGGATCGTCTGCCGCTACAACTACGATACCGCCGTTCACTCCCGTGATGGCAGAATTAACAAAAGCATCGGCACATACGTTCATGCCCACGTGTTTCATGCATACCAATGCACGCTTGCCCACATACGAAACTCCTAAAGCCGCTTCCATTGCAGTCTTCTCGTTAGTACACCAGGTACTGTGTAATCCTCTGGCTTTTGCCAGAGACGAATCTTGTATGTATTCCGTAATCTCGGTTGAGGGAGTTCCCGGATAGGCATATACCCCTGAAATCCCTGCATGGATGGCTCCCAAAGCTATTGCCTGGTCACCCAATAATAAAAATTTTTCGCTATTTTCCATAAATGTGTTTATTGGTTCACCATCGAATAACATGAATCCAAAATGTAATAATAAAAAATGATAACAGCAATGAGGCTATTCTCTGTGATTAGTTATCCACACATTGACATTAATCATTAACTGGATTTCGTGTTTTCGTGATGAATTTTTTCATTTTAATCAATTAATAATCTGTAGTGGAAAAAGACAAAGAAAATCCGTCGGCATCGTCCAGTACGGGAAACTTTTTGCGGAAAACTTCCAAACTGTCCATATCCACGATGGCTTCAGTTCCTTCCTCACACTCGTCCTTGCAGGCAGCTAGTGTGTGTCCGTAAGGGTCTATTACAGCACTTCCCCCACAATATTCACATGTAGGGTCCTTACCCACACGGTTCACGGCTATTACATAGCACTGATTCTCAATGGCACGGGCACGGAGCAACATTTTCCATGCTTCCACGCGTGGTGTCGGCCAGCTTGCCACATAAAGGATGGCATCGTAATCGCCCCGATTGCGCGACCAGACAGGAAAACGCAGGTCATAGCAGACTTCCAACAGGAAGCGTACGCCCCGAAACGGAACAATCACACGTTTATTGCCAGGCGTATAATGCTTATCTTCGCCCCCGTATGTGAACAAATGCTTTTTGTCGTACCAGCATACCTGCCCATCAGGGTATACAAAATAAAAACGATTGTAATATTTACCGTCTTCTTCGGTTGCTATGCTTCCGGCAATAGCGCATTCGCGTTTCCTTGCTTGTTGCTCCATCCATCGAAGTGATTCGCATTCCGTCTCTGCCACTCCCTCAGGCTGCGTACAAAAACCGGTCGAAAACATTTCGGGCAGCACATAAAGGTCGGCTCCCGTATGCGCCTCCATCATCTTTTCAATATGCTTTTGATTCGTTGCTGGATTTGCCCAACAAATATCGGTTTGCAGAATAATGACTTTCATAATGCTTTTCATATCGTTAGAAACATCCCCAAAGGTAACGAATTAATCGGCATTACCCAACAAAATGAGTAAAATTTTAATAAATGGGCTTCGATGTCTTGCCGATAGGGTACTAACGAAAGCATTTTCCAAGAGGCAAAAGAAGTTAGAAGCTGCCAGCTTAAGATGGAATTCATAAAAAGAAATGGTGAACATAGGGATAGATTGCAAAATATTTTTTATTTTTGTAGCGAAATTGAGTTAATGTACTGACAAATGAACGTATTAGAACTAAGTGAACAGGAGATTATCAGGCGTAACAGTCTGAATGAGATGAAAGCGATGGGCATCGAACCGTACCCTGCTGCCGAGTATGTAACTAATGCATTTTCAACCGATATAAAAGCCGAATTCAAGGATGATGAGGCAGAACCGCGCAAAGTATCAGTTGCAGGACGCATGATGTCACGTCGTGTAATGGGGAAAGCTTCTTTCATCGAACTACAAGACTCGAAAGGACGTATCCAAGTATATATCACCCGTGATGACATCTGTCCGGATGAAAACAAAGATTTATATAATGTGGTATTTAAACGCTTGCTCGACTTAGGCGACTTCATCGGCATTGAAGGTTTTGTATTCCGAACTCAGATGGGAGAAATATCCATCCATGCGCAGAAGCTGACCGTGCTGGCGAAATCGCTCCGCCCGCTTCCCATTGTAAAATACAAGGATGGCGTGGCGTATGACAAGTTCGAAGACCCCGAACTGCGCTATCGCCAACGCTACGTGGACTTGATAGTAAATGACGGAGTGAAAGACATCTTCCTGCAACGCGCTACGGTGATACGTACCATCCGCCGCGTACTGGACGAAGCCGGCTATACGGAGGTAGAGACCCCTACCTTGCAGAACATTGCAGGCGGTGCAAGTGCCAAGCCCTTCATTACCCACTTCAACGCTCTTGATACCGACATGTACCTGCGTATCGCGACCGAACTTTATCTGAAGCGGCTCATCGTGGGCGGATTCGAAGGTGTATACGAAATCGGCAAGAACTTCCGCAACGAAGGCATGGACCGCAATCATAATCCGGAGTTCACTTGTATGGAACTGTACGTACAGTATAAGGATTACAACTGGATGATGGCATTCACCGAAAAGCTGTTGGAAACCGTCTGCATCGCCGTAAACGGAAAGCCCGAACGTGAAATTGACGGAAACATCATCAGCTTCAAGGCGCCTTACCGCCGCTTGCCTATCCTGGAAGCTATCAAAGAAAAGACCGGCTATGACCTGACTGGCATGGACGAGGCACAAATCCGCGAAGTGTGCCAAAAGCTGAACATGGAAATCGACGACACCATGGGCAAGGGCAAGCTGATTGATGAAATCTTCGGCGAGTTCTGCGAAGGCACCTTTATACAACCCACGTTCATCACCGATTATCCCGTAGAGATGTCGCCCCTTACCAAGATGCACCGCTCGAAACCCGGACTGACCGAACGTTTCGAACTGATGGTGAACGGAAAAGAGCTGGCTAATGCATACTCGGAACTGAATGACCCGATAGACCAGGAAGAACGTTTCAAGGAACAGATGCGCTTAGCCGACAAAGGCGATGATGAAGCGATGATTATTGACCAGGACTTCTTGCGTGCCCTGCAATACGGTATGCCTCCTACAAGCGGTATCGGAATCGGCATCGACCGTCTGGTTATGCTTATGACGGGCAAGACTTTTATTCAGGAAGTATTGTTCTTCCCGCAGATGCGTCCCGAAAAGGTGACCCCTAAAGATAAAACTGAAAAATTTACTGCTTTAGGCATTCCTGAAGAATGGGTCCCGCTTATCCAAAAAGCAGGATATAATTTGGTATCAGACATGAAAGAAGTTAATCCGCAAAAGCTGCAAATGGACATCTGCGGAGTAAACAAGAAATATAAATTGGGACTGGCTAATCCAAGTGTTGACGAAATCGCAGCATGGATAAGTAAAATCATGTAAGTAAAAAACAAACATGAAATTACCCGGGAAAATAGCAATCATGGGTGGAGGAAGCTGGGCAACGGCTATCGCAAAGATTGTCCTTGCCCAAGCCGGTACGATAAACTGGTATATGCGCCGAGACGACCGCATCGAGGACTTCAAGCGGTTGGGGCATAATCCGGCTTACCTGACCAGTGTGCGCTTCAACATCAAATGCATTAACTTTTCATCGGATATAAACAAAGTAGTGAGAGAATCGGATACGCTGATATTCGTCACTCCTTCACCTTACTTGAAAGCACACCTGAAAAAGCTGAAAACGAAGCTAAAGGACAAGTTCATCGTAACAGCCATCAAGGGTATCGTACCCGATGAAAACATGATCATATCCGATTATTTTCACAAGATGTATGATGTGCCCGAAGAAAACATCGCCGTACTGGCAGGTCCTTGCCACGCGGAAGAAGTAGCTCTGGAGCGTCTTTCTTACCTTACCGTGGGATGTAAAGACATCGAAAAAGCCAAAATGTTCGCCCGCCAACTGAGCGGACAATATATCAAGACTTCCGTAAATACGGATGTGGCAGGAATCGAATATGCTTCGGTGTTGAAAAACGTATACGCCATAGCGGCAGGTATCTGCAGCGGTCTGAAGTATGGAGATAATTTCCAGGCTGTATTGGTCTCGAATGCCCTGCAAGAGATGAACCGTTTCTTAGACACGGTACATCCGGTAGACCGATGCACCAACGACTCGGCTTATTTAGGCGATTTGCTCGTTACCTCTTATTCCAACTTCAGCCGTAACCGTGTGTTCGGTACCATGATAGGCAAAGGATACTCGGTGAAAAGTGCACAAATCGAAATGGAAATGATAGCAGAGGGCTATTACGGCACAAAATGCATCAAAGAACTGAACAAGCACCTGCATGTGAATATGCCGATAGTAGATGCTGTCTACAACATCCTGTACGAACGCATTTCTCCCATGATTGAGATAAAATTACTGACTGATTCATTCAGATAAAATACATATACTATTATGGAAAATATCAAACTTAACATCGAAAAGACTTTAGGATTCATTTCTAAAGAAAAATTAGCTTCTTACGAACCCAAAGTAAAAGCTTGTATGGAAACTCTGGAAAAAGGCACCGGCCTTGGAAACGATTTCCTGGGATGGCTGCACCTGCCTTCTTCTATCACTCAAGAACACTTGGACGATTTAAAAGCTACAGCTCAAGTATTACGTGAAAATTGTGAAGTAGTAGTTGTTGCCGGCATTGGAGGAAGCTACTTGGGTGCCCGTGCCGTTATCGAAGCGATGTCTGACAGTTTTGCATGGCTGAAAGAGAAAAAAGCAGGCCAGCCTGTTATTTTATTCGCAGGACATAACATCGGCGAAGACTATCTGTACGAGTTGACCACTTACTTGCAAGATAAAAAGTTTGGTATCATCAACATATCCAAATCAGGAACAACAACAGAAACCGCCCTCGCATTCCGTTTGTTGAAAGAGCAATGCGAAAGACAACGCGGTAAAGAAATGGCACGCAAAGTTATCGTAGCTGTAACCGATGCCAAGAAAGGTGCAGCCCGCACTACTGCCGACAAAGAAGGATACAAGTCGTTTATCATTCCTGACAATGTAGGCGGACGTTTCTCTGTATTGACTCCGGTAGGTCTGTTGCCCATTGCCGTGGCAGGATTCGATATCGAACAGCTGGTAAACGGAGCACGCGAAATGGAAAAGGTATGTGCCAGCGAGAACCTGATGGAAAATCCTTCTGCCTTATATGCGGCAACTCGCAATGAACTGTACCAGAATGGAAAGAAAATTGAAATCCTCGTCAACTTCCAGCCTAAACTGCACTATTTCATGGAATGGTGGAAACAATTGTTCGGCGAATCGGAAGGAAAAGACCACAAAGGCATTTATCCAAGCTCGGTAGACTTCTCTACAGACTTACACTCAATGGGACAGTGGATTCAGGAAGGCGAACGTACCATTTATGAAACCGTAGTATCTGTCGAGACACCTAACCATGAATTGAAAGTTCCTACCGATGCAGAAAATTTGGACGGTCTGAACTTCCTTGCCGGAAAACGCATTGATGAAGTCAATAAGATGGCAGAATTAGGTACTCAATTGGCCCATGTAGACGGAGGAGTGCCCAATATGCGCGTCAGCGTTCCGATGCTGAATGAATTCTATCTGGGCGAGCTGATTTATTTCTTTGAAAAAGCATGCGGTATCAGCGGCTATTTGCTGGAAGTCAATCCGTTCAACCAGCCAGGTGTAGAAGCTTACAAGAAAAACATGTTCGCCTTGCTGAACAAACCGGGATACGAAGCAGAATCGAAAGCTATCCAAGCCCGTTTGAACAAGTAGCCTATGTTTGAAGAAGCAATTCGGACTTATCTGCAAGCACATCGCTTCGGGTCACTCGACTTGAAAGCTGTATTATTCGACATGGACGGCGTATTGTTCGACTCCATGAAAAACCATGCGGCAGCGTGGCACGAAGCGATGAAACGTTACAACCTGCAAATGTCTCCTGAAGAGGCTTATTTGCACGAAGGGCGTACGGGAGCAGATACTATCAACATCATAAGCGCCCGCCAGCGGAAGAAAGAAGCGACGGATGAAGAAATTGAAAACATCTACGAAACCAAATCCGAAATTTTCAATTCGTTACCCCAAGCAGAACGTATGCCGGGCGCATACGAATTATTACAAAAAATAAAAGGAGAAGGATTAACACCGGTCATTGTCACCGGTTCAGGTCAAAAATCATTATTGGAACGGCTCAATAAAAACTTTCCGGATATTTTCAGACCTGAATTAATGGTAACGGCTTTTGATGTCAAATACGGAAAACCCAATCCGGAGCCTTACCTTATGGGACTCCAGAAAGCAGGGGTAAAAGCAAACGAAGCCATCGTGGTAGAGAATGCCCCATTGGGAGTAAAAGCAGGAGTAGCGGCAGGCATTTTTACAGTAGCGGTAAATACCGGCCCCTTACCTGACGAAGTATTGACACAAGAAGGAGCTAACTTTCTTTTCCATTCTATGATGGAATTCAATAATAATTGGGAAAGTTTTTATCAAGTAATCAAATAAAGTTGTATCTTTGCACCACACTTAGCATTTACAAATGCTTATACTAACCCTAACAAATTCAATTGGATATTAAAAAGACTGCTTCGGGAGAAGCGGTCTTTTTTCTGTTGTAGTACGCTCGGCATGAGCATTGTCTAACGGGTGTAAGTCCCGAGTGAGCCCTAATAGCGGGAATCACATAGCCCAAGGCAAGGGTGTCCATCGCGAGGTGGAATCTGAAGGAAGCCGGCGGCAAACATCTGGTCTAACGAACAGAAACTTCATACAAGGCATTTGACCGTGGGTAAGGTTTCTACACAAACCAAAGCCCGATAGCTATTCGGAACGGTCGGTGTAAATGAAGTAGGCATAAGATGGAAAGACAATGCCCTTATCCGAGGAGGTCTCACGGACGCATGGCGAAGACGTACCCATTCGATGTGCCCTGACGGAGTAAAGCTTGCCGTGAGAAGTCAGCAGAGGTTATAGTACCTAAGACACGTGTGTCTATGGGGAAGGACCGAATCGCGCAGTGCAATAGTAAATGACTGCTACCCTTGAGACTCTTTTGTAGTCAGATGTCCGAAAGGAGCTTCCCTACTCACCACGATAGGACGGAATCCGACAATAGAGTAGGAGTGACGCTAGTCCGAGGGATGGCTGAAAACAACTTGCCACACATCGTGAGATGAGAAAGCGCGAAACCGCCGTATGCGGAACCGCTTGTACGGTGGTGTGGGAGGTCGGTAAATGTGAAAGTAGGAGGCAAATGCCTTTCTATGATTAGCATTTACCTCCTACCCGATTGCTCGGCATGAGTATTAGCTAACGGGTGCAAGTCCCTAATGAGCCCTAATAGCGGGAATCATACAGCCCAAAGCAAGGGTGTCCATCGCGAGTTGGAATCTGAAAGAAGCTTGCGGCAAACATCTGGTCTGACGGACAGAAACTTCATATAAGGCATAAGACTGTGGGTAAGGTTGCATCACAAATCAAAGCCCTATAGCTATTCGGAACAGTCAATGTAAATGAAGCAGACATAAGATGGAAAGTTAATACCCTTATCCGAGGAGGTCTCACGGACGCATGATAATAGTGAAAAAAATCGAAATCAGCGGAGTAAAGCTTGTCGTGAGAAGTCAGCAGATGTCATAGTAGCAAACGTGTCGATGAGTTTGTGAAGGACTGAACCTAATAATTAAACGATAGTAATTGAAACATACCTAATGAGAGAACGAATGCAGAAAACATTATCTAAAGTTAATGGCTGCCCTCAAAGAGACAGGTCGGAAACCGAATGGTATGGGGGAGTGCAGACTTTCATGTGGATGTGTGAAGACAACATCGTGGAAGTACCATTCGACAAGGAACACCTTTTCGAGCAAATCCTGAGTCCTGCCAATCTTAATCGAGCCTATAAGGCAGTGATTGGTAACAAGGGCTGTGGCGGTATCGACAAGATGTCATGTGAACAATTGTTCTCGTGGCTATTAGCCAATAAAGATGCGCTCATCCTTTCCTTGATGGACGGTTCTTACCGTCCGAACCCCGTCAGAAGGGTAGAAATCCCCAAGGACAATGGCAAGATGCGCCTTTTAGGAATCCCCACCGTGGTAGACCGTATGGTGCAACAAGCCATTAACCAGGTTCTGACCCCTATCTATGAGTGCCAATTCTCGAGGAGAAGCTACGGCTTCCGTCCAAGAAGAGGTTGTCATGACGCACTGCGAGGGGCGCAAGAAATAATCAATGCAGGCTACATATATGTAGTAGACCTTGACCTCGAGCGCTTCTTCGATACCGTGAATCATAGCAAACTCATAGAAATCCTCAGCCGTACTATTAAAGACGGCAGAGTTGTCAGTCTAATACACAAATATCTCCGAAGCGGTGTAATGAACAAAGGTCTGTTCGAAGCGAGCGAGGAAGGAACTCCCCAAGGAGGACCACTAAGTCCTTTGTTGAGTAATATTATGCTTAATGAGTTGGACAAGGAACTCGAACGCAGAGGGCTTCCTTTTGTCCGCTATGCCGATGACTCGATGATATTCTGCAAGTCCAAAAGGGCGGCAAGAAGAGTCAAGGAGTCCATAACCCGATATATAGAGGGAACTTTATATCTCAAAGTCAACAAGGAAAAGACTGTAGTGTCGTATGTCCAAGGAGTTAAGTATCTCGGTTACTCCTTTTATGTAATGAAAGGCAAATGCCGCCTCACAGTACATCCGAAGTCCAAATCCAAGATGAAATCAAGACTCAAAGAACTGACGAATCGTAACAACGGATGGGGATACGCTAAGAGGAAGCAGAAGCTGAAAGAATACATACGTGGATGGATTGGATACTATCATCTTGCCGATATGAAACGTTTTCTTCTTGATATAGATGAGTGGTTAAGACGGAGAATACGTATGTGTATATGGAAATCTTGGAAGAAACCCAAGACCAAGGTAGCAAACCTCATTAAATGTGGTATTGAAAAATACAAGGCATGGGAATGGGGTAACACCCGCAAAGGTTATTGGCGTATTGCTGACAGTCCTATATTGAAGGTGGCGATAAATAAGGAGAGCCTACGAAAGGCAGGATATCCTACCTTAATGGGCTCGTATCTCGAATGGTACCCAAAATAGGAACCGCCGTATGCCGAACGGCACGTACGGTGGTGTGAGAGGTCGGTAAACATGAAAATAGGAGATAAACACCTATGATTAGTGTTTACCTCCTACTCGATCGATGTTTGGGAGTATGCCGGTTGCTATGCATTTAACTCTGGCTATTCCTAGAAATGCAGAATTACAAAGCTTATATTTTGAACAGTGTGGAATTGTGCATTTTAATGGAATACACACAGTCGGTATTACTTCTGTTGCCTGTGTCACACCGGATTGTCAATCCGCTTCTTCAATTACGCCGGCTTACACGTCCGGCATGACAATCAAGCTTTGTTCTCTCCGCAATATAGCTGCCTTGCTTGTAAGATTATTAATCTTACAGCGTGAAGATTAATAATCTTCCGGCATGAAGATTAATAATCTTACAAACAAGGTAGTCATGGAGATTGGATGGTCGGACTAAGCTGATGTTAGGGTTTGGCTTGGAAAAGCAACCGGTAGACATAAAGTGTACAGGCACAAATCCAGCTTGACAAATGTGACAAGCGACAAAATGCACAAATTAATGCCGCAAGAAGTATAAAACAGGATTTATACAACATAAGTGAGAATCCAATAAAAATGGCATATGAGATGAGTATAGGCAATCATCTTCATATGCCATTTAGTTCCTATGTTTGTAATGTGCTAGCAAAATAGCATAAAGCCAAGAGAATTATTAAATTTGTAAATGAAAGAAATAACTTAATAAAACCTATGACTTTATGCGTAAACAAAGTAACACATTAAATTTTGAAGGACAAAATATTTACGTAGGAATTGATGTGCATTTGAAGAGTTGGACAGTAAGTTGGACAGTAAGTATCCTGAGCGGGCATCTCCACCACAAGACATTCGTTCAGCCCCCGAGTCCGGAAGCCCTGTCCTCTTATCTTCACTCTCATTTTCCCAACGGAAACTATCTGTCAGCCTATGAAGCCGGTTTCAGTGGCTTCTGGGCACATTATAAACTGGTTGCAATGGGAATACAGAATATAGTGGTTAATCCGGCGGATGTCTCCACCAGCCAGAAGGAACGTCTTCAGAAGACGGATGCGGTGGACAGCAGGAAAATAGCCAGGTCTCTGCGTAGCAATGAGCTGACCGCCATCCATGTCCCTTGCAGGGAGACGTTGGAGGTCCGTACCCTTTTGCGCAGCCGTGACGCCCTTGTCCGTGACCTGGCAAGAATGAAACAGCGCATCAAGGCATTCCTGTATTATTATGGGATTGGCTATCCTGAAGAATTCAGGCACAGCGGCACCCACTGGTCACGCGCCTTCATGAACTGGCTGCGTAACGGCATCCGCATGGATACGGAGGAAGGGAGTGCGGGCCTTTCCCTTTTGCTGGATTCCGTAGAGTCACAGCGCAGGCTTCTTCTGGAAGCGACACGAAAACTGAGGGTGCTTTCCCGTTCAGACAGATATGCCACCGACTACGGACTGCTGCGTTCCGTCCCGGGCATAGGCATGATAACGGCTTTGTCTTTACTCGCCGAACTGGAAGATATACGGCGTTTCGCCAA
>NZ_NFIC01000014.1:0-52088 GCF_002161565.1 Bacteroides sp. An51A
GTGGGAGACAGAGGTCTCCCTTTTTTATTTTGTATTGCCGGATGACCCTGATTCCGGGCTTCCACCGCCTTCCTCCGCCCTTTCCGCTACGCTCCAAGGACGGAGGAAGGCGGTGGCGGAGTTGCACTTCTAACTTGACGGTGGGTTTTTTCCATTAAGTACCTATGTTTGCAGAACGAAGATATGCTTCATGGGCAATATCAGATAACTGCTATGGCTTGAGGAGATAACTGAAACGGCAAGGTAATATATCTTCGGTTAGCGCATCATGGTTTCAGTTGGTTGAAGGCATTCATTTATATGCGCGGATAAAAATGTGCTAATGCATTGGAGGTTTATTCCCGCATTAGCACATTCCTATATTCCGCATTATTTATTCAGTTCATTCACTTCTGCCAGGCTCTTGTTTATTTCCTCATCGCTCAGGCTATAATTGGTGAGATTGCCTGCCAGGTATTGGTCGTAAGCGCTCATGTCGATCAAACCGTGTCCGGAGAGGTTGAAAAGAAGCACTTTCTCTTCGCCGCTTTCTTTGCATTTCAATGCTTCATTAATGGTGGCAGCGATGGCGTGGCATGATTCCGGTGCCGGGATGATGCCTTCTACTTTGGCGAAAAGGCAGCCGGCTTTGAACGAATCCAATTGTTGGATGTCGACGGCTTCCATGAGGTTGTCTTTTATCAGCTGCGATACGATGACACCAGCTCCGTGATAACGCAAGCCTCCGGCATGGATGTTGGCAGGGGTAAAATTGTGTCCCAATGTGTACATCGGAAGCAGCGGGGTATATCCGGCTTCGTCTCCATAGTCGTATTCGAATTTGCCTCGTGTCAGTTTGGGGCATGATGCCGGTTCGGCTGCAATGTATCGGGTTTTCTTTCCTTCCAGGATGGTGTGCCGCATGAACGGGAAAGCGATGCCGCCGAAGTTGGAACCTCCGCCGAAGCAGGCGATGATGGCATCGGGATATTCGCCTGCCATTTCCATTTGCTTTTCGGCCTCCAGTCCGATGATGGTCTGATGGAGGGTGACATGGCTTAATACAGAGCCTAAAGTGTATTTGCAGTTAGGTGTCGTGCGTGCCAGTTCTACTGCTTCAGAAATAGCTGTACCCAGTGAACCTTGGTGGTTAGGGTATTTGGTCAGGATGTCTTTTCCTGCGCGGGTTGACATGGAAGGTGAAGGAGTGACCTGTGCGCCGAAAGTCTGCATGATGCTGCGCCGGTATGGTTTCTGCTCGTAGCTGATTTTTACTTGATATACGGCAGCTTCCAGTCCGAATACGTTGGCTGCATACGACAGGGCTGCTCCCCATTGTCCGGCTCCTGTTTCGGTTGTGATATTGCTTACGCCTTCTTTTTTGCAATAATAGGCTTGTGCCAGTGCCGAATTCAGCTTGTGCGAGCCGATTGGGCTGACACTTTCATTCTTGAAATAAATGTGGGCAGGGGTGTCTAATGCTTTTTCCAGTCCGTATGCACGTACCAGCGGGGTGCTCCGGTAGTATTTGTACATGTCGCGCACTTCCTCGGGTATCTCGATCCATGTATCTGTTTGGTTCAATTCCTGCTGGCAAAGTTCTTTGGCGAAGATAGGGTAAAGGTCTTCGGGTTTGAGCGGTTCTTTGGTAGCAGGGTTTAAGGGAGGCAGCGGTTTGTTTATCATATCTGCCTGAATGTTGTACCAGAAGCGTGGTATTTCGTCTTCGGGTAAGATGAATCTTTTCTGTTTATTGCTCATAATGACTTACATTTTTAAACGTTTTGCCAAAAATAGGTAAAAAAGTGAAACTATGCAACCTCTTTTACGAAAATTTCTTCCAGAGGGGGGGGGTAATCTTGTTCAATCTTGTTTCAATCGTCCACCCAAAGCAGGTCGCTCATGATGCTGTCGGATATGAAAATACCTTGTTCGGTAAGCTTCAGGAAATCGCCGGTCTGTTGTAAAGTATGTTGTTGTAAATGGGGTGTGGCAAGGTGGATACAATAATCGTATAGTTTTTCTCCGAAACCGGTCTTGAGCCTGGTCAGGGACATGCCCCACATGGTGCGCAGGCTGGTAATGATAAAATCGTTGTAGCGGGTGTAGAGGTCGAGTTCTTCTATTTCGTAATCAGGCTTACGGTGCTCGATGCCTGTTATGTATTTTTCAAGCGATGCGATGTTCCATTGGCGTGACGTACCGTTATATGAATGGGCAGAAGCTCCGCATCCTAGGTATGTTTTGCCTGTCCAATAGCTGGAGTTATGGCGTGAATATTTGTCGGGCAGGCAGAAGTTGGATATCTCATAATGTTCGTATCCGGCGTTTTTCAGTGTATGAATCAGTTCGGTGAATAGGTTTACGCTCAAGTCTTCGTCTATTTCGTTTACCCGATGCTGTTCGCGGAGTTTCCAGAGGGGTGTTCCTTCTTCGTAAATCAGGTGGTAGGCAGAGATGTGTTCGGGATGCAGGGTGACGGCTTGCTTCAGGTCGGCTTGCCAGGAAGCGAGTGTCTCACCGGGCAGTCCGTACATCAGGTCGATGCTGATATTGGCGAAGCCTGCTTGCCGGCATCGCTCGAAAGCATCAATGGCTTGTTGTGCCGTATGGCGGCGGTGCAGCAGCCGTAAGGTCGTATCGTTGAAGGTTTGTATTCCCATGCTCAGGCGGTTGAAGGGAAAGTGCCGGAGCATGGTTACATATTCCTTGTTTAAATCATCGGGGTTGGCTTCGAGGGTGATTTCGGCATCCGGGCGGACAGGATAATATATATATAAGGTAGAGAATATCTGTTCGAAGTGTTTTTCCTGCAATTGCGAAGGGGTGCCTCCGCCTAAATAGATGGTTTCGATATCTTCTCCTTCGAGGTACTCTTTCCTTTGTTCCAGTTCTTTACATAGCGTCTGGATATAACGGTCTGTTTGTCCTCCCTGAGTGGTTGAGAAGAAATCGCAATAAATGCACCGGCGTTTGCAGAAGGGAATGTGTAGGTAGATGCCTGCCATATATCGCTTGATGAGGTTTATCTACGTTGAAACCCGAAAACGTATGCGTATACATACGCTTTCGGGTTTCTATTGAAAAATAATGTTATTCTTATTCTTCGCCACAGATAGCAGCTACACCCGGCAATACTTTGCCTTCGATGGCTTCCAGCAATGCACCGCCACCGGTAGAGATGTAAGATACCTGGTCTGCCATGCCGAACTTGTTGATGCAGGCTACAGAGTCGCCACCACCAATCAGTGAGAAGGCACCGTTCTTGGTAGCTTCTGCAATGGCTTCTGCAATGGCTTTCGAACCGCCTGTGAAGTTATCGAATTCGAATACGCCGGCAGGACCGTTCCACAGGATAGTCTTGGCATTTACGATAGCAGCCTTGAATGCTTCGCGGCTTGCAGGACCTGCATCCAGTCCTTCCCAGCCTTCCGGTATGTCGTTAGCCGGGCAAACTTGTGTGTTGGCATCGTTCTTGAAGTCATCAGCTGCGATACAGTCGGTACCCAATACCAGGTTTACACCTTTTTCTTTTGCTTTCTTGATGATGTCGAGAGCCAGGTCGAGCTTGTCATCTTCGCAGATAGACTTGCCGATTTTACCGCCTTGAGCCTTAGCGAAAGTAAATGTCATACCGCCGCACAGAATCAGGTTGTCTACCTTATCCATCAGGTTTTCGATGATACCGATTTTGGTAGAAACTTTCGAACCACCCATGATAGCGGTGAACGGGCGTTTGATGTCTTTCAATACGTTATCAACGGCTTTCACTTCTTTTTCCATCAGGTAGCCCAGCATCTTGTGGTCTGCATCGAAATAGTCGGCGATAACGGCTGTAGAAGCGTGTTTGCGGTGAGCCGTACCGAATGCGTCCATCACGTAGCAGTCTGCATACGAAGCCAATGTCTTGGCGAAATCTTTCTGGCGTGCCTTCATTTCTTTCTTAGCGGCTTCGTAAGCAGGGTCTTCTTTTTCGATGCCTACGGGTTTGCCTTCTTCTTCGGGATAGAAGCGGAGGTTTTCCAGCAACAATACTTCGCCCGGTTTCAAGGCTGCGGCTGCATCCTGTGCTTTGGCGCAGTCGGGAGCGAACTGAACCGGAGTGCCCAGAGCTGCTGATACAGCATCAACAATCTGGCTCAACGAATATTTGGCGTTTACTTTGCCTTTGGGCTTGCCCATGTGCGACATGATAATCAAAGCGCCGCCGTCAGCCAAGATTTTCTTCAAGGTAGGCAGAGCGCCACGGATACGAGTGTCATCGGTAATCTTACCATTTTCGTCCAAAGGTACATTGAAGTCCACGCGGACGATTGCCTTCTTTCCGGCAAAGTTGAATTTGTCAATAGTCATCATAGTCTCAATATTTTTTGTTTAAAGTGTTTGCATTTCAGTTGCACCGCAAAGTTAAGAAAAAAAACTATCCGACATGTATTTCGCCCGATTATTTTCTGCCTCTTTGTTATTTTGTTTTAAAAAAAGGCGGGTTCGTATGGTAAAGTAAGTTGTCTGTGTTTGGCGCGTCATTCAGGCTGGTTGCAGAATGGTATTTATCATCCTGTTCCGTTCTGAAGTGAATGTTTTCGGCTCCCTTTTTGCGGGTTTATGATCTTTTTTATAACTTGCACTGTTTTTCAGGCAATGCCGGTTTCATGTATTTATGGACGCTATACCGTTATTCTTGGACGGATTCCGGGCAGTTTCTGGCAGGTTGGAAAGATTAAAAGAACTATTTATGGAAAAAATGCATCAATGTGTCTTGTGTATCGGGTCGAATTACCATGCGGAAATGCATATGAATATAGCCGAGAAAGTATTAAGACATTATTTTCCTTGTATCCGATGGGGGAAAACCATACAGACCGCACCCGAAGGGAGCATACATCATGTTCCTTATCTCAACCGGGCGGCACTGTTTGAAACCACTTGGGATCCAGATAGTTTGAGGAGCTTTTTCAAGAACATAGAAAAAGCTTGTGGGCGCACTCCTGCCAGTAAGCAGACAGGGGTTATTCCACTCGACATTGACCTGCTGATGATAGATGGTGTCGTATGCAAACCTGCCGACATGCAAAAAAAATATGTGCACCTGGCACTACATGGGTTGGAGATATAAAAAACGGCTTGTGCGATTTATCACCACAGATTTATTAATTTACGATTTGACAATTTATTATTTACTATTTTGATATTATAGTCAATCAGAAATGAATTGCGAAAAATCATTTGTCATGCTGAGTGCCCATTTCCAATGGAAACTCCATTCGATTATGACAATACATCAAGAATTTTTCGCAAACCAATTTTGTTTTACTATAAAATCGTACTTCGTAAATCGAAAAATAGTAAATATATCTATACCTATAGTATAGCAGAGACAGTTTCCAGGCCTGGGGAAAAGAGTAGGATTAGGTTTGTATGTATAAAATCCGTATCTTTGTGCGCTTGTTTCAAGAATTATATCATCAAACAATCTGTTATGTACACGAACAAAGAAATATGGAATGTAACTTATCCCATTTTCTTGGGATTGCTGGCACAGAATGTCATCAACGTGACCGATACTGCCTTTTTGGGACATGTGAGCGAAGTGGCACTGGGAGCTTCGGCTATGGGTGGACTGCTGTATATCTGCATTTATACGGTGGCTTTCGGTTTCAGTGTGGGTTCGCAGATTCTTATAGCGCGGCGTAATGGTGAGGGGAACTACCATTCCGTGGGGCCGATTATGTGGCAGGGCTCTGCCTTTAGTTTCGGGATGGCGGTAGTGCTGCTGGCGGCAATGTATCTGTTTGCCGAGCCTCTGATACGCCTGCTCATTACATCAGACAATATCTACCATGCTACTTACGAGTTTTTTACGTGGCGCATCTGGGGGGTCCTGTTTGCATTTGTCAACGTGATGTTCCGTGCCCTTTATATAGGCATTACTAAGACGAAAGTGCTTACGATGAGTGCTGTGGTCATGGCTGCGGTCAATGTAATACTCGACTATGTATTGGTGTTCGGTGAGTGGGGTTTCCCCGAAATGGGTGTGCGCGGGGCGGCACTGGCTTCGGTGATAGCCGAGGCGTCTTCGCTGGTGTTTTACCTTGTATATACCTATGCGAAGATAGACCTTCATAAGTACGGGCTGCACCGCTTCGGGCAGTTCGACTGGAACATGGTGGTGCGTATCTTGCATATTTCCTGTTTCACGATGGTGCAGTATTTCCTCTCGATGGCTATCTGGTTCGTATTTTTTATGGCACTGGAGCGGTTGGGCGAGCGCCAGCTGGCGATAGCCAATATTGTGCGTAGTGTCTACGTCGTTTTGCTTATTCCGGTGCAGGCACTTTCTACTACGGCGAACTCGTTGGTGAGCAACCTTATCGGTTCGGGAGGTGTGTCGAAGGTGATGTATCTGCTGAACCGCATCGCCCGGATGTCGTTCCTCATCATGGTGGTTTGTGTAGTGTTGTGCGTGGCATTTCCTCATGCCATCCTTTCGGTATATACAGGCGAGGAGGCATTGCTTCATGAATCGGAACTGGCACTTTATGTAGTGTGCGTGGCGATGCTGATTGCGGCACTTTCCAATGTGTATTTCAACGGTATTTCGGGAACAGGTAATACACAGGCGGCATTGGTGCTCGAAATTGGCATACAGGTGTTTTATGCCCTCTACATCATCATCATCGGCATGGTGGTGCAGGCTCCGGTGGAGATTTGTTTCACTACCGAAGTGATTTACTATACCCTGATGTTGGTTTTCAGTGTGATTTATCTGAAAAAAGCGAAATGGCAGAACAAAAAGATTTGAAGCCTGCAAGTTTTTTACTATTTTTGCACGCTGCTTTTTTATTGGGTGCAGAGACGGCGTACATCTCTGTGCCTCTGTGGCATAAAAATTAAATAGTAAATCGCTAAATAGTAAATAGAATTATGTTCGATAATTTAAGTGAAAGACTGGAGCGGTCGTTCAAGATATTGAAAGGTGAAGGCAAAATCACCGAAATCAATGTGGCGGAGACCCTGAAAGATGTACGTCGTGCGTTGCTGGATGCCGATGTAAACTATAAGGTGGCAAAGAACTTTACCGATACGGTAAAAGAGAAAGCACTGGGGCAGAACGTCCTGACGGCCGTGAAGCCCAGCCAGTTGATGGTGAAGATTGTTCACGACGAGCTGGCGAAGCTGATGGGAGGCGATACGGTGGAACTGGAGTTGAAAGGCCGTCCTGCTGTTATCCTGATGTCGGGTCTGCAAGGTTCGGGTAAGACAACCTTTTCGGGCAAGCTGGCACGGATGTTCAAGTCGAAGAAGAACCGTAAGCCCTTGCTGGTAGCATGTGATGTTTACCGTCCGGCTGCCATCGACCAGTTGAAAGTGCTGGGCGGGCAAGTGGAAGTACCGGTCTATAGCGAACCGGACAGCAAAGATCCGGTACAGATAGCCTTGAATGCCATTCAGGAAGCCAAGGCGAAAGGGTATGACCTGGTTATTGTCGATACAGCCGGCCGGTTGGCGATAGACGAACAGATGATGAACGAGATTGCCGCTATCAAAAATGCCATCACTCCGGATGCTACCCTTTTTGTGGTGGATGCGATGACCGGACAAGATGCGGTGAACACAGCCCGTGAATTTAACGAACGTCTCGACTTCACCGGTGTGGTACTTACCAAATTGGATGGTGATACGCGTGGCGGTGCCGCCCTTTCCATCCGTACGGTGGTAAACAAGCCTATCCTGTTTGTTGGTACGGGCGAGAAACTGGATGCCGTCGACCTTTTCCATCCGGCACGTATGGCAGACCGTATTCTGGGTATGGGCGACATCGTTTCGTTGGTAGAGCGTGCACAAGAGCAATACGATGAGGAAGAAGCCAAGCGTTTGCAGAAGAAAATCCAGAAGAACCAGTTCGACTTTAACGACTTTTTGGGACAGATCCAGCAAATCAAGAAGATGGGTAACCTGAAAGAACTGGCTTCGATGATTCCGGGCGTAGGAAAGGCGATTAAGGATATCGATATTGATGACAATGCCTTTAAGAGCATTGAGGCAATTATTTATTCGATGACTCCCCAAGAGCGCACACATCCTGAAATCCTGAACGGAAGCCGCCGGAACCGTATTGCCAAAGGTAGCGGAACAAGCATTCAGGAAGTGAACCGCCTCTTGAAGCAGTTCGACCAGACCCGCAAGATGATGAAGATGGTAACGGGCAGCAAGATGGCAGGCATGATGCAGAAAATGAAACGGAAATAACGGGAAGTGTATCTTACGGATTATCCCCTTGTCTTCCTTATGTTGTTAAGGAGCAGGCAAGGGGATAATTGTTTTTTGGAGGTTCTTTGTTTGCTTGTCTATTTGATTTCGAACTCCTCTTTCATGTCTATTTCTTCGTTGTGCGCGTCATAAAATTTATATTGCAGGAAGGCAAGGCTTTGGTTCGGGACAATCTTGATTCCGAAGCCGTATTTCATCTGCCACTTCCGCTTGAGCGACATGATGCCTTGGTTGATGTAAGCAGCCACGTAGGGGTGGATGTGCAATGTAAATTTCTTGACCTTCAACTTATTGACCAAGTAGTCAATTTTGCTTTCCAGTGTATCTGTAAACAGGATGGAAGGCTTTATCTTTCCTTTGCCGAAGCAGGTGGGGCAGTCTTCATCAGTAGCCACATCCATTGCCGGACGCACGCGCTGGCGCGTTATCTGCATCAGACCGAATTTGCTGAGGGGCAGAATGTTATGCTTGGCACGGTCTTTTTGCATGTTCTGGCACATACGCTCGTACAGTTTCTGACGGTTCTCGGCAAGATTCATGTCGATAAAGTCGACAACGATGATTCCTCCCATATCTCTTAATCGGAGTTGGCGCGCCAACTCATCGGCTGCGCCCAAGTTCACATCGAGGGCATTGGCTTCTTGTCCGTTGGCAGATTTCGAACGGTTACCGCTGTTCACGTCCACTACGTGCAGCGCTTCGGTATGTTCGATAATCAGATAAGCCCCGCTTTTATAAGAAACGGTTTTGCCGAACGATGACTTGATTTGTTTGGTGATGGCAAAGTTATCAAAAATGGGAAGCTGGCCTTTGTATAGCTTGACAATACCCACACGTTCGGGGGCTATCAGGGCTACATAATTCTTTACTTCATTGTAAACGGTCTCGTCGTTCACGTAGATGTTTTCGTACGAAGGGTTGAACAGGTCGCGCAGCATGGCTACCGTGCGGCTTGTCTCTTCGTAGACCAGTGTAGGCATTTTGGTTGCCTTTTGTACTTTTGTGATGGTCTCTTCCCAGTGTTTCAGCAATACTTTCAGTTCGGCGTCCAGTTCAGCCACGCGCTTCCCTTCTGCCACCGTGCGTACGATGACGCCGAAGTTTTTCGGCTTGATGCTTTGCAGCAATTGTTTCAGGCGTGCGCGTTCTTCGCTCGACTTGATTTTTTGCGATACCGACACTTTATCATTGAACGGGATCAGTACCAGGTATCTGCCGGCGAACGACAATTCGCAGGTCAGTCTCGGTCCTTTGGTGGAAATGGGTTCTTTGACAATTTGTACGATAACCTCTTGTCCTTGTTGCAGGACGTTCGAGATGCTTCCGTCCTTTTCAATATCGGGCAGCATGGATGCCTTCGATATGGGATAAAGCTTCTTTCGGTCGCTGATAACTTGTTTCAGATACTTCTGGTAAGAAAGAAATTGAGGTCCGAGGTCTAAGTAATGAAGGAAAGCGTCTTTTTCGAAACCGACATCTATGAAGCAGGCGTTCAGTCCGGGCATCAGCTTTCTGACTTTGCCCACGTACATATTGCCGACGGAAAAGGAAAGGTTTCTTTCTTCTTTCTGGAACTCTACCAGGTTCTTGTCTTCCAGCAGAGCTATGGAGATTTCCTTCGGCTGTACATCTACTACTAATTCGCTTGTCACTTGTTATACTTAGTTTACGGGTTAATACTTTTTTTTGAAACAAAAGATTCTCAATACACAAAGAACAAACCTGAAAGACTATGAAGGAGCTTTGCAAGTTTGTTCTTTATTGAAGTCGGACAGACTAACAATTATTTTTTGCTTTTGTGTCTGTTCTTTCTCAGTCTTTTTTTACGTTTGTGAGTTGACATTTTATGTCTTTTTCTTTTCTTTCCGCTTGGCATAGCTTCAAAATTTTATAGGGTTAATACTAATGTTAATTATTTCTTTACTGAAAGAGTAAACGTCTTTGCTGGCTTAAATGCCGGAATGTTGTGTTCCGGAATGATGATGGTCGTATTTTTTGAAATGTTCCGGGCAGTCTTCTGCGCTCTTTTCTTCACGATGAAACTGCCGAATCCACGGAGGTATACGTTTTCATCATTTGATAATGACGTCTTTACTGAATCCATAAATGCTTCCAGCGTAGTGAGTACCGTTTGCTTGTCAATGCCGGTGCTTTTGGCAATTTCGTTTACAATCTCTGCTTTAGTCATTTCGCTAATAATTATTGTTATACGTTATCTTAATTTTTTGGATTGCAAATATATAGCTTTTCTCGCTTATGGAAAAATTTCTTTCGAACAAAATTTTAAAAAACTGTTTCAAGCATCCTTAAAACCTGTAATTTTGCAGATGTTTTTAGTGTTTTTAATCAAAAGCAATGGAAAAGTTATGAATCGGTTCGGTGAAACCTTGATACATTGGTATGAGGAGAACAAGCGGGATTTGCCGTGGAGGGACACGAAAGACCCTTATAAAATATGGATATCTGAAATTATACTCCAGCAGACACGTGTGGTACAGGGATACGGTTATTACTGCCGTTTTATCCGGCGGTTCCCAGACGTGTTTGCCTTGGCGGAAGCCGGTGAAGACGAAGTGATGAAGTATTGGCAGGGGTTGGGCTATTATTCACGGGCAAGGAACCTGCACGAGGCGGCACGTTCGATAGCTGCGCGAGGGACTTTCCCGGATACTTACGAAGAGGTACGTAAATTGAAAGGAGTGGGCGATTATACCGCCGCCGCCATTTGCTCGTTTGCCTACGGTATGCCTTGTGCCGTGGTCGACGGCAATGTGTACAGGGTGCTTTCACGTTGGCTGGGGGTCGAAGAACCGATTGACACCACGCAAGGCAAGAAACTTTATGCAGCCTTGGCTGGAGAGTTGCTCGAAAAGTCGGTTCCTGCCCTGTACAACCAGGCAATAATGGACTTTGGAGCCTTGCAGTGCGTGCCCTCATCCCCTTCGTGCATGTTCTGTCCGTTGGCAGACAGCTGTGTGGCATTGCAGAAAGGATTGGTGGATGTGCTTCCGCGCAAGCAGCACAAAACCAAAGTGAGCAACCGGTATTTCCTTTATTTTTATATAGATGCCGGCGGGGATACCTTCTTGCACAAGCGGGAGGCGGGGGATATCTGGCACAACCTGTATGAGTTCCCGTTGATAGAAACCGGACGGGCGATGGAAGAGGAAGAGGTATGCGTGCTGCCGGCATACAGGCAGCTTTTTGCGGAATGCGAAATCTTGTCTGTGCGGTTGGTGGCAAAGCAGGTGAAGCATGTCTTGTCACATCGGGTGATTTATGCCGACTGTTATGTCGTGCGCATCGCCCCGGGGGGGATGCCGCAGGGGGCGTTCCAATGCGTCCCGGTCGGCGATTTGCACAAATTTGCGGTTCCGCGTTTGATATCTCGTTTTTTTTCTGTAATTTTGAAACCAAATAATCAGTAAACGATTTAGATATGTCATTGAATAAAGTGCAATTGATTGGAAATGTCGGGAAAGACCCGGATGTACGCTATTTGGATAATGGGGTGGCGGTAGCCGCTTTCCCTTTGGCCACTACAGACAGAGCCTATACATTGGCAAACGGCACGCAGGTGCCCGAACGTACGGAGTGGCATAACATCGTGTTGTGGCGCGGACTGGCGGAGACTGCCGAGAAATATGTACACAAGGGGGACAAACTTTATATTGAAGGAAAGATACGCTCGCGCTCGTATGACGACCAGAACGGCATCAAGCGTTATGTGGTGGAAATCTTTGCCGATAATATGGAGATGCTGACTCCGCGTTCTCCCCAGCCGGCAACCGCTCCTTCCCAGCCTGCTGCGGCACAGCAGGCGAATGTTTCGGCGCAGCAGGCTGGCACTTCTGATGATTTGCCTTTCTGACCGATGGCATATAAACCTGATGTTTAACTAAAATTTTTTGTTTTGGATCCTGACTCGTGTTTATCTATCATTGAAGAGTGGTGTAGCGGCTTAACGTTTGCATCTCCTTCCGTAGGAGCGTTGGCAGCTGCTGTGCTGGCTGTGTTGTTATTGTGTGTGTCCGGTCTTGTCTCGGCTTCGGAGATAGCTTTCTTCTCCTTGTCTGAAAACGACAGGGAAGAAGTGGATGAAGAAAAATCGGCGGCCGACAAGCGTATCCGTAAGTTGCTGGACGACTCGGAACGTCTGCTTGCAACGATTCTGATATCCAATCATTTCGTCAATGTGACGATTGTCGTGCTGGGGGCTTTCTTCTTTTCCGATGTGATGCGTGGGGAAGAGGCTGAGGGGCTGCGGCTGGTCTTTTGTGTCATCGTCTTGACATTCCTGCTGTTATTGTTCGGCGAGATTATGCCTCGCATCTATTCGGCACAAGATTCGTTGGGGTTCTGCCGGAAAGTAGCGCCTCTCATTGTCTTCCTGCGTAGGATTTTCCGTCCCTTTTCAGACATTCTGGTACGTTCTGCCTTTTTTGTGAACAGGATGGCGCAGAAGCATAAAAAGACCGGCCTTTCTGTGGACGAACTTTCGCAAGCCTTGGAGCTGACCGACAAACGTGAGATTTCGGAAGAAAGCAATATGCTGGAAGGCATCATCCGTTTCGGAGAGGAAACGGCAAAAGAGGTAATGACTTCGCGGCTGGATATGGTAGATTTGGAAATCGGCACCCCGTTTTCAGAAGTCATCAAGTGTGTGGTGGACAATGCATACTCCCGTATCCCTGTTTATGAAGAATCGCGCGATAATATAAAGGGCATTCTGTATATTAAGGATTTGTTGCCCTACTTGGAAAAAGACGACACTTTCAAGTGGCAGAACTTGATACGGCCTGCCTATTTCGTGCCCGAGACCAAGATGATTGATGACCTGTTGCGTGATTTTCAGGCAAACAAGATCCATATAGCGATTGTGGTGGACGAATTTGGAGGTACATCGGGGCTGGTCACGATGGAAGACATTATCGAGGAAATCGTTGGGGAAATCAATGATGAATATGACGAAGAAGAACGCAGCTATGTAAAGGTTTCGGATAACGTGTATGTTTTTGAGGGGAAAACGTTGCTGTCCGATTTCTATAAGATATTGGATGTCGACCCGGATGATTTCGAAGAGCTGGCTGGCGATGCCGATACTTTGGCAGGACTGGTGCTCGAACTGAAAGGAGAGTTCCCGGCACTGCATGAGATTATCCGTTGCAAGGATTTTGTGTTCGAAGTGCTTCAGATGGATGCCCATCGTATTGTGAAAGTAAAAGTAACCCGGAAGAATGTCGCTGTTTAAGAGTTGGAAAAGCGATGGCGCTGTGTTTGCCATCTGGAAGGTGGAAGAAACCGGCGGAGAGTTGCGTGCGATGTTGGGTGACTCATTGCCTTACGATGCTGAACTGTCCGCACTGCGTGCAGAGTCACGCCGTACCGAGTATCTTGCGGTGCGTGTATTGCTTAAGGCATTGTGCGGTGAAGAGAAACAGGTCGGGCATTTTCCTTCGGGCAAACCTTTCCTTACAGACCAGAGCTATCGGCTTTCGATTTCTCACACCAGGGGGTATGTGGCTGTAGCACTGCATCCGTCTGCCGAAGTAGGAGTGGATATCGAGCAGGTGGCAGACCGGGTATTGAGGATTGCCGGCCGTTTCATGTGTGCCGAAGAGCTGGACGGAGAGACGGAAGCGGTAAAAGGGTTTGCCGGAGATTCACGTACCTCCACCTTATATTATATGCTCTTGCACTGGTCGGCAAAGGAAACGCTCTACAAGCTGATGGGAGAAGAAGAAGTCGATTTCAGGGAACACTTGCGTGTCATGCCTTTTCATCTTCAGCAGCAAGGGGATTTTGTTGCTGGTGCATACAAATCTTTTCCGCCGGCAAGTTATCAGGTCTGTTATATGGTTCATCCTGATTTTGTCTGCACGTGGAGTGTGCAGGCAAAGAAATATTTTTAATGAATATCCGCATTTTGCCCAAGACACGGGACAACCTCGTCTGGTGTAAGATTAATAATCTTCCGCTTGTAAGATTAATAATCTTGCAGCCTGAAGATTAATAATCTTACAGCGGATGGACCTATATGCGTTGCCGACGCACCTCTATCCGCAGGCTTCCGCAACCGGATGCGCCTTGCTATGATTCTATCCGGAATTACAAATTCATTTCTTGTCTACACTGATTTACAAATTTAGCTGACTGAGATATAAGCTATCAATTAGCCACAATAATACCCATCTGGGCTTTCAATTCCTCACTCAAAGGCAAACATTTTGTTATTTACCATAGAAAACATTTCGGATTTCGCACGCTATTTCGTACCTTTGCATGCACAAAACAGACACGAATTATGATTAAGTCCGACTATCCATCCGTACTCCTTATATATACCGGCGGAACCATCGGTATGATAGAAAACCCCGAAACAGGGGCTTTGGAAGCCTTTAACTTCGACCAGCTTCAGGAAAACGTGCCCGAACTGCGGCGGTTCAACTACCGGATATCTTCGTACCAGTTCACCCCACCCATCGACTCATCGGACATGGAACCGGCACTGTGGGCAAAACTGGTCAAGATTATCCAATACAATTACGATAACTTCGACGGATTCGTCATCCTGCACGGAACGGACACCATGGCATATACGGCATCTGCACTAAGCTTCATGCTGGAAAACCTGAGCAAACCGGTCATCCTGACAGGAAGCCAGCTGCCCATCGGCGTGCTGCGCACCGACGGAAAAGAAAACCTGATAACCTCTATCGAGATTGCCGCAGCAAAGCATCCCGACGGTACGGCAGTGGTGCCCGAAGTGTGCATCTTCTTCGAAAACCTGCTGCTGCGCGGAAACCGCACGACGAAAATCAACGCCGAGAACTTCAACGCTTTCCGCTCGTACAACTATCCCCCGCTCGCTACGGCAGGCATCCACATCAAGTATGAATACGACCGCATCCGCAAAGCGCATCCCGATGTGCCGATGCACCCCCACTTCGTGTTCGACACCAATGTCATCATCCTCACCATCTTCCCCGGCATACAGGAAAACATCGTACAGGGCGTCTTACGCACCCCGGGACTGAAGGCTGTGGTGCTGAAGACCTACGGCTCGGGCAATGCCCCGCAAAAGCCCTGGTTCATCCGCCTGCTGAAAGAAGCTACGGAGCGCGGCATCATTATCGTCAACATCTCGCAATGCCCTACAGGCATGGTGGAAATGGCACGCTACGAAACCGGCCTGCACCTGCTGGACGCGGGCGTCATCAGCGGATACGACTCGACTGTAGAAAGTGTGCTCACCAAACTGATGTTCCTGTTAGGGCACGGGCTTACCCCGCAACAGGTGCGCAACGAGCTGAGCCGTCCCATTGCCGGAGAGTTTACCCGCCCTACTTTGTAACCGGATTGTAATACCTATTTCACAATACCGAAACAAGAAAGCCTCATCTTTGCGTCCGGATATATTTTTTGAAACGCAGATTAGCGCAGATTGGCGCAGAGACAACACATAGAAGAGCATCTATTGCCTATTAAAAAACAAGCCGCGTGAATCTGCGCTAATCCGCGTTTCAAACATACATAACATAAAACAGAATAAAACCATGAACGAATACCGAATCCTTGTAGTAGACGATGAAGACGATTTGTGCGAAATCCTGAAGTTCAACCTCGAAATGGAGGGTTACAAAGTCGATACTGCCAACTCGGCAGAAGAGGCCCTGAAACTGGACCTTACGCAATACAACCTGTTGCTGCTGGACGTGATGATGGGCGAAATTTCCGGATTCAAGATGGCGCGCATGCTGAAGGCAGACAAAGACACCGCCAACATCCCCATCATTTTCATTACCGCCAAAGACACGGAAAACGATACCATCACGGGCTTCAACCTAGGTGCTGACGACTATATCTCGAAGCCATTCTCGCTACGCGAAGTCATCATGCGCGTGAAAGCCGTATTGCGCCGCACCGCCAACCTCCAGCTGAAAGACAGTGAAGAACTGCAATACAAGGGACTGGTCATCAATGTGCCACAGAAAAAGGTGACAATCAACGGCGAAGAAGTTTCACTCACCAAGAAAGAGTTCGAAATCCTACTGCTGCTGCTCCAAAACTCAGGACGTGTGTTCTCTCGCGAGGACATCCTCTCGAAGGTGTGGAACGATGAGGTGTACGTGCTCGACCGCACGATAGACGTTAACATCACCCGCCTGCGCAAGAAAATCGGCGAATACGGCAAACATATCGTTACCCGTCTGGGATACGGCTATTGCTTCGAATGCGAATAAATTATTTTCAGACACTAGGAATCAGGTACTAGGTTTAAACAATTCTGCCGATGTATCTAGAGCCTAGCTACCTAGTACCTAGTCAACTAGTACCTAAAAAAAAGCTTATGACTAAACTGATATACCGTCTGTTACCGTTCAGTAAACGGCTTTTCCTGTCGGTCATCCTGCTGTTCGTCATCTTCGCGACGTGCTTCCTCGTTTTTCAATACCAGCGTGAAAAAGCATACAAGAGCGATTTGCTGAACATGCAATTACAGAATTACAATAACCGGATGTATGACTTCATCACCTCGTGCAAGTCCCTCGATACCGATTCATTGCAACAATACGTTGTTACCCATATCATTCCCGATATCCGTGTAACCATCATTACCACCCAAGGTAAAGTGATATACGACAACATCCAACCCGATGTAAGCAAGTTTGAGAACCACCGTACCCGTAAAGAGGTGCAAGACGCACTGATGTATGGAAGCGGCTATGACATCAACCGCATCTCTGCCAGCATCGAAGGGCAAGAATATTTCTATTCGGCACACTATTATCCTTCACAACAACTCATCATCCGCTCAGCACTGCCCTACAACGTAAGCCTAAGCAAGCACCTCAAAGCCGACTCGGAATTCGTATGGTTTACACTGACCATCAGCCTGATGCTGGTCATCCTGTTCTACCGCTACACCCGAAAGTTGGGGATGTCCATCACCCGACTGCAACAATTCGCCCTACGTGCCGACCGCAACGAACCGATCGACATTTCTGAATCGTTCCCCAAAAACGAACTGGGCGAAATCTCCCAACACATCATCAAGATATACCAGCGCCTGCACCGTGCCAAAGAAGCTCTGTATATCGAACGCGAGAAACTGATATCGCACCTGCAAACCTCACATGAAGGATTGGGGGTCTTCACCCGCGAGCGAAAAGAAATACTGGTAAACAACCTTTTTACCCAATATGCCAACACGATCTCCGACCACAACCTGACCTCGACCGAAGAAGTGTTCAACATTGCCGAACTGCATCCCATTACCGACTTTTTGAACCGCAACGACGGAAACTTCAGCAAAGAAGAGAAAAAACTATCGCTTCATGTGGACAAGAACGGACGTTCTTTTTCGGTAGAATGCATCATTTTCCAAGACCACTCATTCGAAATATCCATCAACGACATCTCACAGGAAGAACAACAGGCACGCCTGAAGCGGCAACTCACCCAAAACATCGCCCATGAACTGAAGACACCAGTCAGCAGCATACAGGGATACCTGGAAACAATACTAAACACCCCCAACCTGCCTCCGGCAACAATGCAGGCATTCCTCGAACGAAGCTATGCGCAAAGCAACCGACTCACCGTCCTGCTGCGTGACATCTCGGTGCTGACACGCATGGATGAAGCCCCGAATCTGGTAGAACGCGAACAGGTAAACCTGAGCCTGATGCTGAAGAATATGCTGAACGAGCTGGCACTGGCATTGGAAGAAAAACACATCACGGTCATCAACAAAGTGCCCTACGGACTTATCATCAACGGAAACAGTTCGCTCCTCTATTCCATCTTCCGTAACCTGATGGACAACGCCATTGCATACGCAGGAACCGGTGTGACCATCCGCATCAACTGTTTCCGCGAAGACGAAAAATACTACTATTTCAGCTTTTCCGATACAGGAGTAGGCGTACCCGAAGAACACCTGAACCGCATCTTCGAACGTTTCTACCGGATAGACAAGGGACGCTCGCGCAAGCTTGGAGGCACTGGACTGGGACTTGCCATCGTAAAAAACGCCGTACTCTTCCACGGAGGAACCATTTTCGCCAAGAACAATCCGAGTGGAGGACTGGAATTCGTGTTCACTCTACAGAAAAACAAAGAAGAATGATACGGGACTTGCAGAAGTTAAAGCCGGTAAAGAAAACGCCAGTTACAGAAGCGGAAATACCTTAAAAACTCATCCCAAATCAGCACATGATAAATTCAAGACAGTTTCTTATAGAAATTTTTCTTTGTAGCCTTTCTAAATTACGTAAAAAAGATTACCTTTGACCCAGAAAGAGACTGAGCGGATGGAAGAAAATATAAAAGAAAAGGTAAAACAGATTCTGACTGATTATTTGCAGAAGAACGGGCATCGCAAGACACCCGAACGATATGCCATTCTCGACACGATTTATACCATCAAAGGACATTTCGACATCGAGATGCTATATTCATATATGGCAGAAAAAGAACGTTTCCGTGTCAGCCGTGCCACGCTATACAATACGATTATCTTACTGATTGATGCAGGACTGGTCATCAAGCACCAGTTCGGCAATACATCGCAGTATGAACGTTCGTACAACAACGAGACTCACCATCACATGATCTGCACTTCGTGCGGCAAGGTTTCCGAGTTCGAAGATGAAACCTTGAAACAAGCCATCGTAGATACCAAACTGAAAGGTTTTCATGCCTCTCACTACTCCTTATATATATACGGGCTATGCAACAAGTGTATGGTAGCGAAAAGAAGAAAAATTTCAAAAACTTAAAAATTAGATTATATGAAAGTAGATGTATTGTTAGGTTTGCAATGGGGCGATGAAGGTAAAGGGAAGGTCGTAGATGTACTGACCCCGCGTTATGATGTTGTTGCTCGTTTCCAAGGAGGACCTAATGCCGGTCATACACTGGAATTTGAAGGTCAAAAATATGTACTCCGTTCTATTCCGTCAGGGATATTCCAAGGCGATAAAGTCAATATCATCGGTAATGGCGTGGTACTGGACCCAGCTTTATTCAAGAGCGAGGCAGAAGCACTTGAAGCAAGCGGACATCCGCTGAAAGAACGCCTGCACATTTCGAAAAAAGCACACCTCATCTTACCTACCCACCGGGTGCTGGATGCAGCTTATGAAGCTGCCAAGGGAGCATCGAAAGTAGGCACCACCGGAAAAGGTATCGGACCGACATATACCGACAAGGTGAGCCGCAACGGTCTGCGTGTAGGCGACATCCTGCATGGATTTGACGAGAAATACGCAGCTGCCAAAGCACGTCACGAAAAAATTCTCCAAAGTCTGAACTATTCGTATGATATAACCGAAGCCGAAAAACAATGGATGGAAGGTATCGAATACCTGCGCCAGTTCCACTTGGTGGATAGCGAACACGAAATAAACCGCCTCCTGAATGAAGGCAAGAGTGTGTTGTGCGAAGGTGCGCAAGGTACGATGCTTGATGTTGATTTCGGTTCGTATCCGTTTGTTACTTCTTCCAATACGATTTGCGCCGGAGCCTGCACGGGACTGGGACTGGCACCCAACCGGATTGGCGAAGTATATGGCATCATGAAAGCTTATTGTACCCGCGTAGGAGCCGGACCATTCCCTACCGAACTGTTCGATGAAACCGGAAAAACTATCCGCGACCTTGGACATGAATATGGGGCAGTGACCGGACGCGAACGCCGTTGTGGATGGGTCGACCTCGTAGCATTGCGTTATGCCATTATGGTCAACGGAGTCACCCAGCTTATCCTGATGAAGAGTGATGTACTCGATGCCTTCCCCATCGTGAAAGCTTGTGTAGCATACAAAGTGAACGGAGAAGAAATCGACTATTTCCCCTACGATATCACCGAAGGTGTAGAGCCGGTATATGTAGAAATGCCCGGCTGGCAGACCGATATGACCAAGATGACTAGTGAAGACGAATTCCCCGAAGAATTCAACGCCTACATCTCCTTCCTTGAAGACCAGTTGGGTACTCCCATCAAAATCGTATCAGTAGGTCCCGACCGCGAACAGACCATCGAACGCTATACTGAATAATGAGTAGATGAATTTGTAAGTTCTTAAGTTTTTGAATTTTTAAGTTTAGCTTGCAAAACGAAAAGACTTAAGGACTTACAAACTCAAGAACTAAAGGACTAGGCATTTATATGATTTCTATAGAAGGTTTGAAAGTGGAATTCGGAGTAACTCCATTGTTCAAAGATGTATCGTTTGTTATCAACAAGAAAGACCGCATTGCCCTGGTAGGCAAGAACGGTGCAGGCAAGTCTACCTTATTGAAAATACTTGCCGGCATGCAACGTCCCACCGAAGGCACAGTAGCGGTACAGCGCGGAGTTACCATCGGTTATCTGCCCCAGGTTATGGTGCTGAGCGATACACGTACGGTACGTGCCGAAGCAGAAATGGCATTCGAACATATCTTCGAAATGAAAAAACACCTGGAACAGATGAACCAGGAACTTTCAGACCGTACCGATTATGACTCGCCAGACTATCACGGACTGATAGACCGTTTTACACACGAAAACGAACGTTTTCAAATGATGGGAGGCAATAATTACCAGGCTGAGCTGGAACGCACCTTGGTGGGCTTGGGCTTTGCCCGTTCTGATTTCGACCGTCCTACCAGTGAGTTCAGCGGAGGATGGCGTATGCGCATCGAGCTTGCCAAACTGCTTTTGCGCCATCCAGACGTGCTTCTGCTTGACGAGCCTACCAATCATCTTGATATCGAGAGCATTCAGTGGCTGGAAGGATTCTTGAAAATGGAACCGGGAGCCGTAGTACTGGTCAGCCATGACCGGGCTTTCATCAACAATGTCACCAATCGCACTATCGAAATATCGTGCGGACATATCTATGATTATCGGGTACCTTACGACCAGTTCGTTGTCCTCCGCAAAGAACGACGTGAACAGCAACTCCGTGCCTACGAAAACCAACAGAAAGAAATAAAAGACACTGAAGACTTCATTGAACGTTTCCGTTATAAGGCGACTAAGGCTGTACAGGTGCAGAGCCGCATCAAGCAACTCGAAAAAATCGTACCTGTCGAAGTGGACGAAGAAGACAACTCATCCTTACACCTCAAGTTCCCACCCGCCATCCGCTCGGGCAATTATCCCGTGATATGCGAAAACCTGAAGAAAGCGTACGGTTCCCATGTGGTATTCCACGATGTGAACCTTACCATCCATCGAGGTGAAAAAATAGCATTCGTGGGCAAGAACGGCGAAGGAAAATCCACACTCGTCAAGTGCATCATGGACGAAATACCCTATGAAGGAAAACTCACCATCGGACACAACGTGCAAATCGGCTATTTTGCCCAAAACCAGGCACAACTACTTGACGAGAACCTGACCGTATTCGATACCATCGACCGCGTGGCAAAAGGAGACATACGCCTGAAGATACGCGATATCCTGGGCGCATTTATGTTCGGAGGCGAAGCTTCCGACAAAAAAGTAAAAGTGCTTTCGGGAGGAGAAAGAAGCCGGTTGGCAATGATACGCCTCTTGCTCGAACCGGTCAACCTGCTTATTCTCGACGAACCTACCAACCACCTTGATATGCGCTCGAAAGATGTACTCAAAGAAGCCATACGCGAATTCGACGGCACTGTGATAGTCGTTTCGCACGACCGTGAGTTTCTCGATGGACTGGTGACCAAAGTCTACGAATTCGGCGGAGGACTGGTGAAAGAACACATCGGCGGCATATACGATTTCTTACAGAAGAAAAAAATAGAAAATCTGAATGAACTTCATCTCTCCGCATCTACATCCGAAGGTGTAAAGAAAAAGGAAGAAAAAGACCCTCCCAGTGAAGGCAAACTTTCTTACGAAGCCCAACGAGAACAAACACGCAAGATACGCAAGCTGGAAAAACAGGTAGCAGAACTGGAAACATCTATCGAAAAAATGGAACAGCAGGTGTCGGCACTCGAAAACCGTATGGCAACACCCGAAGGTGCAGCCGACATGTCACTCTACCAGGAACATCAGAAACTGAAAGAGCAGATAGCCGCAGCGGAGACTGAATGGGAAACCATTTCACTTGAACTGGAAGAACTGAAATAAATTCTCAACCTACACTTGACAGGGAAAACACCCCCATAATTCTTTTACTCGTAATGATAAAGACAAAACTAAGTTTTTAAACAAAATAGCAATATGAAAACAAAACATTATGTAGCAGTAGCCGCTTTTGCCACACTGGCAATGGCCGGCTGCACCGGACAAAAGAATGCCACGAACACTTCGGGCATTGATTTGGCGAATATGGACACTACCGTATCCGCCGGTACCGATTTCTTCCGTTATGCCTGCGGAGGATGGAATGACGCACACCCGCTAACCGCTGAATATTCACGCTACGGCACATTCGACCAACTGGCAGAAAACAATCAGAAGCAGCTGCGCGGGCTGATTGAAGAACTTGCAGCCAAACAAAACGAACCTGGAACCGCCGCACAGAAAATCGGTGACCTTTATAATATGGCAATGGACAGTGTGACACTGAACAAGCAAGGATGCGAACCAGTGAAACCTATGCTTGAAAAAATAGCCGCACTTACTGACAAAAGCCAGGTCATCCCGATGGCAGTCGAGATGCGACGTACAGCAGGTATAGGCACTTTCTTCAGCTACTACGTTTATGCCGATCCCAAAAACAGTGTGCTGAACATCTTCCAGATGGGACAAGGCGGCATCAACTTGGGCGAAAAAGAATATTACCTCGACAATGACAGCATCACCCAAAACATCCGCGAGCAATATAAAAAATACATTGCAAAACTTTTCACCCTTGCCGGATTTACTGAAACCGATGCACAACAGAAGGTGGCAGACGTAATGGAAATAGAAACTGCCATTGCCAAAGTATCGAAAAGTGCAACCGAACTGCGTGACCCCGAAGCCAATTACCACAAAATGACATATGCCGAACTCAAGAAGCAGATTTCCGGCATTGACTGGGATGCCTTTATGAAGGCTTTGGGTATCGAAGCACCTGCCGAACTGAACGTAGAACAAATAGAACCCATTCAGGAAGTAGCGAAGCTCATCAATACCCTGCCGCTCTCCAAAAGCATTTCATACTTGGAATACAACCTGCTTGACGCTGCAGCTCCCACATTGAGCGATGATTTCGTGACTGCACGCTTCGACTTCTATGGTAAAGTGATGTCCGGACGACAAGCCAATCAACCACGCTGGAAACGTGCCGTTAATAGCGTCGATGGTTTATTGGGTGAACTGGTAGGCGAAATGTATGTCGAAAAATATTTCCCCGCTGCAGCCAAGGAACGTATGGTCAACCTCGTAAAAAACCTGCAAACAGCACTGGGACAGCGCATCGATGCACAAGAATGGATGAGCGACAGCACCAAAATGCGTGCCCATGAAAAACTGGATGCTTTCCGCGTGAAAGTGGGTTATCCCGACAAGTGGAAAGACTATTCAGCACTTGAAATCCAGAAAGACTCGTATTGGGCAAACGTATGCCGTGCTGCTGCCTGGGGCTTCAACGACATGATATCCCGTTTGGGAAAACCAGTCGACCGCGATGAATGGCTGATGACACCGCAAACCGTCAATGCTTACTACAATCCCTCTACTAACGAAATCTGCTTCCCGGCAGCAATCCTTCAACCACCATTCTTTAACATGGAAGCCGATGATGCTGCCAACTACGGTGCTATCGGCGTAGTAATCGGACACGAAATGACTCACGGATTCGATGATCAGGGACGTCAGTTCGACAAGGAAGGCAATCTGAAAGACTGGTGGGCAGCAGGAGATGCCGACCGCTTCAAAGAACGTGCACAAGTAATGGTGGACTTCTTCAACAACATCGAAGTACTTCCAGGATTACACGGAAACGGCCAGCTCACCTTGGGTGAAAACCTTGCCGACCACGGAGGTTTGAACATCGCATACCTGGCATTCCAAAACGCCACAAAAGATGCCCCGTTGGAAGATAAAAACGGCTTTACACCTGCACAACGTTTCTTCATTGCCTATGCTACGTTATGGGCAGGAAACATCCGCGACGAACAGATTCGTGTATATACCAAGAGCGATCCTCACTCGTTGGGCGAATGGCGTGTAAACGGTGCCCTGCCTCATATTCAGGCTTGGTATGATGCTTTCAACATCACTCCGAACGATCCACTTTACGTAGCTCCGGAAAAACGCGTGAACATTTGGTAAAGAATCCATATATGGCGATGAATAATATAAAAACAAGCAGATTCTTCAGTATTGGTTCTTCAGACTGATCCGTCATAAGAAGCTGTTTTGAATTTATCGTGCGATGATTTGGGATGAGTTTTTGAGGCATTTTCGCTTCTGTGATGAGGAAGATAGCGGGCTATCTGACGAAGAACAGGAGCGGAAAGGACCAAAAAATCGCCCAAAGCACACACGAAAACGGATACATCAAGCCAAGAAAAACTTTTTGGAGAAATTCAAAACAGCTTCTAAGAACTTTCCATCTGCAACAACCTTCATCGCACAATAAAAAACTCCCTATCATTATTCAGAATACGGATAATGATAGGGAGCTTTTTATTTGATTTAATTTCCTGTTTAAGGGGGGGGCACTCAGCCTCAAAAAGAGCATAAAAAAAAGAGTTACATCACCTGTAACTCTCTAATTATCATGTGGTGCCAACGGGAATCGAACCAGTGACACAAGGATTTTCAGTCCTTTGCTCTACCAACTGAGCTATGGCACCAACTTGGTCTTGCAACCGTTATTTTCCTGATTGCGGTGCAAAGGTAAGTCTTTTTTTCTTTCACAACAAATTTTCGGCAAAAAATTTTTTCTTCAACTAGAAAAATACTTCAAAATATACCTTAAACGACAGATTCTAAGAAACTGTCTATGCTTCCCGCGGTACTAATTGAGCATTTTGTATATAACACATAGTAGAGGGCATATCGCATACGCCCCTACATGGGATATTGGCAGATATCCGTTAAAATAAATCATCGGCAAAGAAAGAACCTATTACATTAATATGTACTTTTGCATCGGAACAAATAAAGCCAGACGGATTTATGAAAAAAGCGACGTTATATCGATATTGGGGTACATACTTCGCCGTAGCACTCGGTTGCCAGCTGACATTCGGTAAATGCCAGATAGCATTCTTCGCCTTCCCTGTAAATGCCGCCCTCCTGCTATTGGGGGTGACAAGCCTGTGGATTCTTCACAAAGAAAAACCTCAGTCGGCTGGCTATCTGGTTTTATCAGCACCTGCCACCACATTCTTGTTATTGGGGATAACCTTTGTTTCATGCCTGCTGATGGGCTTCGGTACGTTACTGACCCCCGATTCATGGTGGACGGTATTCACCCTCATTGCCTTACTTGCCCACCTGCTCATCGTCATTTACCGGGGCATGTGCAGAAAACGGGCACACAAGCTGCGCTTTGCCTTGACCCACATCGGACTGCTACTTGCATTAGGAGGTGGAATGGCGGGAAGTGCCGACACACATGAATGGAGGATACTGGTCACCAAAGACCAACCGACCCGGCAAGCATTCGACAGACACGGAAAAAGCATCTTGCTGAAAGATTCCATGCAGTTGCAGACATTCGATATAGCCTATCATCCCGATGGAACCCCACAAAGCTACAATGCCCAAGTAATCATAGGAGACAAAAGTGCTACCTTGAAAGTAAATCACCCTTACACACTTTCGTGGACGGACAATCTTTACCTGACAGATTACGAACACGTACCGGCAAACGAACAACCACATTATTGCGTGTTGCAACTGGTGAAAGAGCCTTGGAAGTATGCTTTATGGACAGGAATCTGGATGCTGATAGCTGGTTGCGTACTCTTATTTACACAAGGGATACCTGCCCTGCCAAAGAAAGGAGGTGATGAAACATGCTGACATGGGACGAATTTATCGGATTTGCCCTTAGTGCAACACTGCTATGGGTGGGAGGTGCCTTCGCGGCATTCCGTAGCACGGAATTCAGCAAGAAAGCTTTCGCCTTGACCAGTACCGGACTGTGTATCTATGCAGCCTTCATTATTTGCTTTTGGATTTCGTTGCAACGTCCGCCGCTCCGTACCCAAGGAGAAACCCGATTGTGGTATTCTTTCTTCCTGATGCTATGCGGCTTGCTTACCTACCGACGTTGGCACTACAGGTGGATACTTCCCCTTTCCACCCTACTCACCCTTGTATTCGTCATCATGAATCTGATGAACCCCGAACAGCACGACCGCTCACTGATGCCTGCCTTGCAAAGTTACTGGTTCGTGCCCCACGTAACAGTCTACATCTTTGCCTATGCCGTGTTCGGCTGTGCCTTCCTGCTTGCCCTGGCAGGTGTGATAAAACATACCGGCCGCTATCAACCCACCATCGACCGTCTGACATGTATCGGGCTGGTCTTCCTGACCTTCGGCATGCTAAGCGGTGCCCTATGGGCAAAAGAAGCATGGGGATATTTCTGGAGTTGGGACCCGAAAGAAACATGGGCCGCCGTCACATGGAGCATCTATCTGCTTTACCTTCACCTCCGTCTCTATGGCAAGCCCCGGCACCAGAAGTGGAACGTCCTGTTATTGGCAACCGGCTTCCTGTGCATGCAGATGTGTTGGTATGGTGTCAACTACCTGCCCTCGGCACAAAACAGTATGCACGTATATACTTGACAAAAGCATAACAGATTGCCAGCTGTGTCCCGTGAATAACAAAATAGTACCCTATAGGAAACAACCCATAAATATAAAAACTCAATAACATAAAAAAACGACATGAAAAAAAGTTCAATCATTGTTTTAACCGTGGTGGCGGTAATAGCCCTGCTCGCCGTCATCTACCGAGCTGTAAACAATGCTCCGTCTGCCAGTTTAACGGCAAACGAGCAAGTGGTTCAAGTGTTGACAGACGGCGGATGCGCCTCCTGCCATTCAATGGCACCGGATTTGCCTTTCTATGCCCACTTCCCTGTCATCAAAGGAATGATAAACAAGCATGTGCAAGAAGGTTATGCTACATTCGACATCCTGCCTTTCATGCGCACCATGAAAGACGAATCGGTACCCAATGAAGTAGACCTCAACAAAGTAGAGCAATGCATCATCGACGGTTCCATGCCGATGAAAGAGTATTACCTCGTACATTGGGGCTCGTCCATCACCCCTGAAAAGCGCGACCGGATGCTGGCAGCTATCAAAAGCATCCGTGCCAGGTATTTCCACAACCCGCTGGCAGCACCCGAATTTGTCAACGAACCCGTACGCCCTCTGCCCGACAGCATCGCTTATCATCCGCAAAAGGCAGCTTTAGGCAAACTGCTCTATCACGACACACGGCTCTCTGCCGATGGAACCGTTTCGTGTGCTACCTGTCACGGCCTGAACACCGCCGGAGTAGACAACAAACGCTACTCGGAAGGTATCAAAGGACAGCTGGGCGGAGTAAATGCCCCGACGGTATATAATGCCTGCTTCAATTTCGCACAGTTCTGGGACGGACGTGCCGAGACATTGGCAGAACAAGCCGGAGGACCTCCCTTGAACCCCGTAGAAATGGGATGCCAGTCATTCGATGAAATCGTAGCACGACTTTCCGAAGACAAAGCGTTCGTAAAAGACTTCATAAAGGTTTATCCCGAAGGGCTGAGCCAAGCCACCATCACTGACGCCATCAGCGAATTCGAAAAAACGCTGGTAACACCCAATTCGGCTTTCGACCGCTATCTGAAAGGTGAAAAGTCTGCCATGACCGACGAACAGATAGCAGGCTATAACCTGTTCAAGCAATATAGCTGCGCCACATGCCATGCCGGTGCCAGCATGGGTGGGCTGAGTTATGAACTGATGGGACAACGCGCCAACTACTTTGAAGACCGGGAACTGACCCAAAAGTCGGGACTGACAGATGGAGACAACGGACGATGGGCACAAACCAAGGTAGAACGAGACCGATACCGCTTCAAGACACCAACCTTGCGCAACGTGGCACTGACCTATCCGTATTACCACGACGGAAGTGTAGAAACACTTAACCAGGCAATTACCATGATGGCAAAATACCAGGTAGGACAAGAACTATCGCCCGAAGAAGCACAAAAAATAGAAGCTTTCCTCAATGCACTGACCGGTGAATACGAAGGCAAGACATTGACCAACAGCAACATGAACAAGTAATTATAATTTATTTGTGCATTTTAATGACACACAGATAACGCAGACAGACATTTTTTATGCTATCCGGGTAATCTGTGTGTCATAATACATCAAAAAAATACACCACGCAAAAAAAGAATTATGGAACAACCTCAACTGAACGAACACAACAAGACGGAATATCCGCCCATGCACACGTGCGAACACATCGTAAACCGTACCATGGTCAACCTCTTCGGATGCGGCCGAGCCGTATCGGCGCACATTGAACGCAAGAAAAGCAAACTCGACTTTGCCCTGCCACAAGCCCCGACCGATGAAGAAATAACCCACATCGAAACAACCGTAAACGAAGTCATAGCCCGGCACCTGCCCATCACTACCGAATTCATCACCCAGCAAGAAGCCAAGGAACGATTCGACCTGAAACGCCTGCCCGAAGGAGCTTCGGACACCGTACGCATTGTGAAAGTGGGCGATTACGATGAATGCCTTTGCATCGGACTGCACGTAGCCAACACATCCGAAATAGGTATGTTCAAAATCATCAGCCACGACTATAAAGACGGCATCTTCCGGATGCGTTTCAAACTTCTGTAATATGGCAAAAAAACGTAAAAAACAAGCAGGAGGAGGACTGAAAGGCTTTATCCTGCTGGCAGCAATCATTATCGGAGCTCTTTACCTCTACCAGAACGATGGAAAAATATTCAGCTCCGAAACAATCAGAACACTGACGGATAAAGCAAGTGTCACAGAAAACACAAAGGCTAAAGCACCAGATGGCAGATACTCCTTACAACTGGAGATACCGAAAACCATCCGCCAGCGAGACGAAACCATCATCACCCATACCGGATATACCGTGTCTTACAACCATCATTATAAAACCCCCAACTGGGTGGCATGGGAACTTACGCGCCAGGAAACGACGGGAGAAGAAGGACGCACCAATCAGTTCCTGCCCGACCCCAACCTGCCCGAACCGCGCGTAGAGCATAGCGACTATACCAACTCCGGATACGACCGCGGACACATGGCCCCGGCAGCCGACATGAAATGGAGCAAACAGGCAATGAAAGAATCGTTCTACATGAGCAACATCTGCCCGCAAAACCGCAAACTAAACCGCGATGACTGGGGCGACCTGGAAGAGAGTTGCCGCAAATGGGCAAAGAAATACGGCACCGTATACATCGCCTGCGGTCCCATCTACGACACTTCTTCACCCAAACGAATCGGAAAGCATCAGGTGGCTGTACCCGACCGTTTCTTTAAAGTCGTGCTCATCTACAACCGGAAAAAACCCATTGCCATGGGCTTCCTGTTCGAAAACAAAGCACATCACCAGAATCTGAAAAACTATATGGTCAAGGTAGACCAGGTAGAAGAAGAAACCGGACTGGATTTCTTTTCCAAAGTGCCCGACGAAGTGGAGAACCGCATTGAAAGCATCGTGCCCGAAGGCATTGCCTTCTAACGGCATTTTGCTTTCACCACAGATTGCACAGAAAATAAGTGACAATGCTGCATGCTGCCAGTAAGCAGGGTTGAAAAACGAAGATATCTTCGAAAGCAGTTTCATATATACTGAAACTGCAAACGAATATATACTTCATCGGCAAATGAAGTATATATTCGTTTCTTAACAAGTATCTACCGGTACTTTGCGGAACTCCCTTTACATCATTTTCCGCCAGATACAACTCTTTACACCGATTTATTATTCAGACTGGCTTTTCTCTGCCAATGTCTTGCACAACAAATCGTGGTCGCGCAAATCGTTACGTAAACGGTACGATCCGTCTTTATCCACCAATACGTAAGAAGGAATGCCGTCTATCTTGAACTTTTTGGCGAGATACTCCCACTGCTTATCGTTCAGGCGGAAATGCTTGCCTTTGATATCAGGAATCATGGTCTTGTATTTTACAATGGGCGATGTCTCATTGGCAATATAAATCCAAACCAGATTATCATTCTTCAGTTCCGTATCTTTCAGCGGCTCAGTAGCCTTGATAGCCGCACGGCAGGGACCGCACCACGTATTCCAAAAATCCACCAACACCACCTTGCCCTTATAGGGAGATACAATGGCATCGAACAAGTCCTTCAGGGGCACATCGGGAATAGGTTCGATGTGTGCCTTATCCTTTACAGCTTCCAGCCGGGCTACGGCACTTTGCTGCATTGCCTCCAGCGCTTCTGCATAAAAAGCGTCATCTTCTTGATCAAGCTCTTTCAAGTCTGCCGGAGTCAAGACTCCATTCTTAGCCTTGCCTACAAGAAGTGCATACTTTTGCAAGGAAGGAATCAATCCCGTCCGGATGCCGGCTATTTTCATCCAGCCTTTATCCGAATATACGACATTATCAATATAACTAAAAGCTCGCGAACCCATCAGCAACCGTGGATTATTGACATCAAACAGCTTGCAGATTTCCGCCTGGTCTTCCGGCTTCATCGGCTCAATGCCTTTTACCGGATTTCGGTTCCACTCATCGTGCGTATACCGGTAATTGTGTTCACGGATGTAATTGCCGCCCAGCATTGCCGCAACCGCTTCTTCCTGCAACGACACTTGCATCCATTCTTTCATCAGCGGCGGAAGGCTATCGGCGGCAATACTGTCCGACAAAGCCTTGTAAGTGCCGATGACGTGTGTCGCATACGCTTTCGATGTCATCTTATAATCCGCAAACTTGCCGTCATAAAGGTTCATCGACCATACATGACAATCTGTCCCGCTATTAACCAGGTTATTGAGATTGGCATACGTGCCTTGGGCATAAAGTGCCCTGAACGGCTGAGCCGCTTCCCCCTTACGCCGGGACACGATACGTTGCCCGCTGGCACGTTGGTCGACATAAACCGTGGCATGCTCGCCCGGTGCTATCTGTATGTTCCCAATCATGGGCAACAAAGCCATCGCCGGACCGTATTGCTTAAACTTGAAAACCGCCACATCTGTTGTCGAATCTATCAGTGCGGCATATTCTTCTTGCGTGCCCGTCAAATCGTTCACATACATGTTCAGTACCTTGCCCAGTTCTTTCCGGTGATGGAGCAAACGTACCTCTACCGTAGTTTCACCACTCTTGAAAACAGGCTCGGGCATCGGAGCATTTCCGTCTATCTCTAGTGCCTCGGCAGGAATATCTTCGGGTGTATCATAGGTTTGCTTGCCCGTCAGGTCTATGCCGAACAGCTTAAAGCAGTCGGCACAATCCGACTCGATGAAGTCGAAAGACTTTGTCCGTTTGGGCAACGGCTGGAAAGAAAGCACAAACGAAGCCTCTCCCGACTCAGGCATCCAGAAGAGCGAATCGGGTGTAATACCTTGTGCATCAGTCAAAGCATAGTTTTTACCTTCTGCCCGCAGATAAGTTTTCGAATCGATGCGAATCCAATAATGCGGCCGGAAATACGCATCCACATGCAACACCGTAGCGGTGTCGGTCAGTTCTACTTTCGCGATATCAAGTGTCATGCTGTTGGCACTCTCAATCAGTGGGTTCTCTACGACTTTAGGTCCTGTCTGGCAAGCCGCCAGCATCAAGGCTGATAAAGCCGATGCAACAAATGTACTGTTTTTCATAAGCTGTTTTTATTGAATAATGTAACAAATATACGCATAAAATCGGTTATTCCCGCTTGATGACTTCAGCAGGATTCATTTTCGCAACCTTATAACCGATTAGCCACACGGTAAGGAAGGTGATTCCAGCCGTAATTGCCAGCGGCATCACGAAATGTGAAATGGAGATGGGAACATAATAACGAAAATGCTCCAGCCACGGTAGCATGCAAGCATACACCAAAGGCACGGCTATCAGGAAGGCAATTGCCACCCCCGCTACATACGAGCAAGATAATATCCATTGTATTTGTCCCAAAGAAGCTCCATGTATCTTCCGCAAGGCTATTTCACGTTGACGCAGACGGACGGTATAACGCACCAAACTGAACAAACCAGAAAAAGTCAGCAACAAACTGATTGCCGCATACAAAGACAGGATATCCGTCAACATCACGACATCCCGATTGGCTTCTTCCAATATACCTCCTATATCCTGATATACAAACGTCCGGTCGGGATAAACCTCTTCCCATTTCCGTCTCAACTGTTTCAAGACTTCCGCTTTCCTGCCCTCCTCTACCCTTACCGAAAGTGTTTGCACATCGGCAGACGATACATCGTTCAGGCTGATAAACAACGGCCAAACCGATTCGGATAACGACCTTTTCCTAAAATCACGCACTACCCCTACGATAGTCCGGTTATCGAACAACGGTTCATCGGGAAGGTATTTGGACACCTGTTCACCAATCGGATTGATGCCATCAGGAACAAACTTCTTCACAAATGTTTCGTTCACCACAACGGGATAGGCGGTAGCAGGAAGCAAACGAGCGGTCTGTTCCGAGTCTATCAGTTCCAGCCGATAAAAGTCCAAAAAGTCTTTCCGGCACGAAACCATATCTATCCAAACAATGTCTTCCGGATTTCCCGATTTTCCGATAATGGCCATTGATTCTTCAAAAAGCCCTGTTTCGGACAAGGTCACCTCCTTTACTCCTTGCCAATGCCTTGCTTCTTCCATCCACGCAGAAACAGGAGGTCCCCAATCCTTTTCTACATACACATCAATTACTCCCTCAAACCGCAGGTTGTCTTTCTTTATCAGTTCCAACTGGCTATGAATAATCAAAAACACACTGAATAAAACCAAGGTCACGACAAACTGTCCTCCCTGAAAGCAAGACACCAGCAAACGTCTTATCTTACCCTGATAGAACCAACGATACTCGCTTTCGGTAAGCGACTGCAACTTCCGGCTGATGAAAAAGGCAGGAATCCCCACAAGGACAATACCTCCCAACAACAACCAAGGCAATACTTGATAAGACAGTATGTACCCCATCGTCAACTCGACATCCATCAACCGGTTGAACAAAGGCAACAGGTCATTCATCAGCAAAAAAGAACAAATGAACGCCAGCCCAATCATCAGGCACGTATCTAAAAACAACTGGCGATAAATGTCTTTCCGCGACGCACCGGCAAAAACCTCAATATGCAACATACGCATCCGGTCCAACAAACGGGTAAGCCCTAAATTGAGGTAATTGAAACAAGCGACTAACAATACAAGCAATGCCACGACTCCTCCAATAACCAGAATGACAAGCGAACGATGCCGCAAAACAAGGTCCTGCACACTGGTATCAAAATAAGACTCGTGTAAAGTTTGTGTATCCAAATGACCTTTACCCAATACCGTAGGAAGAAGAGTTTCCGCAAACTTCTGCCGGAATTTATCCAAGTCCGTCCCTTCACGCAACTTGATGAAACAAGCTTCTCCGTCATCAGAACCCGCCGACAGACTCAAAGCACCTACAGACAATAAAGCCTGCGCCGGATTGCGGAACACCACCTTCACAACCATCGGACGAACATCTCCGTCAACAGTCATGGCAAGGGATTCTCCCAAGCAATCCGATGAGCCAAATATCCGCAACGCCGTCTTTTCTTCCAAAGCAATCGCATCCGGTTGTACTTGTACTTCTTGCCAACTGCCTTGCACCGCCTCCAAAGAAAAGAAGTCAAGAAACGTTGAATCTGCCAGCATAAACCGTTCTATTGAAAACGTCTCATCCCGATATACAACCGAAACTTTACTACGTTTCGACACACGGGTAGAAGTTTCTATTTCGGGAAAAGCGGACACGATTTGCGGCACATCCGGTCCATATATAAAAGTAGTCGCTGCCTGCTCTCCCATTGACACCTGTTGAGTCAGGCGTAAGATACGTTCTCCGTCAGGAATCACTTTATCGGCACGATACTCATGCAATACAAAAGCTCCCAACAAAGAAACGCACAAGATGCCAATGACCAAACTGCCCCATGCTACCACAGTAAACAACTTGTTGCGCCACCAGCCTCGTATAATCAACCGCAATAACTGATAATAAGACATAAGAATCAACTAATCAATTGAACTCAAATTCCTGCAGATTAACACAAACTTTCACCCATATTCAAATTCTGCGAAAATCTGCGTTAATCTGCGTTTTTAACCAACATATACCATCATAACGCCACTTCCGTCACCACCTGACCGTCGAACAGACGGATAATACGTCCGGCATAACCGGCATCGTGTTGCGAGTGGGTCACCATCACGATGGTGGTGCCTTCCTTGTTCAAGTCGGTCAACAGGCTCATCACTTCCTTTCCGTTCTTCGAATCCAGGTTACCGGTCGGCTCGTCGGCAAGTATCATCTTCGGATTGGAAACTACCGCACGGGCTATCGCCACACGCTGCTGCTGCCCTCCTGAAAGCTGTTGCGGGAAATGTTTCGAACGGTGGGCTATCGCCATCCTTTCCATAGCTTCCTCCACCTTCCGCTTACGTTCGGAAGCCGGAACACCCATGTAAAGCAAAGGCAATTCGATGTTCTCGTACACATTCAGTTCATCTATCAAGTTGAAACTCTGAAATACAAAACCGATGATTCCCTTGCGAATGGACGTGCGCTGCGCTTCGGTGTACTTCGACACTTCCTTCCCGTTCAAGTAATACTCACCTCCCGTAGGATTGTCGAGCAACCCCAAGATGTTCAGCAACGTAGACTTGCCGCATCCCGAAGGACCCATAATGGCTACAAACTCGCCTTCTTTCACTTCAATACTCACATTGTTCAATGCCCAGGTCTCCACCTCGTCGGTGCGGAAAACCTTTTGTAAATTGTTTGTCTTTATCATATTCTTTCTATTTTTTTGTTGACAAAGTGACAAGGTTTTTAGATAGCTTTGGTATTCTAAACCTTGTCAACTTGTTTCCTTGTTACCTTGTCAACTTTTTCCCTTATTACCTATAATTATTTTCTCAACCTGATCCCTTTGATTTGCCACGAATCGGCCCCATCGCCTTCCGTAAAATCGAAGGTACGGGTGCCTGCCGGAAGTGGGGCGAAATATAGCGTAAACGTTGCTTCTCCGCTTTCGGGCATAAAGAACCGCTCACCCAAGGGAAAACCTTCCGAACGGAGTACCGGACACGATGTCCCGTCATCTGCAACCAAATGAGTTTCCTTAGCCAACTGAATCCAATACTTGGGGATATAATAAGCATGTATGCGGACAATGGTTGCGGTATCAGTCCGCTCCACTTGCGTAATCTGCAAGGCATCGGTATTCGAACTTCCATACACAGGGTAGTCTACCGTCGGATTGCCTTCGTGTGTGCCGTAGACCGTTTGAGGCAGCGGACGCATACACCGGCGGAGCTGCTCCTTCAACGAACCCGGCCCATATCCTGTCCAACTCTTCAAGATGTGTCCGTCGGGAGCTATCAGCACGAAATGCGGAATGCCGTTCACTCCATAACGGGCAGAAATACCGTTCCGCCCTTGCAGGTCGTTCCAGTTATTCCATGCCAACGGATGGTCTTTTACCGAAGCTCTCCATCCTTTTTCAGTCTCTATACTCAAACTGACCACTTCCAAGCTATCTTTATGCAGCTCGCTGATTTCTTTCAATTCCGGTTGCGACTGGATGCAGGGACCGCATCCCCTGCTCCAGAAATCGAGCAAGATATATTTCCCACGGAACTCACTCAAATGATGCACCTTGCCTTGCAGGTCGTACAGATCACCGTCAACCGCCATCTCTCCATCATTCACCACAACCGGCGGATAAAGTGCCGTATAGACCGACTTCCCTTCCTCGGTATTCTTCCATTCATCCGGCAAACTTTCGTAAAGTGCTTTCACCTCATCCCGATGCAAGAACTTTTTATCATACTTCAGCGACATCCCTAATCCGTTCAAGCTGTTCATCCATACCTTATTTACCGCCGTCTGCTTCATCAGACGGATATTGTTCGCCATTACACGCCGTTGCAAGCTGTCTTGCTCATCTTGCATCTGTTTTAACTTAGCGACTATCGACTCCCGTTGCTCTCCCGAAGCGTTTTGCAAAGCCTGACCCAAAGCCATACCCTCCATTGTCAATTGCTGAAAAGCATCCAGTTCCTTTCGGGAAGCATCAACCAATTGCTGTTGGAACCGCTGGCATTCCGACCCGCCTTCCACACGCCACGTCTTAAGCAACTTATTCTCGCCTTTCACTTTCAAATGCGTATCCGGCCCTATCCACAAGCTAAGCCAGACAGGAGGCAGTTTCCCATAGTCTTTTGCCATCACGTCGTACTCTTCCACTTCATTGCTTGCAGTCATGCCTTCGAAGAAAAAGCGACCGTTCTGCAATGTGTCCGACGCAACTTCCGTCCCTACTCCTCCTTCGTCTTTATACAAGCCCAACACAGTTCCTTCGTCTACCCCCGACAAAGTACCTTCAATTGTAAATCTTCCTTGTGCCTGTGCCGCCAATGTTCCGGCAAGCATACAGGCTAAAAACAGTTTTCTCATGTCTGTTATTATTTTAATTAAATATTTTCAGTTGACAAGGTGACGAGTTGACAAGGTGACAAGGTTTTTAGATAGCTTTGGTACTCTAAACCTAGTTTCCTTGTCACCTAGTTTCCTTGTCACCTAGTTTCATTCCTTCTTTATCATTTCTGCCGGATTAATGCGGGCAATGCGCACAATGCGAGACACAACCGTAAAGGCTGTGACCGCAGCCACAAACAGAAACACAGTTACCCAAAACCAAACTCCGTAGCGGAAAAAAATGCGATACATCTGTTCCCAATACTCCATAAATCCATAAAGCAGCGGAAAAGCCAACAAAGCCGTCGCCCCACCTATCCCGATGTAAATACGGGCAAAAAGCCACATAATCTGCCCCACGCTTGCCCCATGCACCTTGCGGATGGCGACCTCTTTACTGCGGCTTTCCGTATCAATGGTAATAGCTGCGTAAACACCTAAAAGCGTAAGGGTCACGCATACCACTGCGAGAAAGAAGATGATACCTTTCAGTGCATTTTCTATCCCCTGTTTCGCCTCGATGTCATCCTGAAAAGTAGAGATACGCGGCTCTACCGTATAGGGTAAGGCTTGATGCAACAATCCGTCAACCTGCGTGCGCACTTCATCTGCCTTTCCGGCATAGCACTTCAGGTAACAATGCCCCACATACTGACGGAAATCCACCAGCTGGAAAACATACCCTTTCTCAGCAAACGTTCCTCCGTAGGCATTGGTCACAAAAGGACTGCTTATCCCTGCTACTTTATATCCCTCGTCGTAATATCCATAAAGTGTAGCACCCAAAGGCTCCATCCGGTGCTTCGTGCGCAATTCCTGCCCGAAAACCTGATCGATTACCAGTTCATTCTCTGTATTGGGGACCTTGCCTTGCAAGACAGGAATGTGCATGAACCGGAAAAAGTTATGAGGCACACTAAGAATATTGACCGGAGTTTCCTCCTTATCGCGCCGGGAATCCGGCTGGATATAGAACACATTGCCGGAGGCACCCTGTGTATAATCAACGTCTGACAACAGGCAATCTTCCACCCCCGCACATTGTTTCATGCGCTCTATCAAGGCAAGCTTTTCCGCCTGCTTCATAAACGGGTAATCCAAGGGGATGCTCAATATCCTGCTTTTCTCCTGACGGGTCAACGTACCGAAGAGTGCCGATGTGGTTTTATCTGCCTGCAGATAGAGTGCGAAAGACAAGGTGACAAATATCCAGCAAATGAAATACTGGATGGCAAGCATGATGTTGCGCACCCGATGCTTGCCCCGTCCGATACTTATGCCGCGGATGCCTGTCTGGATATTTATCCGACGTGTACGTGCCACAGTAAACAGGCATACGCCCAAGCTGCCTGCCAGCACCAACAACAGATATTGGGCACACTGGTATTGCAATACCGGACCATCAATGCTAAGTTCGAACTCCATCATGTCGATGTGCAATACGGGTGCCAACAACTCTATCAAGACAAAGACCAACAGGAAAGCTATCAGCACCGTCAGTGCCGCCTGAACAAATAATTGCCCCAACAGATGTGCGCTGCCTCCCCCGAATACGCGCCGGAGACTGTACTCGCCGCTACGCGCCAGAAAAGTCCCCACTTGGAAATAAAAGAAATTGAGCAACCCCACCAAAAGCACCAGACTCCCGATAATGCCGGCAATCCACACGATATACATCGTACCACCGTACTTCCAATAGGCATAACCTAAAGGACGGACATGCACATCGAACTCCCTGCCGAACATCTGCAAACCCAATCCCTTGGTGCGAAGGTCTGCTTCCAGTTTCTTCCGGCTATCTTTCCCTCCTTTCAGCAATACATAACCCATACCTCCCGTCACGTCCTTTCCCTTCCATTGCAGCCTCCCATCGCTATCATTCAACACCAGCATGGCGAGAGGCTGCATATACGTAAAACTATTATTGGAAGGAATGTCTGCCATCACCGCCTGCACGGTATAGCCGATGCCACTGTTCGCACCCGCAAAGGCGAACCTCGACGTGGTGCACAAACGCTTTCCGATGGCATCCTGCAAGCGGTTTCCATAGATACGCCGCGCCAAGGTTTCCGACAAGATGACCGCATTGGGCGTATGCACGGCAGCTTGCCACGAACCCGCCAGCACATCCACACCGAATACTTGACGGAAACACGTATCTACTTCCATACATAGCATCGGGTCGAACGGCAACATCTCGTCGGGCTTCACTTCTATCTCAAACGAACGATAGCCTGGATACCCCAGGTATGTAAAGGCTTCTGCTTCCATCCCGTTCAGGATACGCAACTTATCTATCAGTTCCGGAGGCACTCCAGCCAAATCTTTCGCTCCTTGGGGTTCCTTCATCGCAATCTCGCCAATACGCTCTTTCTGAGGGAAGCATTGGTCGGTTGCCCACATCAGCCGACATACATACAGGCAAATGCTGAAGCACAACAAACATACCGCCAGCCCCACGATGCCAATCGCGCTCTGCGTCTTATACTTCCACAGGTTACGCCAAGCAATTTTCAAGTAATGCTGTATCATATTTTTTTTAGTTTCAGTTGACAAGGTGACGAGTTGACAAGTTGACAAGGTTTTTAGATAGCTTTGGTATTCTAAACCTCGTTATCTTGTCAACTCGTTTCCTCGTTACCTTAAAAATCAATTCATTTCCTTTATTACTTCCGCCGGATTCTGCCGCACGGCTTCCCATACGCGCGAGCCGATGCTCAGGCAAACCACCAACGCCATACCTATATAAATAAGGAAGAAAAGCCATACGCTGATTTCGGTCTGCTCGACATACTGCTCCAGCCAATGCTTCATCAGTATGTAGCCGATGAGGAAAGCCACAAGAGCCGCCGATGTCAACAACAGAAAGTATTCCTTCACAAAAATAAGCAATATATCGCTTACCGTAGCTCCGTTTATCTTGCGGACGGCTATTTCTTTCCGCCGCTGCCGGCAAGCAAGTGTCACCAACGAGTAAATGCCAAACAAGGAAACTACCATGCACACCACAGATACGAAGACCAGCAATTTCAGCAACAAATATTCCGATTGAAGATACCGGTCGTATGCTTCTTCAATATCGGTTAAACGATACCTTACATCGGGATAGTCTTCTGCCATCATCCGGTCAACATACGCTTGCAATTCCTCTCCCTTTCCTTCGTGATATCTTACCGCCAGACAATCTCCACTATAAACCACTCGGATCCCATCGATTTCCGCTTCATGGGCTTCTCCCGTAAGAGCTATCGGATTGACCGGAACGGTAGGAGCCGTTGTATGAAAATCTTTCACAATTCCTGTTACCGTACACCATTTATTTGTCATATGTACAGACTTTCCCACTATCTTGTGTATGCCCAATGCTCTCACTGCACTTTCATTGAGTACTATTTCATTAGCACCCGCTTTCGGATAATCACCTTCCTGCAATTTCAAGCCATAAAAACGCATGAAAGTTTCGCCTTCGGGGATAAATTCTATATTTACCGAAGCATCCGAATCCTGTTTCCCTTCCCAATCATCTATTGAAGAAGCCATACGCATCTGGGCATGAAACAATCCCAAATGACCCTTCAATAAAACTTGCGTATATGACAACTGCCCTACACGCTTGGCTATTTGCTCAAAATCATCTTGCGGATACATATAATCGAACACAGCCAGATTTTTCCGTTCCCAACCTATATCGGCATGACGCAAATGAATGACTTGCTTGAGCAACACGCTTACACAACATATAAACAGCATGCTGACCAGCAATTGGAAAAAGACACTTGCCTTGCGGAATACGTCCAACCTGCGGATATATCCCCGTTCCCTGTAACGGATAAACGGGAACAAACATAAAGCCGAAACCAACAATATCCCCATAAAATAAGCCAACGAAGAAGCGTAAACGCCTCCAGTCACTCCCGATACATTCCGAAAAAGAGGAAGAAGAAGTTCGATTAACACCATTCCGACCAATCCGGCAAATACGATTACCAGCAAATATTCGGTCATGAACAACAGAAACAATCGCATACGGGAAGAACCGCACGCCTTACGAAGTTCTATTTCACGCTCACGCATCCGCATACGGCTCACGAACAACATCAGGTAATTGAACAACGAACTCAGAATGACCAGCAACCCTACCCCGGCAAACAACACCAGATAATTGAAGCGGATAGTACGTTCTTCATTGAACGAAGCATAATGATACCTACTCAAAGGGATGAAACGGCACCCTTCCAAGACGGCTTTCCCTTGCTTCTCCGTAAGCCGCCCTACATAACGGTCGAACTTCTGTTGGAATGCTTCCAGACTTACCCCCTCACGCAATTTTATGACAACCATACAAACGTTGTATGCACACTGGTCGTGCCAAACAGGGTTTATATGATTGTACCAATACGAAAACGGGAAACTGGTATGCTCACCCGATCCCTCCACAACGGCACATACCGAAAGCTCCATCCGCTCATTCAGCTTTACTTTTCTGCCCAGTACATCTGTAGAACCGAACAATTGCATGGCGCACTCTTCGGTCAAGGCTATCTTGTCTTTTACCGACAGGAAATCGTAATTTCCTTTCAATACCGAAAGCCCGAACAGGTTCATAAAACAGGAGTCTGCCTGCAAATCGCCTCCTTCTATCTTACGCCCATTTTCTCCAACCAATATTCCTTTTGCTCCCCAAGAAAACGCACACGTAGCCTCTACATCCGGCATATCGCGCTTCAGCCAAGTTGATACAGGATAAGGCAGGCCAATGCTATATCCCGATTTACTCAATATATCTTTCTTATAAACCAGATACATCCGGTCCGCCCCTTCGTAGGACGAATCATACGTCGTTTCGTAATGTATCCACAAAGCGGACAGGGCGAAGCAGACAAAGCCTACCGCCAGCCCCACGATGCAAATCGCGCTCTGCGTCTTATACTTCCACAGGTTACGCCAAGCAATTTTCAAGTAATGTATAATCATCATTCTTAATTCTTAATTTAATCACTCCGCCTTCATCACATCCGCCGGATTGATACGGGCTGCCTTGTTTACTTGCCACCAAAGTGTGCCCAAAGAAATCACTGCAACCAACAGCAAGGCAACGATGAATATCCACGGACTTAGCGGAGCCTTCAATACAAAATCTTCGGTATATTTGTAAAGTATCACCCAAGCTAATGGAACAGCTACAACAAACGATACCAGCAAAACTTTCAAGTATCTGCCACCCAGCAGCCAATAAAGGTCGCGCAGAGTTGCACCGTTCACCTTGCGGATGGCAATTTCTCGATATCGCCTGCGGATATCAAAAAGCGAAATACCGAACAGCCCCATGCACGACACCACGATGGCGATAAAGGCGAATACCGAATAGACCGTAGCTATCTTGCGGTCGTGGGCATACTGCTCTTCCACCACATCCGCCAGCCAGGCATGGTCGAACTCTTCAGTTCCATAAATTTCCTTCACCGTGCGGCGCAGGTAGGCAAGCAGCTCTCTTTCCTTGCCCGGGTGTACGGCGATAGAAATCTTGCCACGTTCGTATCCTCCACTTATGACATAAACAATGGGCTGTACGCCACCGGTCAACTTACCGAAATAGCAATCGGCTATTACCGCAACGACGGGCATCAGTTCCAACCCACCCTTCTTTACACTGCCATCAGCTCCAAAAAACATCCAAATAGGAGCTTCAGCCCTGATAAACGCTTCTTCCCTATCGGCATAGCCGAATAGTTTCATGGCTTCCTCGTTCAATGCTATCTCGCTATGGGTTACGTCATGTATCTCATCCGGCAAAGTGCCATCGAGTACCTTCAATCCGTAAAATTCAAAAAAGGCGACAGGAACAAACAATGCCTTCACCGATACCTTTTTATCCTTTTCGTTAAAAAAGTTCACTTGAATTTCGGAAGTGATTTCATCGAACGAACTGCATATCCACGAATCAATATACGGACATTCGTCCAATGCTTTCCGAATCCTTTCGATACGTTCGTTACGTGTTTTCCTCTGCTCGTCCGTATATCTATTATTCCAGTTTTCTTTCTGCAAATCAGCTTCTAATATCCTTTCCGTACAGAAACCCGGAGGCGTATTGATAAGGAAATCGAAATGACGGCTGAAATAGACCGACAAGACCACAAGTACCACCGTAAAGACATACTGGACACCCAGCAACACCGCACGTGAAGCAACGGAATAACGTACCGACACATTGCGCATGGAAATGACAGGCGAACGATAACCATACTTGATATAAGGATAAACCGAAGTGAGCAAAGGCAAGACTATCAGAATGCCTAACGACAACCAGCCGTCGAACGGTGTATAACCAATCTGCTCGCCCAACAAACGCTCTACCGGAACCGCCGTAACCTCTATCAGCACCCATGCCACGAAGAGCGAGGCAAAGACCAGCACGAAGTTTTCCAGCCAGATTTCCACAAATAGTGAAGAACGCCCCAGTCCCAACACCTTCTTGATGCCATATTCGCGTGAACGCTTCATCAGCATCACCATATAGAGGTTGATAAAATTCAGGATGCCTACCGCCAACAACAAGACTATCACTCCTGATAAAATCAGCAAGTAAGACTTGTCGCCGTGGTTCATCAATGATTTTTCCGCAATAATGGAAGGGTCGAAATAAAACTGTTTCCAAGGAATAAACCGGTAACGCATAGGACCGGAATATTTCGTATCGCGATAAACACCACTCACTTTGTTTATTGCATCCAAATCAATGCCCGGCAATACACGGACCATTTCGATATTCATCCGGTTCCAATCCTGCAAACCACGGGAAACCAACACATCGAATCGCCAAACAGTTTTATTGGAAGGGCTGTCCACCACTCCTTGCACAACTACAGATATGCCATCATAAACCAGCACTTTCCCAAGAGGATTCTCCCGTCCGAACAGTTGTTCTGCAAACTTGCGGGTAAGGACAGCCCCCTGATTGCCTTGCATCGTAGTAGTTCCCACCACTACCGGATAAGTGAAGAAACGGAAAAAAATAGAATCTACTGCCAATATATCGGCATTGTAAGTGCGGTTCTCATATACAATATGTGTACGCTCATTGGGAACAACCAGACAACGCTCTATCACCTGTTCGTCGGCAAGATAAACCGAGTCCATATACATTCTGGCACTGGGACACCAATTGCTATAAACGTCTGCCATCGGCAGCACCACCGTCTCGGGATGAATACAATTAGCGTCCACCGTCAGTTCGCGGTGGATGTAACGAATCAAAATAATGCTGCAAGCCAGGCTGAACGCCAGCCCCAGCAAATTAATTATCGTGTACGAACGGGCACGCGTCAAAAAGCGTACCGACATTTTCAAATAATAAAGTGTTATCATAAGCTATTTCGTTTGTTTTTTTCACCACAGATTACACAGATTAGATAAATTATTATCTGTATAGTTCATGATGAATAATTAATTTTTTAATCTGTGTTATCTGTGGTGAAACCATCATCTCAGTATTAATTCTTCCGCATCGCCAAAGTTATCATATCCTGTGGTAATAACCCAATCTCCGGGCTGCAAACCTTCAGTTATTTCATATTGGCGAGGATTCTGCCTACTGATGGTGATGGGCACCTTCACCGCCTTGGTGCGGTCGGCGTTCAGCTTGAATATCCAGTTGCCTCCCGTCTGCTGGTAGAAATTGCCACGCGGAATCACGATTGCCTTTTCGGGTTGCCCCAGCTCGATTTGCACCCGGTAGCTCTTCCCAAGGCGCACATTGTCGGGCATCTCCCCGGTAAATACCAAATCCACATCGAAGGTACGCTCTTTCACCTCGGGCACCACCTTGGTTACCCGAAGCGGATAACGTTTACCTTGATAAGTGACCGAAGCGGGCAGACCGGTGGTGACACGGTCGATGTAATACTCGCTTAATGCCGTGCGTATCTTGAACTGGTCCATTACCTTCATTTCGGCGATATTCTCACCCGAACTCACCTGCTGTCCGGGCGTGACCTTCACAAAACTCAACTGCCCATCGGCAGGCGCACATACTACAAGGTTATCCCTCCGCTGTAACGAACGCTCCCATTTCTTCCGCTCCCGCTCACGGTCGTTGCGGAGCAGTTCCTTGCGGATAACCGTCATCGCCGAATCGCTTTGCAGGCTTTGCAGCTTCAAGCGGGTCGACTCGGTCTTATACCGGTATTCATCTGCCGACACCTCCAGTTGCGCCTTGCTGCGGATACCCATCTTGTACTCTTCTTCTTCCAAGGCATAGCTTTTACTGATTTTGTTCAACTCATAACTTGCCTCCAGTGCCTGTTGCTTCAGTATCAAGGTCTTCTGCTCCATCTCCAACGCCTTCTCTTCGTAAGAGATGCGTTGCTTTTCCCATTCATCCCGTTGGTCTTCGATATCGCGTATCAAGTCGGGGTTGACCAGTGTCAGGATGGTATCGCCGCGCCTCAGCAGACTTCCTTCTTCCGCTACGATACGGTCTACATTACCCGTCTCGCGGGTATTGACCATCAGGGTAAGGATGGGATGCACCACGCCTTCCACATCGACGTACTCCAAGAACTCATCGTCTTTCACTTCCGCCAGTTGCACCGATTCGGTATCTATCCGCAACTTGCGCGGACCGGAGGCAAGCACCGCTACATAAACCAATCCTGCCATCAAAGCGATACCAGCCGCTATGCGGTAACGGTAGCGCACGTACCAAGGTTTCTTTTCCAGTTTTATATCCATTTCTTTAGTTAATAATAACAGTTAAGATAGTCGGGTTCTTACCACAGATTTTCTATATTTCAGGCAAATTATCCGCAAGCGGACAATTGCGTTCGAAATCGTATTGCGTCATGCTGCGCAAACCATAATAAAGCGTCCAATAGGTTTTCAATGCCTCAATGTGATTGCGGCGTGCCGTATCTTTTTCGGTGGTCGCTGCATTCAGGTCGAGGATGGTAGACTTTCCCATCAGATACAAGCGAAGAGCCACTTCGTAACGCCTGCGTGCCGTTTCATCGGTACGTGCCGCCACCTGTACCTGCCGCGCCTGCAGGTTGAACTGCCTCACCATTTTCCTCACGTTCAGTTCAAAATCGGTCAATCCCTGCTCTACTTGCGTATCAACCAGCTCGATATTCGATTTCGCTACCCGTACCTGACCTTTGCCACGTCCCCAGTCAAGAATAGGAATCACTACCGACAGACTGACATATTGCTGGTCAAGTGGATTACGATAAGACGCCCGCAAATTATCTGCTGTCTGCGAAAGCCCGAATTGCACATACAGGTCGGCTTTCAATCCGCGGTTGGCACGGGCAGAAGCCAACCGGCTACGGCTTTCCAGCTTCAGCCGCTGATACATTTCGATGTCGGGACTATGGGCAAAAGCTTTTTCCAAGGCTTGGTCAAGTGGTACTTCGAAAGCCGTCACGCTATCTGCCGGGAATACTTCTATCGGCTCGTCTTCCCGGATACCTAAAAAAGAGCGAAAAGTCAACATCGCATCTTCCACTTCAATACTAGCCTGCATCATATTAGTCTCTTCGGTCAACTTGTTCACTTCCAGCTGTAACATCTCATTTTCAGTAATATTACCTATATTATACCGTCCGCGTGCATAACGGTAAAGTGTGTCTGCCGAAGCATAATTGGCACGGGCGATATCCAGATTGGCCTGTGCCGTGGCAAGGTCGAAAAACAATTCGCAAGCCCTCGAAGCTATCAGCTCCAGTGTTTCAGCGTACGACTTTCTGGCTTCACGGAAACGTACCGGTTCGATACGACGGTCCCACTTCAGTGAATTGTATCCGAAAAGCGACTGCTGATAACCAATCGTGACAGGCTGAGTATTGTATGCTTCGGTATGGTCACCGAATTCATCCATACGCTGTGCCGACGTCTGCAAAAACAAATTACCTCCCGTAAACCATATATTCTGACTGACCGACAGGCTTACATCTGTGCTCAACTGATTTTGCCGAAGAAACTGTTCCGTACCATCAGGTTGGGTCACACGGTTGATTTGCCGGTTGAGGTAAGGTGTAGAAGTAAGACTGACTTCCGGCAAATAATTGGCACGGAAAGAACGGTAGCTCCAATAGGCAGCACGATAAGTATGCTGTGCCGCCTGCGCTTCCGGCGAATGTGCCTGCGCCATCCGGATAGCATCGTCCAGACTTAAACGCTCGGCTTCTGCTCCTGTCCATCCCATAACCAATAAGCAAAATATTCCTATCAATCGTTTCATATTACTGCACAAAATGATTCTGAAAATAACAATCAAAATCCATGCCACAAACATAAGCATCTATCTATCAACACATTTACCAATCATCACCTCGGCAAACCCTGTGCGGAAGCACACATATTTTGTGCGAAAGCGCACATACAGCACAAGCTGAAAATGCGTATCTTTGCAGAGAAGCAAACTAAAGACTATGGAACCCAAAGGTAAAATACTGATTATCGATGACAACGAAGACGTGCTGTTCGCACTGAACCTGCTCCTGGAACCTTATACAGAAAAAATAAAGGTAACCACCCAGCCAGCACGCATCGGGCATTTCATGACCACTTTCCAACCGGATGTTATCTTGCTGGATATGAACTTCCGCCGCGATGCCATCAGCGGACAAGAAGGATTCGACTGCCTGGAACAGATTTTGCGCATAGACCCGCAAGCGGTGGTAGTCTTTATGACAGCCTATGCCGATACCGACAAAGCAGTAAGAGCCATCAAGGCAGGAGCCACCGATTTCATTTCAAAGCCATGGGAAAAGGAAAAGCTGCTTGCCACGCTTTCTTCCGCTCTCAAGCTCAGCCAGTCACGCAAAGAAGTAGGCAGGTTGCAAGAACAGGTGCTTGCCCTGAAAGGAAATGATGATTTGCCGGAACTAATCGGAAATTCACCAGCCATGCAAAAGGTAAAAGAAACCATTTTCAAGCTCTCGGATACCGATGCCAACATCCTGATATTGGGTGAAAACGGTACGGGCAAAGACCTGGTAGCACGAATGCTGAAACACTTTTCCCCCCGGCAAGAGGCAGCATTCGTCACTATTGACTTAGGAAGCATCCCCGAACAACTGTTCGAAAACGAACTCTTCGGTTACGAAAAAGGTGCATTTACCGATGCACGGAAATCTAAACCCGGGCGGATGGAGATAGCTTCGGGAGGCACACTCTTTTTGGACGAAATCGGTAATCTGTCACTCCCCATGCAGGCACGGCTGTTGACCGCCATCGAAAAGAAACGCATCACACGGCTGGGTGCCATCGAACCCATTCAGATAGATGTACGGTTGATTTGCGCCACCAATGCCGATCTGCACAAAAGGGTAACAGAAGGCAGTTTCCGCCAAGACCTGTTGTATCGCATCAATACCATCGAGCTGCGCATTCCCCCACTGCGGGAAAGAGGAGAAGACATCCTGCTGCTGGCAGAACACTTCCTGACCAAATACAACCGGAAGTACCACAAAGAAGCCAAAGGACTGACCCGGGAAGCCAAGAACAAGTTATTGAAATACAATTGGCCCGGCAATGTACGCGAACTGCAACATACACTGGAACGGGCTGTCATCCTCAGCGAGAACAACCTGTTACGCCCCAATGACTTCTTCTTTCCACATACTACGGCAGGAAACGATAACGAAAACATACAGGAACTGAATCTGGAAAAGCTGGAGCGCAAAGCCATCGAACAAGCATTGAAAACCAGCTGCGGAAATATGAGCCGTGCGGCAGAACTGTTGGGCATTACCCGCTTCACCCTTTACCGGAAACTGGAAAAACTCGGATTATGAAAAACTATACTTATTCTTTAGCCGTACACGTAGGCAGCATTACCCTATTTGCCATAGCTGGCGCATTTGCTGTAACACAGCACCTGTGGTTCTGCGCCACAGCCTGTATAGTTCTGCTCACCGGTATATGCATCAGTCTCTACCGAACACAAAACCGACAAATCCGCATGATGCAACGGATTGTAGAATGTATGAAAAACAATGACTTGTCTCAACTGATGTGTGCACCGTTCAACAATCCTACGATGCAACAACTGGCAACCGATATGTCGACCGCCCTTAAGAATATCCGCACACACCTGAACGAAGAAGAGACCAAACATCTGTACTACGAAAATCTGTTGAACCAGGTAGATACAGCGGTCATCGTCTGCCATTCGGACGGAAGAATTGAATGGATGAATAAACCGGCACAGCAACTGTTGGGCAACCGTAACAAACTACCCCAAGAAATACTTTCGGCTATCCGTAGCAGACAAGCCGTGGTCCAACTGCCCCATTCTGTTGTACCGACAGAGCTTTCGGTATCTGCCACTCACATCCAACTGAAAGGAAAAGCCTACTGGCTGGTAAGCCTGAAGAATATACATACAGCACTGGAACATACCGAAATGGAAGCCTGGCAAAAACTTATCCGGGTATTGACCCATGAAATCATGAACTCCATCACTCCCATAATCTCACTGGCTGACACCTTGAACGAACGCTGCCAGACATACTCACCCACCTCGACAGACACCCTGATGCAACAAGGACTGCAAATTATCCAACGAAGAAGTAAAGGCTTACTGGAATTTGTAGAAAACTACCGGAAACTGACCAAAATCGCTCCGCCGGTAAAAAACAATATCCGGGTAAATGATTTCTTTGAAGACTTGAAACAACTGTTTGCCGACACGCGCATCACATTCCATTGCCCTGATTGCGAAACACCTTGGAAAGCCGACCGCGGACAAATGGAACAAGTATTCATCAACCTTATCAAAAATGCGCAGGAGGCTTGCTGCGACAACCCGTCAGCACACATCAACATATATGCACACATAGACGATGAAAAATGGAAGTTCATCATTTCCGACAATGGAGAAGGTATGCTTCCCGAAGTAACAGAACGCATCTTCGTCCCTTTCTTTACCACCAAACCGGGAGGTTCTGGCATCGGGCTGGCATTGTGCAAACAAATCATCGTATTACATCGGGGCCAGATAGCCGTTACTTCGGAACCTGACAAAGGCAGTGAATTTACACTTACCTTTCCAATGTAAACTGCCCTTTATGTTTTGTCATACGGCCGTACTCGATGGCATGCTTGGGACAATGGTGATAACAGGAAAGACACATCGCACAATTCTGTCCCCACACCGGATGTTTTTTTTCTAACCGAACATTGTGTAAGGGGCAGGCTGTAACACATTTTCCACATGATATGCAAGCATCTGTCACATGAAAACTTTTGGCAGAAGTCATGAACCGATTGAACAAAGGACGAATCAAATAAGACTTGATCCATGGAAACCTGCCTTCCTTACAATCTACCTTATCCGCACGCGCGGCAACATAGCGGGCTATATCTTCTATCCTGCCCACTGCCTCACGAAGTTTCTTCTGTTCTTTATCTTTAGGGTCTACGTCAAATCCCGGCAAACAGACATACGTTTCAGGCATAATCACCGAAAAACCAGCAGGGCTGGTCCAACCTTTCTCCTGCACGGCACGTGCGAAAATATCGGCAGTCTTACCCGTATCATCGCCACAAGTACAGACAAAATACACATAAGAAGGAATTTTATTGGCGCGCACCTTCGAAAGGAAACCACTTACCAGTGCGGGAGGTCCCCATGCATACACAGGAAAAACAAATCCTAATGCCTCCTCTTCCTCTAAATCCAATAACAGTTCGTCACCCCATATATCCAACAGAGCATAAACACGTTCATCCAATAACTTTCCTAATAAGTTTGCAACCCAACGGGAATTGCCCGTTCCTGAAAAATAAAGCAACATAACAATTAATAATTGACAATTATACTTCTTGCGAAATGCCACACAATCCATACAGCGAGCGGCATGATATAAACAAAAAAACGAAGAACCTTGCCTGTTTGTTTACAGTGACTAACAAGATTCTTCGTTTTCCTAAAAAAGAAGAGCCGTACCCGAGGCGTGACGAAACTCCGATAGACAGGATTTGAGTGCCCACCTCCTTTGTAATCCACCGGCATAAATGCTACCCGAAGGCGTGGCCCGCCATTGGAGGATGAAGCGTAGTCTCGGTATTTCATATTATTTGATGAGTTTCCCGATTCTGCAAGTACGGCTCCATTTTTGTATGACAAATATAATGCTTTTATCTGAGTCTGCCAAATAAATCCATTATTTATTTACTATTATTCGATTTACGAGGTACGATTTAATCTATTCCAGTAAAAACGTCACATTGTGACGCCTCTACTACATATTAATACATCCAGAACTTCGTCTCTATTTATTTCTCAGCGTCTCTGTGCCTCTATGTCCAATCGAGTAGGAGGTAAACATTAATCATAGGTGTTTATCTCCTATTTTCATGTTTACCGACCTCTCACACCACCGTACGTGCCGTTCGGCATACGGCGGTTCCTATTTTGGGTACCATTCGAGATACGAGCCCATTAAGGTAGGATATCCTGCCTTTCGTAGGCTCTCCTTATTTATCGCCACCTTCAATATAGGACTGTCAGCAATACGCCAATAACCTTTGCGGGTGTTACCCCATTCACATGCCTTGTATTTTCCAATACCACATTTAATGAGGTTTGCCACCTTGGTCTTGGGGGTCTTCCAAGCTTTCCATATACACATGCGTATTCTCCGTCTTAACCACTCATCAGTATCAAGAAGAAAACGTTTCATATCGGCTAGGTGATAGTATCCAATCCATCCACGGATGTACTCCTTCAGTTTCTGTTTCCTCTTGACTTATCCCCATCCGTTGCTACGATTCGTCAGTTCTTTGAGTCTTGATTTCATCTTGGATTTGGACTTCGGATGTACTGTGAGGCGGCATTTGCCTTTCATTACATAAAAGGAGTAGCCGAGATACTTAACTCCTTGGACATACGACACTACAGTCTTTTCCTTGTTGACTTTGAGATATAGAGTTCCCTCTATAAATCGGGTTATGGACTCTTTGACTCTTCTTGCCGCCCTCTTGGACTTGCAGAATATCATCGAGTCATCGGCATAGCGAACAAAAGGAAGCCCTCTGCGTTCGAGTTCCTTGTCCAACTCATTAAGCATAATATTACTCAACAAAGGACTTAGTGGTCCTCCTTGGGGAGTTCCTTCCTCGCTCGCTTCGAACAGACCTTTGTTCATTACACCGCTTCGGAGATATTT